>NZ_QUFB01000004.1 GCF_003478335.1 Clostridium sp. AM49-4BH
TCTGTTAGCGTTCATCGCTGTAATATTGTGTTGTACTATCATAGTAGTTACCTCCTTGTGATAAATGTTCGGGGTGAATCCTTTCGCCCCGGTGTTAATATGTTTCGATGTTCCATGAATGGCGTGAACCATCTGGAAATATCATGAATTACATGTTGTTGTGCGGTTGCCTCCTTCCTCTTCAAACAGAAACAATTGTTTACAAAGTGTTGCGTAGAAAGCGTTTTAAGATTTATGCCTCTTTAGAAATGGTAATTATTGATAAATGCCATGTTTATTGTGACAAATGAAATAAAATATTGAAATGATGCTGAAAATCTTATATACTAAAATTCAAACAAGCAACATTCAACGATATAGCAGGGTAGGAGGGATATTATTAAGGATACAATCGTTAAAGAGTACATAGGAAACCCGGAGATTTTTGCGGATGTCTTTAACTTTTTTCTTTATAATGGAGAACAAAAGATAAAGCCGGAGAATCTTACGGAGAAGGATGTTACGGAGTTGGTTACGTTGCCGGCAGCAATTGGAGAACATGGATCGTCACGAGAAGTGGACATTAGTACAGAAGGTTCTCAAATGAAGAAGCGTACCAAGAAGAAAACGCGCGACAGTAATTTGGCGCAGAAACATCGTGATCTGCTAAAGTTTGCAGCAATGATGCAGGACTCTCACGCAAACTATGTGATATTGGGGGTTGAGAATCAGATGGAGGTGCATTATGCAATGCCGGTGCGTAACATGGTTTATGATGCGCTGCAGTATGATAAACAGGTTGCTATGATCGCAGCAGCTAATCGAAGGAATAAGAGGTTTTCCAGTGGAACCATGCGAAATAACGGAGAGTTTTTGTCGGGATTTTTAAGGACAGATAAGATACTTCCTGTTATTACGTTGACATTATATTTCGGGACAGAACCATGGGATGGACCGCTTTCTTTGCGGGAAATGTACGACATTAATGACAGTAAATTACTTGACTTCGTTCCTGACTACAGAGTACAATTAATTCAACCAATGACACTATCAGAAGATGATTTTGAGAAGTTTCACACAAGTTTGCGGGAGGTGCTGCAGACGATAAAGTATTCTGTGGACGCTCAGAAGCTGACAGAATATATAACGCAAAATGAACGGATGCATCGTCTTGATCTGTCAGCAGCTAATGTGATCAATACGGTTGCAGGGATAGGATTGGAAATTAAGCAAGACAGGGGGAAAGTGGATATGTGTAAAGCGATTGAGGATCTAAAGGCGGAGAGCAGAGCGGAAGGTCGCGAGGAAGGACGTGTAGAGGGTCGTGAGGAGGGTCGTGAGGAAGGTCATACAAAAGGCCGTGCGGAAACTATAGAGCAGACAGTAGCCATGCTGAGAAATATGAAGATACCGAAAGAAACGATATTATCAGAATTGCAAAGAACATTTTCACTCAGTGAGGAGGAAGCTGACAGAATATATAACGCAAAACGAACGGATGCATCGTCTTGATCTGTCAGCAGCTAATGTGATCAATACGGTTGCAGGGATAGGATTGGAAATTAAGCAAGACAGGGGGAAAGTGGATATGTGTAAAGCGATTGAGGATCTAAAGGCAGAGAGCAGAGCGGAAGGCCGTGAGGAAGGTCATACAAAAGGCCGTGCGGAAACTATAGAGCAGACGGTAGCCATGCTGAGAAATATGAAGATACCGAAAGAAACGATATTATCAGAATTGCAGAGAACATTTTCGCTTAGTGAGGAGGAAGCTGACAGAATATATAACGCAAAATGAACGGATGCATCGTCTTGATCTGTCCAGATAAGAGTGCATCATCTTGATCTGCCTAGATTTGACAAGTTTTATGTTATATGATAACCTTAATATAGATTTTGTCGTGAGGCAGAAGAAGGGGCATACCACCATCGGTATGGCTTTTTCTTCTGCCTTTTTCTTTTAAGGATAAGGATGCAGGATGATGCGACTTCCCTTGGTTGGCGTAAACCTTATGACAAAATAACATAGCATAAGAAAGATGAGGTATACAGATGACAGGCGATATTTTAAAAGACAGTGCAGAGATTTTTGCAAATATTCAGGAAAAAGCACCAGTGGTGCATAATATTTCGAATTATATTACGGCAACAGATTGTGCCAATATGACATTGGCGTGTGGAGGGTCCCCAACGATGGCAGATGATCCGGATGAGGTTGAGGAGATTGCAGCGGCATGTGCGGGCAGTGTTATTAATATGGGAAATACGGCGGGACATTATCAGGAGAGTATGTTGCGCACAGGTATGGTTAATAACAAGGTAGATCATCCGTTGGTGTTTGATCCGGTTGGAGCAGGAGCGGCTGCACATAGAAATGCAGTGTTGGAAAATTTATTGGATAAAGTTCATTTTTCGGTAATTCGTGGAAATATTTCGGAGGTGAAATTTGTCGGAGATAAAAGTTCTAAGGCAAATGGGGTAGATGCAGCATCGGAAGATCTTGCATCGGAAGATACAATTGATGGAATTGCTGAGTATGCGAAGAAATTGAGCGAACGATTGAATACAGTAATTGCCATTAGTGGCCCGATCGATGTGGTGGCGGATGCAAATAAGGTATATCTTATTCGAAATGGGCATCCAATGATGTCACGAGTAACGGGTACGGGATGTATGTTATCCAGTGCAGTGGGAGTATTTGCGGCTGCCAATCCCGATAACTTGCTGGAAGCGACGGCAGTTTGTATTAGTGCGTATGGATATGCAGGAGAGCTTGCTTATGAAAAGGTGCAGAGCACGAATGGTGGTACGGGATCTTTCCGTATGTTTTTGATGGACGCAATGAGCAATATGGATAATGAAACCTTTTTGCAGGGTGCCAAAATTGAAGAAGTGTAAGAAAGAGTGCAGAGAACTTGTAGAAAGAATGGAGACTAAAATGAAAGCGGAAGATTTGATGGTGTACGCAATTACGGACAGATATTGGCTGAATGGGGCTAAGCTGGCCGATCAGGTGGAAGATGTATTGAAAAATGGAGCAACTTTTTTGCAGTTGCGTGAGAAATCATTCACACATGAGGAGATGGTGGCAGAGGCAAAGGAAATTAAAGCTATTGCAGCCAAATATCAAGTGCCTTTTGTCATTAACGACGATATTTATGCAGCAAAAGAGATTGATGCAGATGGTGTTCATATTGGACAAAGCGACATGGAGTATCGCAAGGCGCGTGAAATTTTGGGAGAGGATAAGATTATTGGTCTGTCGGCAGGAAATTTACAGGAAGCGATAGACGCTGAGAAGATGGGAGCAGATTATATCGGTGTTGGAGCGGTATTCCATACGGATACCAAAAAGGACACGACGGCGATGAGTTTTGAGGAGTTAAAAGAAATCACAGATACCGTGTCAATTCCGGTGGTTGCCATCGGTGGAATCAGTGCAGACAATTTGATGCAGCTTGCCGGAACAGGAATTGATGGGATCTCTGTAATTTCAGCGATTTTTGGTCAGGAAGATCCGGGTGCAGCAACAAAGAAACTGGTGGAATTGACTCGTGAGATGCTATCAAAGTAAAGTGTCGTAATGCACTGAAAAAATATTAGGTTATAGGTAAGGGCGAGATAATCAAATATCGAGCCTAAATTAGTATAACAACTGATATAAAGGGTGGGATGATCGGATACAAAGATTGTATTAGTATAACAACTGCGTATAAAAGGGTGGTATATCCGATCATAAAACATAGAGAGGATTTCTGAATCATGGATAGGAATGATATACGTAAAGTGTTGGCGAAGGACGCAAAACTTTACATTTTTGATATGGATGGAACAATCTTGAATTCTATGGTAGAGTGGTTCCATCTTGGACGTAATTATCTGGTTGCGCAGGGAGTGGCGGTTCCGGATGATCTTGAGCAGCGGATAGAGACAATGACGATGGACGAATCGGCGGAATATTTTCAGTCGCTTGGAGTGGATAAATCTGTCCCGGAAATTAATGAAGGAATTTTTGCCTATATTCGAGAAAAATATCGTACGTCGATCCCGGCAAAGGAAGGAATGTTAGATTTGATCCGGCAACTATCCCAAAAAGAGGACAGCATTCTTTGCATTTTGACGACATCGGAGCGAAAATGTGCAGAGATGGCAATGGAGAGATTGGGTGTTTTGAATTGTTTTCGGGATATCTTTGACAGTGAGCAGATTGGCTTGAATAAACGCAGTGGGGCAATATATCAATGGGTATGTGAACATTATGATGTTGCACAGAAGGATACGATAATTTTTGAAGATGCAATATATGCAGTGAAAGCGGCAAAAGAAACGGACTGTTATGTATATGGTATGAAAGATTCTTCCAATAGCACAGTGTGGAATGAAATTTGTGAAATGGCAGATGATATTATTTGCTAATATTCCAACAGTGATTAAGTGGCCCGTTTCCGTGTCCAAGATCAAGTCCGGTAGACATTGCGCCACGGACATATTCTTTGGCTGAGTATACCGCATCGGGAAGTGTTTTGCCTAGACAAAGGGCACTTGCAATGGCAGAGGATAATGTACATCCGGTACCGTGTGTGTTCGTGCAGTTTATGCGGGTGGCGTGGAACCAATGAACAGTTCCATTGTAAAGCAGATCGTCTGCATTCCCGGTGGCATGTCCGCCTTTTAACAAAATAGCACATCCATAATGGCGGTACATGATTTGTGCCGCTTTTATCATATCGTCAGCATTTGTTATCGCGCAAGGTTTTGGTAACGCATTGAAAATACGATTGCAGAGATATTCACTTTCGGGAATATTAGGGGTTATGAGCGTTGCCATTGGGAAAAGCTGTTCGGTTAGAACACGGATACCATCCTCGTCAAGTAAAGTTTTGCCACTGGTAGAAACAAGTACAGGGTCTATCACGATGGGCATAGTATTCGCATGAGATGGGATGGAAGAATTGGGAATAGCATTTTCGTGAGCTTGTAAGGAAAAAGGTGATTGCATTGATGGTGAGAAAAAATCCTGTAAGATTTCGGCAACAGCAGTGGCAATTTGTCCATTTCCTAACATACCGATCTTGATGGCGTTTGGGGTGATGTCCGACAATACGGACATAAGCTGTGCAGATACGACGTCAGCATTTATTAAATTGTTCTGTGTAACGCCAAGTGTGTTTTGCGCAGTCAGGGCAGTGATAACACTCATTCCATATACGCCATAGGCAGTCATTGTTTTTAGGTCGGCTTGAATACCTGCGCCGCCGCTGCAATCAGATCCTGCAATAGTAAGTGCTGTTTTCATAATCCCATCTTCCTTTCTCTTTCTACTGAAAATGTGGCCTTCGCATCTGATGTTTTGTATGCGAAGGCCAAAATATAATCATTATAAAATATAGCTCAATAGTTGTAATTGCTTCATCAGGCAATAGTTAATATAGCTGTGATTATTTTGTCAGACAATAGTTAATATTACTGTGATCATTTATTCCGCAGCTATAACTGCTGTCAATTATTCGTCAAAAATGGATACGATCTCGCCATCCAAAATACGGTTCATATTTTTGACTGCACAGAAGTTACCGCACATAGAACAGGTATCTTCTTTCTCTGGTTTTGCACCTTCACGGTAAGCCTTTGCCTTTTCCGGATCGATAGACAGTTCAAAGGTTTTGTCCCAATCAAGATCATGACGTGCGGCGCCCATTGCGTCATCCCAGTCGCGTGCGCCCGGCAGTCCCTTGGCAATATCTGCAGCATGAGCAGCGATCTTGGAAGCGATAATTCCTTCTTTTACGTCGTTAAGATCCGGTAATCTAAGATGCTCGGCCGGTGTAACATAACACAGGAAAGATGCACCATAAGTAGCGGCGATCGCACCACCGATTGCGGAAGTGATGTGATCGTATCCCGGTGCAATATCAGTAACCAAAGGTCCTAATACATAGAATGGGGCACCTTTACAGATTGTTTTTTGAATTTCCATATTTGCCTTGATCTGGTTGAGCGGCATATGTCCCGGACCTTCGATCATTACCTGGACATCTTTTTCCCAAGCGCGGGTTGTTAATTCGCCCAAAGTAATAAGTTCCTGAATCTGAGAAATGTCAGATGCATCTTTGAGGCAGCCCGGACGGCATGCATCACCGAGGCTCATCGTGACGTCGTACTCGCGGCAAATATCAAGAACTTCATCATAGTATTCATAGAATGGATTCTCTTGTCCGGTCATTTCCATCCAAGCGAAAATAATTGAACCACCGCGGGAAACAATGTTCATCAGTCGCTTGTTACGCTTAAAACGGGCAGCAGTTTCTTTGTTGACACCGCAATGGATCGTCATAAAGTCAACGCCGTCTTCTGCGTGCATACGCACAATATCGAGCCATTCTTTAGCGGTGATGTCTTTTAATGCTTTGTGATAATAAACAACAGCATCATAAATTGGTACAGTACCGATCGTAGCCGGACATTCACTCGTCAGCTTGCGGCGGAATTTCTGTGTATCGCCGCAGGAGCTCAAGTCCATGATTGCTTCTGCACCCATGTCTACCGCACTTTTTACTTTTTCCATTTCCATGTCTAGGTCCGTCCAATCTCTGGAAGTTCCGAGATTTACGTTGATCTTGGTGCGTAAGCGGCTGCCGATACCGTTTGGCTTTAAGCATTTGTGATTTTTGTTGGCAGGAATAATAACCTGACCGAGAGCGATCAGCTCACGAAGTTCGTCTTCGGCAATGTGTTCGCTTGCTGCGACCGCTTTCATTTCCGGTGTGATGATGCCCTGTCTGGCAGCATCCATCTGTGTTGTATAACTCATAATTTCCTCCTTGTCTGAGGGGCTGCATTGGCAAAAATAATAGCTGGAGTTTCCTATTAAGCAAAAAAGCACCTCAAAAAGTATCTGAGGTGCTTATTATAAGCGAAAGTACATATAGTCTGAAACACATTTCGGATAGAATGTGTGCCTTATATATGGAATCCATCTCCCTACGCCGGTATTAGCCGGATCAGGTATATGGGTCGGAACAGGTCCCTCTCAGCATAGGAGTAATCTCCTTAGCTCCCCAGATTGTATTAGTAATAACATTTATCAGTATAAGGTGGTTTGGCAATTCTGTCAATCATCAACCATATAGAAAAGAGAATTGCGCACAGTACAGAAAAGAGAATTGCGCGTGGCATAGAAAAGTGATTTGTGGTATGATGAAAGAAGTTATTTGCAGGACAAAGATTGTGTTTATTGAGAGATAGCACATGGAAAGGAAAGATGCGTATGGCAGATTTTGCAAAGTTGACCCATGTTGCCAGTGAAGTAGAGGGAAATATGCTGGTAGGACGATTAAAAGATGCAGGATTGCAAGCTTTTGTGCAGCCATCAGTCAGTCCGGTGCAGGGAAAGCTGTATACGGGCGAGTTGGGAATGGCGGCTTCCGGTGCAGATGTTTGTGTTGCTGCAGAGCGCTTGGAAGAGGCGAAAGGCTTGCTAAATCAGTGGAATGCAATACAGCCGGATGAAGCAGAGCTTGCGGCAGAGTCTGAGGAGACCGGAGAAATTCCGCCGGAAATATTAGAATATTTGGAAGAGATCACAAAGGACAAGCAGCAATCAAGGTTAAATAGTATGCTTTGGATGGGAAGATCCAAAATGATTGCACGCATTTGTGCGGGAATTATGTTTATCATGGCGGTGATCTGCATCATATTAAGCGTGACCATGCAGTGATTCAAATGAGGGCTGCCGATGTGCGATCGTGCAGTGATTCAAATGATGGATGTAAGTATAAAGAATCACTATCAATTGCCATGTTGAGCAGGGGCTGCGAAAGTGAATATAGTGATAGAAATTGTAATTCATAGCAACGGAAGAAATTGACAGAATATATGGGCATGGAGGTTTTGCGATGAAGAATAAGGAATTGGATCATGTAGACAGGGAAATATTGCGTATGCTGCAGGAAAATGCGAGAATGTCATTAAAAGACATTGCGGAAGCAGTGTTTTTGTCATCGCCTGCGGTATCGGTGCGCATTGACAATATGATTGAAGCTGGTTATATAGAGGGCTTTCATGCGACGGTTAATCCGGTCAAGATGGGCTATCATATCAAGGCGTTTATCAACTTGGAAGTATCGCCGATCGATAAGGAGCAGTTTTATCCGTATATCAAAGCCTGCCCGAATGTGGTAGAGTGCAATTGTGTGACGGGAGATTATTCTATGCTTTTGGAAGTGTGGTTCCCTAGTACACATGAGTTGGATCAATTCATTGGTGAATTGCAGCAATATGGACGAACCAAAACACTGATCGTGTTTTCTACTTCTGTAGAACACAGAGGGGTTCATGTGGATGGAGGTTTTAATGATGGAAAGGCGCGATAAAGTTAATTATTATTTGGATCTGGCAGATGTCGTGTCGCAGAGGGGAACCTGTCTGCGAAAGCGTTACGGTGCTGTCATTGTAAAAAATGACGAAGTAATTGCAACGGGATATGTAGGAGCGCCGAGAGGCCGCAAGAACTGCACAGATATTAATCGATGTATTCGCGAAGAAATGAAAATACCGCGCGGAGAGCGTTATGAATTATGCCGCAGTGTGCATGCGGAAGCGAATGCGATTATCAGCGCAGAGCGGGAAAAAATGATTGGATCGACGATGTATTTGTCGGGTCGTGAGGTGTCAACAGGAGAATATGTACACAATTCTAATAGTTGTTCGATGTGTAAGCGAATGATCATTAATGCGGGAATCAAGCAGGTGATCGTACGTGATGATGAAGAGCATTATCGGGTGATCGAGGTGCAAAGCTGGATAGACAATGATGAGTCCTTATCCGGGATTTCAGGATATTAAGATGTGAATTTTGCTGGGAAAGATGTGGAAATTGGTTTGGAAATGGGACAGGTTAATAAATTGGACAGAGAGCCGAAAACAGGGACAGACCAATAAGCCGGACAGGGAGCCGGAAACAGGGACAGACCAATAAGCCGGGCAGGGAGCCGGAAACAGGGACAGACCAATAAGCTGGACAGTGTGTCGGAATAGGGACAGACCATAATACAGGTCATTTGTCCGGAATTGTGGATAACTGTCCTGTTTTGCGGACAATTAGTGGATAACTCAACAAAAATGGGGAGAAATCCACAGGTTATCAAAGTTATCCACGAAAAATCAGTACATTTATTTTCTTTCGGATGACAGATTACAGAAAATTTGGTACACTTATTACAAAATATTATGAAGGATGTACGCTCGAAATTCTTCGTTCAGTAGATTCGGAGAGTACATAAGGAAGAAATGGAGGAAACTATGGCAGACTATATATATGGTATCGATATCGGGGGAACAACGGTAAAGATGGGACTTTTTGATGAAGAAGGAACCATGATCGATAAATGGGAGATCGTGACACACAAAGAAGATGGCGGGGAGCAGATTTTGCCGGATATTGCGGCATCGATCAAAGAAAAGAATGAGGAGAAAAATATTGCGACAGAAGATATTCTTGGAATCGGCATGGGTGTACCGGGACCGATCACAGAAGAGGGTGTTGTTTTGAAATGCGCAAATCTCGGCTGGGGAATCTTTTCGGTGGCAGATGAGGTAACCAGACTGACAGGGGTTCAGAAAGTCAAAGTTGGTAATGACGCAAATGTGGCAGCTCTTGGCGAGCAGTGGAAAGGCGGCGGCCGCGGATTTAACAGCATTGTAATGGTGACGCTTGGAACCGGTGTCGGCGGTGGAATCGTTATGAATGGTAAGATTGTAACAGGTTCCCATGGTGCGGCTGGTGAGATCGGTCATTTGACGGTCAACCTGCATGAGACGAGAGTGTGTGGCTGTGGTAAGAGGGGCTGCTTGGAGCAGTATTCTTCCGCAACAGCAATCATGCGCAGTGCCAGAGAAAAAGTTGCCAATACGGATACGCCTTCTTTATTGCGTGATTATCCGGAGATCACCGGCAAAGAAATTTTCGATGCATACAAGGCCGGAGACGACATGGCAGAGGATGTGGTTAATGAATTTGCAGAGTATTTGGGACTTGGACTTGCTCATACAGCGCAGGTTATTGATCCGGAGGCATTTGTTATCGGTGGCGGTGTTTCTAAAAACGGACAGGTCGTAGCTGATATCACCAAAGAAAAATATGAGAAAAATGTTATGTTTGCATTAAAAGATAAAGAATTTCGTCTTGCAGAGCTTGGAAATGATGCGGGAATGTATGGTGCAGTTCGCATGGTATTAGTAGATTAATCGCGGTTTCAAAAGATAGGTAACAGGGACGTCACACGTAATTGGTGACGTTCTTGTTGCCTATTGTTTTCTTATTTATTGGGATATTGCTGCTTTGCAATGTAGCTCATTACAAAATGTTGGTGTTGCTCTTACTTTTTAGGCAGTAGTATATGTTTGCAGATGGAGAAAGGGATGAGAAATTAGCATGAAATTATTTCATATATCAGACTTGCATATTGGAAAACAATTGTACGCGTATAGTTTGCGCGAGGAACAAGAAGATATTTTGCATCAAATTGTGGAACAGGCTGCAATTCACTGCCCCGATGCGATATTGATCGCGGGTGATATATATGATAAATCGGTGCCGTCGGGTGAGGCGTATGAGATCTTTGATCATTTTCTAAATGAGATAGCATCGTTGGATCCACAAATCCCGGTGTGTATGATCGCAGGAAATCATGATAGTGCTCTCCGATTAAAATATGCAAGTTCTTTTTTGGAAAGACAGAAGATAGTCGTATCAACTATGATCCCGACGATAGAGGAGGAACATCTGCGCAAAGTGATCTTGCAGGATGAGTATGGAGAGGTGGCGGTATATTTACTGCCTTTCTTGAAACCGGGTCAGGCTAGAGTCCTTTTTCAGGGACAGGAAATTACGGACTATGACATGGCGGTCCGTAAAGTGTTAGAACGGGAAGAAATCGATTTTACGAAAAGAAATATATTGGTGGCGCATCAATTTTTTGTGGGTGGTAATGGCGAAGTTGAGCGCTGCGATTCGGAACTAATGTATTTGTCAGTGGGTGGTATCGATAGTGTTCATACTGATATGGTAGAGGCGTTTGATTATGTTGCACTGGGACATATTCATGGAGAGCAGCCGGTGGGCAAGGCGCATATTCGTTATAGCGGAACGCCGTTAAAATATTCTGTCAGCGAAGAGCATCATGAGAAAGGAATTACCATGGTGACGCTGGGCGAAAAAGGGGACAGTCCGAAAATAGAACGAATACCGCTGCGACCGCTTCGGGATGTCTGCAGTCTGCGGGGAACTTTGGAAGAGGTAATTCAGGGTGCCGAGGCGCATCGGGACGATTATGTGAGCATTGTTTTAACAGATGAAACGGGTTTATACCGTCCAAAAGATCAGCTGGATGAATGCTTTGACCGTATTTTGGAGGTACGGATTGAGAATACGCGTACCATGGCAAGAATGAAACAGCAGGAAATAGAGAATACACAGTTAAGTCCATTAGAAGCATTCCGGGAGTTCTATCAGATGATGAATGATCAGCCGATGAGTGAAGAGGAAGAATTGGAATTACAGCAGATTATTGCTAAGTGTGATGGAAGCAAAGAGGGTTGAGCTATGGCGTTGTGTGATGAGAGAATGTGATAAGCATAACTGCAAGATGTTAATTGGCTTGGAAATGTGAAATGGAAAGCAGGAAAAGCATAGCTGCAAGTTGTCAATTGTCTTGAAGATATTATTTGAGAGGAAATGAGTATGAAACCAATATATATTGAAATGAAAGCGTTTGGCTCTTATCGGGACGAAAAAATTGATTTCACCGGCAAAAGTCAGGGGTTGTTTTTGATCACAGGAGATACCGGTGCGGGAAAAACCACAATTTTTGATGCAATATGCTATGCGTTATATGGGGAAACCAGCGGTGGCAAGCGCAGCGGTGAGATGATGTGCAGTCAGTTTGCAAAACCCGGAGAAAAGACAGAAGTAAGATTTTGCTTTGACTACGATGGTCGGGAGTATTTGGTTACGAGAAGTCCGGATCAGCCCAAATGGAACAAAAAAGGGGAGCGGTTAAAGACAACGACGGGCACAAAGGTGAGTCTTATATTGCCGGATGGTACAGAATTTGCCGGGAAAACCAAGGAAACAAACGAAAAAATACAGCAGATCATTGGATTGGGGTGTAATCAGTTCACACAGATCGCAATGCTTGCGCAGGGCGACTTTATTAAGCTTTTGCATGCGACATCGGAAGAGCGCAAAGAAATTTTTGCGCGGATTTTTGATACATCGATCTATGAACAGATTCAGCGGGAATTGGCGTTGGAGGCAAAAAGCGTTTATGGAAAGCTGATCGGAAATCGAGAAGATATCATCAAAGAACTTGGGCGCATACAGGCGGTTGATGCGGTACTTGACGAGCAGTGGAATGATTTGGAAGTGCTATTTAGTGAGACACATCGCGATGAATTGCTTGCTCTGGCAAAGCGTATATGTGAAGACAGCAACCAGCAGCTTGGACAAGTGGAAAATGACAAGGAAAATGTAGGAAAGACATTAGAAAAAATATCGGCACAGATCGAAGCGGGCACCAATATCAATCGATTGTTTGAAGAGTTAGAACGCCACCATAAGAAAGCAGAACAGTTGTCAGTGCAGAAGGAAACAGTGGATGTAATGCGGCTTAAGCTGGATGCTGGTCGGCGTGCGATGGTTGTCGACAAGGATGCCAAAATTGTAACGGAACGCAGAAAAGAATCTGCAGATTGCAAGCAGCGATTGGAACAGTTAAAACAATGGTTTGAAGAAAATGTCCCGAAAATGGAACAGATAGAAAACGATTACCAGTCATTGGGAAAGCAATTGGAAACAGAAGTTCCTGTGCTGGAAGAAAAGGTACGTGTCCGTAAAGATGGACTTATTCGGTTGCAGGAAATACAAAAATTACAGGCAGAGTTTATGGCGTGCCAAGGAAAACTGCAGGAAGCGGAGACTCTTTTGCAGCAAAGTGAACAGGAGTATGAGGAAATTCATGCCCAGATCATGGATAATCAGGCATTGCAATTGCGTTTGACGCTGGTGGAGGGGGAACCTTGTCCGGTGTGTGGAAACGTGCATCATCCGGTGATGGAACACGATGTGGATCATGATCAGAAATCTGATAGGATGGACAATAGTGAGCAGCCGGTGGGAAAGAATCATGGTCGGAAATCTAATGTGATGGGATCTGCGGATACTGTGTTTGAAACAATGGTAGAGCAGGAAAGACGTTTGCAATCGAAACGGGAACAGGATCAAAAACAGGTAGTGCAGTTGCAGCAAAAGTTGGCGGGGATACAGGGGAAATGGGAAGCCCTGCAGTCGCAACTACACGACGATGAGATGCCAACTGTTTCACAACGAACAATACAAGATGCCGTGTTGCAGGATATCCCGGATCAGTTCCAAAATGACCTTAATGAATGGCAGGCAAGGATTGCGCAGATCAAGCAGAAAGCAGCCGCTGCAGAAAAGAAGCATGAAAAATTTGCTCGGGAAAAGCAGGAACGAGAGGGAGAACGTAAGGCAGAGACTGCTCATTTAGAGCGTTGTGTTGAGGCAGTGGCGCAGGCAGAAACGGCGTATACACAAAGCTTAACGGAGCAGGACTTTGAAAATGAGGAAGCGTACCAAAATGCGCGCATGGACAAACAGCGATTAGATGCATTTCAGCAGCAGATTAATGAGTATGAGCAAGCGTGCAAGCTGACCGAAGAACGTGTCCGTGATCTGGAACAGCAGACCAAGGATAAGAAACCAATAGAACTACAGCAATTATTGCAGCAAAGAGAGGAACTTGGGCGCCGACAGAAATCATTAGAGGCACAGGTGAAAGAACTTTATCATGTGGCGAAAGAAAATGAGCGTGCATATGAAGCCGGAACGAAGCTGTACGAAAAAAGGGACAGCATGAAACGGCATGCGGAGATATTAGCCAACTTAGATAATACTGCGAATGGAAGAATCTCTAAACGGCACGTTAATTTTCAAACATATATTCAGCGGCGTTATTTTGCACAGATTATTGACCGCGCTAATCAGCGTCTGGTGCGGATGACGAATCATCAATTCGAACTTCGATGTCGGGATCTGGAACATTTGCGGACCGTGGGACAGGTTGGTCTGGATCTGGATGTGTATAGCATCGTCAATGATCAGGTGCGTGATGTGAAAACGCTATCGGGTGGCGAATCTTTTGTTGCAGCGCTTGCGATGGCGCTAGGGATGGCTGACATGATACAGGACAGCCGAGGCAGTGTACACATAGATACGATGTTTATCGATGAGGGATTTGGAGCGTTGAGCGAGGAGACGAGAAACCAAGCAATCGCTGTGTTGAATGAATTGTCAGGCGGCAAGCGCTTGGTTGGAATCATCTCGCATGTCAGCGAATTAAAGGCGCAGGTAGGAACGAAGCTTGTTGTGACAAGAACGGACAAAGGCAGCCATGCGCACTGGGAGATGGATTGATCATAAAGAAAGGCTGTGATTTTTGGTAAAAGTCACAGCCTTTCTTTATATTATTTTCTAAGTAATTCTTTATAGTCATTAGCAATTTGCTGAAGATGAACAATTTGTTGATCTTCCAAACCATAGGTATCAATAAACAGTTCCGTCGAGCTTTGATTTAATTCTAACAGATAATCAGTTGAGCAAGAAAAATAGATAGATAATTTTTTTAGTAATTCTACAGAAGGCATAATATTGTTGTTTTCCCAATTGCTGACGGTCTGCTTCGTGACGCCGATTTCTTCAGCAAGCTTCACTTGACTAATTTTGTGCAGATGACGCAGGTATTTAATTTGGTCTCCAAGCATATTTTCCTCCATTTCCCGTTAGGTATATTATTAAGAACGTATTCCACATGTTGAAAAAGTCGTAAACATGCAGAAATCACTCCTTGTTAAAGTTAGTGATGGAGTCCTCTAGGGGTTCTTATAATTATTAGTTTATAAAAGAAAAGTATATTTACAAAATACATTAGTATTGTTATAATTGACCATATAGTAATCTAGAGGAAGATATTTAATTGTCATATGCAGGAGGTAAATATGGAGATAGTTATTAAAACATTGATTGAATGCGTAGTGAAGAGGTAACGGTTGCACTTGAAAAAGTATGAAGAGAATCAAAAACTGTATTGTAATAGAGAGATACAATATAGTATAGCAAGCAGGGAGGAATGAAGAATGATACACAGAAAAAGAAGATTTGAAATTGCCGTAGGATTAGTGCTGGCACTGATTGTAACATCGTGTTGTGAGGGAACAGCAATGGAAACGATGCGTGCATATGCAGCCAGTGCAGAAAATTGGTCAGTAGTTTATTCTGATGATTTAGGATTTTCCAAGGTCTACGCAGTAGGAGGGCATGTAGTTGTCGGAATGAAAGACGGTGTGGTATGTTTCTATAACTTATCTACTAAAAAAGAAACAAAGACAAAATATGATGGGATATATGCTTTTTGGAGGACATATAGACCGGTATCCGGGGCGGATTGTGGTTCTGAGGAAAAAGCAACCATACTATGTTATCAGACCATTAATTCTGATGAAAAACAATATGATGTGGTGAAATTGGATGGAACGATAAAAAAGGAAATAGGAAGATATTATGATGTAGATTCTGAGGGCTCTATTTGTAGAAAAGAAGGAGATAAGTTGTATTACGGTGCCATTGACCAAGAGGGAAATGTTGTAGTGCCCGCAAAATATGCCAATGTAAGTTCGTACGGCGACAAATATATGGTTAATGAAACTGAGGATGGTTTGTGGGCGTTATATAAACCAGGTGAGGGATTGATTACAGATTTCGAATATGAAACATTTAATTATGAAAATAGGGATGTAATTTATGGGGATGATTATGATGTGATTAGTCGAATGGAAGTAGGAGAAAAGGCATCCGGAGAAATCGGAATCATTCTGGATGGTAAGGAATTATCTTTGGATAGTAAAATTTATGGCGCAACAGGAGAGCAGTATATGGTCTTTAATAGATTTTATGCGAATGGTACAATGTATTTTCGCAAATTAATCTGCCCGGATTACGATTATTATCGTAAAGCAACTGAGCCGGAGTCATCTACGCATATAGCTGGTATTCACATATATAATAGTATGTCGGAAGATGGTATCTTAGATTCTATTGAAAGCCTTATGAAAAATACAGATGTGGAAGTTGTATATTATACAGCACAAGGAAAAGAAATTAGTGTAGAAGATATGCACACGATGGTAAAGGCGGTGGTTGATGAAAATGACGAAAAAAATGCAGCCGCGATGCAAAAGGTAAATGCTTCACTAAAAAATATAAACTATACAAAATTTTATACTGGAACATCGTATAAGATTACTAAGATAGAGAAACCGGAAGTGGAGCCTTCATGGGGAGATGGAGATAAGTACTATAAGGTTACGGTTCCTATAGTATTAGATGCAAATGAATCGCAGGAAAAGATTGTATCATATTATAATCACGAAGGCGATTTGATGGTACAGGGATGTTTAATTGCAGGTAGGCAATATCTTAGAGATGAAAAAGGGAACATTCATTATATCGAGGAGGAACCTAGTAAGGGGAAAATAATAGATGATATTATTTATAAGGATTCTAAAGGTGATTTTAGAAATTATGTAGACCTTCAGTTTAATTATGAGAATAATATAGGAGAGGACTATTATGTAATAGCAAAAAAATTAGTACCTGATGATGAGGAGTATATAGATCATACAGTGGATGATAACGAGCGAGGAAATACAAAGTATTTATTATTATGGAAACAAGATGTGTCACAGATGCTGTATTCATTTGATATCTATGGATATGGAAACGAATTTGAAATATGCGAATATAATAATGGAAAAAGCGAATTTGAAATCTATTATTATTACAATGGCAAATTAAATAAGGATCCACAAACAGAAGATAGAAAAGTGGAAATTCGTAAGACACAAATTAGTGATACTTTGAAACAATATGAGGTGTTTGATGAGGATGGCAATAGTATATTTGACATTACTCAACCAGATAGAGAGTATTATACTTCGGTATTCGCATATCAAGACTGCAAAATTATATTTTGTATAGATAAGGGATGGTATGCTCAGGAAGATGATATAAATATGGAACCAACAGTAAAGCCAACCATAAAACCAACGGTAAAACCGACAAAAACGCCAGAAGTAACCAAGACGCCAAACGCAACTGATGCTCCAACTCCAACTGTATCCCCTAGTCTGACACCTGCACCAACACCTGGTGTTGCACAAGATACACAGGGAACAGCAACACCAAGTACACCCCCTTCAAATACCAAGGCTACATTATCTCCAGCAGCGGTCGGCACAACAATAAAGGACAAGACTGCTTCATACAAGGTCATATCAGCAGACAAAAAGCAGCCTGCGGTAGCTTATACCAAAGCAATCAAGAAAAATGCAAGCAGTGTTACCGTTCCTGATAAGATCAAGATCAACGGAGTGACATACCAAGTGAAGAGCATTGCGCCAAAGGCATTTGCGAACAATAAAAAGCTGAAAAAGATCACGATCGGAAAGAATGTTACTTCCATCGGAAAGCAGGCATTTGCCGGATGTAAGAAGTTGAAGAAGATCACGATCAAATCGGCGAAGTTAAAGAGCAGTTCCATTGGCAAAAATGCCTTCAAGGGAACGGCGAAGAAGCTGACCGTCAAAGTGCCAAAGAAAAAATATAAGGCATATAAGAAGTTCCTGAAGAAAAAGGGCAATAAGACGGTGAAGGTAACCAAGTAAAGGATTAAAAGAATAAAGATGTTGAAATGAGTAAAATAACAAGCGAATTATTTGTAATAACAAAAGCTAAGGAATTATCGTCATATATATTGGTAATTACGGACAAATCACCAAAGAAATTTCGATTTACATTGACGAGTCGATTACAGAACTTGTCACTTAATGTATTGGAATATCTTATTAGAGCTAACGATGTATATATAGGCAAAAATGCAAATGTACATCAGATTAGACTTAGATCTGAATGGCAGCAAAGGGCAATTACTGATTTAAAATTATTGAGTTATATGTCGATGATAGCAATGGAACAAAAGTGTATATTGTCAAAACAATATGAGCAAATTGCGAAGCTTAGTACGGAGACATTGGCACTGACAATCCGTTGGAAACAAGGTAATAAGAGAGATCTATAATCTCTCTATTATCGGGATGAGGTTATAAGAGCTTAGCGACTATTGGTGGTTGCGTTCGCCGGGCGGCTCTGCTAATAATGCATCAAATGTCAATAACAATGGCTACGGCAACTACAACAATAACAATGTCAACAATGAAAGTGTCGCTGTACGCCCCGATTTGAATGTACTTTGCCTGAAAGCAATATCAAGTGATACTGCTCTGTGCACACCTTCAAAGGAATCTCATTCCGTTTCTGTCAGACTATGACAGAAAGAATATATGCTGTTGGATATAAAGACGATTTGAATCTTTTTTATTTTGAAAGCTGAGATTTGTTCTTGGCTTTCCCAACAGCCAAAGGAGAAAGATAATGTGAATAGATTGGATAATATGGCAAGTTTTGAACATTTATACCAAGCACATAAAAAATGTCGTTTGGGCAAACAGGGGGAAGAGGCGGTAATACAGTTTGAGATGAATCTTGCTTTTGAATTAACGATGCTCCATAATGAGCTGCTGGATTATTCGTATCGCTTAGGGGATTATCATGAATTTGTGATACATGATCCAAAATTGCGGATAATACAGGCGTTAGGATATCGAGATCGAGTGGTGCAACATTCACTATGTGATAATGTGTTGCAACCTACACTGGAACCAAAACTGATATATGATAACAGTGCTTGTCGAGTTGGAAAGGGGACACATTTTTCTTTGGATCGGCTTGAAAGTTTTTTTCACAAATATTACAAATTGCATGGATCAGATGGGTTTATATTGAAATTTGATATTCGCAAATATTTTGATTCCATTGATCATCAAGTGCTATTTGCACAAATGAAAAAAATTTTCTTTGACGACAGAGAGATACAAGGGCTTTTGAAAATGATTATAGAAAGCTATTCCCAAAAAGAAGGAAGAGGATTGCCTATGGGAAATCAAAGTAGTCAGTGGTTTGGAATTTATTATTTAAATGAGCTTGATCATTTTATTAAAGAAAAATTGCAAATGAAATATTATACAAGATATATGGATGATGGGATTATTTTGCATCACAATAAAGAACATTTAAAATATGTTTTGCAACAAATGGAATCGTATATTAACGAGAAACTTAATTTGGAATTTAATGAAAAGACGCAAATAGTGCCAATGGCACAAGGGGTGGATTATCTGGGGTTTCATTTTTATTTGACTGATTCCGGTAAGGTGGTTCGTAGATTGCGTACATCCTCTAAAAAGCGTTTTAAAAAGCGACTTCGTGCTTATGAGAGGGCATATAAAAAAGATAAAATCTCCATGCAAGCAATAACACGTAGTTTAGCAAGTTACAAAGGACATTTGTCACATGGTGATACGCATGCGCTATGGAGAGAGCAAATGCAACAGTTTGTCTTGACAAAGAAACAGTATTAGTTGTGTAATGATGGTAAAGGGAATTTATGCATTTATTACAATAAAAAAATAAAAGACGAGGAGGAGACACAAGATGAAACAACACAAAACAACACTCAAACGCTCCATCGCCATACTCATGACATTGGCGATGGTATTGTCGCTGCCGACAGGGATCACCACATCCCGTCAGGCACAGGCGGCTGATTATGGATTAAACAATCCGACCACAGATAGTAATGGAGTGACGACATGGGACTGCGTATACTTCGGAAACTACTGGCAGAATGACACAAACGGTGACGGCGTTGCCGATGAGAATGATGCCAAGCAGCCGATCAAATGGCGTGTGCTGTCGGTAGATGGTGATGATGCGTTCTTGTTGGCGGATCAGAACTGGATGCAGGATCATATAATAAATCCTATACGGATGTTACTTGGGAGACTTGTACCAGACGCAGTTGGCTGAATGGATATGGTGCATCATCTAATGTGGACAGCATTGATTATAGCAGTGACAATTTTATCGATGCAGCGTTTACATCGGCAGAGAAGAATGTCATTAGGCAGGTGACGGTTGTGAATGAAGATAATCCCTACTATGGCACAGAGGGCGGAAATGATACGAAAGACAAGGTGTTTCTATTGTCTATCGCAGAGGCAAGTAATGCGTCATATGGATTTAATAGTACATTTGATACGGATAGTAAGACTCGAGTGGCAACAAATACTGCATATGTTGCCGGAAAAAGCGGGATATCTGGTGTCGGTAAAGCCGACTATTGGTGGTTGCGTTCGCCGGGCGGCTCTGGTAGTACTGCATCGAGTGTCAATAACTATGGCTGCGGCCACTACAACAGTAGCTTTGTCGACTATGTTAGTGTCGCTGTACGCCCCGCTTTGCATTTGAATCTTTCCTCCTCTAATCTTTGGTCCTATGCGGGCACCGTATCTTCCGAGGGAGGAAGCGTATCCGTTGCAACCCCCACGCCGTCAGATGCTGCGAGTGCGCAGGAAAGAAAGTTACAGTGCGATGCCGTATGCACCGTGGATGTAGGTCACACAGCGACAATGTGTGCCAAGGCGTATGAGGATAGTCTGGATGCATTGAAGCAGATGACAAGTCAGGTCACATGGACTTCTTCGAATCCGAGCGTGGCACGGGTCAATTACTATGGATTTATCCTGCCTACGACAGCGACAACGCTTGCTACGGCAAATGGCTCTAAGGAAGTATGGGATGCGACAGGTTTGTGGTCCGTGGACGGAATCTCGGAGGGAACGGCAACCATTACCGGAACGGCGGCTGACGGTTCTACGACCACCTGTGAAGTGACGGTGACAACTCCGACATCGGATAGTGAGACCAAAGGAAATGGCGGCAGTTTGATATTGGGAGAGGATGTTTCCGGTACGACAGACGATGAGACAGCCCAATTCTTTCCGCAGAACTGGACTTTAAAAATTTCTTCTTTTCCGATCACGATAACTCGTAAAGTGGATCAGGAAGATGGCAGCTATACGATCCGCGGAAGTGTTGGAATTGGAAAGAGCGACTGGTTGGATGAAGATGCGAAGTGGACGACTTTCAAGAAAGATGTAGAGGAAGCGAAAAAGAATTCAGGGCAATATAATTGTCTGAACGAATGCAGAAACACATGGGGTGTACAGGCACTGAATGTGATGGATGTCAGTAAATTAAGCAAAAAGCCAACAATATCTGCGATGGGATATTTTGAAAACAAATATGACAAAAATGGCAATAAAATATCAGGGACAGGAGCACTGGCTATGGACGCGGAATGGAAAGGGAGTGTAAGCTGGCAGTTTGCGACACCGATCGGTCCGATGTACCTGAATTTGAGCGGTTCCGGAAAACTGTCCGGAGAGATTAAGGGGGAGTATGACTATGCACAAAAAACATTTCCGTCACTTGGCGGAAGTGTAAAAATCACACCGGCCATCGGCTTAGAAGGTGGTTATGGAATTGATAAGGTTGCGGCAATTGGTGCGAAAGGATCTGCTTCATTTCCTGTCACGATACTTCCTGCAACAAAGGGGGAGATTCAAGTAGAGGCAGGGGTTCATGTCAAGGTGGCATTTGTCATTGATTGGAATCACACTTTGGCAAAAAAGAGTTGGACAATGTGGGATACGACAGGCAAAAAGAAGCTGGGGATCCTAGACGATGTTTCCCTGAGTGACGGGGTTCTGTCTGCGATGGACACATCCTTTGCGAAGGCAGAAAGCAAATGGTATCCGAAGAAGGATCAGACGAGCTCTTCCCGCAAGAAAGCACAGGCGCAGTCGGATACAAGGGGTATCGTGACGACTTTGAAGGAAGGCATCCTGCCGGCATCGCTGCCAAAGCAGGTACAGATCGGAGACCGGAAAGTTATGGTGTATCAGGCATATGACGCAAGTCGTGAGACGCTCGACAGCTCTGTGCTGAAATATTCTGTATGGGAGAATGGCAGATGGTCCGAAGATCGTGCGGTCTGTGATGATGGCAATGCGGATTTGTTTGCGGATATGAAGGTCGTGAATGGAAAGCTTGTTCTCGTATGGCAAAAGCAGAAAGCGAAGACGGCAGGAGACATCAGTGCCGACAGTGATGCAGTGCTGAAAGAGATGGCACAGAATTCGGAGATTTATTGTTCGATCTTTGATGAGGAGACGGGAACTTTTGGAGAGGCAGTCCGTGTGACGGACAATGATGTTTGTGACATGATGCCGCAGATTTGTGCCAACGGTGAGGATATTACTGTCGCATGGGTCAGAAACGATGCGGGAGACATGATGCAGGAGAGTGGAAACAACAGTATCTGTACGGCTAAGTGGAATGGTACGGGATTTGACGGCGAAGAGGTGCTGTCACAGGCACCCGGCACGATCGATTCTTATACGGTATATGAGAAGGATGATGAGACGGAGACGGTCTATGATGGACAGGCAAACGGCATCAATGCTGTTTTTAATACGAACGGACAGGTAATACCGGCATTGGAAGATTTGATGATGGACACAGAGGATGGTGCAGTATCCGGTCTGCAGTATACAGACGGGGCTGTCAGTATGGTGGTAAATGGTACATTGTATCGTTATCAGATATCCGATGGCAGCGTCGCTTCCTTCTCGGCAGGGGAGAGTGCGTTTGGTTCTGCCGTGCAGTATTGCACCAATGGGGACAAGAGCGGTTATATCTGGAGCAGATATGAGGAAGAGACCGGCAAGGGGCAGATCCTGGCATCTATGAAGACAGGCGATGGATGGTCAGAACCGGTCGTGGTCTGTGAGCAGGAAGGCACTTACTGGAGATATTTCTCACCGATCCTGAAGGAAGACGGTAACTGGGAGATCGTGGCAAATGCGGAAAATGCCGATTCCGGTCTGAATGCTTTGGTGGACATTACGAAAGAGCAGGCAAATCATTTGCAGCTTGTCAGTGCGTATGTGGATGAGAGTGACATACAGGATGGCAAGACAGCGGTCAGATATATGGTTACCAATACGGAGGATACAGCGATCGATCATCTGGATCTGCTGGTGAAGCTTGCGGATGGAACCATCGTGAAGAAAACGATCTCCGTAAATATCGCACCGGGAGCGAGTGTGGTCGATACAGCGTATGTGGATCTGAGTGATGTGGATACGGAACAGAGTGTGAACATATCGGCAGTGGCAGAGGGCCAGGACGACACGACAGACAGCAGTGTGACGGATCAAGTCGGTCAGGCGGATGTTGCAGTTGAAGCGTCCGGTGAGGAGACAGAAGATCAGCTTACGATCACGGCAGTTGTGAAAAATACAAGTACCATGGCGGCAGACACGGATGTATATTTGTATGGAGATGAGAAAAAGTCATCCCTGCTACAGAGCAGGAAAGGGATTACTCTGCAGGCCGATGGCTCCAAACAGCTCACTTTCACGGTGGATAAGAAGGACCTTACCTATAACAAGAACAAAGCGGCATATCTTACGCTGTATGCAGAGCCAAAGGGCGGAGATTATGATATGAATAACAATACGGCATATGTGATCCTGTATCAGGAAGATCAGGAGCCGTCTGCAACACCAACGGTGAAACCGACCGTTACACCATCCGTTAAGCCAACGGTAAGCCCAACTATTAAGCCATCAGTAAGACC
Source organism: Clostridium sp. AM49-4BH (assembly GCF_003478335.1). Taxonomy (GTDB): domain Bacteria; phylum Bacillota; class Clostridia; order Lachnospirales; family Lachnospiraceae; genus Butyribacter. Next base: position 23,715 of record NZ_QUFB01000004.1, read on the forward strand.
AACGGTCACTCCGGGGGCAAATGCAGCGAAAAATCCAACACATTCATCCACTGCACCGAATACTTCTGTACAGAGCTTCGCAAGGGACAGCGTGTCAAAGACACGAAGACAAAGGCTTACTATAAGATCCTTTCCATCACTTCATCGGGCGGCACAGTTGCTTATGTGAAGCCTGTCGGCAAGAAGAGCAAGAGCATTACGATAGCAGCTTCCGCAGTGCTTGATGGTCATACCTTCAAAGTTGTCGCAGTGTCAGCAAAGGCATATAAGGGTTGCTCGAAACTTCAAAAGGTAACGATTGGTAAGAACATTACATCCATCGGTAAAAATGCGTTTGCCGGATGTAAGAAGTTGAAGAAGATCACGATCAAGTCAACGAAACTAAAGAGCAGTTCCATTGGCAAAAATGCCTTCAAGGGAACGGCAAAGAAGCTGACCGTCAAAGTGCCAAAGAAACAATATAAGGTATACAAGAAGTTTTTGAAGAAAAAGGGGAATGGGATGTTAAAGGTAATAAAGTAAAAATATACAATATTTAGTTACGAGATTATGTTATCATTCCTTAGTCCAAAAAATGCCCCTCTAAGTAAGAGTGCTCTAGATAACTTGGATTTTCGTAATACACACCGGTCCTAAAGTTTGATATTTCATCGCTGATAAAGGAGTTGAAGATTTTAATCAACTCCTTTATTTCTTGACCGGTTTTTGTACAATCAAGAATCATATAACAATATAATTTTCCAATAGAAGTAAAACTGGGGATTTTATACGAACATCCGGAAATAGTATCAAAATCACCAGCCTTTATATGATATGCGTTGATCAATTCCTCGGATACCTGATCGAACGAAAGGCAATGATTTACGGGAGCGTCCTGCAATTGCTTTGCGATTCCCTGTTCGCCAAGCGCATTCACAATAACTTTTCGGCGGTTTTTAGTCTTGCGCCCGGTAAATTCAATTAAGGAACAAATATAAAAAAGGTCATCTTTTTTCACTGTTGTCATAAGCAATTTCGCTCCTTTCGAATGTTAAGCAATTAAGTGCGGCTAATGTATGAAAACTGATTTGATGTGTCGGATATTTAAATTGTGCTAAAGCCCAAAATTGTTCTCTTGAAATATCGCCATATAAATAGTCATTTACATAGTTCCAAATTGTATCATCTGCCATGGGCCCCTCAACTATATCATAATCATGGATGCCGCCTTGGCGGCAAGTGGCAATAAAATCCAGCCATTCATCGGTCATTTTTTCAAATGATAATATATTAAGACGGTTGTTGGGGGTATATTGATAGACGTTTATTGTGGGAGTACCCTCGCCGCGATTTGCCCATCTCACTGCCTGATCGTAGTTATTGGTGCAGTAGAATCCCCAGGAGAAGTCCTTGGTAAATTTGGATTTACGGATTTCTGGAAATTCGACAATCTCTTTGCGCGCATGATATAGAATCAAGTTGTCACCGCCCTTTCTGTGGACTATATATTAGCGTAAATGCAGCACTTCTGAGGTGATGCGGGCCGCATCTATCGTCATCTGATGTGGGCAGATCGGGCTTTCTAATAATCCGTTTTTGATGCAGCGAACGACCTCTGCCACTTCATAAACAAATCCATTTTCTTCACCGCTGTCAAAGGAATCGATGCACTCGTCGGCACTGTTATACAGTTCTGCCCTAGAACCAAAGTGCATTTTAGGAAGGCGAATATATCCGTCTTCGCCGTAAATGTAAGCATCTTCCGGCATTTTAGTGGTAAAAGAGCACTGTAAATTTGCAATACAGCTTTCGAGCTGCAGATTCATACTGACCAGATCATCTACACCTGTAGAATGTCTTGCAACAAAAGCATCCATATCCAGTATTTTTTCATCCACGAGATAAGGCAGCACCTCGAGTGGATAAATGCCGAGATCATACAGAGAACCACCGCCGAGTGCCGGGTCAAAGAGTCGTTTATTGTAGACAGGATCAGCTTTCCAACCGATAGTTGCCTGCATTAATTTTACTTTGCCGATACGACCCTCCCGGATCCATTGCTTGGCAGTTGTTGTTTTTGGCAAAAAACGCGTCCACATTGCTTCCATCAAAAACAAGTTTTTTTGTTTGGCAAGGCTACAGACGGTAAGCGCCTCGTGAGCAGACCGTACCAAAGATTTTTCGCAGAGAACATGTTTGCCGGCTTGCAGACATTGCAATATGTTATCGTAGTGAGCGTTGGTGGTAGTTGCGATGTATACGGCGTCGATGCGAGGGCTGGCGAGTAATTCTGCATAATTTCCGTAATAGGACGGAATATGCTCGCGCGCCGCCCATTCCTGTGCGCGATCCAGTGATTTGCTGGCAACCGCAATGACTTCGGCGTTATCCAGTTGTCTGACGGCGTCTGCAAATTTGCGTGCAATGTCGCCTGCTCCAATAATTCCAAAATGTATCATATTTCATGTGCCTTTCTGTGTTCTGTGATTTGCAGTGGTGCTGCATCGTGATTTGGCAAAAGAATAACATAGGAAGAAAGGCGTGTCAATTTGTAAGCTAATTAGGAAAATAGGATTGATATACCAACATTTTTGTGATATATTTAATTCAAATCAATTTTGTTCAAATGAATTTGAATTAAATATGACGCGGGGAGGCGGTATCAATGTTTATAGGCAGAGAACGAGAACTTGCATCTTTAAAAGAGTTTTATGATAAAGATGGAATTGGAATGACGGTGATATATGGACGCAGACGCATTGGAAAGTCTACGCTTATTGCTGAATTTGTCAAAGATAAAAAAACAATTTTTTATACAGCTACAAAAGTTGGAAAAACCAGAAATCTCGAATTGTTTTCAAGACAGGTAGTGGATCTGTTTATGCCTGGGATGGAGAATATTAGTTTTGGAACATTAGAAGCTGTTTTTGATTTTATTGATAAAAATATAGGTGATGAAAAAATCGTTCTTGTAATAGATGAACTGCCGTATTGGGCTGAAAAAGATGAAGCACTTCTGTCTGTGCTGCAGAAATATATAGATACAGTGTGGAATGACAAGAATCTAAAAATAATTCTGTGCGGGTCTGCGCTTAGCTTTATGGAGAAGAAGGTGTTGAGCGAAAAGAGTCCGTTGTTTGGGAGGCGCAATTCTCAAATTAAATTGGAGGCGTTTAACTATTTGGACGCAGCAAAATTTGTTCCAAATTATTCGAACGAAGATAAGGCAATCTGTTATGGAATTACCGGCGGTGTTGCGAAGTATCTTTCTATGATTGATTCCAATAAAAGCATTGATGAAAACATCGTCAGGCTCTTTTTTAGGACAGATGGATATTTATATGATGAGACAAGAAATCTTTTGACGCAGGAATTTTCAGATATATCATTAGTAAATAATATTATTGAGCAGATCGCATCCGGCGAAAATGCACTTAATATTATTGCGGCAAAGATAGGAGAAAAAGCTCAAACGGTATTGTATTCGTTAGAAAAATTAAGGAATGTGGGGTTGATTGAGAAGAAAAAATGCATCACGGATGAAAAAAATAAAAAGAAGACGCAGTATGTTTTGAAAGATTATATGTTCAAGTTTTGGTATGAGTTTATTCCGAAAGCGACCAGTGTTATTGAGATGGGGCAGGGAGAGATTTATTACACCAAAGTTGTTAAGCCGGTATTGCACTCTTTTATGGGATCAATTTTTGAAGAAATGTGCAGATATTATACGTTGATGAAAGGAATAACCGGTGAGTATGGGTGCTTTATTACTTCTGTTGGTACGTGGTGGGGTGTAGAAAATATCACAGAGAAAGATGGAGAAGTGCGGGCTCAATCTGCAGATATTGACGTTGTTGCTTTATCTGAAGTTGACAAAAAGGCAGTCGTTGGCGAATGTAAGTTCAAGAATGAAAAGATCGACAAAGGTATATATGAAACGCTGATTAGAAGGAGTAAACTTATTTCTGCAAAATATAAAGTTTCAAAGTATATATTCTTTTCGTTGTCCGGATATACGGACTGGTATGACTCGTTTGCCGATGAAGATGTTTTATTGCTTACATTGGATTCGCTGTATGAGTAAAAAACAGGAATACGGTAGGACAATGGGAAAGGAGGAGTATCATGAAACAAAAGGCAGCCAGAAATAAAACAATAGATTTCTCTTTAGAGGAAGGCCATGAGTATTTGGAACGATGCATTTTGGCAGAAAACGGCGATCAGCTTAAAACTGCATTGCAGGACGGCAGTACTATGACTCCGGATGCGCTTTATGATCAATATATTATTGGAGATACATTTCAGGTAATGAAACAATTGCCGCTAAATTTTGTGGATCTGCTGATCGTGGATCCGCCCTATAATTTGGCAAAAGATTATCATGGCAATAAATTTAATGCGGTTGGCAGAGAAGAATATCGGGAATATACCATAAAATGGGTGCGGGAGGTTCTTCCTTTGCTCAAAAAGACAGCGTCTATTTATGTGTGTTGTGATTGGAGATCAAGTTTGATCATAGGTGACGTGCTTCAGGAATATTTTTTGGTGCAGAATCGGATCACGTGGCAGCGCGAAAAAGGACGCGGCGCGAAATCCAATTGGAAAAACGGGATGGAAGATATTTGGTTTGCGACGGTGAGCAGAGATTATACGTTTCATTTGGATGAGGTGAAAGTGCGTAAACGGGTTTTGGCTCCGTATCGGGTAGATGGAAATCCTAAGGATTGGGAGGAAACGGATGAGGGGCGTTTTCGAAATACCTGTCCGTCAAATTTTTGGGATGATATATCGATTCCATACTGGTCTATGCCGGAGAACACGGCACATCCGACCCAAAAACCGGAAAAGTTATTGGCAAAGCTGCTGTTAGCAAGCAGCAGCAAAGGCGATGTTGTTTTGGATCCTTTTGCGGGATCGGGGACAACGGCTGTCGTGGCAAAGAAACTTGGGCGAAAGTTTGTTGCAATTGAGCAGAATCCGTTGTATGGGGCATGGGCGCAGAAACGGCTGGAAATGGCTGAGACAGATGCATCGATTCAAGGCTATGAAGACGGTGTTTTTTGGGAGCGTAACGCCAGAAGATAAAAAAAGGGGCAGGAAATATCCTTGCCCCTTATCTTATAAAATTCAACGGTTATTTTTCAGATTGCATTAACCGAAATATCTCTCAAGCAATCCCTTAAGAGCCTTGCCGTGTCTAGCCTCGTCACGAGCCATTTCATGAACGGTATCATGGATCGCATCCAAGTTATTTTTCTTAGCGCAAGTAGCAAGATCAACTTTACCTGCTGTTGCACCGAACTCGCAATCAACTCTCCAAGCGAGATTCTTCTTAGTGGAAGCTGTCATGTTGCTTTCCAGATCGGATCCTAACATCTCTGCAAATTTAGCTGCGTGCTCAGCCTCTTCGTAAGCTGCCTTTTCCCAATAAAGTCCGATTTCCGGATATCCCTCGCGATGTGCGATGCGTGCCATGCAAAGATACATACCAACCTCGGAGCACTCACCATCGAAGTTTGCTTTCAACTGGTCGAAGATGAATTTCTTGTCTTCATCGCTGATATCAGGATTATTCTTAACGGTCTTGTCATAGATTCCGAACTCATGCTCTGCAGCAAGTGTAAGCTCGCCCTCTACTTTCTTGAACTTGTCTGCGCCAACGTGGCAAACCGGACACTCTTCCGGAGCCTGATCTCCCTCATAAATATAACCACATACTGTACAAACCCATTTTGCCATAATTGTAATCTCCTTTTCTTTGTAATTGTTGTTTAAGATATCCAAAGGTTTCGCTTGCTATGCATTCCTTTGTCATCTCAAGTTATTTGTTGTTAAATACTATCTAAGAATTTCTTAAATAGTAATGATTATCATTTACAAGACTCATTATATCATCTGATCTGATAATGTCAACAGTTTTTTGAAAAAAATTATCAAAAACTTTTCTGCACAATGTTTTACGGCATTTTAGCCTGTGCGCAGTCTGGGCAAAGCCCGGTAAAATAAATCGTATGTCCCTCGATGATGCCGTCAAATCCTGCATTGGCAATCACGTCAATGTGATTGATGCCGTCCATTTCCAGGTCTAAAACATGGTGGCACTTGCGGCAGAAGAAATGGTTGTGAGGCATAACATTGCCGTCGAAGTGGTCGTTGCCATCTCCCATGTCTAAGCGAAGTGCTTCGCCGTGATCTACGAGAAAATTCAAATTGCGATAAACGGTTCCAAGACTGATGTTTGGAAAGTCGTTCTGCAACTGCTCGTAGACGGCTTCTGCGGTAGGGTGTGATGTTGTTGAGAGCAGATATGCTTTGATAGCATCTCGCTGTTTACTATGCCGAACACGTTGCATAAGCACACCTCCTTAAATAGTAATCATTATTGATATTATAAAAATAATATTAGAAAAAGTCAATACAAAATCGGTTTTAGACTTGGCAAAACATCAAAAATACAGATATAATAGAAAAGTGTGTGCAAATGAAAGCAGCATAATACCAAAGGTTTGAAAGTACAGGGGGTGTCCGGCTGTAACATTCCGGACCGGGAGAATATGGAGGATGAGAATGAATTCGATATCACGACAAATGGCGATGGTGAAATTTTACGTTCGCCGAATATATCATAATCTAAAAGTATTTGCCAAATGGGCTGTATTTTCATCGATCACAGGATTGGTCGTCGGTGCATTCAGCACATTGTTTGCGGAATGTTTGAAATTGGTGACGCAGTTTCGGACAGCAAACCCATGGATGATCCTGCTATTACCGCTTGTTGGTATTGTTATTGTATTTTTGTATCATATTTTTCATTATAAAAATGATAAAGGAACAAATATGGTACTTTCCACAATTCATGCGGAAACGGAGCTGCCGTTCAAAATGGCACCGCTTATCTTTATTTCTACGACCCTGACACACTTGTTTGGCGGCTCGGCAGGGCGCGAAGGTGCAGCTTTGCAGTTGGGCGGAAGTATCGGTAATCAGCTTGGCCGCTGGTTTTGCTTTGATGAAAAGGATCGCCGCATTGTTGTTATGTGCGGTATGAGTGCCGCATTTTCGGCTATTTTTGGGACTCCGATCGCTGCCGTGGTCTTTGCGATGGAGGTTGTCAGCGTAGGTGTTATGTATTATGCAGCGTTGGTTCCCTGCGTTTTTGCGTCGCTGATTGCGTCAAAGTTTGCAAGACATATGGGGATTGGACCGGATACATTTCTTATAAAGAAGATACCGGATTTTTTGATTGTGCCAAGCATAAAAGTGATCCTGCTCGCCGTTTGCTGTGCGGCGGTAAGTGTGATCTTTTGCGTGACGCTGCATTCGTTGGGAGATTTTTATCGGGATAAGCTCAAAAATCCATATATAAGGATCGTGGTTTCCAGCTTGGTGATCGTGGCGTTGACGATGGTGTTACATACTACAGATTATATGGGGGCGGGCGTGCCGATCATAGAGAGGGCGATTGCCGGACATGTCGTTCCGCTTGCTTTTGTGTGGAAAATCATTTTTACAGCGTTGACGTTGGAGGCGGGATTCAAGGGAGGCGAGATCGTGCCATCTTTTTGCGTCGGAGCGGCGTTTGGCTGCTTGTTTGGACAGTTGATCGGATTATCGCCGTCGCTTTGCGCTGCGCTTGGTATGGTGTCTGTATTTTGTGGTGTAACCAACTGCCCGATCACGTCGTTATTGATCGCTTTCGAGCTCTTTGGATATCATGGAATTCCGTTTTTTATGATCGCGATCAGTGTCAGCTATTTGCTTTCCGGGTACTACGGGTTGTATCACGACCAAACGATCGTGTATTCCAAATATAAGACGGAGTACATTAACCGCAAGGCGCGCGATTAGAAATAGACTCAAACTACGCACATCTGAAGCAGCTCTCGATAACGTTATTGTGGTGTTTGTTCAAAAAGGGTGAATTGAAAGGGAAAATAGAAAAAAGCTTGACAATTGCGAAATAGTGTGCTAATGTAGTAAAGGTTTTGCGAAAAGTAAAACTCACTGCCGTAGACAGTAGGTGCGGATTTCCGCGTAAGTCTGATTATAGCCGCCTACCGAGGAAGATGAAGTATCTGATATGATAATTTTACTCCTCTCTCTACGTAGAGAGGTTTTTTTATTAGAACTTTTGCGTGCAGTGCAGGGATCTTGCCAGAGCCGGTTATCGGCAGATCTGGGATGATCCTACAAAATAATGGGGCACACCCATAGAAAGGAGATACACTCATGGCAAAAGTAGAGTTGAAACAGCCTATCGTTGATGAGATTAAGGCTAAGATTGATGGTGCTGCAACTGTTGTTCTCGTTGATTATCGTGGACTTACAGTAGAGCAGGACACAAAGCTTCGTAAAGGACTTAGAGAGGCAGGATGCGAGTACAAAGTTTACAAGAACACACTGATGAAGCGTGCTTTCGAGGGAACAGATTTCGCACAGTTGGACAACCTTTTGGATGGACCTTCTGCAATCGCTATTTCTAAGGAAGATGCAACAGCTCCGATCCGCGTATTAAATAACGTAGCAAAAGAGGCTGAGGCATTAGAGTTCAAGGGTGCTGTTGTAGAGGGTACACTTTATGACATTGATGGCATCAAGTCTTTGGCAAGCATTCCTTCCAGAGAAGAACTTATTTCCAAGTTGCTTGGTTCCTTACAGTCCCCTATCACCAATCTTGCTCGTGTTCTTAATCAGATCGCTGAGAAGGGTGACGGTGCTGCAGAGGCATAATTCATGCAATGCAGATGACGCATTGTGCGTCGCAATTTTATGAAACAACGAACCAATTGGTTCACAAAATTACGATTATTACAAATTTTATGGAGGTAAACGAAATGACTACACAGGAATTTATTGATGCTATCAAAGGCATGACTGTTTTAGAGTTAAATGATTTAGTAAAGGCTTGCGAGGAGGAGTTTGGTGTATCCGCAGCAGCAGGCGTTGTTGTTGCAGCAGCAGGTGCTGGCGCTGATGCAGGTGCTGAGAAGGACGAGTTCGACGTTGAGTTGACAGAGGTTGGTCCTAACAAGGTTAAGGTTATCAAGGTTGTCCGTGAAGTAACTGGTCTTGGCTTGAAAGAAGCTAAGGAAGTTGTTGATGGCGCTCCTAAGGTTGTTAAAGAAGGCGCTTCTAAGGATGAGGCTGAGGACATCAAGACTAAGCTTGAGGCTGAGGGTGCTAAGGTTACTCTTAAATAATTTAATGTTGATTCACATCCCAAATTATCGGGAAAAGGATAAACGAATGATGGAAAACGGATCATGCAAATGGTCCGTTTTTTCTCTATACAGGAACATTGACATCTCTGTATAATGTGTCTGAATCAAAACAGTATTTGCATAGAATGTCTGCAATGAAGGGCTATTTGCCTTTTCGGCGTCTGCAGGCGCAATGTTTGCTGGCGGTCATCAAGAGAAAGCTAACTTCATCCCATGATTTTTTCATCGCAACGATACGGCGGTTAAAACCCTGACAGCAGCAAAAGCGTCGGGAAATCCATTGTTTTAGACACATTGTAGATACATCTCCTTCCTTATTTGCAATATGTGGCTGCGGAGAATTTGAGGTATGGGAAGTTTGAGTGGTTTACTATAATATATGCTTTTGGATGGAGGATGTGTTAATACAGGCGAATAATATTATCTCGTGTGATATGTGTGAACAGGAAAGGAAGGACGTGCCATGAAGAAAACAGTATTGATCACAGGTGCTACCGGAGGGATCGGTTTAGCGTTTACAAAGTTATTAGCGAAGAAAGAATATCGTTTGTTGCTGGTATCTTCCAGTGAGAAGCGTTTGCAGCACTTGAAAGAGTTATTGCTGCGTGTAAAGCCCAATTTAGCAGTGGAGATATACGCAGAGGATCTTGCGGTGCAGGGAGCGGCAGGACGATTGTATGATCGGATCGGTAAAGACGGCTGGCAGGTTGATGTGCTGATCAATAACGCAGGCTTTGGTATGGTAGGTGCCGCGCATACGCTGGATATGGAAAAAGAGGAACAGATGCTTCAATTGCTCGTGGTAACGCCGACGCAGTTGTGTAAATGCTGTCTGCGTGACATGTACAAACGTGGTTCGGGAAAAATATTGAACGTAGCATCCGTAGGTGCATTTCAACCGGGACCGTATACGGCGTCTTATTATGCTTCGAAGAGTTATCTTTACCAATATAGTCAGGCGATCCGCTTGGAAGCAAAAAAACAGGGTGTTCAGGTGTGTACGCTGTGTCCTGGTTCTACACGAACACATTTCTTTGAAAAAACAGGAGCTAAGACGCCAATTTGGGCAATGTCGCCGGAGCGCGTTGCAAAAGAGGCGTGGGAAGGATTAAATGCGGATAAGGCAGTTGTGGTTCCGGGGATGATAAATCGGCTGCTGCGTCTTGTGCCGGCACAGATCAAAGCTTACGGCGTGGCGCTGCTAAAGAAACATACCTAAAAGGACACTATTAAAATCGAAAGAAAATGGTAGCCATAGTGCTATAAAAGAAATCTGCCTAAAAAGAGCAACAAAAAAAGCCCCTACCCAACAGTCCGTGCTGTCAAATTGGGACTTTCATGCGCGATCAGGGGTTCGAACCCTGGACACCCTGATTAAGAGTCAGGTGCTCTGCCAACTGAGCTAATCGCGCAAAACGTATTGTTTTACAACGAAATATATTATAGCAAAGCAACCTGCGAAATGCAAGCGTTTTTTGAAAAAAATTACAAAAAACTAAAAAACATAAAAAATGCGTAATGAAAAGTCTTTATAAACAATCACCGATTCAAAATTGTTTGTCATAGTTTTTGCCCACATAATAAGTCAATACAGCATCTTTCGCGCGATACCATTCTTTAAGGATGGTTTTGCTTCCGCAGAACAGATCAAAGGATTGCAGCTCTTTGGTGTCATATACCTTTTTGGGTCTGATCGTTGTCAGATTTTTCTCTTTGGAAAGGCGCAGACCGGTATCGAACAGTGTTCCGTAATCCAGACAGTAGTAAGTGCCGTTTTTGGCACCATGTGAGCGCAGAGTGTTTAGTGTGCTTGGCCCAGCCGGATCGCCGTAAACTAAGAGATAACATTCATTCTTGCGCAGCAAAGGTGTAATGTTGCTGCTTTTATAGACGGCAGAAACGGAATTCGCATCCAAACAAGGACTGTCGAAAGTATAAGCATCGATCGTATTGCCGACTTGCAAAGGATGCGTCGACTTGATGTTCTTTAACAGTTTTAACTTATACGTTGCAAAGAGAGAATTGTATTTCACATCTTCGGTCACCTGAAAAATGCCGACGTTTTTGTATTCGTCATATAAATGCTTGATGTTCTTTTTGCGCTGCGCCGTCCGGATACTTTTGAGCCAGTTGGTGGATGTCTCGTCTTTATCGAGCAGCATATCACGCTTGAGAAACTGCACTTTTGAGATGGAACGAGCGCCGTATCGTGCTGTGTAGGAAGCAACAGGAGCTTTGGGAGTGGAGAGCTTTTCACTCAAAAGCTTTTGCGAGTACAGCAATGCTGCCCCCACACAAAATAATGCAAGTGCGATGAGGGTTACGGAAAACCAATAGTTTTTCTTGTTTTTCTTAAGGTTTTCTTTGCTCATAGCCGATTCTGATTTATGATTTCCTGTATTTCTGCGAACTGTTTTTAATCTGCTTTCTATACTCAATTGTATTCCTCCTCTATGGCCAATGGAAATGTAACGATCACTTTGAACAGATCGCCGTCAACGTGCAATGCGAGAGTACCATTCATTAACTCGGCCAGATTTTTAGCAATGGACAAGCCAAGCCCATTACCTTGTGTGCTGCGAGAACTGTCACCGCGTACGAAACGCTCCAGTAATGCATCGGTGCTCTGTTCCAGAGGGTATTGCGATGTGTTACGGAAAGTGATCTGTGCACATTGGTCGACTGTGGCGAGATCGATATAAACACGGGTGCCGGGTTGTGAATATTTACATATATTACCCATTAAATTATCGAATATGCGCCAGAGATGTCGACTGTCTGCGGTAATGACAAGGTCCGGTAGATCTGCGTTATCGACGTTCGGATCGATCATAGGGGTACTTTGCTGCTTGCGAAGGATCAATTCTAAACCTGCCTGAGTTAGTTTGTCGGTAAATTCACCGGCAGTTTGTGCCAGCAGTATATTTAAGTTGCAAGGTTCCGGGCAAACGGTTAGATTGCCGGTTGATGCTTTGGAGGCCTCGATCAGGTTCTCGATCAGCTTTTTTAGCTTGCCGGATTGACGATCAAGGACATCTAAGTATTGCGCCTTTTCTTCCTCCGACAGATTATCTGCTTTTAACAAGTCTACATAATTTATAATAGAAGTTAAAGGTGTTTTTATGTCATGTGACACATTTGTGATCAATTCTGTTCGAAAACGTTCGCTTTTCATCTTGTCCTGCACTGCTATTTGGATGCCGTCCTGCAGTTGATTCAGTGTTTCGGCGTGGCGGCGGAAAGGTCCAAACAATTTTGAGGTGTCCAATTTGGTGGACAGAGCATCTTCGGCGAGACTGCGGCTCGCATCTGTCAGTTTGGTAAATTGTTCCACACAGAATAGAAGAAACAATGCTTCTGCAACTTTGTAAATAGCAAAGGCAATAATTTCAAGATCCGTATTCATGTCGGTTATGCCGATCACAAACAGTTCGATCAGCGTGAGTACGATCCATATGACGCCAATCCTCACTGCTAAATGTATATGTGTGCCGATAAACTCTGACGCCCATTTCAAGTTGTGGGTCAGATTGGATTTAATACGACGTAACAGCTGCATAACGCCGTGGCATACTGTGTATTTGCGGAACGTTTTGGTACCAAGCCGTTCACCCAGATTAACGAAAACAGAGCTTAACAGGAAGAAGAAAAGCACTATTCCGCCAACGGCGAGAAGCAGATTTCCGCTCATTAATAATTTCTTGGACTGTAGTGTGCGCAGCAATAAGAAACTTATAAAGTAGACAACCCAAGCCGATATAAAGGTCATACTACTGAGATAGACCAATAAGGGAATGCGTGTCGTGAAGGAAGGTTTCCCGGATGACTTTAGCAGTATTGTCTGGTGGCAGCACTGGTATAATGCACCAAGTAAAGCAATCAATAATAATGCCGTTACCAAAGGAATGGCATAGCAGATCGGATACAATGTGTTAACAAGCTTGGTCGTGTAGGCAAACAGGTCGTGTTTTGAAGTGTCTACAGGAGTAGAAACTTTGGAACTGATGGAATAGAAGTGTGTTTCGTCCGTGGTCTGTATGCTATAGTATACGGTTGCGTGAACCATTTGTAATGGAATCTGCCTGCCGTTTTGTGTGACGGTCTTTGGATGGTTGTAGGCACCCAGATAATAAATGGCGGCATCTGATTTTGATAAAAACTCAGATGCAGGAAACTGACTTTCCTCGGAACCCCAATAGACCACAGGATCGGTAAGCTGCCAAGAGGCTGCTATACGATCGCTTTTGATATCACGCATTTCAATATCTTTGGTGTAATAAGGTATATCATCTAATATGATGCGAACGGGATTTACGTCATGGATATAATTACGTATATTCAAGTTCTTGTAGCTTTTGTCTACACAGACGTAACAGCTCCGGCGCTTGGAATATTTAAAGGTCAATGAACTTCTGGCACTTGCTACTCCTTTAGCCTTAACCACAGCGAAGGCGGTTGGAATTTCGACGGTCCTGACCGGAAAATAGTATTGTGATTTGGTTCGATAGTACAACAGTCCATTGGTAGTGCATTGAATCTGGTCTATCGTTGTAGAGTGTTTTCGGTATAGATCGACATCTGTTCCGTCATAGTCTGTGGTAATGTTGTTTTGCAGGATCGTAGCAAGATTTGGATCCGGCACAGATCGTGTTGCCTTTGTGTCGGTAAATGTAGTGTGATACAGATGTGCAGACGCTGGCTGAGCATCAATTTCCGTATTCCATACACCGAACACGCTGTATTTGAAGTTGGTGATCTTTTTTTTGTTGACAACGGCATCTTCATCTTTCTTTTTGTTGATCTCGCTCATGATGGTAGCTTCGTAATATTTCGTCAACAGATCGTACTTGTTGTTCAAGATTTCTTTCTTGGACTGGTCTTTATACATTCCAAGTTGATAGCATAATAGCGACAATAAAATACCAAGGATCAGACCGGTACCGGTGATCATCGCAATGGCAATAGCACCGATCTGCCGTTTTTGGATTTGGTGATTTGTTTTCATATACTCCTCCAATCTGAAGTGGATCACTTCATTCCTGCATCGCATTGTATCGCAATGTTATGACGCAGATCTTCCAAAATATTAATTGTTATCCAGTTTATAACCGCGTCCCCACACTGCTTTTAAATAACGTGGTTCTGCCGGGTTATATTCGATTTTTTCTCGTAAGTGTCGGATGTGTACGGCGACAGTGCTTTCTTCACCATAAGCATTGTCGTGCCATACGTTTTGGTAGATTTCACGTGGTGTAAAGGATTGTCCGACGTGCTGCATCAAAAATAACAGTATATTGTATTCGATGCGTGTCAGCGCAATGGGATCAGAGTCTAACGTGACTTCCTTGGTAATTGGATTTAATACGATACCGCCAACAGAATAAACATCGCTTTGCGTTTTGCCGCCGCCAAGCTGCATATAGCGGCGAAGCTGTGATTTAACACGTGCCTGAAGCTCGATGGGATTGAATGGTTTTGTTATGTAATCATCAGCGCCGACTGTTAAACCGAGCACTTTGTCAATATCTTCGCTTTTGGCGGTTAACAAAATCACAGGAACATTGCTAAATTCGCGTAGCTTCGTGAGTGCAGCGATGCCGTCCATATGAGGCATCATAATGTCCAGAAGAACCAAATGGATTTCCTCTTCTGTTAGAATTTTGAGTGCATCTGCGCCATTGTAGGCTTTGAAAATTTTATAGTCGTCGTTGCGTAAGTAGATTTCTAATGCGGTAACGATATCTTTTTCATCGTCACACAGTAATATTTGGTACATGTTTCCCTCCGTAATATTTATTGCCTCCTTACAAGATTTATCTTGCATAGTTCTATTGTAGAGAAATGAATCTTAAAATTCAACATGCTATTTGTTTAAGATTTTATTAAGAAACTGAAACTTCCCATACCGGAAGTTCTTGTCCTCGCCACATATTGCTTATTATGTCGGCAATAAATAGAATATTTTGCAGTCGACAAACTAAATTGTTCTGTCATCCAAGAACTAAGATAATTGCCGCAGAACGCAACTTTTTTTGTGTGATTTCTTATTTTGTTAAGTCTCTGATAAATACATGCCCGAAGGATTGTCTGAGATGTCCTGGTTTAGCAAGGTATCATCCATTTTTGGACGGGACGCTTTCGCTACAATGCACTACGTCACGTTACTTAATGTCTCTGAAATACGAGACATAAGTAACGACGAGCGCAAAGTCCCTTTCAAAAATGATGAATACCTTGCTTCCAGGACTTCGAGTTTCCGAAGGGCATGTAAATCAATCATCAGAGACAACAAAATTTAGAAATCACCAAGAACGAAAATGCGGCAAGGCAATTACTATAGTTCTCGGATGGCAGAAATCACTCTTTGGTGACTGCAAAATGCAATATAGTCATCGACATAATAAGCAATATGTTGTTCTTGCAGCAACTTCCGGTATGGGAAGTTTCAATAAATTAATTCATACAAGCGGATCCAAGAGGACGTCCATCGAAGAGCACGAAGGACATGGAGTTAAAATCCTTAAAGAAAAAGTATAAAGCGAAAGGTTTTGCGGCGGGATGCTCTCGTGAGGTCATCGCACGAGGCGCTGAGCAGCTTGGCTGGGAGTTGTCAAAACTATTGGGGATGACATTGCAGGCAATGGCGGCGTCTGAAGACACGATCAATGCGGAGATGGCCGCGATTGAGGCGCAAAGGTAGTTTGCACAGATGCAGTCATAATTTTGTAAGAAATTTGGAATAAAAATATCACAAAGTCGTGATACGAATTATAAAAACAGTCTTTTTTATTTTGCTAGGATGTTATCAGAAGCAGATAAAGGAGGCTATTTTTTATGGAAAGAAGGAAATACAGAAAACATAGATTCATGAAAGTGCTGGCGTTTATTTTGACGGTGATCGTAATGTGGAAATTGATAGGAAATGTGGGAAGCTGGGTCAGACAGTGGCAGTCGGATGAGGAGTATGGCGTGTCTGCACAAAATATGTCTATTCATGATGCGAAGGAGAAGGCACCGCAAAAGCTTAGTACAACGCAGATTAAGAAGAGACTGCACAGTTTGTCTAAGAAGGATTCAGCCTATATAAATATTTATGACAATCGGGATAAATATCCCACCGTGTTGTTGCGTTCCCTTTGTAATAATGCGGAGATGTTGGAGTTTGTGAAAGGTTATTTGTCAGCGGATGGCTTAGCACACGGTCATTTGACGAAGAAAGAATGTAAGGAAAAGATACCACTTTTGCTGCAGTGGGATCAAAGATGGGGATATGTTTCCTATGGAAGCAGCGACATTGCGTTATCCGGTTGTGCACCTACCTGTTTGTCAATGGTGATCGTGGGTTTGACCGGAAATCATAATGCAACGCCGGATAAGATTGCGAAGTATGCACAGGATAATGGGTACTATCTAAAAGGAACGGGAACGAGTTGGAGTCTTCTTACTGAGGGAGCTTCTCATTTTGGTGTTGTGGGATGTGAGATCAGTTTAAGCAAGGAAACTGTTTGTGGTGTCTTAAAACAGGGACAGCCGGTCATCTGCAGTGTGGGGAGAGGAGATTTTACGACAGAGGGGCATTTTATAGTATTGACGGGAATGAAAGATGGCAGAATTAAGGTGAATGATCCAAATTGTATACACAGGAGTTGTTTATGGAAGTATGAGACATTGGAACCACAGATTAAAAATTTATGGGCGTATCAGGGATGAAGGATATTTGCAGAAGCTATTTGCTTGTAGTACAATGACCTCAAATAAGCAAACGAAAGAGGGGAATAGGCAGATGGCGGAGAGTATTTTAGTGGTAGACGATGAGCAGGAAATTGCCGATCTGGTAGAGGTATATTTACAAAATGAGGGGTATACAGTGCATAAGTTTTACAATGCAAAAGATGCTCTGAATTGCCTGGATAAGACCACGATCAGTCTGGCATTATTAGATGTTATGCTTCCAGATATGGATGGCTTTTCGCTTTGCAGGCAGATCAGACAGAAGTTTTATTTCCCGATTATCATGTTGACGGCAAAAGTGGAAGATATGGATAAGATCATGGGTCTGACGGTGGGCGCTGATGATTATATTACCAAACCCTTTAATCCGTTAGAACTTATGGCGCGGGTCAAAACACAGTTACGACGATATACGCGCTACAATACGGCAGGTGTTACGCAGGAGCGGGATGAGGAGATTGATATACGAGGTATGCACATATCAAATATTAGTCACAAGTGTATGCTCAATGGACAGGAAATTGCATTGACACCTTTGGAGTTTGACATTGTGTGGTATTTGGCAAGAAAACAGGGAAAGGTTGTTTCTTCCGAGGAATTGTTTGAAGCTGTTTGGAAAGAAAAATATTTGGATAACAATAATACCGTGATGGCGCATATTGCCAGAATACGGGACAAAATGCATGAGACGGCACGTAAACCAAAGTTTATCAAAACGGTTTGGGGGGTAGGATATACCATTGAGTAAGAACATAACATTAGAGGCGAAACAAGGGGAGCAGCATGATCATAAAGCGATGCAGTTTTTGATGCAGTATGTAGTCACGCTGGGAATATGCATAGGCGGTTTGGTAATACTTGTGGTATTATCAAAATTGGTGTTATCCACGAGAATATGGTATCAGACAGATCCTTATTGGCCGATGCTACATTGGTTGAATTTACATGTGATCTCAGTCTGTGTTGCAGCTAGTGGCGCAATCTGTCTTATTGTGACGATTTATTATTTGTTCCGTGCTTTCCGGCAGATGGATGAAGTCGTGGAAGCAGCAGGAAAGTTAGTGCATCAGCCGGAACATCCTTTACGGTTGTCGCGTTCTCTGCAGGGGGTGCAAAATGAGTTGAATCTTGTGCGGGAACAGGCATTGCGCAATGAGATGGCGGTGAAAGAGGCTGAGCAGAAAAAGAATGATCTGATTGTATATTTGGCGCATGACTTAAAAACACCACTTACTAGTGTGATCGGGTATTTGTCATTGCTTCGAGATGAGCCGCAAATATCGGAACAGTTGCGACAGCGGTATACAGGCATTGCGTTAAATAAAGCAGAACGATTGGAAGAACTGATCAATGAATTTTTTGATATTACACGTTTTAATCTGTCGGTCATGACCCTGGAAAAGGAAACAATCCATCTGAGCCGTATGCTAGAGCAGATTGCCAGTGAGTTTGCACCGATTTTGCAGGAAAAAGGTTTGACATTGGAGCTTGCAATAGAAAAAGAGGTCGATCTGTCCGGAGATCCGGATAAATTGGAACGCGTCTTCGATAATCTGCTTCGCAATGCGGTCAATTACAGTTATCCGAATACAGTGATCCAGTTGTCGATGGAGCAACGGAAAGAAGAGCATAAAGTATTGCTTCGTGTACAAAATCATGGGCGGACGATTGCAAAAGAAAAATTAGAGCATATTTTTGAACAGTTTTTTCGTGTGGACGCGTCAAGATCCTCTGCAACGGGTGGGTCCGGACTTGGCTTAGCGATCGCCAGACAGATCGTGGAGATGCATCATGGACAGATTCGGGCAGAGAGTGTGGATGAGATGATAGTGTTTGAGGTGGAATTGCCAATATAAAGAGCATTCCTTTGGGATTGGAACGGTCGTTTCAGTACTTGGTGTTGGAAGAGTGATCGCCGCATTTAATCATTTCTTTATGGAACGCATGGTTGCCGCGGCAGGTGTAGAATGAGGGGAACCAGGGTGAGATCTTTCGCACAGCATATGTGTATGTACGAAATGCGGGAGTGTTATGGATTGCGCTAGGATAGTAGAAGAATTGTATTTCAAGGAATAACGTGGTAAAATATGGCTAAATACAGGTGGCTGTGATTGTGGGGATCCGGCCTGCCTAAGGAACGATAATTACGATGTTAGAAGTAATAGATATAGAGGGACAGAAGATGGAAAAGGTAAAGAAAATTATTATTCGTGTTACGGATAAACTAGAAGAGAGTTGTGTACTGGGGGCTATCAGGCAGGCGATGATCATGATGATCCCGCTGTTGGTGGTTGGCTATATGTCGGCAATGTTTCTTAATTTGCCGATTCCTGCATATCAAACGTTTATTACAACGTTGTTCGGAGGACGTGTTACTGAAGTGCTGCAGTGCGTCTATTCGACAGTTAATGATTTTTTCTCTGTATTTTTGGTTGTAGCAACAAGCGTGAGTTATTCGATCATAAAACAGAAAAAGCAGGGAATATATGAAGGTACCGGGAATATTATTATTCTTGTCATTATTTCTTTGGCAGCATTTGCCGGGTATTCCGGAATACAGTATGATGATTTTTCTATTACGAAGTTTAGTAATATGTATGCGTTTAGTGCATTGCTGGTTTCCTTGGTTTCGAGTGAGATGTATTGTGTGCTGAAAAATAGTGGGCTTTTTCGCTTGAAAAAGCAAAGAACGAATACGGATAGTGTTTATGAAGAAGCAATTGAGGAAATTATTCCGGCAGTGATCATTGTTGGCTGCTTTTCTTTATTGCATCAGTTCTTTCGTGTGTGTTTTGGAGTAGATGGTCTGCAAGAGTTGATGGAGAGGATGTTTAATTATATTTTAGGACCTTTGCAGAATGGTTTGGGAGCGGGGCTGATCGTCATTTTGCTGACACATGGATTGTGGTTTTTTGGTATTCATGGGCATAATATGTTGGACACAGTCATCAAACAACATTTCGCAGATGTGACAGCGGGGATTTTAGCAAAACAATGCAGGATGTATTTGTACTGCTTGGCGGAACGGGAGCTATGCTTTGCTTGGTCGTGGCACTATTGCTTTTTGCTAAGAAAAAGGGTACTCGTAATCTTGCGTGGATGGCGGCACCGACAGTTGTATTTAATATTAGTGAGATCGTGTTGTTTGGTATTCCGATCATATTAAATCCAATTTTTGTTGTGCCGTTTATGCTTGTTCCACTTGCTAATTTTTTGATAACTTATGCGGCAATTTATTCGGGACTGGTACCGCATCTTGTTAGTGAAGTGAATTGGACAACACCGATTTTCCTAAGTGGCTATCAGGCAACCGGTTCTTGGGCGGGAGCAATACTACAGATGGTATGTCTGGCGGTTGGCGTATGCATCTATATGCCATTTGTTCGCTTGTATGAGGAGCAGAGTGTTCGTAAAATGGAGCGTGATCTTAAGCTGCTCGTTCAGGAAATGCAGCGTGAGGAAGAAAATAATGCAATTATGACACTGACAAAACGTGAGGATGAATTAGGACATGTAGCACGAAGTTTGGCGGTAGAACTTGTAGAGGCGATACAACATCAGGAATTGTACCTCATGTATCAGCCGCAAGTAAATTGTGAAGGTGTGTGTGTTGGTATTGAGGCGCTGATTCGTTGGAATCATCCGGAACTTGGTTTTATTTATCCGCCACTGATCATTGAATTGGCAAAAGAAAAGCATGTATTATATTTGCTGGAACAATATATTTTTGATACAGCGGCAGCTACCGCAGAAAAGTTAAAACCATATGCAGGAGAGGAATTTAAGGTATCCGTCAATATCACCAATGAGTCTTTAGAGTGGGAGGGCATTGAACAATGCATTGATGATACGGTGGCCAAATATGATATCCCGAGCGAGTGGTTCTGCTTAGAGATCACGGAGCAGGATGCGCTTTCCTCCTCCATTGATATTGCAGATAAGATCAAAAATATTAAGGCAAAAGGACATAAATTCCTGATTGATGATTTTGGAATGGGACATACTTCATTGACATATTTACAGACAAATTATTTCGATGTAGTGAAATTGGATGGATCATTGACTAGAGATGTTTTATGCAATGAGCGAAACAGTGACATTATCGGTTCCATTGTGTATCTTAGTAAGTCATTGCATTTTAAGATCATTGCCGAATATGTAGAGGATGAGAATCAGAGAGATGAGTTGAAGCGGCTTGGCTGTGATGCGTTCCAGGGTTATCTTTACAGCAAACCATTGGAGGAAGATGCACTTCTGACATGGATGGAAGAGAGACAGAACGTGTGAATTGAATTTTCAGGAAAAAGGTAGTAGATATGTTGACATCATTAGCGTTTATTTTTCTGGTAGGACTGGCGATGGGATCCATCTGCCAAAAGTTAAAGCTGCCAAGGATCATTGGCATGCTTGTAACGGGTATCGTATTAGGACCGTATATTTTGGATCTGTTAGACCCATCAATTTTGGGAATCTCAGCGGATCTGCGCAAGATGGCTTTGATCATTATTTTGTTGAAGGCAGGACTGTCATTAGATCTGGCGGATCTTAAGAAAGCGGGGCGTTCGGCAGTAATGATGGCGTTTGTGCCGGCATCTTTTGAAATCGTCGGGTATATCGTATTTGCGCCGATGATCTTAGGCGTGAGCAGAGTGGAGGCGGCTGTGATGGGAGCAGTGCTTGGAGCGGTATCACCAGCGTGGTTGTGCCAAGAATGGTTAGCCTGATGGAGAAGAAATACGGAACAACAAAAGCGATACCACAGATGATCCTAGCAGGGGCATCTTGTGATGATATTTTTGTGATCGTGCTTTTTACGACCTTCTTAAGCATGGCGCAGGGTGGCAGTGCTCATGTAATGGACTTCGTTAATATACCGATATCTATTGTTTTAGGCGTATTACTGGGCGCTGTAGTCGGTTATGCCTTGTATTTGTTTTTTGAAACAGTGTATGCGAGAAAACACTGTGTACGCAACAGTATGAAAGTTATTATTGTACTGGGATTTTCCTTCCTGTTGATCGCTATCGAAGGATGGCTGGAAGGAAAAGTGTCGGTATCCGGTCTGCTGGCAGTTGTCAGCATGGCGTGCGTCTTGAAGTTCAAAAGTACCGAATTTGTATCCAAAAGATTATCCGAAAAATTTGGCAAGCTCTGGCTTGCAGCGGAAGTTGTGTTGTTTGTGCTTGTCGGTGCGGCAGTGGACATTCGTTATACGCTGAGTGCCGGACTGGCGGCGGTACTGATGATTGCGGTGGCACTTGTCTGTCGTGCAGTTGGTGTGCTCCTTTGCGTTACAGGGACACAGCTTTCTTGGAAAGAGCGAATCTTTTGCGTGATCGCCTATCTGCCTAAGGCAACTGTGCAGGCAGCAATTGGTTCGGTGCCTCTGTCTGCAGGACTTCCTTGCGGCAAGATCATTTTGTCCGTAGCGGTGCTCGCCATTATCATTACGGCACCGATCGGAGCAATCGGCATTGACTGCAGTTACAAAACGTTATTAGAAAAAAATTAGGATTTGGTGTGTGTAGTACGATAGGTCTGGATCTAGACGGTTATATCGGGAACATGGACATTTTCACAGGAATTGATTATAATAATAACATTAGAAACAATAATGCTATACGGAGGACAAGCAGATGTGCGATACGATACAAGAAAAATGCGAGAAGGCAGTAGCAAAAAAACATAGCGGTTATAATTGTGCGCAGGCGGTTGCCTGCACTTTTTGCGAAGAGGCAGGCTTAGATGATGAAACAATGAGAAACCTCATGCAGGGGTTTGGTGCGGGGCTGGCAACGATGGAAGGAAATTGCGGTGCGATCGCCGGAGCGGTAGCGGCAGCAGGAATGATCAATAAGGATCAGATGAACACTTTTCAGGATGCGCGTTTGATTATGCAGCAGTTTATGGAGCAGAATGGAACGGTTATCTGCAAAGAACTGAAAGGAATAGAAACAGGACATGTGGTCCGCGACTGTGATGACTGCGTCAGAGATGCGGTTCGCTTTTTGGAGGAAGCATTACAGAAATGATCGCTTATTATAATAGGCAATGATAGTTGGAAGAATGGTTAAAAAGAATTTGTATAGATGGTAAAAATATGGATTGGCTGGCTTATGTAGAGGTGTTTAAAGTTTTATTGAAATTATGTATAATTTTGCCTATAATAGGGGAAGATAATGCGCAAGATAATGCGCAAGATAATGGAGGGCATTTATGGAAAAATATCAACCACCATATACGATTACCAACCAAATGTTATCATATGTAGCATCGATTTCAGAAAAAATAGGGCGTATTACACTGATCAGTAATATGGAAAAAAAGCCTCATCTTAGGAAGAATAATCGAATTAAGTCCATTCATTCTTCTTTAAGGATTGAGGCTAATTCGCTTACCTTGAATCAAGTGAGAGATGTTATTAATGGTAAAATAGTGTTAGGGGAACAAAGAGAGATACAAGAAGTTAAAAATGCCTATTGTGCTTATGGAAAGATAGCAGAAATTAATCCTTATAGTATTCGGGATTTGAAAAAGTATCATGGAATTATGACAAAATATCTCGAAGAACAATCGGGAGATTTTCGTAGAGGGGAAGAAGGTGTATTTCATGGTGATGAGTGTATTTTTATGGCACCTCCGGCACAGTATGTCCCACAGTTGATGGAAGAACTTTTTGCATGGATGAAGGAGGTAGCGAGAGAAATACATCCACTGATTCTTAGCAGCATATTTCATTATGAGTTTGTATTTATCCACCCGTTTTCAGATGGAAATGGTCGAATGGCAAGGCTATGGCATACGGCAATTCTCTATCGATGGAAACCAATATTTGAGTATATTCCGATTGAAAGTCAGATTGAAAAATTTCAGGATGATTATTATGAGGCAATAGCAAAATGTCATGTTGCTGGAGAATCTACCCTGTTTATTGAATTTATGCTCGCACAGGTTGATAAAATTTTGGATGAGATAACTGTTCAGGTTGATGAAGACAATGAACAGCTTACTGAATATATTAAGAAACTACTTGGAGTTATGGAATATGATGTTCCCTATACAAGTAATACGCTTATGGAAAAGCTAGGTTTGAAATCTAGAGAAGGTTTTCGCAAAAATTATTTGCGACCGGCATTGGATTTGCAGATGATTGAAATGACCATCCCGGACAAACCGAATAGCAGAAACCAGAGATATAGAAAGGTTTGAACTGTAGGTGGAATGAAATGGTGCAGTGCCAGAAATGTGATCACCACAGATAAGGAGAGAAACAATGCTTAGATACACAGAAGAAATGATCGCAGAATGAAGATGTTAGACCGCATTACGGATGAACGATTGATGCCGATTGTTGGACAACTTCAAAAATATAGAACGGCAGGTTATCAGGAAGGATTGGCATGGGATGAATTTGTTTGACAAGTATTTTTCTTTGTATATAAGATAGAGATGTTTACTATGCGCGTAGAGAATAGCGGTTCGCAATTGTGATGACTGTGTTAGAGATGCGGTTCGCTTTTTGGAGGAAGCATTACAGAAAGGAATGTGATTTTATCATGTGGTTATTGTATGCGGTAGGTTCTTCCTTTTTTGCAGGAATTACATCTATTCTTGCAAAGTGTGGAATTAAGAAAACGGATTCCGATGTAGCAACCGCGATCCGTACGATTGTAGTCTTGTTATTTTCGTGGCTGATGGTTTTGATCACCGGGACGAGTGGTCAGATCACACAGATCAGTGGCAAGACATTTTCGTTTTTGGTACTTTCGGGATTAGCGACCGGAGCCTCTTGGCTGTGCTATTTTCATGCATTACAAAAGGGTGACATCAATAAAGTTGTGCCGATTGATAAAAGCAGCACCGTATTGACGATCTTGTTAGCGCTTATTTTTCTGCATGAGGGCATTACCGTTCCTAAGATCATTTCTGTTGTATTGATCGGTGTGGGTACTTTGTTGATGATCGATAAAAAGCAGGATAGTAAGGCGCAGACTGCAGGCAAAGAATGGATGATTTATGCGGTGTTATCAGCAGTATTTGCAAGTCTTACTGCCATTTTGGGCAAAGTCGGCATAGAAGGTGTAGATTCTAATCTTGGAACGGCAATCCGTACAACGGTCGTGCTCGTTATGGCTTGGCTAATGGTCGTGGTTAAAGGGAAATGGAAGCAGGTCAAGACGGTCGAAAAAAAGGAACTTGCCTTCGTGATGTTATCGGGACTGGCGACCGGAGCCTCTTGGCTGTGCTATTACCGCGCACTTCAGACAGGACAGGCAAGTGTTGTTGTACCGATTGACAAACTCAGCATTTTGGTGACGATCGCATTTTCATGGATCGTCTTTCGTGAAAAACTTTCCGGCAAAGCAGTGTTTGGGCTTATCGGCATTGTAGCGGGAACACTGTGGCTGGCATTATTGTAGGAGGCTTTAGGAGGAGTTTTAGAATCAATATGAGTGATCCAATTGCAAGTTTAACAAGGAGAGAATGGTGGGTGTGGATCTGTTCGTTGGTAGTGATCGTTATGGCAAATATTTTTCCTGGGGATTTTGATCTTCTCACATTAATTGCATCATGCATAGGAGTTACCTCTCTTGTCTTGGCAGCAAAAGGAAATGTGTGGTCGCAGATTTTGATGATCATATTTAGTATTCTTTATGGTATCATTTCTTGGCAATTCCGTTACTGGGGGGAAATGATCACCTATCTGGGAATGACGATGCCGATGGCTATTCTTTTATGATGTCTATGGTTTTATCAGTTGGAAGAAAAGAGAACGGGAAATCACCGTTTAGATTGTAAAAAAAGACAAGAAATGGTATGCTATAAATGTTTTGATTTGGACGAACAAGAAAGGAATGGTGAATTATTATGGAGAGAATAACAAGTTTTACGATAGATCATGATGTATTGGTTCCGGGCTTTTACATTTCCAGAAAAGATGGAGATATTACAACCTATGATCTTAGAACGAGAAGACCGAACAAAGGAGATTATATGAGCAATGCGGATATGCATTCTGTAGAGCACATGTTTGCAACTTATATCCGCAATTCGGAAATCGCCGATTCGGTTATTTACTTTGGACCGATGGGATGTCAGACCGGATTTTATCTGCTGGTCAGAGAAGTAGAACCTAAGAAAGTTTTTCAGATCACGAAAGAGGTGTTATCTCAGATCATTGCTCATGAAGGAGAGGTATTTGGAGCATCTGCGGCAGAGTGTGGTCATTATGAGAACCTTGATCTGGAGATCGCAAAGGAAGAGTGCAGAACTTATCTTGCTGTTTTGGAAAAACAGACTAACATGGAATTTTCATATCCAACAAAATAAATACGGTAAATTTGCGCTTGCGGCAAAGTGATAAAGCGCCTGCAAGTGTGCGAATGAAGAAAGGAATATACGATGAGAATAGGTGTGATCGGTGCCATGCAGATTGAGATCGACAATCTGAAGAAGTCACTGGAAAATAGTACAACAGAGGAAATCAGCAGTGTTCAATTTGTCAAGGGTAATATTGGAGAGGTAGAGGTAGTTGCTGCAGTGTCCGGCGTAGGAAAAGTGTTTGCGGCAATCTGTACGGAAGCCATGATATTAAAATATCAGGTGGATATGGTGGTCAATATTGGTGTTGCCGGAACGCTGTGCAAGGAACTGGGCGTGATGGATGTTGCGTTAGCAAGTCAGGTGGTACAGCATGATATGAATACTTCTGCTTTGGGAGATGATATTGGTTTGCTTTCCGGAATCAACCAGATTTATATTCCAAGTGATGAGAAGATGACGGCATTGATGGAACAATGTATTGCAGAAAAAGAAATTCATTACAAGGTAGGAACCATCGCTACCGGAGATCTGTTTATGCAGGGAGAACGGCAGAAAGAGAAACTTCATCAGCGATTTGATGCGATCGCGGCAGAGATGGAAGGTGGCAGCATTGGTCATGTTTGCTATATGAACCATGTCCCATTTACCGTACTTCGCACAATCTCCGATGGTGAGGGCGGAGCGATGGATTATGCTCAGTTTGCCAGGAAGGCAGCTAAATTGGGCATCGAGATCGTTATTGAGTTTATTAAGAAAATTATTATTTCATAAGGTGACGCGATGAATAAAATCAAGATGACCGAGGTGACGCAATGAATAAAATCAAGCTGACTGCACTTCCATGTATATGTGTAGATGTTTTTGATGGGATTGAAATGATCAGACCGGGCGGAGAAGCGTTAAATTTTGCTGTTCATGCTTCACGTTTTACGAATATAGATGTTACGCTTCTTGGTGTTATCGGAAAAGATAAATATGCAGAAGTGATAATGGATTCAATAGCAAAATTTGCTATTGATAAAAAACATATACGGATTGATGAAAGGCATCAGACTGCAAATAATATGACGTATCTTACGGAATCAGGCGATAGGTATTATAAAGATGATTCTTGGAATGGTAGTATTCTCGATAATATCGTGCTGAATGATGACGAAATCAAAATCTTATCAGAATCCGATGTGGTATTTGTTCATTTTTGGGCCTCGTGTCTTTCACAGGTAATCGAACTGAAAAAAACACATGGCTTTAAGCTTGTGGTGGATTTTGATGTATATAGAGATTTTGCTGATATGGAACGCTTTGCTCCGTATGTTGATTTCTTTATGATAAGCGGATCGGAAGAACTTCTGCCGATGTTTAGGGGGTTATCGAATAAATACAACTGCCTGTTCAATGTGTCACTTGCAGAACATGGAAGCGTTACATACTTTAATGGACAGGAATACAGAGTGCAGGCTGTAAAAGTTGAAAGCATAATAGATACCACAGGATGCGGCGACAGTTATCACGCCGGCTTTGTTTGTTCATATATGCTTGAAAATGATATTAAAAAGGCAATGAATGTTGGATCTGAAATTGCAGCAGAAACCTTAAAACATTATGGTGGATTCTGAATTGCAAAATAGCTATTGTTTTACTGACATAATAAGCAATATGTGACAACATGATAATTTTTGATGTGCGAAGATTGAGTTATATCAACAAGTAAAGGAGAACAGATTATGAGCGAAAAATTTATCGTAAGAAAAGCAGAGAAAAATGATATAGCAGAGATACAAACACTGATAAAAGGTTTGGCAACATACGAGAAAAGACCTCAAGATATGACAGCTTCCCAGGAAGATTTGTGCTACTGGATTTTTGAGAAGAAAATAGCAACAGTATTGATCGCGGAATATAACGAGGAGATCATCGGGTATGCTATTTACTATCCTATATTTGGATCGTTTGCGGCAGAAGCAGGGGTTCACTTGGAAGATGTGCTTTTAAATGAGAAATATCGTCATTGTGGATTAGGAAGAAAGTTCTTTTCCAAAATAGAAGAATTTGTTAAGGAAGATGGATATTCAAAAATGGAATGGAGCTGTCTGGACTGGAATACACCGTCAATTCGTTTTTATGATAAAATTGGTGCCACGCAAGAGCAAGGACGAGTATATTTTTCGTATAATTGTAAACAAATTTGAAATCGTATTGAAAAGATGAGATGTTATCAATGGTTGAATGAAAATGTAAAAAGTTAAAAAGTTATCAGTCGTGAAAATGATGTTGACATAGGCACTTTCATTTGATATTATTTATCAAGTAACGAAAAGTAACGAAATATTCCATGAGGGAGTAGTTGGCGCGAAAGTGTGATTTGTCAACATTCTGATTATAAACTGAGAGTATAATCTGGCAAATCTTAAATAATGAGACTCATGTATATCGATTAACTGCTCGTGCAGAAAGCGCAGGTGGATAATTGATATACATGAGTCTTTTTAATTTTATAGGAAATTGCTGTTATGTAGCGTGACAAAAGCAAAGCGCTGGCTTTGCCTTTTTGTTTCGGCATAGACTTCGGCTGACAACACTGCCTTGGGAAAGAGAAAAAGGAGAAGAATATGGAAAAATTGATTAATGACGCCCCATTTGTTCTTGTACTTGTGTTCCTTGTAATTGGTTTTACATTGTTGATCAAGGGTGCAGATCTATTCGTGGAAGGAAGTTCAAGCGTAGCCAAGAGACTACATGTGCCATCTATTATTATCGGACTTACGATTGTAGCAATGGGGACATCGCTTCCGGAGACGGCGGTAAGTGTATCGGCTTCCCTTGTAGGCAATAATGAGCTTGCAGTTAGTAATGTGGTTGGTTCCAATATCTTTAATCTGATGGTTGTTATCGGCGTATGTGCAATGTTAGCAACGGTTAATGTTGCTAAAGAAACCATAACGAGAGATATTCCGTTGTCATTGATCTGTGCCGGACTCTTGATGTTGTTTGGAAGTGTCGGAATTGGTGACAAATCAGATTTAACATTAGGACGTTTTGACGGTGTGATTTTAATTGCTTTCTTTGCCGGCTATTTATTCTATATGGTTAAGATTGCATTAAAGGCAAGCAGAGAAGGCAAGAGCGTTGAGATTGAAGGTGGATCTGATGAGGACATTAAGATTGTTTCTGTTCCGGTAAGTATAATATTTATTGTCGGTGGAGCGATCGCAATAGCATTTGGTGGAGATGTTACTGTAGATGCCGCATCGAGGATCGCAAGCGATCTCGGAATGAGCCAAACGCTTATCGGACTTACGATCGTTTCGATAGGAACATCGCTTCCGGAGCTGGTAACTTCTATTGTTGCAGCCAGAAAGAATGAAGTTGATATGGCACTCGGTAATGCGATAGGATCCAATATATTTAATATACTTATGGTGCTAGGTGTGGCTTCTGCAATCAGTCCGATCAGCATAATCAAAGAGAACATTATAGATATGTGCGTACTTATTGTGTTTACCGTGTGCGTATGGATATTTGCAGGGACTAAGAAAAAAATTGGGAAGATGGAAGGTTTCTGTATGGTTGCGTTTTATTTAGCGTATGCGGTGTACATCATAATAAGATGATGTTAAGGGCAAAATGATCTTTGAACGAAACATTATAGTAAGATGATGTTGAGAGCAATATATTTTCGAACGAAACATTATTGGAGATATATGAGGGATAAGACAAATGATATTATTTTTAAAAATTTTTTTCACGGAATTTATAGCAGAGATGGGAGATAAAACGCAGCTTATGCTGATTGCTCTTACATCTAAGTACAAGTTAAGAGATATTATATGTGGAACGGCTATTGCTATCCTTGTACTAAATGGACTTGCTGTTCTTGCCGGCGGATTGGTTAGTGAATTGATTCCGGAATGGCTTATTAAAATGATCGCAGCATTTGCTTTTCTTTATTTTGCAGCATCAACGATCGCAGGGGATGAGGAAGAAGAGGAAGAAGGCAGCAGATCAAAGATTCAGTTTGCTCCACTTGCAGTATTTTGCACATTTTTTGTAGCAGAGCTTGGCGATAAGACACAGCTTACTGCCATTACTTTTGGTGCTAATGAAGGTATGAGTGCAGCATTTGTCGTATGGATCGGCTGTTCTTTGGGACTTTTTGCAGCAGATATTCTTGGAATGTTGATTGGCTATTTGTTAAAGAGCAAGGCGCCGGATGGACTGCTGAATACACTTGCTGTTGCCATCTTCTCCGTATTTGGTGTATACACACTTTATCAGGGGCTAAAGCTGATAAGAGCAAGCGTTTATGCAATTCCGGTATTCTCGATCCTAATTGTGGTAACGGTTATTTTTGCAGGTTTGTGTGGCTGGCTGTTTTACAGAAAATCAGATACCAAAATTGAGGATTCCAATGAAAATGTAGACAAGGAAGATACCGATGAAAACGGAAAGTCAGATCCGTTCGATGCCACAGACAATAAGAAGGACGATAATTCAGGAAATAAAGATGCCGATACGGGGAATTATATTGATAGTAATTGCGGCAGTGATTGCAGTGACAGGAACGGTTTTATTTATCCGGAAGAAAAAGAAACAGAAGTAGAATTATAATTTGAATGGAATCAGAGGTCGCATATGAAGAACTTTACAATCCGTCTGGCAGGACAGTATTTTACCATCTGCCCTGTCTGTGATTATATCAGAGAATATTGCAAAGATTATATCGTGGCAGATGTTAAAAGGGGTGCAGCTACAGAAACTGGTGGAACTGTGTCAGAGAGTACGCCGGGAAATTCCGTAGCTTGTGTGACTGAGTCACCGGTTTATTTCTCGATTGTCACAACTCAGTCGGATATCGACTTTGAGCGTGAAAAATCCGCCAGAGAAGATATCAAAGAGGGCATTCCCATCAGGCATTTTTCCGATGCCTACTTAGAGACACTTGCGGTCTATCGCAAGATTGCAGACCACCTCTTATCTTGCGATACCCTGCTTTTTCATGGATCGGTCATTGCCATAGATGGCGAAGGCTATCTTTTTACCGCAAAAAGCGGTACCGGCAAGTCCACACATACACGACTGTGGAGAGAGTATTTCGGGGAGCGTGCCGTCATGGTAAATGACGATAAGCCGCTTCTTCATATCACCGACTCCGGCGTGACCGCCTATGGCACACCCTGGGATGGCAAGCACAGATTAAGCACGAATACTGCAGTACCGTTAAAGGGCATTTGTGTATTGACAAGAGACACCACAAATCATATCGAGCAGGCAGAGCCACATGACACATATCCGATGATCGTTCAGCAGACGAACCGCAGTCTTACCGCAGACGGAATGAAGCAGACACTTTCCCTCATAGACCGGATGCTTAATATAGTGCCGGTCTACCGGCTTGGCTGCAACATGGATATCGAGGCGGCGAGAGTGGC
Organism: Clostridium sp. AM49-4BH; assembly: GCF_003478335.1. GTDB lineage: Bacteria > Bacillota > Clostridia > Lachnospirales > Lachnospiraceae > Butyribacter. Next base: position 55,399 of record NZ_QUFB01000004.1, read on the forward strand.
TTACGAGGGAATGAACAGACTTAAGAACAGGAGGAAAGACACATGAAGTTAAAAGATATATTTATCACACACGACAGCGATGGAGAGCAGGTTTTGATTGATGTGACAAGCTCATTTGCGGGACTTGTCAGAAGCAACAAGACAGCGGCATTTATTGTGGAGTGCCTGAAAACAGATACTACCAAAGAGCAGATTGTCGAGGCAATGTATGAGAAATACGATGCTCCGAAGGAAGTGCTGCAACAGGATGTGGATTCGATTGTGGAGAAGCTGCGTGGCATTGGAGCGATAGAGGAATGACCAGATTATCTTATGAGGAATATCTACGGAAATATCATACTCTCACATACAAAAATGTAGGAGTGAGTATGCTGCCGCTGTTAAAGCAGGGACGGGATTCTTTTACGGTGCGTGAGGTAAAACCGGGCGAAAGCTGTAAGGTATGGGATGTCGTGTTGTATAAAAGAGGCACAGACCAATATGTGCTTCACAGAATTATCAAGGTATATGAAGATTCCTATGATATCCTTGGCGATAACTGCATTGGGATAGAGCGTGGAGTCCCAAAGACCGATGTTCTTGGGGTTATGACAGACTTTACCCACAAAGGGAAGCAGTATAAGACCGATGACCTGAGATACCGATTGTATGTGTGGCTGTGGTGCAGGCATATAAGCTGCGGATATTTTTAAAGAAGATCAGAATGAGATTACAATCTGTTTTGAGAAAAAAGAGAGAAAAATGAACTTCAAAATCGAAATCTTCACATATGAGGACTTCTGAATAAAGAAAAAGTGGATATTCAAGATACAAAAGTGGACATTGAAAGCATACTTTCCGTGAACAGCAGGAAGAGCAGATATTTTAATGGACATGATAAGACGATATGGGTTATGATACAGGGAGTGGTGCAGACATTGTTTGTGCGTCTGCCATTAGCGTATATTATGAGTATTCAGCCGAACGCCAGTCTGACGATGATCGGATTGGCGGCACCAGTTTCAACGGTGGTTGGAATCGTGCTGAATTTGAGCTTTTACCTGTGGTATAACCGAGGGGAAAGGAAAGAATAATTTGGACGCAAGTTATCGTTTTTTTCAAAATAGAGCGTGTGAATTTTTTCCATGTCATGCGGTAGAAGATGTGGAAAAGTTTAACTGTCTATTTTGCTATTGTCCGCTATATTTGCGGGAGAAATGTCTTGGAAATCCGTCTTATTTGGTTGACGGGCGAGGATGTAAGATCAAGGACTGTAGTAATTGTACGGTAGTGCATCGACCGGAGATGTATGATGAGATCATGCATCAGCTTGGCAGACAAGATCAAGTGTTGGAGTTATCGATTCGCAGTTTTTGGAATGAAATTTTGGAGCGGATGGCAGAGATTGCCGGATGGCATCAAATGGACGAGGAGATGAGAAGGGAGCATCGATCTACTGCAGTAAGTGCGGTCACCAATCTGTTGCAAAAACATAAATATTTTTATCGGGTAGAGGTGCTTCTACAGCCATTTGATAAGTCTTGTGTGCAGGATGGAAAATTTCAGTTTGGCGGACAGGAGATCCGATGCAATGTGTTAGAGCGGATCGATCGCAGCCAAGTGGAAAATGGCTATATCTATGCGTTTCATGCACCGGATATCAATGTAGATGAGGGAGAGTCGCTACTTGCTAAATATTATTTGGAAGTATTTCAGATTGCCTGTATGGATGTCTGTAGACAACAGATACAGGACTATTTGGAACGTAAACACAGTGTCCTTCAGAAACAATACTGCAGTCCGTCTTTTGGACCAGGATATTATGGAATGGACATTGATGCAGTCCCTAAATTAATCTCATTTCTTGAGGCTGATACAGTTGGCGTGAAGTGGCAGGAGGATAAGTTGTATCCAATCATGAGTTTGGTTGGGGTGTATCTGATCAGTAAGGGCGAACTGTTAGCTGAATGCAAGGACTGTGCCGGTTGTCTGGGACAGGCGGGTGGATGTCAGTATTGTATGAATCGATAATATAGATAATATATTGGCAAGATTGGGGAGATTACAATGATAGAAGTTGAAGTCAAGCTTGCGCTGACTGACAGTAAGCGTGTAGAGCAAAAACTGCGGAAAGACGGTTTCGTACTGCAAAAGATTGTACGGGAAACAGATACTTATTTTAACGGTGTTGATCGGGATTTTCGCAAAACAGATGAAGCATTGCGAGTGCGTAAAACAGAGGTGCTAAAGAATGTAACGGATTTATCAGAGACGGATATTTTATCGGAACATTCCACAGAACAATCTGTTACAGAAAATGACAGCCAAATTCAGTCGTTTGTTACCTATAAAGGTCCTAAACTCGAAGAGACATCCATGACGAGGAAAGAACTTGAGATACCGATCGAAGATGATGCAGCGATGAGCGGATTATTGGTCGCATTGGGCTATCATCCGGTTCCGTCGGTGATAAAATGTCGCAAATACTACGTATTGGATCACATGACGGCATGCTTGGACAGTGTGGAAGGATTGGGGGAGTATTTGGAGTTAGAGATTTTGGTGGAGCAAGAGGAAGATAGACAGCAGGCGCTGCAGCAGATCGAGGAGCGGCTGCTGTCCTTAGGATATTCCATGCAGGATACGACAAGGATCAGCTATCTTTCAATGTTGGAGAAAATTTGGGAAAAAAATGGAGTGACTTATCATGAGTGAAATTACGATAAGAACAGCAAGGCTGGACGATGCGTCCAAGCTGGTTAGTATATATCGGTATTATGTAGAGAAAACAGCGATCACCTTTGAATATGAAGTGCCAACGGTAGCAGAGTTTCGACGCCGCATGGGAACTACGATGCAGAAGTATCCGTATCTGGTGATTGAGGAAGATGGCGTCATACAGGGGTATGCTTATGCAGGAGCGCTTAATCCAAGAGAGGCATATGATTGGTCGAGTGAACTCACGATTTATATGTCGCATACAGCGAGAAAAGGCGGTTTGGGCCGCAGGTTGTATGAAGCATTGGTAGATCAGTTGCGCAGTATGGGGATTCTTAATGTATACGCCTGTATCGGCTATCCGCAGCAGGAAGATGAATATCTGACAAAAAACAGTGAGCAGTTCCATAGACATCTTGGATTTGAGACGGTAGGAACTTTTCATCATTGTGGTTATAAATTTGGCCGTTGGTATGATATGATCTGGATGGAAAAGATGATTGAATCGCATGATTCGGTACAACAATCCGTGCTTTTTCCAGAGAGAAAAGCGTATACGATCACAGAGATTGTAGAGGATGATTTTGGCTGTGAGGGAAGACCGGAGGGAGCAGAACCGATGGTGACCGTATCTTTGGACGGCGATCATGGAGTCTGGGGCAAAGTACGCATTGCAGATGCTTATTTGTACGAACACCATTTGGATGTCGGCTCTGTTGTTCATACTACCGAAATGTTTTTAGATAGCATTTCCGCTCGTCCGTGATCCGGTAGCTTTCCACTGCCTTTTGGATGGTTTTGTGATGCACCCATGCAGAGAGGATGCGTTTTTCGATATAAGGAATTGTCGCATCCCATTGCTTTGCCAGTGCAGTGGCGAGATACCATGCGATCATCATGTTGACATAGTATTCATCGGATGTGGTATCGGTGACAAGTTTGAGATATTCCGGACGAAAATCTTCGTCCAAGTAAAAACGCATTAACATTTCCATACCATACCGGATGGTGTAAGTATGAGTGGAATGAATCCATTCTTTGATGTGTTCGAGAAGAACTTCTTTATTTTTGGCAAAACATTTGGGCGCAGGCAGATCGCAAGTTGCCCAGTTATCAATATAGGGCAGAAAGCGTTCGATTTCTTTCAAACAATTCTCAAAGTCTTTGATATTTGCTACGAGCATCATATGGAGATTGTTTTCTTCGTAATAATGATGCGGAAGCTCATGAAGAAACTGTGCGGACTCTTCCTGTGCGGCAAAATCTTTTGCAAATTTGCGTAGAATGGGCGTTCGAATCCCGATGATCGTTTCTTTGTCTATACCCGGCAGCAGCTTGGCATGAAAATCCCGATATTTTAAGTCTTGTAAATCAAATAATTGTTGTTGTAAAGCCGTCATAATATGCTGTTGTTCCTTTCTATATATTCCGTAATATTTCGCAATTATATGTCGCTATTGCAATGGAGTGCTTCCGATTGCAGTGTATCAGATAGCAGTTATTTTGTAAAAGGTCTATGTAAAATATTACTTGACCTGTCGTAGTAATTATGATATGCTCTACCTACGACAGACGTACTACGACAGTCGTGGTATGACGGAGAGGAGGCAGGAATTTGATCAGCAGTGATGTCATTCGCGGATACAATGATACGATCATTTTGTATCTCCTTCAGCAGAATCCTTCGTATGGATATGAGATTTCTAAACAGATTCGGACGATTTCCGAGGAAAAGTATATTATCAAAGAGACAACGTTGTATTCGGCATTTACCCGTATGGAGAAAAACGGATACATCGAATCTTTTTCCGGAAATGAGACAAATGGAAAGCAGCGGACCTATTACCGAGTGACGCCAGAGGGAATGGCGTATTACGAAGAAAAATGCAAGGAATGGGAAGTGACGAAGGAAGTCATTGACAAATTTATTGTCAGGAAAGGATGAAGTAGAGCATGGAGGCAATTAGGGAATATTTACATAATATGTTCTTGAATCTACCGGAGACGCCGCAGGTATTGCGTGCGAAAGCGGAATTGATGGAGATGATGGAAGATAAATATGAAGAATTAATGCAGGAAGGAATGTCAGAGAAAGAGGCTGTGGGAACGGTAATCTCGGAATTTGGCAATCTGGATGAACTTGCGGAGGAGTTAGGGATTGACGGTTTTGTGAATCAGGAGCAGACGCAGTCAGAGACAATGGGAAACTCCACTACAGATGACACAAGCAGACAATCCGATTCCCGTTGGGGATTAGAAGAGGTGCGGAGGTATCTTTCGGATGGACGTAGGCATGCTCGAATGATTGCCCTTGGAGTGATGCTTTGTATTTGGAGTCCGCTTTTGTCAAGTGTTAGTGATGGTGCAGTGGAAGAGGGGTACATAACGAATATCCTATCAGACGCTATGGATGGTTCCTTATTCCTGTTCGTGGGAATTGCAGTGCTGTTGTTTATTATGGCCTCCAATTGTCATAAACGCTATGCGAAGATCAAACATTTTACCATTAATCTGGATGAGCAGGCAGGTTCTTATCTAATGATACGGGGAAAAAAGGACGAAAACAAGCGGTTTGTTTTGTTGTGCTTGGGTGTACCGTTGTGTGTGTTCAGTGTGATACCTTCTATGTTTTCTGATTATATAGACAATGCACTGATACAGGAAATAATGGATAGCAGCGTTTTATTCATTGTGGGAATAGCGGTATATTGTTTTGTATATGGTGGTAGTGTGAAAAATCGTTATAAAGACTTGTCCAAAGCTGTAAAAAATCATGCAGGAGCATATCAGACCAGTGGAAAGAATTATTATGGAGCAGGCACACAGCCGCTATTTGAGAAAAAACGTTTTCCTGCCGGAGTCTTTCTTGGCGTACTTCTGATTACAACGGCAATACTTGCTGTGGTTTCTGATTTCTCAAACACTGTGTACCAAAATGCGGACAGACAACAAGAAGATTTTACACAGATATTGAAAAAAATTTCTTCCACAGATAAGATTCGTGCCATTGATGTGGAAGAAAATGCAGGGAAGATTGCTATCGAGGTTGATGATGATATTACAAAGCCCGATATACATTATGATGGCAAAAGCAATAAGCAGCCTCAGATATCTTATAAAGATGGTAAGCTTACCGTAAAAGTAAGTCCACAGGATCGTTTCATTTGTTTTCGCAGCGCACTTGGAAGCGCAGTTATTCTATGACGATCAAGATTCCGGCGGCGATGTATGATCATGGAAAGCTTGCAGTAAATATGTCTGCAGGGGATATTCATTTGACAGGACTTACCGGTGGTGAAGCAAGTGTTAGTGTGGATGCCGGTAATGTCCAAGTGAAGGATTGCAGTTTGGACCACATAGAGGTTGAGGCAGATGCCGGGAATGTTGATATGAAGGGCAGTCATATATATGATGTAAATGTAGACATTGATGCCGGTAATTTTAAGATGGATTTTGACGGACCGCAGGAGGCATATGCATATGACTTAAGTGCTGATCTTGGACTCATTTCGGTCGGTCAAAATAAAAACAGTGGTGTTAGCAATGAATATACGGCGCAAAAGGATCAGCAGATAGAGGGATATGAATCCTATCAGCAGATAAAAGCCGATGTAGATATGGGAAATATTACGATCAAGACAGAGTAGAGGAGGAAGAGACTATGAACAAAGATAATTTATTTTGGGGTGTTGTTTTTTTAATGGCAGCGATTTATATTTTAATGCGGAGTGTTGGGATGGCACCGGATGTTAGTATTGTACGGATCATCATTGGACTGCTTTGTATTACCGGATTTATAAAAGCTGCGATCGATCTGGAATTTGGTGGGATGCTGTTTTCGCTGGCGATTTTATTCATTGTTTTTCGTCGTTATATAGGATTGGAAAGCATGTCTTCATGGTCGATCCTGATGGCGGCATTATTTGGAACGATAGGATTAAATATGCTTTTTGGAGATCATGCCTCTGCATATCGTAACCGCAAAAGAGCAAAACGTTATGGAGAGCAGTTTGAGCGGCAGCAGGAGCAGTATGAGGGACAGATGGGCGAAAATACGGACACTTCCGGAGCGAGCCAAGGCTTTTACGATTCAAATATGCAAGGGGAACATATTGTGCTGAGTGGATTGTTTAATGGAACGAAAAAGAATCTGCAGTCTGCAAATTTCAAAAGTGCGCTTGTGGATTGTACTTTCTGTGGAATGGAAGTGAATATGACAGGAGTGAATATTCCTTCCGGCACAGCGGTGATCACGCTGGATATTCATTTTGCAGGAGTGAATTTCTATATTCCTGCAGATTGGAATATCGTGGATCAAACCGGCTGTACCTTTGGAGGGGTGAAAGAGCAGCAGGCTACAGCGCCAACGGTAGGACCGACCATTATTTTCGAGGCAAGATCACTTTTGGCGGTGTTGAGATCTATCGCGTTTAGGCATAATGATAACGTCCACGCATTGTAAATAATAGCATCAGAGTGACACAGAGTGTGAGTAGTTCAGCTGCATTGATAGACCACCAGATGCCCATGATGCCAAAGAGCAGAGGAAGCAGCAGTACAGCTGCGATCTGAAAGATCAGCGTGCGCAGGAACGAGATCAAGGCGGATAATGGACCGTTATTTAAAGCCGTAAAGAATGAGGAGCCAAAAATATTAAATCCATTGATCAGATAGACGAGGCAGCAGATGCGGAAACCGGTCTGGGTCATTGCGTGAAGTTTGGCGTCATAACCAACAAAAAGTTTGGTGATATAAGGTGCTAATAGTTCTGCCGCACCGACTAATGCAATGCCCCATACGGCGATCAAAGATATGCTTTTTCGAAATATATTTTTAAGCTCTTGGTGATTTGCAGCACCATAATGATAACTGATGATCGGAGCACTTCCAATGGAGTAACCAAGGAACGTGGATACAAAAATGAAATTGACATACATAATTGCGCCATAGGAAGCGACACCATTTTCACCGGCATAATTCATAAGCTGTAAGTTGAACAGAGAGCTTACGATAGAGTTGGATACATTGGTCATCAATTCGGAGGAGCCGTTTAGACAGGTTTGGAGAAGTACTCTGCCATGAAATTTTGTTTTGCCAAGATGCAGTAAGCTTGAATTTTTACGGCTGAAATAAAATATTGGAAAAATACCACCAATAAATTCACCACATACAGTAGCAATGGCGGCTCCGGCAATTCCCCAATGAAATACAGCAATAAACAAAAAGTCAAGAACCATATTTGTGACTCCGGCACTGATGATCACATACAATCCAAGTTTTGGTTTGCCGGCAGTCACAAAAAAGCTTTGAAAAACATTTTGCATCATAAAAGCGGTCATGGAAATAAAAGAGATACGACCATATAAAGTGCAATTCTTAAGTAGCTCACCGTGTGCACCGAGCATGCGTGCGATAGCCGGGGTAAAGATGATACCGAGCAGCGATAAAATAAGGCCACCAATGGCAGTGGCATATACCAGAAGAGAAAAGTATTCGATGGCTTTCTCTTCTTTTTGTTCGCCCAGTGTTTTGGCAACAATGGCACTGCCGCCGGTTCCTATCATAAAGCCTAATGCGGAAATTCCCATAATAAATGGCATGATCAGATTGATAGCGGCTAAGGCTGTTTTACCAACAAAATTAGATACAAACAATCCGTCAACAACGCTGTATATGGACGTAAAGATCATCATTATGATAGATGGAAATACGAATCGCAATAATTTTTTATACGTAAAATGTTCCGATAATGAAATACTCATACATAACTCCTTCCCCAGTAGCGTTCGATGACATCTTGATGGAGATCTTCACCAATAATGATGAGGATTGCCTGACCGTTTGGGACGGGCGTAAGCACCGTCTGATTTTTGGTGGCATTTACCGACAGCCAGCTTCCATCAGGAAGCTGTTGAAATCCTTTAATGCGGAAAATGTTACCACAGTTCGGATCTTGAAATAATTTTGGGCAGGATTCTTCTAGAAATTCTGCTGTAAAGTCCATATTCATGAAATAGAGACTGTCATAGGATTTGTCGGTGTCAAACCATAATTTGGTATACTCGGCATTATGCCAGCCGGAAGTCATGATCGCTTTGTAATCAGAATCGTTTAACTGATCCAGTGGCTTGTCGATGATAACTTGTTTTGGTAATGTTTGTATTTTGATTTCATGATAGGTGTCAAAAAGATAATTCTTCATAGCCATTACCTGTGCGTCATTCGCATCATCCATGTGGCTGAAAATGATGGTTCCGGCTTCGGATGCTTGCGAAGCGAGAAGATAACGTGATGTTTCGGAGAGAGGGAGTGGCTGGGAAACATCCACAATAGTAATAACATTACCAATGGTATACCAGCGTTCCAACGGATCTTCGTGCAATACGTCAAAAAATTCATCCATATCAAAAATGCCGGACGGCTCCACTAAAATGCGGTCATAGCCGCACATTCCCATTGCGATCAATTTTGTTTTGAAACGGCGTTTGTGGCAGTCTGCATCGCAGCCTCCTGCAACCATTTCCAATGTGCAATGTTCTCCTAAAATGTCCTGAAGCAGCATGGCGTCCACATTGACTGCACCATGGTCATTTTCCAATATACCAATATTTAAGCCCTGCTCCATCAGGTGAGTTGCATATTTTCGAATAAACGTAGTCTTGCCTGCACCAAGAAATCCCGTGATTAAATCAATAGTAATCATAGCAGCCTCCTTTTTGCAATATTGTAACATATAGGAGATGGTATTGACAGATGTTTTGAAATATCAGATAATAAATAGAAGAATGGGGGGATGTAGATCGTGGCAAAGAAAAAAAAGTCCAAAAAAGAAAAACAATCAGTGGCAGTAAATAAAGATGCTGCAATTTCAAGATTTCGTAATCGGATTATGAGTGATGAGACAGTGAAATATATTTATTCTGAAAAAGAATCAATACTTCATGACAAGCATTGTTTGTATGCCAAAGAGATCCCAGATAGTGATTTGTTTTATGAAAAGCAGTATTTGCCATCTATGAAACAGTGTCCAAAGTGTGCATTGCGTGCATATATCAGTTCGGGGGCCAAAGACAGTCAGAATATATCCATGTATTTGAAATTATTTAAACAGTTTCAGATCAAACTAAAACAAATACGTCATATGTATATTGATTGTGGAATGCAGACGGAGGCTTTTCCGAATATGATGATGGTATGGGATCGCGAAGATGCTTGGAAGATACAACCGATCCGAGGAAGAGGGCAGGTGTGTCTATATCATAATAATTATCATATCAATGAAGAAGGTAAGCGGGTTTTTGACAAGGGATTTCACATTCAAAGCGAATATTTAAGCAGGACAACCATTGATAAGGCGTTGGAAGCGATAGAAACATATTCTTATTCGAAACACCGTAGTGCAGCAAAAGTAAATAGTAAGCTTACGAATGGATCTGACAAAGAAGCAGCAGGTTTTGCAGCAAATAAACGTGTAAAAGGGCTGTTAGAGAAAGTACGGGGGTGGTTCGCTGCTTGGAACACAAAGGAAACGGAGGAACACTTGGGACTTCGGCTCGACAATTTCAAAATACCGTCCAGGGATGGCTATCCACATGATGGAGAGCGCTGCGTGTATATCTGGGAAGGCAGAGATGGCGAACGGAAGTGGCAAGTGGGTGCGTATGAATGGAGTAACCGTGCATTTACTGTGCAGTTTGGCAACAACCATTTTGTGACAGACAAGAATAAGGTGATCGCTTGGAAACGGATTGACAGTACACAAGGTATTATCGGTGACTGTGGCGAGAATCGGTACATTGGGGTTGACAAATGAGGAAAGTTCTAGTAACATAACAGCGTTATGTTACGGCTGTGTCGGTGAAATAGCATTTTGACTGAGGATATGTGCATGGGGATTTCATGACAGAGCATAGAGTGGTATGAGGAAATGGAGTTTGCGATGGGAACAGAGTCTGCATCACTAGAGACAAAGGTTCGCTTACAGCAGTGTGCAGTATGTGAATTTATGGAGAAAGGTTTTTTGAAAGCTTCTTTGCGGTCTATTTGCCGTGAGGCGGGAGTGACAACGGGGGCGTTGTACTTTTTCTTTCAAGATAAGGATGACCTGTTTGTTTCTTTAGTGGGTGACGTTTTACAGCAGATTCAGGGTATGATGCAGGAACATTTTGATAAAGAGCGTGTTGAGGCAGACGGGGACACCGCTGTTGATCTTGAAACTGGTGATTATTCAGAGGATGAGGCGGTTTCAAAAATGATCATTCATGCACTTTATGAGCAGCGTGACAGTGCATTGCTGTTATTGACAAGATCCCAGGGATCGTCGTTGGAGGGTGCGGTTGACGAATTGATTCGGGTGGTTACGATTCATTATCGTATGCTGGCGGATGCGATGACGGAGAAGTTAGGCATGGACCGTTGGAGGAATCTTTCGTACATTGGATATCCCATATGCAGATCGATACATTTATTTATATGATCACGCATATTGAGAAAGAGGAAGAAGCACTTCGTTATATCCAGCAGGCGACACATTATATGGTGAATGGCTGGTATGGAATGTTCCGCAGTTTGGGCAATGACCGTACCTGATATACGGTCAGAGAATACTGTTGGAAAATGTTGATGAAATAAGGTTACTATAGGAGCTGTTTCAGAGATAGCTCCTTAAAAATAACAGATAACATAACAGCGTTATGTTAAGGCGAGTGCAAGTTGCACGGAGTAGATTGGAGGATGCAATGTATATTGAAGTAAAGGATCTGAAAAAAAGTTATGGCACCGGTGATAGTAAAGTGCAGGTGCTGCGTGGCGTTACAACGGAAGTGGAGCAAGGAAAAATGTGCGTTATTCAAGGAACGAGTGGTTCTGGTAAATCCACGTTATTGAACTGTATTGGGGGACTGGATACGATCGACTCAGGATCTGTTGTTGTCAATGGTACGCAGATTGCAGGCATGACACAGGATGCTTTGGCAGAGTATCGCCGTGCTAATTTAGGATTTATCTTTCAGTTCTATAATCTGGTGCCAAACCTGACGGTTCGTGAGAATATTCAGGTGTGTCAGTACTTGACAAAACAGCCATTAGATATGGATGATCTGCTTGAAACTCTCGGATTATCGGAGCATCAGGATAAATTTCCTTCACAGCTTTCGGGTGGACAGCAGCAACGGTGTGCGATCGCACGTGCTCTGATCAAAAATCCGGCATTGCTGTTATGTGATGAACCAACGGGAGCACTGGACTCGAATACCTCTAGAGATATTTTGGTGTTATTAGAGCAGATCAATCAAAAATATGGAACAACAATGCTTATTGTCACGCATAATAATTCGATCAAAAATATGGTACATCAGGTTATTCGGATTAAAGATGGCATGATCCGAGAGTGTTATGAAAATGAAACACGAGTACCGGCAGCAGAATTGGAAGATCTTTAATATAGCAAAGGAAAGGCAAGGTTATTGTTATGCAGACAATATTACGAAAAAGAGTATTGCGTGATCTGAAAGAGAATTTGTTTCGTTATCTTGCGTTGGGGATATTGATACTTGTCAGTATGTATCTTATTGTAAGTATGTTAGGTGCGGCGGAAACGATCATTCAGGGCAGAGAGTACTTTGAAAAACAACAGAATGTTGAGGCGGGACAGTTTACGGTGTTTGTTCCATTGAATAAGACACAGATTGGAGAATTAAAACGTAAAGGAGTACAGTTAGAAAATACTTTTTATATGGATTTTTCCGTGAAAGATGACAGTACACTTCGTATCTTTAAGGATAGAACATCGATCGATAAAGTATATGTAGAAAAGGGACATAAGGCACACAAATCCAACGAATTGGTGTTGGAAAAAAGATATTGCGAGACGAAAAAACTTCAGGTGGGCGATACGATTCAGATCGCCGATAAATCTTTCACGGTGACAGGAATCGGCTGTGCACCGGATTACAATTCTACGTTGAAAAGTATTAGTGACAGTACGGTAGACAGCAAACAGTTTGGCGTTGCGTTTTTAACATCGGAAGGCTATCAGAGTTTATTAGACAGCGGCAAGAGTGCGAAAACGGAAGAGTATGTATACGCGTATCGTTTGTCGAGGGGGATGACGGATAAAAAACTCAAGGAGATACTCAATGAATATAAGGTAGATGCCTCTGATATTAATGATACGTACTTTCAAGAGTATTGGAAACATACCGGCAAGAAGAAAGATGATCTGCAAGACGGCATTAAGAAGTTAAATGATGGCGCAGTGACACTGCGGAATGGTTTGTCGAAGCTTTCGGATCATAAGGATGATCTGCAAAAGGGAGCATCACACGTATTTGATGCGTATTTACAACAGGCATCGGATGCTCTGCAGGAATATGGACTGCAGGGAACTCTTACGGAAGATAATTACCGTACAAAATTAGAAAACATGTACCAAAAGTCGGACAATGCGTTGTTTCGCCTAGAGTTGTCCTCAGTGAAAGAACAGTTGATCGGTCTTCAGGCGTATAAGGATGGAGTAGATGAATATACAGAGGGGGTGTCAAAAGCCTCCAAGGGAGCTGGAAAGTTACAAAAGGGAACGAACAAATTAAAGAATAAGACGGATGATATTATTGATGAATATTTTTCGTTTGACCTGAGCAATTTGACGCAGTTTTTGAAAGCGGCAGATAATCCGCGTATTGGTGCTGCAGCAGAAGATCAGGTGATCAACAAATATGCCGGTCTGGTTGCCGGAGTCATAATTATTATATTATTTGCCTATGTGATTTCCGTCTTTGTTGTGCATGGTATTGAACGGGAAAGCAGTGTTATTGGAGCATTATATGCACTTGGTGTCAAAAGAAATGATCTCTTGCGTCATTATTTGACACTGCCGGTCTGTGTGACAATGTTATTTAGCGTGCTTGGCACAGTAATTGGCTATTCTCCAATCGGTGTACAGACCCAGATGGCAGATGTTTATGCGTATTTTTCAATTAAGCAGATGTCACCTGTTTATGCGCCATATATTTTGGCCTATGCGCTGGTGATGCCTGGAGTGATGGCAGCGATCGTCAACTGGTTTGTGATCCGTGGAAAGCTTTCCAGACCGGTATTATCCCTGATGCGTAAAGAAGCCAAGGAACCACCGGTGCGAAAGGTGCAGATCCATCGGTTTGGTTTTATTGGGACATTTCGTCTGCGTCAGATGCTGCGTGAATTGAGAACCGGTTTGACGGTTGTTTTTGGTTTGTTTATCTGTATGTTGATCACAATGCTGGCGCTCGATTGCTATGTTATGTGTGAGAATGTAAATGTTGAGAGCAAACGAGATACGAAATTTTCCTATATGTATACCTATAAGTATCCGGATGAAAAAGTTCCGGCACACGGGGCACCGGGATTTGCGAAGAGTCTTAAGCGTGAAATGTATGGTAATAATCTGGATGTTACACTGTTAGGTATTACGAAGGATAATCCATACTTTGATGCGAAGGTCACGAAATCGGCGAATAGGGTGATCTTATCCAGTGCTGCCGCTGAGAAATATCAGCTTGGAAAAGGTGACAAGATTATTCTGACGGATGAAGAGGAAGAAAGAGATTATGCCTTTACGGTAGATGGAGTTACTAATTATTCTGCCGGTTTATATGTGTTTATGAATATAGACAGCATGCGGGAACTATTTGGTCAGGAGGATACCTACTTTAATGTGGTCTTTTCAGATCGCAAATTATCCATTCCTTCCGGCAAGTTGTATTCGATCCTATCCCGCCAAGAGATTGAAAAATCATCGGAGATTTTTGTAAACATGATGATGAACATGATCTATACATTGTTGATCGTTTCGGCGGTAATCTTTTGTGTGGTAATGTATTTGATGATGAAAGTGATGATCGATCGTTCTGCGTTCGGCATCTCGCTTGTCAAAATATTTGGCTATCGCATGAAAGAAATTCGCAAACTGTATCTTAATGGAAACTTTTATGTGATCGCTGTTGGAACGGCAGTCTGCATTCCGTTGGCGAAGGTTGTGATGGATGCGATGTATCCGTTGATGGTAAGCAATGTAGCGAGTGGCTGTAATATACATTTTGGATGGCAGATCTATGTAGGATTATATGTATGCGTAATAGCATTGTATTTTGCCATCAATCATTTTTTGGTAAAACATTTGCAAAAGATCGAGCCGGCAGAAGTCCTCAAAAACCGCGAGTGATCTTTTTGGAAGGTGCGTTGTTGTATTAAGTGCCAAAGTAAGGTAAAATGTAAAGAGGAATTTACAATCGCACTGTGTCTGGAAAGGAGCAGCGGCTTGGACAATAAGAAAATGATGATGGACAAACAGATGGCAGAGGGGATTGCATTGCATCAGGCGATCCTTCTTGCCGGAATGGCACATAAGGGACAATTGCGCAAGGGGACAGCGTTAGATTATCTGGTGCATCCGATGGAAGTGTTAGAAATATTATCTTCCATGCATGCCGATATTAATCTGCGTATTGCAGGGGTGCTGCATGACACATTAGAGGATACAAAGCTATCCGCGATACAGATTAGAGAGCAGTTTGGGGATGATGTAGCAGATCTTGTGGTTGAACATACCGAAAATAAGGAGAGATCATGGAAAGAACGCAAACAGGAACATATTAGAAAGTTGTATCACGGTTCTACGAGACATCGGATGTTGGTGCTTGCGGACAGTTTATCGAATCTGCGCAGTATGGCGGCAGATTATAAAGTGGAGGGGAACGATCTTTGGAAGCGATTTCGTGCACCAAAGGATGAACAGAATTGGTATTATCACGGAATGCGGCGCGGTATGGCTGATCTTGAGTCGCTGCCGGAGACGCAGGGGGCATATTTGGAAATGACGGCGTTGTGCTATCAGGTGTTCGGTGAAGAGATCACACTGTAAAGAAGAGGCGAAACAATTAGGTGTTTAGTGGTGGAATCGCCCGATGCTGCAATTAGGTGTTAAGTGGTGGAATCGTCAGACTATGCGAGCAGGTGCCTTGCGGTAAGATAACAGAGCAGTGCCATAAATGCCTGACTGAGTATTGTGCCATAAATGTATGCCATAATGCCGAAATGCGGAACAAGTGCAATGAGACAAAAAAGTTTCATGCTCTGGCTTACGCAGGTGATCAAAAAAGTATCTTTGGTTTTGCCCAGCCCGTTGATAATGCTTGTAAGCGTTGTTGACAGATAGAGAAATGGGCATAATAGCGAGAACAGGCGTAAGAATTCTCCGGCAGTCTGATCGTGAAAACAAAAATCGCCGAGAAAATTGCCAAAAATCATGAAAAAGGCGGTGCAGGCAGCACCCAGTAACAGACTGTATTTGTTGGAAGTGGAAAAATAGCGGTGTACCTTTGCGTGGTCACCGTCGGAGGAAGAGGTTGCAACAGCAGGAAGCAGCATTAATGCGATGGCATTTGTAATACTGGATGGAAACAGGATAAATGGCATGACCATGCCGGATATGATTCCATAAATACTCAAGGCTTCCTTTGTGGAACAGCCGTATTGACGCAGTGCGGCAGCGATAAAAACAGATTCTGCACTGTGCAGCAAAGCGATGATCAGTTTGGTGCCGGTCAGACTGGTACTTAATGAAAGTAATGGAACTGAATAATGGCGTAAGCCGTGTCGAAAGGAGGACAGAGCATTTGCTTTGTCCTTTTTTGGCTGATGCATATATTTATACACATTATAGACAGCGGAGACAATTTCACCAACGACGATTCCCCATACCGCAATGATGCAGTTATGTTCAGCGCTGCCCGGAAAGATGATGAGCAGCATAAAAACGAATGACAGACGACTGATCTGTTCGACAATCTGCGTTATAGATGGAACGGTGGCGTTTTGTATGCCGTAGTAATATCCATTAATACAGGCACCAACGCCACAAAAGGGAAACAGCATGCACATAATCTGCAAATAAGGTGCACACTCCGGTGCCATAATGAAACGTGCAGCGATCCAATCTGCTTTTGTGTATACCCAAAAAGTGAGGCTGCCGGCAAGCAGAAAGGAGAGGATACACCCAAGCAGTAATATAGCTCGACAATTTTGTTCAATTGTATTTTGGAAAGTTGTCAGACCTTTCGCAGTAGGAGAGTCAGAAGAACAAAGTTTAGAACGTTTGCCTTGTTCTGCAGCAATTAATTGGGAAATAGCTGTTTGAACACCGGCGCCATAGATTGAGGAGCAGATCGCAAATATCGGAAAGATCAGTTGATAACTTCCGAGTACAGCAGCTCCCAATTTGTCGGCAAGAAAAATACGATAAAAAAATCCCAAAATACGGGTTATAAATCCCGCAGCAGTAAGCAATAGTGTCCCTTGGATGATACGGCTTTTCAATAAATTCATGTATTCCTCCGTTGGAAGTTTGCGTTCGCAGCAAAAATATTTCTTTGGGTCGTTATCAATATATGAAATGTTTCATAAAATATTAGTATAATTTACGTGGACAGAAACGGAGATTACAATGATTTATCTGGATCATGGTGCAACAACGGCGGTTCTACCGGAAGTCGTAGAAGCGATGACGCCGTATTTTGTGGAGTATTATGGGAATCCATCAGGACATTATGAATATGGGGAGACAAGCAAGAAAGCAATTGAACAGGTACGAAGAACGATCGCAGACAGTCTTGGAGCACAGCCGGAGGAAATTTATTTTACGGCGGGAGGTACGGAGAGTGATAACTGGGCGCTTCACGGAATGGCAGACCTTCATCCGGGAGGGCATATTATTACTACTCAGATCGAGCATCATGCCATACTTCATACTTGTGAGTATTTGGAGAAAAAGGGAATGCGGGTGACATATCTGCCGGTAGATGAGAAAGGGATGATCTCGTTGGATCAGTTGGAGGATGCGATCTGTGAGGAGACTTGTATGATCTCTGTGATGTTTGCAAACAATGAGATTGGCACAATACAGCCGATTGATGATATTGGAAAGATAGCGACCAAGTATAATATATGTTTTCACACGGACGCAGTACAGGCATATATGCATTTAAGGATCAATGTGCATGACATGGCAATCTCTATGCTCAGTGCAAGCGCACATAAGTTTGGCGGTCCCAAAGGGGTTGGTTTTTTGTATATCAGGAAAGATCAGCCTATTAGAGCGTTTATGCACGGCGGAAGTCAGGAACGGCATATGCGGAGTGGTACGGAGAATGTACCCGGTATTGTAGGGATGGGAAAAGCAGTCGAATTGGGGATGAAACATGGAAAAGAAGAGGCTGCCTATGTAAAAAAACTGCGTAATGATACGATAAAAAAATTGTTTCGGGAAATTCCGTATTTGCGCCTAAATGGGGATTTTCATCATCGTTTGCCGGGTAATATAAATATTAGTTTTCAATTTGTGGAAGCACAGTCTCTTCTCGTTCTTTTAGATATGCAGGGGATCTGTGCTTCGGCAGGATCAGCATGTACTTCGGGGGATAAAGGAATATCCCACGTGCTGCAGGCGATCCATCTTCGTGAGGATCTGGCACGTGGGACATTACGGTTTACGTTAGGGGCAGATAATACGCCCGAAGAAATGGAGGAGTTGGTAAAGCAGTTGAAATTGCTTGTTAATGATCTCCGTTCTTTTTGAAAATTGATCAAGACAGCGGGATCATTCGTGGTTTGCGGTCTTTGAATTCCGTATAATAACGGAAACCGCATTGTGACAAAACTTCCGGAACTTGTTCAAAAGAATATCCTAAATGTTTTGCTTCGTGGGCGTCCGAACCGATCGATAGTATTTCGCCTCCTAACTCCAAATAGCGGGTTAGGATCTTTTCGTGAGGATTCGGATGTCCTAATCCATATTTCCAGCCTGCTGTGTTAATTTCTATGCCACGCCCCTGATCGATCAGGAGCTGCAGTATTTCATCTATAATATCCATAAATTGATCGGTGCATTTTTCAAGATAAAAATCTTTGGCGGCAATATCATCACCGAGCTGTCGCATGGTTGGTGTATAGCGCAAAATATAGTCGAGATGTCCATATACGTCAAAGTCGAATCCGAGCTGCAGATTGTTTAATGTTGTTTCATAGTATTGACGGATTCCGTCAGCCTCTTCGTAGCCCTCCCAAAACGAATCATAATACGGATCCGTGTTGTCGACGAGATGGGTAGAGCCGATCACAAAATCAAAGTCATAGTTGTTGATCAAAGCGGATGCCTGTGGGAGGGCGGAATCTTTCAGCCCCAGCTCAACACCCTGTCTGATTTCCAAATTTGGAAATTTCGGCCGGATCTGCTGTAAGGCCACAATATAAGCCCTAGGATCAAATTCAAAGTTCATCCCATTGCCGAGATCCGGAAAATCATAATCCATATGATCGGTAATGCAGATGGAAGATAAACCGATTTCCACGGCTTGTGTGAGCATCTGTTCCAGAGGTTCCTCCGAATCGGAAGAAAAAACGGTGTGAACATGATTGTCTGATCGTATCATAATTAGTTCTTATACTCCTTTCATACTTCGCGAATACCGGTAATATCCGTTGATATTGTCATGGAATAATTTGTATAATATACCACAAATCCCGGTTTACTGCCGTTGGGTTTTTTGATGTGTTTCTTTTGGATATAATCAACCTCAGCTTTATCCTGACTGCTTGCCTTTGAAAAATGAGCAGCTAAGCGTGCTGCCTCCTCGAAAGTCTGATCAGGCAATTCTTTGCCTTCCGTTTTGACGATGACATGAGAACCGGCACTTGCTTTGGCATGGAACCACCAGTCATTTCCGGTAGCCAAATGGAAAGTCAGCTCATCATTTTGATAATTGTTTTTGCCAACATACATATCAAATCCATCGGAAGAGATAAAGTGCATCGGTTTGCTCTTTTCGCTGTGTTTAGCACCGCGCTTGCCATTGCTGTGCTTGCGGATATAGCCGTATTCCGTTAGTTCGCGCTTTATATCAGCCAGATCGCTTTCCTGTCTGGCAATATCTAAGGCGTTACTGATCGATTCCAAATGTTCAATATCTTCTTTGGTTTCTGCAATCTGTACAGTCAAAGCTTCGTAAGTTCGTTTTTGTTTTGCATAGCGGTCGAAATAGCGCTTGGCATTTTCTAGCGCAGACTTTGTCTCATCGAGTGGGATCGTGACCGGTTCATTCGTATAATAATTGTCGCAGGTTAAAGATTTTTCACCGCCTTGCAGCTCATACCCGTAGGTTGTCAACAACTCACCGTATATTTTGTATTTTTCGCGTTTTTGGGTGTCTTTTAACTGACGGCTTTGTAAGTCGTATTTTTTGGTGGCACGTTCCAATGCTGTCGTGGTGATACGCCTTAAATCCGAGGATTTTTGATGAATGCGGGTCAGTATTTCTTTCGTTTCATAATAGGAACGAAGCATCGTGCTGACATCCGACAGGGCGGTACACTGATAGGATGCATCCTGTTCATAGCCGGTCAAATGGATGCTGGAAAATTCTACCGGCATATCGTTTTTAGTAATGATCGTCGGGGTGAAAGCATTTTCTTTTACCTGGTCAATGATCCGCATAACGTTACGGTACAGATGCAGCTGTTCCATTTCGGAGAGAGAATCTGTGCTTGTGCGGTCTGACAGGCTGGCACGATATAACATTTCCCCGGCAACGACCGGGCTGAGACCGGTAAGTGATGTATACAATGCTTTCACCGGAGTAACCGGCTTTGTCATGACCTGCTCCATAAATTGTTCTTCCGTTAGTGAGAGCGGGTCTAATTTATGCTGCGTATTTGGGATAAAGTAGGTTCGGCCGGGAAGTACTTCTCGGACAGAACTTACTAATAGTGATATATGTTTGATGCTGTCAATGATCGTATTATCTTCTTCACAGAAAATAATATTACTGTGTTTACCCATCAGTTCGACGTAGAGCTGCTTGGTACACAGATCCCCCATTTCGTTGAGGTGTTCTAAACGGAAGCGAAGAACGCGTTCCAATCCAATCTGTTCGATCCCGACAATGCGGCAGTTATTTAAATGCTTGCGCAAAACCATACAAAAGGTGGGCGCCTGCAGTGGAGAAGTTTTATTGTCCTCTGTCAGATATATAAGCGGTAAACTGGGATTGACGGAAATTACGAGCATATGTTTGCTTCGGATCGTTTTACCGTCTGTCCCTTCTTTACTTTGTTTGATCGTGAGCAGAAGTTCATCCTTTTCCGGTTGTGCGATCTTAGTGATCCGGCCGCCGGTTAAGATCTTGTTTAATTCGTTTGTGATATTTGCGATCACGATTCCATCTAAAGCCATAGTCTTTTCCATGCCTTTCTATTATCTTTTTAACTACTGACAGTATATTTAGAAATGGAAGAGAATGCAAGGTGAAAATAGGAATTTGTGATTTTTGTCGAAGTATGGTATACTGCTTGTTTGCGTAATGGATTGCGGAGAAAATGATGAGAAAGAGTGGTAAAAGAATTGATTCGTTTTATATATGTAATTGTCGGTAATCTTCATCGTGCCTGGATGATCCCGTTGATGGGTTATTATTCCAGACATCCGGAGAAGTATTCGGAACGATTTCGTTATGAATATAATAAACATGCGATCCGTTTGATGAATCATACCGGACGGATCTATACGCAAGCCTATGGAGCGGAAAATCTTCCAAAAGACGGGGGATATGTCATGTTCGCCAATCATCAGGGAAAATATGATGCACTTGGTATTATGCTGACGCATGAGGAGCCTTGTTCCGTAGTGATGGATGAAGCACGCAGCAAGATGCCATTAGTAAAACAGTTTATTGATATGGTAGGCGGCAAAAGACTCTGCCTGCATGATCTGAGGCAGGCAGCAAGGGTTATCCGTGAGGTAAGTAAAGAAGTTGGGTACGGACGTAAATATATTATTTTCCCGGCAGGCGGTTACAGCCATCGCAATGGCAATCATGTGGATGCGTTTAAGGCGGGCAGCTTTAAGAGTGCCATGCGTGCGAAAGCACCGATCGTACCGGTTGCACTGGTAGATTCGTGGAAAGTGTTTGATCTGTGGTCTTTGCGTAAAGTGAATACACAGGTATATTATTTGAAACCGATTCCTTACGAGGAATATCGGAATATGAAATCAGTAGAAGTTGCTAAGTTAGTATATGATCGCATTACAGCGGCGATCGCCTATGCGGAAAAATATCATCCGGAAATTGCAGTGATACAGTAAAGCTGATAGAGAAGTCGTGCAACATAAGGTGCATCGGCTTCTTTTATTTTTGAAGAGGATGCGATGGGAATGCTTTGTAGCAGGGTATCGTTTAAGTAGTAATTTTCATATCCGATAATATCTCCGGAGCGGATGGGAGCTTTGAGGGAATGAGGCAGTTCATAGCAGATCCTGAGTGTATCAGCAGAGGTCATGAGTAACTTGGTGTCTCTGGCAGGAACACTTCGCCGTGGCTGCATAATATTAGATCGACCGCCGTGAACCGGGATTTTTTGGAGCATTGGTGTTTCGGTCAGTCTTACAAGTTTATAATTAGTAAAACCATAGTCCATGAGTTTTTTCGTGTCAGTCCATTTATATGTTTTATGAGGTGGCCAGCCACAGGCTAAGACGCTGGAGATTAAGGTGATATCGCCTCTTTTTGCAGCACCACAGAAACAATATCCGGCATTGCCGGTAAATCCGGTCTTGATGCCGATCGCACCTGCATAATTTGTCAGAAAAGCATCGTGATTTGTTACGTGATATTGTTTGGTGTTTGTTCGGTTTGCAAAGGAATGGGCGGGAGTGCGGATGATCTTGCAGAAAGTCTGATTCTGCAGTGCATAGGATGCGATCAGGCACAGTTCTTTGGCGGTCGTATAATGTTCATCAGCATCCAAACCATTAGGGGTTACAAAGTGTGTGGAAGACAGACCGAGTTCTACTGCTTTTTCGTTCATTTTGTCAGCGAAGGCTCGGTGGAACCACTGACATGCTCTGCAATAGCAACTGCAGTGTCGTTATGAGATTCCAACAACAGGGAATACAATAGATCACGCAGCGTGAATTGTTCGCCGGACATGGCATTTAACTGAACATCCGGCATAGAAGCTGCATGTGAAGAAAACGTGATGGTATCTGACAGATCTGAAGATTCCAGTGCGATGAGAGCGGTCATGATCTTGGTAGTACTTGCCATGGGGAGTTTTTCGTCAGCATTTTTGGCAAAAAGAACCATACCGCTGTCAGCATCGATCAGGCAGGCTGCTTTAGCATTGAGCGAGGAAGGAAATTTGGTGGTGGTGTCTGTCACCCCCAGCTCACGTGCGGTATATTGGATGTTTTGCTGAACGATTTGTTTTGACCTGGGAGAATAGGCAGGAAGTGTGACAAGCAGTTTGTTCAGCCCTGCGTCAAAGCATAGAGAAGACAAGCCGATACTTATGAGAAACAGTGAGAAACTGATGATTTTTTGGAGTTTTGCATACATAAAAAACACCTCAGCCGGGTTTGTATTAATCTTATGATATTCCGAAAAAAATATGAGAAAAAGGTTGCCTTTTTATCACAAAAGGGCTAGAATTATCATTGGTGTAAATTTTGTTTATACATGACTTTTTCGCCTTGGCGAAATGAGTCAGATAAATATCAGAATATGGAGGGCTGAACATGAGTAACACAAATGCTTTATCAGCAAAAGACCGCATTGCGGGACTTGTTGATGAGAACAGTTTTGTTGAAATCGGTGCCGGTATCACCAAGAGAAGCACAGATTTTAACATGCAGGAGAAGTCAGTGCCATCTGATGGTGTCATCACAGGATATGGTTTGATCCAGAATAATCCGGTGTATGTATACAGTCAGGATGCATCCGCACTGAATGGAACAATTGGAGAGATGCACGCAAGAAAAATTGCACATATTTATGAGCTTGCCATGAAGACGGGGGTTCCTGTGATCGGCTTGATCGATTGTGCAGGAATGCGTTTACAGGAGGCAACAGATGCACTTGCAGGATTTGGTCAGATTTACCAGATGAAAGCAAAAGCTTCTGGTGTAGTACCGCAGATCAGTGCAATCTTTGGCAATTGCGGTGGTGGTGTTGCAGTGATGGCTGCTATGAGTGATTTCACATTCATGGAGCAGAAAGAAGCCAAACTTTTTGTGAATTCTCCAAACACATTGGAGGGCAACTATACAGACAAGCTGGATACGGCATCTGCTGATTTCCAGAAGACAGCATCTACAGTGGATTTTGTGATCGAGGGTGAGGCTGAGGTCCTTGCAGCAGTGAGAGAGTTAGTTTCCATCCTGCCTGAGAATAACAATTCTGAAGCAGGTTCCGCAGAGTGTATGGACGATCTTAATCGTGATGTACCTGATTTTGCGGCAGAGGCAGCAGACCCTGCGGCAGCACTTGCAGATCTTGGCGATAACAACTTCTTCTTAGAGGTAAAGAGCGGCTATGCACAGGAAATGGTTACCGGTTTCTTATGCTTCGATGGAATGACTGTTGGTGCCGTTGCAAACCGTACTAAGAAATATGATGAAGAGGGTAAGGAAACTGCTTCTTTTGAGGCAAGACTTACAACAGCAGGATGTGAGAAGGCAGCAGCTTTTGTAAAGACTTGTGATGCGTTCAACATTCCGGTACTTACCTTGACGAATGTAGAGGGTTATGCAACTTCTGTTGAAGAGGAGAAGACGATCGCGGCAGCAGCAGCTAAGCTTACGGCAGCATTTGCTGAGTCAGATGTACCAAAGGTAAATATGATCACAGGCAATGCCTATGGCAGTGCTTACATAACAATGAATTCCAAGCACATTGGCGCTGATATGGTATTTGCATTAAATGGAGCAAAGGTCGGTATGATGGACGCGAATGTTGCAGCAAAGATCATGTATGCAGATGATAAGGATGCGGATCTTGCAGAGAAGGCAGCCCAGTTCGCAGCTCAGTCCGGAACAGAGGCAGCAGCAGCCAGAGGTTATGTTGATTCTGTCATTGAGCCGGCAAGTGCCAGAAAGCAGCTATTGTATGCTTTTGAGATGCTTTATAACAAATGTGAGTATCCGATCGGCAAGAAACATGGAACCATCTAAGTAAGGAGAGGCAATATGAAGAAGAAAGTGTCTTTGATTCTCTGCATTCTCACCTGTGCTTTGCTGGTAGCAGGCTGTAACGTCAGCTTGACGAAACAGAACAAAAATTTCAACGAAAAGAAGTTGGAAAAGCAAACAGATAAATATCTGCAGAAGTGGTTTACAACAGACCACAAAGGTCAGGTAGAGCAGTTAGAATCCGCAATTGAGTATTATGATGGAATGAAAGACAGTCTCAGCGAAGACGAATGGAATTCCTATTTAGAGCAGCGCAAGACAGCCCAAGAACAGATCAAAGAGTACAAAGAGGCTGTTAAGCAGAAAAAGAAGTTTGGTGACGAGATGGATAAAAAGATCTCTACAGACTTTACGGTAAGTTCTACTTCCGCAACAGTCAATGAGACCATCCGCACAACAAAAGGTAAGACATTCATCTATTCGGTATCTTATGACAAAGACGGTAATAAGACCGAAGAAAAGATTGATGAATATAAGACAATGGGAGCAAAGATGGTCAAGGCCGGCATAAATACGATCCTTAGTATGGCAATCGTATTTTGCGTATTGATCTTTATATCCCTGATCATTGCCTGCTTCAAGGTGATCGGCTGGGCTCAGAACCGCAAGAATGCTAAGCAGGTTGATAAGGCAAAGGCTCAGCTCGCTTCAGTAGAAACAGCACCGCAGCCGGTAGAGGAGAACCTCGTTGATGATCTGGAACTGGTTGCTGTGATCACTGCAGCCATTGCAGCAAGTGAAAATGCAAGCGCAGATGGATTGGTAGTTCGTTCTATCATTCGTCGCTAACACAAAAATAATTGGAGGACAAATCGATGAAAAATTATACAATTACTGTGAATGGTAACGTTTATGATGTAACAGTGGAAGAGGGTGCAGCAGGTGCAGCAACAAGCGCACCAAAGGCAGCAGCACCAAAAGCTGCAGCTCCGAAAGCAGCACCAAAGGCAGCAGCAGGACAGGGTTCTGTTAAGGTGAATTCCCCGATGCCTGGTAAGATCCTTTCTGTAAAGGCCAGCGTAGGTCAGGCAGTGAAAAAAGGCGAGGTTCTAATGATCCTTGAAGCTATGAAGATGGAGAACGAGGTGGTAGCACCGGAAGATGGAACTGTTGCCAGCATTGATGTAGCTGCGGGTGATTCTGTAGAAGCAGGAGTTGTACTTGCAACATTAAACTAGGAGGGATCTAACATTGGATTACGTAATTAACACGTTAGAGAACTTAGTAGGTCAGACTGCGTTTGCCAACTTAACGCTTGGCAATTATCTTATGATCTTAGTCGGCTGCTTGTTTCTCTATTTGGCGATTAAAAAAGAATATGAGCCATTGCTGTTAGTTCCTATTGCGTTTGGTATGATCCTGGTTAATATTTATCCGGATATCATGGCGAATCCAGAGGATACTTCAAACGGTGTTGGCGGTTTGTTACATTATTTTTACATTTTGGATGAGTGGAGTATCTTACCTTCCCTGATCTTCTTGGGAGTAGGAGCGATGACCGATTTTGGTCCGCTGATCGCAAATCCGATGAGTTTCCTGCTTGGTGCAGCAGCTCAGTTTGGTATTTTCTCCGCTTACCTGATTGCAATCTGGTTTGGCTTTTCTGATAAAGCTGCGGCTGCAATCTCTATCATTGGTGGTGCCGATGGCCCGACATCTATTTTCCTTTGCGGTAAATTGAAACAGACAGAATATATGGGACCGATCGCGGTTGCTGCATATTCTTACATGTCTTTGGTGCCAATTATCCAGCCACCGATCATGAAGTTATTTACTACGGAAAAAGAGCGTAAGATCAAGATGGAACAGCTTCGTCCGGTATCTAAATTGGAGAGAATCCTGTTCCCGATCATCGTTACGATCATTGTATGTTTGCTGCTTCCAACGACAGCACCACTGGTTGGTATGCTGATGCTCGGTAACCTTTTCAAAGAGTCCGGTGTTGTAAAGCAGTTGACAGAGACTGCAAGCAACGCATTGATGTACATCGTTGTTATTCTTCTTGGTACATCGGTAGGCGCATCTACCAGTGCAGAGGCATTCTTAAAAGTTACAACCTTAAAGATTGTTGCTCTTGGTTTGATCGCATTTGCAGTAGGTACTGCAGCAGGTGTATTGTTCGGTAAGTTGATGTGCCTGGTTACAAAGGGCAAGGTAAACCCATTGATCGGTTCTGCAGGTGTATCTGCTGTGCCGATGGCAGCGCGTGTATCGCAGAAGGTCGGTGCTGAAGCGGATCCAACCAACTTCCTGCTTATGCATGCAATGGGACCTAACGTTGCCGGAGTTATCGGTACGGCAGTTGCCGCCGGTGTATTTATGGCGATCTTTGGAATTTAACACTAGAAACATATAATTAGTCGCGAGAAGATCATATACAGCCCTTTGGCTGGCTGTATACATCTTCCGGCGCAGAAAAGAGGAGAACTATGGCAGAGAAGAAACCATTGAAGATTACGGAGACCGTACTTCGTGATGCGCATCAGTCTCTGATTGCTACTCGTATGACAACAGAGCAGATGCTTCCGATTGTTGATAAAATGGATAAGATTGGATACCATGCAGTAGAGTGCTGGGGTGGAGCTACATTTGATGCATCCCTTCGCTTTTTGAAAGAGGATCCATGGGAGAGACTTCGTAAGTTAAGAGACGGCTTTAAGAATACAAAGCTTCAGATGTTATTCCGTGGACAGAATATTCTTGGTTACAATCATTATGCAGATGATGTGGTAGAGTATTTTGTACAGAAATCTATCGCAAACGGTATTGATATTATCCGTATTTTTGACTGCTTGAATGACCTTCGCAACTTGGAGACAGCGGTAAAGGCTGCTAACAAAGAGAATGGTCATGCGCAGATCGCATTGTCTTATACATTGGGTGATGCATATACATTAGATTACTGGAAAGACATGGCTAAACGTATCGAGGATATGGGTGCAAAGTCACTTTGTATCAAAGATATGGCTGGTCTGCTTGTTCCTACAAAGGCTACAGAGCTTGTACAGGCATTGAAAGAGTCTGTAGAGATTCCGATCGACCTGCATACACATTATACTTCCGGTGTGGCTTCTATGACTTATATGAAGGCAGTAGAGGCAGGCTGTGACATCATAGATACGGCGATCAGCCCATTCTCTATGGGAACCAGTCAGCCGGCAACCGAGGTTATGGTTGAGGCATTCAAGGGTACTGAGTATGATACCGGTCTGGATCAGGCAAAACTTGCTGAGATTGCTGATTACTTCCGTCCAATGCGTGAAGATGCATTGAAGAGTGGTTTGATGAATACAAAAGTACTTGGCGTTAATATTCAGACACTTCGTTATCAGGTTCCTGGTGGAATGCTTAGTAACTTGGTATCCCAGTTGAAAGAGATGGGACAGGAAGATAAATATGAGCAGGTATTAGAGGAAGTGCCAAGAGTACGTAAAGATTTTGGTGAGCCTCCTTTGGTTACACCTTCTTCACAGATCGTTGGTACACAGGCAGTGCTTAACGTAGTGTCCGGTGAGCGTTATAAGATGGTAACCAAAGAGTCTAAAAAGCTTCTGTCCGGTCAGTTTGGCCAAACAGTTAAGCCGTTTAATCCGGAAGTACAGAAGAAATGTATTGGCGATGAGAAGCCGATCACATGCCGTCCGGCAGATCTGATCAAGCCACAGCTTGCAGATATTGAGAAGGAAATGGCACAGTACAAGCAGCAGGATGAAGATGTGTTGTCTTATGCATTGTTCCCACAGGTTGCTACTGAGTTCTTCAAATACCGTGAGGCACAGCAGAATAAAGTAGATGCAAGTGCTGCAGACACAGAGACAAAGGCTTATCCGGTATAATTGATTTAAAAGATTAAAGTTGCGCTTGAGGTGATTTCTATCTGTGTAGGATAGAAATTGTCTCAAGCATTTTCTCTATACAGGACTTTTTATTCCTGAAGATCGAGAATATCAAATAATATTCCGTGGGGATGCGGTTGAAAATGGAGGATGGACACAATGGAAAGTAATGCGATAGAAGAGAGAGTTGAATTATCTATGCTGTATGACTTTTATGGTGCCTTGTTGAAAGAAAATCAGCAAAGAATGTTTGAAGCGTGCATCTTGGATGACTATGGTTACACAGAGATAGCGGAGGAAGAGGGGATTTCAAGACAGGGCGTATACGATGCGATCAAGCGTGCTTCGAAGCAATTACGGGAATATGAGCAGAAACTTGGCCTTGTGGCACGTTTTCAACGTCATAAGGCACAGGTAAAACAGGTACAGAAAGAATTGGAAGCCAAAGGTTTATCTGGTGATGAGGAGCAATGGAAGACGTTGTTCACGCTGTTAGAGGAGATCACATCAGAATAGGGATCACATATATCTGGCTGGGATTATATTAGAGCCCGGGATATAGATTTTAGTTATTGTGAGGATACGGTTGCATTAGCTGACATATTTTAGTATAGTTATTACAAAGCAGTTTGGCAGTAGGATTCTGTCAGCCTTTAAGTTTGTATCTGCTTTAGAATATCAGGCAGATACGAAGCGTATGAAAATGATTGTTTTAAAAGAATAGGAGGGTGAAGTATGAAAAAAACATCAAGAGTATTAGCAATACTGTTAGCATTGGCACTTATTGTAGGGATGGTACCATTTAGTACGAAAGACGTTTCGGCGGCAACTGATGAGAGCTATATGTTAGAGGCATCCGGAGCAGCTACGGCAGGAGTGCCGATCGAGGCAACATTTACGATGCAGAGCAGTGGCGTGGCTCAGTTTGCAATTGCTGTAGCAACGCAATGTAATGTAACATATTCATTCCGTAATAGTGCGGGAGAGACAGTATATGGACCAAAGACTTTTTTGGAGTCAGATTCCCAGTGGAGTTCAACAGGAAGTTATCCTGCATTTGCATTTGCAGTGAATGTGCCGCAGGGAACATATACCATTTCTGTAACTTTTGACGTTGATCAGTTGGCTTATGCAGTTCTTGGACAGCCTGATCTGACATCTACGCCGACACCGACGCCGAAGTTGGCTCCAACCATTGACTCTAAGACGTTGACGATCACAAAGGGATTTAAGGATCAAATAAAGATCTTAAATGCAGGTGGTGCTAGGATTACTTATAAGTCCAGCAACGCAAAGGTTGCAGCAGTGAACAGCAAGGGTAAGGTGACAGCTAAGAAGAAAGGTACAGCGACGATCACGGTAAAGACGTCTACCGGTTTTACGATTCCTTGCAAGGTAATTGTAAAAGATAATGTATATACGGTACGGAAAGTTGCTGTGAGTGCATTGCCGGCAGGAAGTTTTGGCGTGAATGTATATAAGATGTCTTATGACAAGAAAGGCAACCTTGTCTTAAAAGCCAGAATGTTAAATAACCGTGGTTACAAGGCAAAATATTTGAAGAATTTTAAGATTACGGTAAAAAACGGCAAAGGAAAGAAAATTGGCGTATATTCAGCTAAGAAATTAACGATCAATTTGAAATCCGGTAAATCTAAGGCATATACCTTTAAGATCAAGAAATCCAAGCTGAAAATTAAAAAAACACAGGATCTGCGTAATGCCTCTTATCCGAAGTCAACCGGAAAGTACTATTATACGTATCGATAATAGCAGTATTTGTGTCGCCGGACAATGATAATAGATTTTAACTTTAGAAAAACTTTGTCAAGAAAAATGCTTGACAAAGTTTTTCTGGTTCGTTATACTATGACTTGTGTTTGACAAAGAGGAGGTTATTTATGGCATTCGATTTGACAGAAAAATTACAAAATGTTTTTAAAAACCTTCGAAGCAAAGGTCGTTTGACCGAGGAGGATGTAAAGGCAGCACTTAAGGAAGTCAAGATGGCTTTGTTAGAAGCTGATGTAACTTCAAGGTTGTTAAGAACTTTGTGAAAAAAGTGCAGGAACGCGCAGTTGGACAAGATGTTCTAAACAGCTTGACACCGGGCCAGATGGTCGTGAAGCTGGTAAATGAGGAGCTTGTCGCATTGATGGGAAGCGAGACGACAGAGATCGCACTCCGACCTTCCAATGAAATAACAGTACTGCTGATGTGTGGTCTGCAAGGTGCCGGTAAGACGACAACAACGGCGAAGATAGCCGGAAAGCTTAAGAAAAAAGGCAGAAAGCCTTTGCTTGTAGCATGTGATGTGTATCGTCCGGCAGCGATCGACCAGTTAAAGATCAATGGTGAGAAACAGGATGTGGAAGTTTTTGCCATGGGGACAAATCATAAACCGGTTGATATTGCGAAAGCAGCGATGGAGCATGCATCTAAGAATGGATTGAATGTGGTGATCTTGGATACAGCGGGTCGACTTCATGTGGATGAAGATATGATGGCTGAGCTGCAGGAGATTCAAGCGGGTGTTGCCGTGGATCAGAAGATTCTGGTCGTTGATGCGATGACCGGTCAGGATGCGGTAAATGTAGCATCTACGTTTAATGAAAAGATCGGTATTGATGGTGTGATCCTGACGAAGTTAGATGGTGACACGCGAGGTGGTGCTGCACTTTCTATCAAGGAAGTTACCGGGTGTCCGATCCTATTTGTTGGTATGGGCGAGAAGCTTTCGGATCTGGAACAGTTTCATCCGGATCGTATGGCATCGCGTATATTGGGAATGGGTGATGTGCTAACCTTGATCGAGAAGGCAGAGGCTGAGATCGATCAGGATAAAGCCAAAGAGATGGAGAAAAAATTCCGTAAAGCGGAATTTGATTTCAATGATTTCCTGGATCAGTTAGCCCAGATGAAGAAGATGGGTGGTATTCAAAGTATTTTGAGTATGCTGCCCGGTATGGGGCTTCCGGCTGATCTGAATATAGATGATGATGTGTTTAAGAGCACAGAGGCGATCATATATTCAATGACTCGCGAAGAGCGTGGTAATCCCGCTATCATCAATCCGTCACGCAAACGTCGTATTGCGAAAGGCGCAGGAGTTGATATTTCAGAAGTTAATAAGCTGATCAAGCAGTTTGAGCAATCCAAAAAGATGATGAAGCAGATGTCCGGTATGATGGGCGGTAAAGGCAAACGTCGTCGTGGAGGCATGCCAAAGTTGCCATTTGGCTTTTAACGATATAAATGTAGA
The DNA here is from genome assembly GCF_003478335.1 of Clostridium sp. AM49-4BH. Taxonomy (GTDB): domain Bacteria; phylum Bacillota; class Clostridia; order Lachnospirales; family Lachnospiraceae; genus Butyribacter. Next base: position 87,248 of record NZ_QUFB01000004.1, read on the forward strand.
TTTAAGGAGGTGAAAATCGTGGCAGTAAAGATTAGATTAAGAAGAATGGGTAAGAAGAAAGCACCTTTCTATAGAGTAGTTGTAGCTGATTCCCGTTCTCCAAGAGATGGAAAGTTCATCGAGGAGATTGGTACTTACGATCCTAATCAGGACCCTAGTGTATTCAAATTTGATGAGGAAGCAGCAAAGAAGTGGTTAGCAAATGGTGCTAAGCCAACTGAGACAGTAGGCAAGCTTTTGAAGCAGGCTGGAATCACAGAGTAATTCTTGTACACGGGGAGGTTTCAGGTATGAGAGAATTGGTAGAGGTTCTTGCACAGTCCCTTGTTGACCACCCTGAAGAGGTCACCGTTCAGGAGACTGAGAAAGATAACGAGATTCTGTTAGAGCTCAAAGTAGCTCAAGAAGATATGGGCAAAGTTATTGGAAAGCAGGGCCGTATTGCTAAGGCAATCCGTGCTGTTGTCAAGGCTGCCGCTTCTAAGACAGACAAAAAGGTTATCGTGGAAATTGGTCAGTAAACTGACTGTTTACGCCTGTAGCTTATGCTATGGGCGTTTATTTCTTTATAGGAAACTGCTCACAATGTGGTGCTATGCCACCAAGAATTGCTTTAGCAATTCTTGCAAAGCAAAATGCTGGCTTTGCTTTTTTATTGGAGGATAAAAATGGAAGATATGTTTCGCGTTGGCGTAATCGCTAATACACATGGTATTCGTGGGGAAGTCAAAGTGTATCCTACGACAGATGATGTGACACGTTACAAAAAATTAAAAGAAGTTTTATTAGATACCGGAAAAGAATATAAGACCTTAGAAATTGCATCGACACGATTTTTTAAGAATCTCGTGATCGTGAAGTTCAAAGGGATTGATAATATTAATGATATTGAACAATACAAAGGCCACGATCTATATGTCACGCGTGAAAATGCAATCCCATTGGAAGAGGGAGAATATTATCTGGCAGACATTATAGACGCCAAGGTTGTTACGGAAGAGGGAGAAGATTTTGGCATTTTGAAAGATGTCCTGGAAACAGGAGCCAATCTTGTATACGTTGTCGAACACGAGGGGAAAGAAGTACTGCTTCCTGTTATACCGGAATGTGTTAAAAACGTCGATGTCTCCGCTAGGATCGTAACGGTACATATTATGAAAGGATTAGTGTAAAAAACAAATATGAATTATCATGTAATGACATTATTTCCGGATATGATCACCAATGCGATGTCAGAGAGCATTACCGGCAGAGCATTAAAAGCAGGCTATTTGGCGCTGGAAGCTGTCAATATTCGAGATTTTGCGGATAATAAACACAACAGGGTAGACGATTATCCATACGGCGGGGGCGCCGGAATGGTTATGCAGGCAGAACCGGTATACCGCTGTTATGAGGATATTATGACAAGGATCCGGGAGCAGGGCGGATCAGCAGCTGCGAAGGTGATCTATCTGACACCGCAGGGAAAGGTCTTTGACCAGCAGATGGCAAAAGAGTATGCCAAAGAGGAAGATCTGATCTTTCTGTGTGGTCATTATGAAGGGATAGACGAACGCGTGTTGGAACGGATCGTTACAGATTATGTTTCCATTGGAGATTACGTATTAACCGGTGGGGAACTTCCGGCATTAGTGATGATGGATACGATCTCCAGATTGGTTCCGGGTGTACTAAACAATGATATGTCGGCAGAAACAGAATCTTTCTCGGAAGGGTTGTTAGAATACCCACAGTATACAAGACCGGCAATATGGAGAGATGAAGCGGTTCCAGAGGTGTTACTGTCGGGCCATCATAAGAAATTGCAGGAATGGTATCGACGTGAGTCGGTCATTCGGACAGCTAAGCGGCGTCCGGATATGTTAATGCAGGCACAGTTATCAGAAGAGGAAAAGGAATTGGCAGAGCAATATGCAGACTTGGAATAAAAGACGCTTGATAAATACGTTAGCTATTTTTATAATAGCCGGAGTTATGGTGTATCTGATCGGGAGTGGTCATTTGCCGCGGAAGCAGCAGAATGAGACCAAGAATATACAAGGATTTGCGTTTGATACGACCTATCAGATCACGATCTATCAAGGCGGCACGAAAAAGACACTGCAAAAGTGTGTGTCGGAATGTAGTTCCTACGAAAATGTGATCAGTCGGACGAAGGAAACCAGTACTGTGTACCGGATCAATGCTTTGTCAAAGAAGTATGAGGAGCTTCTTCCGGGCAAATTGTGTCAGTCTTTGCAAAAAGGACAAACGATCATGTTGTCTAAACAGCAGAGAACAGAGTATGAGACGAAACTGAAGCAGGCATTGCCGGAAGCGTACACAGAGCTTGCTTGCCATGTTAGTTCCGATGGAAGCATATCTTTTCAGGTAAATGATACGCTGCAAAAACTGGTGAATTATTCGTTCAAATATGGTAAACTGTCTAAAGGATGTTTTACGATGGGAATAGAGCCTGTTAGCAGCTTATGGGATTTTTCGACAGATCAGCCAACTGTGCCACAGGACGCGGAGATTCGCAAGGCGCTGACCTATGTGGGAGATGAGCATATTCGTTTGCATAATGATCGATTATCGTTTTTGGTGCCCGGCACCGGCATTGAATTTGGAGGAATCGCCAAAGGATATATAGCAGACCGCTTAAAAGATCTGTTGCGTCAGGATGGTGTGACATCAGCATTGATCGATCTGGGTGGAAATATATTATGTTTGGGCAATAAACCGGATGGAACTGCGTTTCGGATCGGAGTCAGACAACCGTTTTCAGATCGGGATGCAGTAATTGATACCGTAGCAGTGAAGGATCTCTCTGTGGTATCTTCCGGTATTTATGAGAGATGTTTTAAGCAGAACGGAAAATTCTATCATCATATATTGGATCCGTCTACCGGTTACCCGGTGGATAATACGTTGATGGCGGTGACAATACTTTCAAAAGCATCTGTAGATGGAGATGGATTGTCTACCACTTGTTTCGGCTTAGGTTTGGAGAAAGGGATGGAATTGATCGACTCTTTGGACAATGTCGAAGCGGTGTTTGTGACAAAGGATGAAAAAATGCATTATTCCAAGGGCTATGCGAAGTATCGTGCCACGCAGAAATAATGCGGAAAGGGGTCATAATGGAAGAAAATGGTTACACGAAAGCTCCGCAGGAGGGATATTATGTGCCGGAGGAGCCAAACCCGGGAATGGCAGTAGCCGGAATGATCTGTGGTATTTTATCGATCGTGTTATGTTGTTGCTCGCAGTATATCACATTGATTCTGGCCGTTGTAGGATTGGGATTATCCGGTTATGTACTGGCAAAGCAAAAGGCTGGTACCGGGATGGCAATTGCCGGGCTCGTATGCTCGATCTTTGGATTGCTTATTTCGGTTTGTCTGATCATCGTAAGTTTGTTTTTTGTGGCAAATCAGAACACTATTTTGAAGGAGATACAGCGGCTTTCAGCATTGTCTGGTTCTTTGAAGATATAAACATATATGGATAACAGTATGAAAGGCAGTGTATGAATGCACTGTCTTTTTTGGTATAGAAAATTGCTGTTGTATAGCGTGACAAAAGCAAGCGCTGGCTTTGCTTATTTGTGGCATATTCTGTTGTGCCGGTGCATAGATTGTGGTAGAAACCTTAGAGTAGCATGGCATATATTATGGAAGGGGAATGCCTGATGAGTGAATTTCAAGTATATAAAGATCTTGCTGAACGCACAGGAGGAGAGTTTTATCTGGGAATCTGCGGACCGGTGCGAACCGGTAAATCGACCTTTATCAAACGTTTTATGGAATTATTGGTCTTGCCGGAGATGGAACAGGAACACGAAAGACAACGTGCCGTAGATGAACTCCCACAGTCGGCTGCCGGCAAAACGATCATGACAACGGAGCCGAAATTTATTCCCAAAGAGGCGGCAAATGTTAAACTGTTTGGAGAAAATGAAGTTAAGATCCGCTTAATCGATTGCGTCGGTTACATAGTTAAGGGAGCAGAGGGACTTTACGAGGAACAAAATGAAAGAATGGTTATGACTCCTTGGTCAGAAAGTCCAATGCCTTTTACACAGGCTGCCGAATTTGGCACAAGAAAAGTGATTCATGATCATTCAACGATCGGCATTGTTGTGACAACTGACGGCTCTTTTGGGGATTTGCCAAGAGAGGCATTTGAAGATCCGGAGAAACGAACGATCCAGGAGTTGACAGCGATAGGAAAACCATTTGTGGTACTTGTAAATTCGGCAAAACCTTATGGTTCAGAGACCGCAGCATTGGTGGAAAAACTGGAGCAGACATATCATGCGGTCGCTATGGCTGTCAATTGTAACCAGCTTCGCCGGGAGGACGTTCTTGCAATTTTAGAAAAAATCCTGTCTTCTTTTCCGGTACGTCAACTAGCCTTTCATTTGCCAAAATGGGTAGAGATGCTGCCGCAGGATCATTGGCTGAAGCAGGAACTGGTGCAAAAAGTTCGTATGATTTTGGGTGGGATCAGCAGACTGTGTGATGTGACAGCCGCCAATCTGGCGATCACCAGTGATGCGATCAAGGGGTTTCGGATTGGCCGGATCGGTATGGAAAACGGAGAAGTCCGGATCGACACATTATTTGATGATGGAAGATATTATCAGATACTTAGTGAATTGGTCGGGACACAGATAGATGACGAGTATCAACTGATCCATTTGCTGCGAGAATATGCTGACAATCATGCAGAGATCGACAAACTGAAAAATGCGTGGGAGGAAGTACACCGTAAGGGGTACGGCGTTGTGACACCATCGGTAGATGAGATTGAGATTGATCAACCGGAACTGATCAAGCACGGCAGTAAGTATGGTGTGAAACTTCGAGCTGTCAGCCCATCTATTCATTTGATACAGGCCAATATCGAGACAGAGATAGCCCGATCGTTGGTACGCAGGAACAGGCCAATGACTTGATTGCCTACATTGCAGATCAGCATGGGGAGGATGATGAAAAAGGTATATGGGATACCAATATCTTTGGAAAAACCGTCCGTCAATTGGTTGAAGAGGGGATGGATACGAAAGTGGATCGACTGGGAGATGAGAGTCGTATCAAATTGCAGGAAACCATTCAAAAAGTGGTCAATGATGGAAATGGCGGACTGGTGTGCATCATTATTTGACAATTTCTTAACAGTTTGTTATACTTCGTAATATATTTGTAACAATTATACAAAATAAATAACAGAAATACTTTCTACGACCGTCTGCGTTGCAGGCGGTCGATGGAGAAATAAGGATCCTGTGTGTTTGTTGCAGACAGGATCATGAGAATATGGAGGATAACATGGATAAGAATAAATTACATGTAGTGATCGGAATGGCAGTTGCATCCTTGGGTGTCATCTGTCTGGGACATGTTGTTTCAGCGGGTAATGATTGGAGTAAACAGACGGAAAAGCCATTGGCAGGATTAGCGGTATCTTTTGATAAATATTGCGAAGATGCTCTGCAGGATATGGAACTTGAGGAGGCGTCAGAAGTACTTACTAAGGTACCGGAGCAGGACAAGGCTGAGGGTGTGGCACAGACTAACGCTGTTGTACAACAGACCGGCACTTCCGGTCAGTCTGCACAGAGTACGACAGTACAGGCGACGGTGACAGCAACACCTGCACAGAGTACGACAGTACAGGCGACGGTGACAGCAACACCTGCGCCGAAGAAGATCAAGCTGAATCTTGTGTATGATCGTTTGGGCGTGGTACAGGTCAAGAATTATGTGAATGTACGTAAAAGACCAAGTGAGAATGCTAAAATAGTCGGAAAGATGACAAATAATTCCGGTTGTCATGTATACAAGATCAAAAAGGGATGGGCTAAGATCGTATCCGGTGGTGTGAGAGGTTTTGTCAAAGCAAGTTATCTGATCACGGATGAGAAAGCGGAGGCAAAGGCTCAGAAAGTAGCAACATTGCGTGCAACGGTTACAACTGAAACGTTAAATGTACGTTATCTGCCGTCAACGAAGGCAAACGTATTTGACCAGATTTCAGCAGATGAGGATTATAAGATTACCAGAGAGACATTAACCAAAGGCTGGTTGGATGAATATATCCGCAAAAATGTGAAGAAGTCTCAGCTAAAGGGGATTGACAAAGAGAAAATGTATGCTGACCTGAATAATTGGGTTATGATCGCTATTGATGACGACAGAGCATTTGTATCGAAAGATTTTATTAAGATGACTTACAATCTGAATCGTGCCGTTTCGATCAAAGAAGTAGGTCAGAGTAAAAAGTCCGGCAAAAAGGGCGGCAGTCGATCACAGGATAGAGACAGTGGAAGCTCTTCAGGAGCATCTTCCTTGATCTCCTATGCAATGCAGTTCTTGGGCAATCGTTATGTATATGGTGGTACAAGCCTTACGAGCGGAACAGATTGCTCCGGCTTTACGATGCGTGTATTCCAGCGCTTTGGTCATTCACTGCCACGTACGTCCGGTGCACAGGCATCTGCGACTAGAAGCGTATCACAGGGAAGCGAAAGACCGGGAGATCTGTTCTTCTATGGAAGTGGACATGTCAGCCATGTAGCGATCTATATTGGAAACGGTCAGATCATTCATGCAAGTAACCCGAGCGATGGAATTAAGATTTCCAGTGCTTATTATCGTAAGCCGATCAAGATCGGACGTGTTTTATAAAAATGATGTTCCGGCGGAGAGATATCTTATGTATAACGGGTAGCTTAGTGCCTGCATTATACAATAATTCAAATTGGAAAGAGAGAGTTGCAATAAACTCTCTTTTTCTTTCGTAATTACATGTGGAGGTTTCAAAATGGACATAGGAATTAAAATCATTATCGCTGTAGTAGTAATTTTGGTGCTTATCGGGATCAAAATGGTCTGTGATGAAAAGGCGAGAAGGAAGCGGATGAGAGAGTTTTTGATCAACTCATGGGGAAAATCTGCAGATCGTAATTATTCGGAGGAACAGTGGAATGCTATTGTCAGCTATTATAAGGTGTTAGAAAAAAAGGCGGAGGAAAGCCAAAAGCATGAATTTGTGGACGATATTACCTGGAATGATCTGGATATGGATGAAGTGTATCAGGTGTGGAATCATACACGGACTTCGATCGGGGAAGAATATTTGTATGCAGCACTCCGTCGTCCGATTGCTTCAGATACAGAAATGGAAGAACGCGAGCGAGTAATCACATATCTGTTGGAGAATACACAGGAACGCATGTATTTACAGGAGGCGCTTGCAGAGATCGGCAAATTAGAACGAATGTCCGTGTATGATCATTTGGAATTAATACAGGATATGAAACCGATCGGGGCACTGCCTCATATATTGGCAGGTGTCTGTCTGGTCGGCGCTCTTATAGGCTGTGCCTTTGCACCGGAATTTATGGTGATCGCCAGTATTGCGATCATGGGTGGAAATATTATATCGTATTATCAGGCTAAGGCAAAGGTGGACAGTTATATACGGCTGTTTACGTTTATACTGCATATGGTAGAGCAATGCGAGGGCGTTGCGAGGAAGAAGATTCCGGGTCTTGAAAAGTATCAGGATCAGCTAAAAAAGCAGACATCCTGTTTTGGAAAATACAGACGTTTCTGTTTTTTGGTGAATGGTGGAAGCGGGATGTCCGGAGATATTATGGATTCGTTGATGGACTATATAAGAATTTTGTTCCATGTAGATCTGGTCAAAATGTCGACAATGATCCGTGAGGCAAAAAAATACGAGCAGCAGTTGCGAATCATGTATGATACGATAGGATATTTAGATACGATGTTATCGACGGCATCTTGCCGTATTATGTATGGAGAATATTGTGTACCGCAGTTGTCACATCAGGCAAATGGAAAGTTTGCGGTAACTGAAATGTACCATCCGTTGATCCCGGAGGGAGTCAGAAATTCTATTACGGCAGAGCGCAGTGTGTTATTGACGGGATCGAATGCATCGGGAAAATCAACGTTTATCAAGACAGTAGCACTCAATGCGATCTTAGCGCAGACATTGCATACGGTTTTAGCGGAGAATTATCAGGCTTCGTGGTTTTGTATCGCCTCGTCCATGGCGCTGCGAGATGATATATTAAGTCAGGAAAGTTATTATATTGTGGAGATCAGATCGTTAAAACGAATCTTAGATCTGACAAGATTATCGGAATTGCCGGTGCTTTGCTTTATCGATGAGGTACTTCGAGGAACCAATACAGTCGAAAGAATCGCTGCTTCCAGCCGGATCTTGCAGGCAATAGCAGAACAGGGCGGATTATGTTTTGCAGCCACGCATGATATTGAACTGACGTATTTATTAGAGAAAGAATACGATAATTATCACTTTGAAGAACAGGTGGAAGATGATAAAGTGACGTTTGATTATTGCTTGCGCGAAGGTCGTGCCTGCACAAGAAATGCGATCCGGTTGCTAAAAATGCTTGGGTATGATGAGAAGATCGTAGACGATGCCAACGAGCGCGTTGCTTTATTTTTGAAATCTGGTAATTGGGTGTCATCCCATTAAGGTGGCAGGTAACCGGTTGCCATTATATTGAGCAGACAGAAATTTGTGGCAATTTTAACTATAGAGCGTTGAATTGGTAGTTATGTCGGGATAAGGGTATATCTTTCTTGTTTCGTGGGAAAATGGTACTAAGACATCTAATACGGTCCAAACAGGGCAGTGATCTAAGTGTGGATGCTTAGTAAGGAGGAAACAAGAATGAGAAAACGCAGATTTTTATATTGGAGTGCGGCATTTGGAGCATTGACAGTCGTTGTGTTAATGAATTATTATTGTTATCGTGCAGCGATGGGAAAGTATACGCAGCTTAGCCGGTCATATCGTGAGGAGATTGCCGGAGCCGTACAAAAAGAAGTTTCTAAACAGGTCGAGGTCAAATTCGAAGATCTGTCAGAGGGGCTTCCGGTGGCAAACACAGAGGAAATGTTATCGGTTAATACGGTGTATCAGATTGAAAATTACGACAAAGTGAAAGACCAGACCACGACAGAATACGAAACGATTCCGGAGGAATTAGTTGGTTTTAACAGGGAAGAAGCAGATGGCTATTTCAAAAAGTATATGCAGAATCTTCCGGTGGAGGAGTTCTTAAATGGTTTGCAAAGTATAGGGATCACAACATTTTCGAAAGATCGGATCATTGTGCGAAAAATTTATGATCCTTCAAAAGTAAAATATCGTTATTATTTGATCGCAGTAGATGGAGAAGTGGTTGTCTATTATGGTGACCAGAAGACGGTTTATGAATATACCGGAATATCTACGGATACTTTGTCGAAAGAGGAGCAGATGTCATTAAAAAATGGCATTGAAGTAAAAGATGAAGATGCCTTATATGGCTTATTGGAAAATTATTCTTCATAAGAGCAGTAATAAAAGGAACAGGGAGGATGAAGATGCGAAGCATACCTGTACTTGTGGCGGGAGGCGGTGCGTCCGGAATGGTTGCAGCGATTGAGGCTGCAAAGCTGGGCGCTAATGTTACCGTGATCGAAAAGAAAAATAAACCGGGTAAAAAGATTTTAGCGACCGGGAACGGACGCTGCAATTTTACGAATCGAAATCAGGAAATATCCTGTTATCACAGCAGTGATGATACGTTAGTTCAAATGGTGCTACAGCGGTTTGATCACCAAAAAGTCATTGATTATTTTTGGGAAAGCGGTGTGATGTCAAAAGAACGTGATGGTTATTATTATCCGTTATCCGGGCAGGCGGCTTCGGTACGAGCTATGTTAGAGCGCGAGATGGATCGGTATAAGGTGGAGGTTCATTGTGACGAAACGTTGCAGCGGATCATTCCGAGAAAGGATCTGTCCGGTCAGAATATTACCGGTTATGAAGTACAGACGGACCGCGATAAATATCTTGTACGTAAACTGATATTAGCAGTTGGCGGCAGTGCGGCTCCTGCACAGGGTACGACCGGAGATGGTTATCGTATGCTGCAGGAACTTGGAGTGGCGATCGTACCGCCATTGCCGGCATTGACATCGATCGAACTCGATGATGCCTGCTGTAAATTATGGAGTGGTGTCCGAATTATGGGACAGGTCGAACTGTGGTGTGAGGGCAGCAGACTGGCAGAAGATATCGGAGAGATACAGATGGTTGCCAAAGGGATTTCCGGTATTCCGGTATTTCAGATCAGCGGAAGAGTTTCCCGCCTCTTGTACCAAGGAAAAGAACCCTATTTAAAACTTGATGTTATGCCGGATCATACCAAAGAACAGGTTATGGAAGAACTGTTGCGCCGGGTTAATACCTATGGAGTTGGAAGAAGTCTGGGGGATGTTTTGGACGGTATGCTTCCGGATAAATTAGCGAAAGCATTGTTGCAGGCATTGCATAAGAGCCCTGGAGATGGAGCTGAAATATTGCAGGAGGACAGATGGCGAAACGATCTGGCAGATCAGATCAAAGGCAAAAAATTACATATCCGGAAGGTGAGTGATTTCGACAAGGCGCAGGTTACAACCGGAGGCGTGGCTTTAAGCGAACTGCAGGCTGACACTTTGGAACTGATCAAGTATCCGGGAATATATGTTACCGGAGAACTGGCGGATGTTGATGGGATCTGTGGCGGCTACAATCTGCAGTGGGCTTGGTCTAGTGGACATTTGGCAGGGCAGAGTGCGGCGTGTGCATTAAAAACAAAGATAAGGAGTAGATCATGATACAGATCACACAGATAAAAGTACCGTTGGCCAAGGTACAACAGGAGGTGCCTGCCGAAGCACTTCGTCGTGGTATATTGACGGAGTCTGAATATGCATTGGTACGCAAGGCGGCGGCAAAGTTATTGCACCGCAAAGAATCACAATTGCGGGATTTGACGGTGAAACGGCGTTCCATCGATGCGAGGCATAAGGATGCAATCGTGTTCAGTTATACCGTGACGCTTTGTCTGGATGGCGAACATAAGCTGTTGCAGCAGAAAGCATTTCAATCGAAAGTTACTTTGGTGAAAGCATCAAAGCAAAGAAAAGTTGTTACCTTTGCAGATACGATCAGTGCTCCGGTTGTGGTCGGCATGGGACCGGCAGGTTTATTTGCTGCATTAGAGTTGGCGAGAGCCGGGTTAAAACCGGTTATTTTGGAGCGGGGAAGCGATGTCGATGTGCGAAGGCGCAAGGTGGATCATTTTTGGCAGACAGGAGAGCTGGATCCGGAATGTAATGTGCAGTTTGGGGAAGGCGGAGCCGGAACCTTTTCAGACGGCAAACTCAATACGATGGTAAAGGATCCTTCCGGCAGAAACCGAAAAGTGCTGGAATGTTTTGTGGCGCATGGAGCACCGGAAGAGATTTTGTATATGCAGAAACCGCATATCGGAACCGATAAACTTCGAGAGGTAGTACGGTCGATCCGGGAAGAGATCTTAGCGCTGGGCGCAACGGTGCATTTTGACACGCGTTTTGTGAGGTTTCTCTTGCAGGGGGACCGCATTTGTGGCGTGGAATATGAACAGGCGGGCAGAATTTCGCAGATGGCGTGTGAGACCGTGATACTTGCCACAGGACATAGTGCAAGAGATACGTTTATAGAGCTTAAAGAACAGGGCGTTGTTATGCAGCTAAGGCATTTGCTGTAGGCGTGCGGATGGAACATCCACAGGAGATGATCGGTTTATCGCAGTATGGAGAGGCGGCTAAGATTCTTCCACCGGCTTCATATAAACTGACCAATACAACATCGGATGGCAGAGGCGTGTATTCTTTTTGCATGTGTCCGGGAGGACAGGTTGTCAATGCCTCTTCGGAGTGTGGAAGGCTGGTAGTCAATGGTATGAGTGAATATGCCAGAGACGGAGCCAATGCGAACAGCGCCATTGTCGTAACGGTGGGACCGGAAGATTTTGGCGAGGGGCTGTTTGACGGTATGCAGTTTCAACGTCGGTTGGAACAGGCCGCCTATGAGCAGGGGCAAGGAAGGATTCCGGTACAGCTATTAGGGGATTTTCTACAGAACCGGGAAAGTACAGCACTTGGCGAAGTGACGCCGTGTCTGTGTGGGGAATATACGCTTACCAATGTGCGAAGTATTTTACCAAAAGAGATTGGCGATGCCATTGCGGAGAGCATTCCGCAGTTTGAAAGACGTATCCATGGATTTGGAAGAGCGGATGCGATCGTATCCGGCGTGGAGACGAGAACGTCATCTCCAATCCGCATTATACGGGATGATACGCTGCAGGCAAATTATGAAGGGGTTTACCCATGCGGTGAGGGTGCCGGTTATGCGGGAGGAATTACTTCGGCGGCGATGGATGGGCTGAAAGTGGCAGAACAGCTTCTGTTGCAATTGGGAGAAAAGAAGAAGTAACGGAAATTTCTCATACCGGAAGTTACTGTTTGAACAACATATGTGCAGCATATTTAGAGCAAAAGATCATAGAAAGGAATGTAGGAAAATATGGATGATAAGAAAATTGCAAGAATTAACGAATTGTATCACAAATCAAAATCAGAAGGATTGACGGCAGAAGAAAAGGCAGAACAGCAGAAATTGCGCAAAGAGTATATCGACTCCGTCAAAAATAATCTGCGTGCGCAATTAAACAATGTAACGATTGTCAATCCGGACGGAACGACAAGAGATCTTGGTAAGGAAATGGCAGCGAAAGAGAGAAAGAAGGGACATTAATTGACCAAGGAAGAGCTTCGTGGACAAATGCGTGCCATGCGTGCCGAACTAACAGGGGATAAGAGAGAGGCAGCAGAGCAGCAGGCAGTAGATCATATGATGGCTTTCTTACGTCAGAAGAGACCTCGCCGGTTCTATCCATTTGTGTCCTGCCGTACAGAGATCGATACACTTCAGTTATTGCAGAGAGTGTGGAAAGAACTGCCGGAAATAGCAGTGGCAGTGCCTCGCGTGGAAGGAAATCGGATGCAGTTTTATGAAGCAAGGGCAATGAACGATCTGCACAGAGGCGCCATGGGGATATTAGAGCCGGCTGGTGCGGAGCCGGTTCGGGCAGAAGATGGAGTTATGCTGGTGCCGGGGCTTGCTTATGATGAAAGAGGTTACCGGGTCGGGTATGGTGCCGGATTTTATGACCGCTACTTTGCGGAATATGGATTGTGTCAACCGAATGCCGGAGGAGTACTCAAGATCGGTTATGCATTTTCGTTTCAACTTGTGCAGCGGATGGAAGCACAGGAGCATGATGTTGCATTGGATGCGCTTATGACAGAAAAGGGAATAAATTTTTTCGGATAACACTTTACAGGCAATCGGTTTTGTGTTAATATGTGAAAGTTGTTAATACCGTCACTCAGAAAGTGGTCACTCCGTCCATTTCTTAGTGATTGGAGAAAATAATTGATAGGAGGATTTTATTATGATCAGTAAAGAGAAGAAAGCAGAAATCATCAAGACTTATGGACGTACTCCAGAGGATACAGGTTCACCGGAAGTACAGATTGCTATCTTAACAGAGCGTATCCGTGAGTTGACAGAGCACTTAAAGGTTAATAAGAAAGATCATCATTCCAGACGTGGTATGTTGAAGATGATCGGTCAGAGACGTAACCTTCTTGCATATCTTCAGAAGAAAGATCTTGAAGGATATCGTGCATTGATCGAGAAGCTTGGTCTTAGAAAATAATCAAAGTAATGGCTTGTATCGGCCGGTTGTGTATAGATTGCACAACCGGTTTTTTGCTGTTGCATATCATATGGTTCCATGATATAATTATACAGATAGTGTGCAGGCGGTTTCCGAGACTTCTGAAAAGATAATCTGAGCAGGTCGTTTTTTCAGTTGTTTCGGCTATGCCTGCATCCGGACGAGACAGGGAGTGTGCTGTGCCTGCCTTGTGCCGAGTATATTTTACAGCACGGAAATGAGGTTAATATATGTCATACAAGACTTATTCAATGGAGCTTGCAGGCAGAACTTTATCAATTGATATTGGACGAGTTGCTAAGCAGGCAAACGGTGCAGCATTGATGCACTATGGAGACACAACTGTATTATGTACGGCTACAGCATCCGATAAGCCACGCGAGGGAATCGATTTTTTCCCATTGTCTGTAGAGTTTGAAGAGAAGATGTATTCCGTTGGAAAGATTCCGGGAGGATTTAATAAACGTGAAGGTAAGGCTTCTGAGAATGCAGTACTTACAGCACGTGTTATCGATAGACCAATGCGTCCGTTGTTCCCGAAGGATTACCGCAATGACTGTTCTTTGAACAATCTGGTACTTTCCGTAGATCCGGAGTGTCGTCCGGAGTTAGTTGCTATGATCGGTTCTGCAGTGGCAACAAGTATTTCTGATATTCCTTTTGCAGGTCCTTGTGCTACAACACAGATGGGACTTGTGGATGGTGAGTTTATCGTCAATCCAAATCAGGAGCAGTGGGATAACGGAGATCTGCGTTTGACCGTAGCTTCTACCCGTGAAAAAGTTATTATGATCGAAGCTGGTGCGAATGAGCTCCCGGAGGACAAGATGATCGAAGCGATCTATAAATGTCACGAAGTAAACCAGACGATTATTCAGTTTGTTGATCAGATCGTTGCTGAGGTCGGCAAGCCAAAACATGAGTATACAAGCTGTGCGATCCCTGAGGAGATGTTTGCAGCGATCAAAGAGATCGTTCCTCCGGCAGAGATGGAAGAGGCAGTATTTTCTGACGATAAGCAGACAAGAGAAGAAAATGTTCGTCTTGTAACTGAGAAGTTAGCAGAGGCATTTGCGGATAAAGAGGATTGGTTAGAGATCCTTGATGAGGCTGTATATCAGTATCAGAAGAAGACAGTTCGTAAGATGATCTTAGTAGATCACAAACGTCCGGATGGACGTGCGATCGATCAGATCCGTCCGCTTGCAGCAGAGGTTGATCTTGTACCGAGAGTACATGGCTCTGCGATGTTTACACGTGGACAGACACAGATCTGTACGATCACAACGCTTGCACCGCTTTCTGAGTGCCAGCGTGTTGATGGATTAGATCCAAATAAGACAAGCAAGCGTTATATGCATCATTATAACTTCCCGTCTTATTCTGTTGGTGAGACAAAACCTAGCCGCGGACCTGGACGTCGTGAGATCGGACATGGTGCATTGGCAGAGAGAGCTCTTGTTCCGGTACTTCCAAGTGAGGAAGAGTTCCCATATGCAATCCGTACTGTTTCTGAGACTTTTGAATCCAACGGATCAACTTCTCAGGCAAGTATTTGTGCATCTACAATGTCATTGATGGCAGCAGGTGTACCGATCAAGAAACCGGTTGCAGGTATTTCCTGTGGATTGGTAACCGGTGATACAGACGATGAATATCTGGTATTGACAGATATTCAGGGCTTAGAGGATTTCTTCGGTGACATGGACTTTAAGGTGGCAGGTACCAAAGATGGTATTACAGCGATCCAGATGGATATTAAGATTCATGGACTTACAAGACCGATCGTTGAGGAGGCAATTCGCCGCACACGTGAGGCAAGAATGTACATTTTGAATGAGGTTATGCTTCCGGCAATCGGTGCACCTCGTGAGAAAGTGGGCACATATGCTCCGAAGATCGTTCAGATTCAGATCGATCCGCAGAAGATTGGCGATGTTGTTGGTCAGCGTGGTAAGACGATCAATACATTGATCGAGCGTACCGGTGTGAAGATCGATATTACAGATGACGGTTCCGTTTCTGTTTGTGGCGAAGATGAAGCGATGATGCAGGAGGCAATTCGCTTGATCCAGATCATCACAACAGATTATTATGAGGGACAGATCTTAGAGGGTGATGTTGTCAGCATCAAGGAGTTCGGTGCATTTGTTGAGTTCGCTCCGGGCAAAGAAGGAATGGTTCACATTTCTAAGATTGCAAATGAGCGTATCAATCATGTTGAGGATGTTCTTACCCTTGGAGATCATGTAAAAGTGGTATGCTTAGGTAAGGATAAGATGGGACGTACCAGCTTCAGCATTAAAGATGTAAAAGATCAGTTATAATCTTTTATTTATGCAGTAGATTGTAAGGATTGTCATAGGATGTTCGTATGGCAATCCTTTTTCTATAGTTGAGGAGAAACGAAGATGGATACAAAATCTCATAAAATTGCAGGCGTAGGAGTGTTAGTGGCTCTTGCTATGGTCCTTAGCTATTTGGAATCATTGATACCTATATCATTAGGTATTCCCGGAATTAAGCTTGGATTATCGAATGTGGTAACACTATTTGCGTTGTATCAGTTCGGTGGTGGGATAGCATTCGGAGTGGCTGTCTGCCGTATTGTACTATGTGGGGTCACTTTTGGCAGTTTGTCTACGATGCTGTATAGCTTTGCGGGGGGGGGTACTTAGTTTTGCAGTTATGTTTGTTTTGAAAAAAACAGAAAAGTTTTCGATATATGGGATCAGCATTGCCGGCGGCGTGATGCACAATGTCGGGCAGCTTTTGGTTGCGGCATACGTGATGCAGACTGCAAAAATTATTTATTATATGCCGGTTCTTCTTGTTGCCGGGACTCTGGCAGGTGCGGCAATTGGCATATTAGGAGCGAGGATCTATCGCAGGATCGATACATAAACACAAGAACCGTATAATAGAAATCTGTTTGGCGCATACTACAAGAGACGAAACAGAAAAGTGAGGTGTGTGCAGATGGACGAGGTACTAAAAGAATATGGAATGCGTTTGCTGGTGAATGAAGAGACGGGGGTGAGAATGCAGCTGGTCTCGATCATTGGAGAGATTGAAGGACATGAATCGGCTTCCAGCCAGACCAAAACGACAAAATATGAGCATATGCTCCCGATCTTGGCGTCGTTAGAGCAGAGTGACAAATTGGATGGCATATTATTTTTGATCAATACGGTAGGTGGAGATGTGTCCTGTGGACTTGCGTTGGCAGAGATGATCGCCGGTTTATCCAAGCCAACAGTAGCGCTTGTTGTGGGAGACAGCCATTCGATCGGAGTGCCATTGTCAGTTGCGGCAGATTACACAGTGATCGCCCCATCGGCGACAGTGATCATTCATCCGGTACGCATGAGCGGAATGGTGCTTGGAGCACCGCAGACATATGAGTATTTTCGTTTGATACAGGAACGGATCACCGGATTCATTGCCGCCCATTCTAACGTGAGTGAGGATACGATCGAACAGTGGATGATCACTCCGGGTATATTGAGCAGAGATCTGGGCACAATCTTGGTCGGCAGGCAGGCGGTAGAGGCAGGCTTGTATCAATGTGTGGGCGGTATTCATGAAGCACTGCAGGAATTGCAGCAGCGCATTGCCAAAAACAGAACAGACATTTGCAGTTGATATGAGGGTATGCTATAATGAGCTATAAGACGGCTCATTATAGTAGTTTACATAACCCGTTGTGTTCAGGTGCGCAGAGCGCGGGGGAAGCTGTAAAGATTGCGTACAGAAATGAGGATGGATATGCCAGTTTGGAAGGGGATTATATTAGGTATTGTTCAGGGACTTGCAGAGTTTTTACCAATAAGCAGTTCCGGGCATTTGGTTATTTTGAAAGAGATCATGCACATAGACTTAGAGGGCGGTGGCCTTTTCTTTGATGTTATGCTGCATTTTGGAACATTATTTGCTATTTTTGTAGCATTCCGACATGATATTTTGAAGATGATCGTGGAAGGATTACATATTGTAGGAGACGTATTTGCAAATATCGGAATTTGGTTCTCAGGATTTCGTGGGAATGAGCGTCATTATCACAAAATTGTTCGGACAGCTTATCGAAAGTTTGTTATGTTAGTGATCGTGTCTACGATTCCGACAGGCGTGATCGGCATCTTATTTAAGGATACGGTGGAACTTGCAGGAACTATGTTGATCGTTCCGGGCATCTGTCTGTTGATCACTTCTGTATTTTTGGTTATTGCAGATTATGCAGATGAAGGAACAAAACGACCAAGAGAGGCGTCGTATGTCAATGCAGGATTGATCGGTGTTGCACAGGGAATCGCAACAATGCCGGGGCTGTCGCGTTCCGGAACGACGATCACAGCTTGTCTGCTTTGCGGTTTTGAAAAGAAGTTTGCTGTGAAATATTCTTTTATTATGTCGATCCCGGCTGTTTTAGGCGCGGTCGTGTTGGAGTTAAAAGATGTTGCTAAGGCTCCACTGCAGGCGTCAGCAGTACCGGCATGTGCAGTGGCGACAGTTATTTCCGCAATAGTAGGATATTTGTCAATCTGCATTATGATGCGTTTGATACAGGGAAAGAAATATAAAATATTTGCAGTTTATTGTGCGATCGTAGGACTGATCACGGTCGGCTATGGAATATTCAGATAATTGGAGGAGTGTCATGGCAGCAAAGACATCTGCGGCAAAGAAAAAGGCAGGCAGCGGAGGGCGAAGTGCCAAAAAAACGCCAAGCGGAGTAAAGGCAGTACATAGTACCAAGCCGTCTGGCAGGACAACGTCTAAAACGACGGCTCACAAGAAGAATGGAAGCGGCAGTACATCGAAAGCGAGTCGCACCGGGACGAATACATATCGTCGACGCACGATTGAAGAAATGAACGAGTATCAGGACCATATCGCATTTGAGCAGGGAATGACGATTTTGCTCAATTGTGCTGTGTTAGTGCTATGCTATGTGAGTTTCTTTGGGCTTGCCGGACAATTTGGAGCGGTAATAAAAAACATCTTTATGAAATTATTTGGCTGGACGGCATGGATGATTCCGATGGCAATCGTTCTTGCTGTTATTTTTTCGATCGTAAATCCGGGAGACAAACGCGTACCGCGCAGAATTGCCAGTGGTACGGTAATCGTGTTGGCGTTAATGGGATTGACGGGCAGTGGTATTGTTGGCAAATACATCGACTTAGGAGTATTCCGTGTACTGGGTGAAGTGGGTGGTTATTGCGTATTAGGCGCATTATTATTAGTTAGCATTTACATATTTTATGGAATTGAATGGATGGCAATGCTGCGCAAGCGAAATGCCTATTATCAGGAGATGGGAGAAGCCTATGAGGTGATCCGTCAAGAAGAAGATTACACGGAGCCATCTTACAAGGTTCGTCCACCGAAACGACGTAAGATATACTCGGATCATCAAATGCAGTCTGTCAATTTGCAGCAGATGAATGAGCAGATAGACCGAATGCAGGAAAAAGAACAGGAAAATCGCAAAAATACAAATACAACCAAAGAAAAAGCCGGAAAGCTGGAAGAGATATTACCGAGTGGGAAAAGTGTGCGTACGCAGGCGCAGGAACAGGAGTCGATAGAGCATCAAAAAGAGCAGCAGGAAGAACAGCATATGTCGGTGGAGCCATCTTCGGAGATTCCGATCTATCGTGAGGAACTGCGACGCAAGTTTGATAAACCGTTGTCGGAAACGATCACATCACCGTTACACGAGCAGCCTTCGACGCAGTCACTTGAGAGTTACATTGCGGAAACGAAGGAGAATATGACACAGGCAATGGCGATGACAGAGAAGGTTTCTGAAGAGCCGAAGAAACCGGCAAAGACAAGTCGGACAAACCGTAATAGTCAGAATAAAGCAGAACGTTCAACGACAAAATCAGAGAGCAGTACGGTGCGAGGAGGAAGTGGCGCTGTTTCTACCTATAACGCTGCGGAGATTGCAGATGCTTTTGCGTCCGGTAAGGAAAAAATGACTGCAAAGCAGAGTGAAGAACAGCATAAACCATATGAATTTCCTCCGGTGGAATTGCTTAGTGTTCCAAAGGAGATACCGGGAAGGGTCAGCGACAGTGAGCTTCGTGAGACAGCAGCCAGACTGCAGGATACGCTGCGCAGCTTTAATGTGAACGTGACGATGGGACCGGTCACCTGTGGACCAACCGTTACCCGCTTTGAAGTGCTCCCGGAACAGGGTGTCCGAGTAAATAAGATCACTAATCTTACCGACGATCTTAAGTTGAGTTTAGCGGCACCGAGTGTTCGTATTGAAGCACCGATCCCGGGAAAATCAGCGGTTGGAATTGAAGTGCCAAATCCGGAGCCAAGTCCGGTGTATTTTCGAGAATTATTGGAGGGCGATGATTTCCGTAAGGCAAAATCGCCGGTTACGTTTGCGGTTGGTAAAGATATTGCCGGTAAACGCATTATGACGGATATTGCCAAGATGCCGCATTTATTGATCGCCGGAGCGACCGGTTCCGGTAAATCAGTATGTATCAATACGCTGATCATGAGCATTTTGTATAAGGCAGATCCATCTGATGTCAAGCTGATCATGATTGACCCGAAAGTGGTAGAGCTTAGTGTATATAATGGAATCCCGCATTTGTTCTGTCCGGTTGTGACGGATCCACGCGAAGCGGCATCTGCGCTTAATTGGGCGGTGCGGGAGATGATGGAACGATACAATTTATTCAAAGAACTGGGAGTACGTAATATTTCCGGTTACAATCAAAAGATCAAGACAGTAGAGGATCCGGAAAAAGCAGGATATTCCAAAATGCCATCGTTAGTTATCATTGTTGACGAGTTTGCTGATCTGATGATGGTTGCTTCTAAAGAAGTGGAGGATGCGGTGTGCAGACTGGCTCAGTTGGCACGTGCAGCGGGAATCCACTTAGTATTGGCAACACAGCGACCATCGGTAAATGTCATCACCGGTGTTATCAAAGCGAATATTCCATCGAGAATTGCATTCTCGGTATCATCAGCCATTGACTCCAGAACGATACTGGACAAAGGTGGAGCAGAGAAACTGCTTGGTAAAGGTGATATGTTATTTTTCCCATCGGGAGAATCGGAGCCGGTACGTGTGCAGGGCGCATTTGTTTCGGATAAAGAAGTCAGCGATGTGGTTGAATTTCTATGTGAGGCAAATGAAGAGCCGGAATACAATCATGAGGTGACAGCAATTACGGAAGAGTCGGATGGCACAGTGACAGAAGCCGTATCCGAAAAACCGGATGTTGATGAGTATTTTGCCGATGCAGGACGTTTTGTTATTGAATCAGAGCGTGCGGCAGCAGGACAATTACAGCGTCGTTTTTCAATAGGATTTAATCGTGCAGGACGCATTATTGACCAATTGCATCAAGCAGGAGTAGTCGGTCCGGCAGAGGGCACTAAGCCTAGAAAGGTATTGATGACGATGGAGCAGTTTGAGGCATATCTGTCAGGAGGCGATGCAGCAACAGAAGCAGATGAGCTGGAAGCTTATGCACAGGAACTTTCTGCAAGTGATATGTTAGAAAATCCGGAGCATGTGATCTCGGAAGAGCAAGATCCATTACAAGGGATGGTAGATGATCTGGAGGAGCATGGAGTATGATAGCGACAAAAAATATCCGGGGATTGTTGGTGACAAATGCGTTTCTAAAAAACGGTAAATTTGTCGAGCATTATGAGTGGCTGCGGGAAGCTGCAAGGCAGCAGGAAATACGGCTGGATCTGTGCGATAATGCTATGCTTCATGCAATCTATGGAATGGAATCTGATGAGGCAAAGTTAGCGTCATATTCGTTTATTATTTTTTGGGACAAAGACATACGTTTGGCAAAATGGATGGAGCGTTATTGTCAAAAACGGGGGATCCCGATCTTTAACACGCCTGAGGCGGTTGCGGCTTGTGACGATAAGAGTGAAACTTTTCGGTTGCTAACAGAGGCATCGGAGGAGGCGTTTTCCTTGATACCATCTGTTGTTGCTCCCTTAACGTTTGCTGCTGTGGGTTATACAGATGTGGATTTTTTGTCTTCGATCGAGAAGCAGATAGGCTATCCGATGGTGATCAAAGAGTGCTTTGGGTCGTTTGGCTGGCAGGTTTATTTGGCAAAGGACCGGGAAGAGGCACTTAGGTATACGAAAAAATTGGCGGGCACCCCATTTTTATATCAAAAGTTTATTGCTGCGAGTGCAGGTGTGGACGTGCGTTTGCAGGTTGTAGGAACAGAAGTGGTAGCAGCAATGAAGCGTCGGTCAAAAACGGATTTCCGTGCAAATTTATCGAATGGCGGGCAGATGGAAGCTTATGAGCTTCGCAGGAAGAATGTGATCTTGCTGTTCGCGCAGTGCTTGCATTGGGGCTTGATTTTGCGGGCGTTGATCTGTTATTTGCAAGTGGTGAAAATAAAACGGCAAATATGATCTGTGAGGTGAATTCCAATGCACATTTTCGAAATATTGCAGAATGTACCGGGGTAAATACAGCAGACAAGATCATGCAGTATATTAAGCGTGTGTTGGAAGGAAAACAGGAGAGAAATCATAGAGGATGAATAAATGCAGCGCATAGGTTATATGATTTATGAAACAGCAGAAGGGGAGAAAAACCGTGGCTTTGTGTCTATGTTTGCACAGGCAGGAAAAGCCTATGGTCTGAGATTTTGCTTGGTGACAAAGGATCAGTACAAAACGTCCCCCTTGCCGGATTTTGTGATCAATCGGACCAGAGATCCTGAAGTCAGTCTGTTCTATGAATGTCATGGAGTTTTGGTATTTCATTCTAGTGATATCGTTCATACCGGGAATGATAAAGCGGTGACTTTGCAAAAACTCAAACAAAAGTGGTCAGCAAAGATCCCACTACAGATACCAAAAAGCACTGTGATCGATCTGACACAGTATGCGGTCGGACTGGCAGATATGACACAGGTATCCATTGAGGATGGGAAGAAGAATGCTTTTATCAAGCTGAAAAGGGAAGTATTGAAATGGCAGGACAAATGCGGTCTGATGGGACATAATGTAGTGCTTAAATCGGTTGGTGGACATGGCGGCAGCGAAGTATTTCTGGTATCTATGGAAGAATGGGATGAAGAAGAGAAAACACAGGAGAAACTGCAACCGCTTCTTAACCGAAAGTTGTTGTGCCAGGAATGGATAGACAGTGACAGCCGTGATATACGCATCTATGTTATAGGAGGACAGCCTTATGCAGCGGTACTTCGTCAGGGTTCCGGTGATTTTCGCTCGAACTATTCCCTGGGTGGGTCTGTGCGAGAGTATCCTCTGGACAATATGACAAAAGAGTTAGTCAGACAGTATATTATGGCGTTAGGAGGCAGTGCCTTAGCGTTTGTCGGAGTGGATTTTTTGTTAGAGAAGAATGGATGCATGGTATTTAATGAGTTAGAAGAAATGGTGGGATGCCGTATGTTGTACGCCTGCAGTGATCACGATATTGTGTCGGATTATGTAGGGTGGCTTGCCAAAAAACTATAAAAATGATAGGATAAAGATTAGTCACTTTTAGGGGACTATGAGGAGCAGGAGAAAGAGAATGGAGGATTTTGTACATGAAATCAGATATTGAAATCGCGCAGGCAGCCAATATGATTCCAATTTGGGAAGTGGCAGAACAGCTGAATATCCCGAAGGATGAATTAGAAATGTATGGTAAATACAAAGCAAAGCTTGGAGATGAGCTTTGGGATAGAGTAAAAGATAACCCGGATGGAAAGCTGATCCTAGTGACAGCGATCAATCCTACCCCGGCAGGAGAGGGCAAGACAACAACTTCCGTTGGTCTTGGACAGGCTATGGGTAAGCTTGGCAAAAAGGCAGTGATCGCACTTCGCGAGCCATCTCTTGGACCATGCTTTGGTATCAAAGGTGGAGCGGCAGGAGGCGGTAACGCCCAGGTAGTTCCGATGGAGGACTTAAATCTTCATTTTACCGGTGATTTTCATGCAATTACATCTGCCAATAACTTGTTGGCAGCCATGTTGGATAACCATATTAAGCAAGGCAATGCATTGCAGATCGATACGAATCAGATCGTGTGGAAACGCTGTATGGATATGAATGATCGTGTGCTTCGTAATATTGTGGTTGGTCTTGGACGTCCGGTAGATGGAGTTGTACGCGAGGATCATTTTATTATTTCTGTTGCCTCAGAAATCATGGCAATCTTATGTCTTGCGGATAATATGAAAGATCTGAAGGAACGTTTGTCTCGTATTATCGTAGCTTATAATTATGCCGGTGAACCGGTAACGGCAGGACAGTTAAATGCAGTAGGAGCAATGGCAGCGTTATTAAAGGATGCCATCAAGCCTAATATGGTGCAGACACTTGAAAATACACCGGCGTTAGTACATGGTGGCCCGTTTGCTAATATTGCACATGGCTGTAATAGTGTCCGTGCAACAAAGACAGGACTTAAATTAGCGGATTACGTCATTACAGAGGCTGGTTTTGGTGCAGATCTTGGTGCAGAGAAGTTTTTTGATATTAAGTGTCGTATGGCAGGCATGAAACCGGATGCAGTTGTATTGGTTGCTACGGTCCGTGCCCTGAAATATAATGGCGGCGTTGCCAAAGAAAAACTTGGTGAAGAGAATCTGGAAGCGTTAAAAGCAGGTATCGTAAACTTAGAGAAACATATTGAGAATGTTGCAAAGTTCAAGGTACCATGTGTAGTAACTTTGAACCGTTTTGTAACGGATACCGATGCAGAACTTCAGTACATTGAGCAGTTCTGTAAAGAAAGAGGCTGTGATTTTGCACTTTCCGAAGTATGGGAAAAAGGTGGAGAAGGCGGCATTGCTTTGGCAAAAGAGGTAATTCATACGCTGGAAACCAAAGAGAGCGATTTTACACCGTTATATGATACTGAGTTATCTATTCGGGAAAAGATCGAGAAGATTGCGAAAGAAATTTATGGCGCCGGCAAGGTTAATTATGCACCTGCAGCAGCGAAAGCAATTGACCGTTTAGAGAGTCTTGGGTATGGCGATACACCGATCTGTATGGCAAAGAATCAGTATTCGCTGTCTGATGATCCTAAGAAGTTAGGTCGTCCGGAAGGATTTGAGATTACGATACGTGAAGTGTATGTGTCCGCAGGAGCAGGATTTGTCGTTGCAATCACCGGTACGGTCATGACAATGCCGGGATTGCCACTTCATCCGGCGGCTGAGCGCATTGATGTAAACGAGGATGGTGTGATCACTGGTCTTTCCTAAAAGAAATGTAGTGGAATATATCGCACAACCGTAGTTTTTGATGATGTTACAAACATAATAGCAGCTAAAAAGGCTGTCCCTTTACCGAACATCTTGTGGAAAGGGGCAGCCTTTTTTGCTTTATAGGAAACTTCTCGTTTCCTATAAAGCAAAAAACGCTCCGCGAGGATGCGCATCTCGCGGAGAAGAAGTTAGCTGCAAACAGCACC
>NZ_QUFB01000040.1 GCF_003478335.1 Clostridium sp. AM49-4BH
GAATGCAGCACTCTTCGGATTTCCTGCTTTAACATACCTTACTCCTTCCGATTAGCTGATTTTTATAGCATCATTAAGTCAAATATGCTATAATTGTTGTGGTTTTTTACGAGTTCCTATTCTGCCTATGGGCTTGCCCTCTGCGGTGTAGGAACTTTTTTTAATATGTTAATCCATACTATTCGTCCCATGTTAGACCATCTCCTTTCTTTCGTAGATTCCACCCTGTTATACCTATATACTATCTCTGCATTTGGCAATAATTCTGCCTAGTGCAAAGCAGTAAGCTATAGCACCCTCACTTAAGTTGTTTTAAGTCTTATATACTCTGCTTTTACCCAACCCCATGTACCCGTTTTAACTCTTTTAAGATAATACCATTTATAGTTTTGAGATTTACTCTTCGTCATGTCAACGCATACCTTTTCATGTATGCTCATGCTTTCTAACACCGTTGCTGAAGTGCTTGGTTTGGCACGTAAACGTACCCCATCTCCCTTTACCGATCCATTCTGATTTGAATACATCATAACATCGACTGTTGGAACTAGTTCATTGCAAATAACAACTCCATCTGCCATAACAACTTGTGCAGAACTCACTTCAGTTGCATTGCGCCCCGCCAGTATATCATCTGCTATAACCATAGCGGATGCCTGCATATTTCCTGCAAGCACTATTACAACACAAAGCACCATTAACATCATTTGTTTCTTATTATTGTACTGTTTCATGTTATCCTCCTACTTAGCGATTGACTGTCTGCTTAGTAGCACTTCTCTATTATTGTATTTATCCCCTCCTTCTGATCCTGTTTTTTCTCTCTTTTCATTTGTTGCCAAAGTTCATGAAAATCTTTATGCACAAATACTCCTGTTAAACACTTATCTGACGGCGCATACTTTATCACATAAGTAACTCCATCTTCACTCCTCACATAATAGGTAATTTCTCCATACAGAAGAAGATTCTGCGTATCAAACCGTGATATGCCATAAATAGATTTTATTGGTTGGTTTGGCGCAATTTTATCCATCATCTGTTGAACTGTTCTTAAATATTTTCTTTCTATCCCTTTTCGATAACTTGCATCCGAAGCAGAAATCCACTTATCTCCTTCAG
This sequence comes from Clostridium sp. AM49-4BH, assembly GCF_003478335.1. GTDB lineage: Bacteria > Bacillota > Clostridia > Lachnospirales > Lachnospiraceae > Butyribacter. The sequence continues at coordinate 1,123 of NZ_QUFB01000040.1, forward strand.
ATATAGCTGATTGATTTATTTCACCGCTGTTGATCTTTACAGCAACACTATATTCATATTTCCAGCCTTTCTTTTTCAAAACAATGTTATATTCGTCATCCTCGCTGTCTTCATAGGTCGTCACATCTACTGCAGCCCTCGCCTGATTTGTATCAATTCCATATATTTTGCTGACATACTGCTTGGCAGCCTCAATCGCCTGATCCTCTGTCAGCTTATTTGCCGTTTCGTCAACCGGCCTTTGTGCAGCCCTCGCTCTGTCTGCCTGATTCTGCTTTTCCAGCGCATAATCACGCCGCTCATTAAAATCAATGATCTGTAATAACTGCTCATCGGTCAATTCGCTCTTCGGCAGATAAAAGGTACTGTTTGCACGACAGTATACGACTTCTTTCCCGCCATTCGCTTTCACTTCTTTCTGAGAATCTACTTCCTTCAGCTTCGTCTCCGGCAATGTTCCCTTTTTATATTCCTTCTGCAGCAGTTCCTTGCGCTTCTGCTCCTGAGAATACAACTTGCGTGAATAGTGATCTGCATCTTCCCGTTGTGCCTGTGTCATATGGTTTAACTGCTTCTGTTCCTCTTGAGACATTGATTGCAAATGCTCATGATATTTATCCACAGCAGCATATGTACCCGTCGTCAATATAATGACTGCGCCAACCGCTGCGACTGCCGTTCGATAGGAGAATGCACGCACCACTTTGCTATTATCCTGCACGTCCTCCGCACGCACCCGGTATAACAGTTGATCTATTCTACTGTTTTTCACCGTTGGTTCAGTTGGAACTTCCTGCAGCAACCGTCGGCTGATTTCTCGATCCAATCTACTTCTCATTGTATTTACTTCCTTCCATAGTCCATTATTTACCTGCAATTTTTTAATTTTTGTCGCGCTGCATAGAGTCTTGATTTTACCGTACCTGTTGGTATGTTTAAGATTGCGCTTATCTCTTTTTGCGAAAAGCCATATATGTAATACAAATATACCAATGTACGATCCTGCTCTGCCAGACTTTCTATCTCATGCCAAATTCCGCTATGCGGATAACCAGGCTCCGCTGTCGTCGGATAGTCATCCATAGATTCCACCAATTCTTCCCGTTTTCTTTTTTGAATCATAGATAACGCTGTATTGACTGTAATCTTTGCTACCCACGACCGCATTTTATCCGGTGATCGAGCTGTTCCCTGCGTTCCCACGCTTTGCATAACGCTTCTGCCACCGCATCATCTGCATCCTCCGGATGATGCAGTATATTCATTGCGAGCCGTACCAGCATGCCTCTTTCTGTTGCAACAAATTGTTCAAATTGCCTAGAAGTCAAACTACGCCTCAATTTATTCCTTCCTTTCTGCGCACACTTCCAGTGCATTACCTCCCTGTGCCAGAGGTGCACCATAGGCACAAGGTTTCACCATCTCCAGTGATCACCTTTTGAGCGGTTCTACTTATATGACTGTTTAGAAGCCCAAAAGGTTCATTTTATTTTGCAATATTTTATTTTTTAATATTATTAATTTTTTCCATATATTCTCCTAATAATATTAATAGTTTGTGGAGTTTATTTTGATTTTGTAAAGTATTTAGATCCAAAAACGCAAACTTCGCACATCAAACTTGAACTTACCATACCAAAAATTAATATCAGAACATATCTGTGAATGATTCTCCCACCCGGCATCATACACTGTCACTATTGCAACGCCTGCTTAATACTTTGATAATGTAAAAAAATCCCCTGCTTATCGTATTCTGATAACTGTGCTGCATCCGCTATCTGAAATGCATTCGTCTCTTCCGTCTGCAATTTGATATCTTCCTCTGTAAAATCCATATGATATTTATAGACATCTACAAAATAGTTATCACCTTCTCCCGGATTCTCACGGTGATACGAAAACAGAAAGCCACCTTCTGCATTCGTTACATCCAGTCCGGTTTCTTCTAAGATTTCACGTTTCACGGCCTCTTCCGATGTCTCCCCGGCAATAGCCGCTCCACCGGATACTTCCCACCAGCCGGGTGCCCAAGCTTTGTCAGCCGCACGCTTTGTGATCAAATATTTTCCATCCGGTCTCTGAATAACACCGAGTACCGACAAATGATACTCCCCTTCTTTCAAGCACCAATCATTTCTTTTCATGGTTCGCCCGGTTGGCTTCTTGTCCTTATCGTAAATATCCCATAATTCCATCGTAATCTGTCATTCCTTTCTCTGACGGTAGTTTTAATAAACAACTTCGAAATGTATGAAGTGTGTATGTTTGATTTAATCGTTATCTCTTCTTCCAAACAGTAACACCAGTCGAAGCAGCTGTAATAAGGTGGATACCGTTGCCGTTATATAGGTCATTGCTGCCGCTGAAAGTACACGTCTCGCCCCTCTCACCTCATCTTCATATAACATTCCGCTATCATTTAAAATACGAAGTGCTCTGCCCGACGCATTAAACTCTACCGGAAGGGTGACAATCTGAAACAACAATGTCAACGCAAACAATATAATACCAAGATAGATCAAATTGGTATGCCCGATCAGCAATCCAACAATGATCACCGGCCACGACATTTTAGAACCAATATTGACCACCGGAACAATGGCACTGCGTATCTGTATCGGAACATAACCAACATGATGTTGAATGACATGTCCACATTCGTGCGCTGCCACTCCAACGGCGGCAATCGATGATGCACCATATACACTATCTGACAATCGCACCACCTTCGCACGTGGATCATAATGATCAGTCAACTGTCCGCTGATATGTTCGATTCGTACATCGGTAATCCCTGCACTTCGCAGGATCATTTCTGCTGTCTGCGCCCCTGTCAGACCACGTTTGCTATGATATCGACTGTACTTATTAAATGTCCGGCTGACGTTGGCAGATGCCAGCATACATATTACCGCACCAATAATAACAAGAACATATGTCGGATCCATATAGTAATACATCCCCGGAAAATAACTTAAAAGTGCTGTCTGCATACACTAATCCTCCTTACTCCAATTGTTTTTACATTAATCCTAACTATAGCATTTCCCATCTCGTTTATCAACTATACCTTACTTTAACTTCCCATATTGGTTGTGGAGGAATATGCATCGATTTCCTATAGATCGATGATATAAAAATGATTGCTTTTCATAGAAACACGCTATATAATTATATTTGGCTTTACGCGGATTTTACGTAAAATGCTACTGTTTATCTCATTATTTGCCTAGATTTTACAAAGCTTTTCGTCGATATGTGCTGTGATTTTTATGCAAATAACACCATTTAGTGATTGATAAGGAGAAAACGAATGACTTCAGAACACGTGATCAATCTTCTTGGAGGGCTTGCGCTCTTCATCTTTGGAATGACTTTCATGAGCGACGGTTTGAAGAAACTTGCCGGCGATTATATGAAAACTATTTTGGAAAAATTAACGGAAAAACGTATTATGGCTGTGTTGCTGGGTGCCGGTCTGACCGCACTGATCCAAAGCTCCAATGCCATGTGTGTCATGACCGTCGGATTTGTAAATGCCGGAATGATGCAGTTAGAGCGCTCTGTTGGAATCATCATGGGTGCTAAGCTCGGTACAACGATCACCGGACAGCTTCTTGCAACCAATTATATTTCAAAATATGCTCCGGTTATTGCCTTTGTGGGCGTTGCTTTCTTGATGTTTGCTAAATCCAACAACATCAAAAGCTTCGGACAGGTTGTCGCAAGTCTTGGTATCCTCTTTGTCGGATTGTCCACCATGAGCACCGCAATGAGACCAATGGCACAGGAAGAATGGTTTATTAATATTGTGGCAAATCTTTCCAATCCTCTGCTCGGTGTACTGGTCGGCGTGATTTTCACCGTAATTATCCAAAGTGCCTCTGCCTCCGTCGGTGTGCTGCAGATCATGGCGGTAAGCGGTGTCATTGGATTCCGCCCGGCCTTTTATGTAATGCTTGGTATGAATATCGGTGCAAGTATCGCTCCGATCTTAGCTTCTATTGGTGGCAAAAAGGATGCCAAACGCGTTGCTGCCATCGTTGCTATTTTTGAAACCTGTGGTATGCTGATCTTTATGTTAGCCACTACATTCCTTCCGGTTCTCGACTGGTTGTCGATGACTTCCGGAGATCCGAGCCGCCGTATTGCAAATGCGAACACAATCTTTAACTTAGTATCACTGATCGTGTTGTTCCCATTCTCAAATCTCATCGCCGCTTTGTCTAAGAAGATCATTCGCGGCTCCGACGAAGAGCCAAATATGGCAAAATTAGAGTTTATCAGCGAAACAACGCATACGACTTCTACTGCAATGATCGGTCAGATCGATGCGGAGACCAATCGTATGGAAGAACTGGTACAAACCAACCTTCGTCTCGCTACCGAGAATTATTTTGATAATCGTTTGAAAGACGAGGATGATTTCAACCAGACGGAAGAAACGATCGATTTCTTAAATAAGAAAATTACCGATGCACTGATCCGCATGAGTTCTTTTGCAGATCTGACGCCAGAGCAGGCTAAGCACGTTGGTAATCTATTCCATGTAATCAATGATTTAGAGCGAATCGGTGACCATGCAGAAAATATGGCACAATATAGTATTCGTATGCACAAGAATAAGGAGCGTTTCAGTAAAACCGCCATGGAAGAACTCCGTGGGTTGGTGGATATTATTGAACGTATTTACAAAGAAGCTTACGCCCAAATGGTATCACCGGATCAGGATAAATACGCACATGTATATGCCTTGAAACGAGATGTAAACCGCATGATCGAGGACATGAAGGAAAAGCATATTGTCCGTATGAATAAGGGAAAATGTAATTCACAACAGGGTATGATGTTCGTAGAACTTTTGATGGATCTGGAACGTGTTGCAGCGCACGCTATGAATATTGCACAGGCAGCAAATTAAAAGCAATTCTTGCTTGGCGATGTCACGCTACATAGCAGCAATTTCCTATTCAAAATAATGGATCAACACAAATTAAATCCCCCTTGAGCAGACCTTTGGTTATCTACCTTATCTGCCTAAGGGGGATTCATTACTTCTTACAACATTTTTTTGTGTTTGAAATAGATAAATTCAAGAAGAATGATGATACCACACACGATTGCCACAACAGGATAACCGTAATGACTCTTAAGCTCCGGCATTCCAACAAAATTCATACCATACCACCCTGCCACAAGTGTCAACGGCGAAAAAATAGCCGTGACGATCGTCAGGATACGCATGATCCTATTTTGTTCTTCATCCAGCGCTGCTGCTGTAATTCTCGTATTTGCAGCATATATTCCCGAAGCATTTTAGAGCGATTGTATAACCGCTCTACCTTTTGTCCATATGTCTGAAAACAGATCACCTCTTTCTCATCAAAGAAATCATTGACATTTTCGACAAGTGTATCGCTCATATCCATCATCTGTTGATATTGAAAGCTCTTGTTGAGTAATATTTTGCGATATTTGGCCATTAATCCGGTCGGATCCGTCTTCTCCCCGGACTGGATCTCCTCTTCCATCTGGAAACAGCCTGCTTCGATCCTCTGCAAATGTTTGATATCATCTTTTAATAATTCATCCAAAAGGCGGATAAAAAAACGTACAGGCGACAGATCATCTTCATCACTGATCAGCGAGCGAAGCTGTTTTTCCCAGTGATCATGTCTGGTCTTTTGTCCGATCAAAACCAGTTCGCTGCGGTCAAGATAGTAAATAATACTGACCGCTCTGCCGTCATATGCTTCTTCCGGATGCCACATAATTTCGCCCACCACAGCGTCCGCAAGAACTACAGCTTTCGAAAAATGCATACGGTTAGACTGCAGCATATATTCCATTTCATTCCAAAAGCTGGCACTCTCCCAGCGTTCCTTCGCTTCCGCTGCATCAAGCACCAGCACCCGCCCCTGTTTCAATGCAAATTCCACAGCGATCCCCCTCACATCATACTATTGACCATAGTATGCATTTTCTCCATGTTTTCTAAAAAAATGCTTGTCACGAATACTATCCGGTGCCGGCTGTACCTGAGGGTTGAGTAATTCTGTTCGGATCGCCATGCGCGCAACCTCTTCCAGCACGACCGCATTATGCACTGCTTCAGCAGCATCCTTGCCCCAGGTAAACGGTCCGTGGTTTGTGCAGAGTACGCCCGGCGTATGCATCGGATTCAGTCCTCTCTGCTCAAATGTCTCAATAATAACAAGTCCGGTATTACGCTCATACTCTCCACCAATCTCTTCCGGTGTCAGACTTCGCGCACAAGGAATCGGACCATAAAAATAGTCGGCATGTGTTGTTCCGTATAACGGAATGTCACGTCCTGCCTGCGCCCACGAAGTTGCCTCCGGCGAATGTGTATGCACAACGCCTCCGATTTCCGGATATTTTTTGTACAATTCCAAATGCGTTGGCGTGTCCGATGATGGGTTAAGCGTTCCCTCGATACGGTTTCCTTCCAGATCCATGACCACCATATCTTCCGGACGCAGCTTATCATAATCTACGCCACTGGGTTTGATCACAAAATATCCGGTATCTCTATCAATCCCGCTTACATTTCCCCAAGTATACGTGATCAATCCTCTGCGCGGCAGTTCCATATTTGCTTCATATACCTTTTTCTTTAACTCTTCTAACATAGTGTCCTCCATTCGAAAATATCTGCTTACCAATCTAACGAAGTTTCTTCAATCTGCAAGCCCCCACGATATGATTCCATAAATTGTTCAAATCCCTGCACGATCTCCGGATCAGGGGCTATTGTTGTCCCTTCATTGCCGGCAAATACATAATCTTCCAAATACTGTGTCAGCGACTGTCCCTCCTGCTTATGAACCATAAAATCTGCAAGCAGCGCAATACCCCAGGCACCGCCCTCACCGGCTGTCTCCATCACTGAAACCGGTGCATTCATTGCTGCCGCAGTAATCCGCTGTCCGACGCCCTTGGTCGTAAAGAAGCCGCCATGTCCATACATTTTGTCAACTTGAACCTGCTCCTGCTGCAAAATATCCAATCCGATCTTCAAGGTTGCCAGCGCACTATATAAATGTGTACGCATAAAATTAGCTAGGTTAAATGCCGCATCCGGCTTACGCACAAAGAGTGGTCTTCCGGCATCTAATGCAGTCACACCTTCTCCGGAAAAATAATTATAGGAAAGAAGACCGCCGCAATCGGCCGCTCCCTCCTCTGCTTTTTGGAACAATTTTGTAAACAGCGTTCCTGTGTCTACCGAAAAGCCCATGTAATCCGCAAATTCACCGAACAAGTTAACCCATGCATTGATGTCCGAGGTGCAATTGTTACAATGTACCATCGCCACCGGCTCACCGGAAGGTGTTGTAACCATATCAATTTCCGTATGCACCTGTTTTAATGCCTGTTCAAGTACAACCATCGCAAAAATTGATGTTCCGGCAGATACATTTCCGGTGCGGACACCTACACTATCTGTTGCGACCATCCCGGTTCCGGCATCTCCTTCCGGCGGGCATAACGGAATCCCCGCCTGTAAAGAACCGGTTGGATCCAATAACGCGGCTCCCCTCTCGGTCAGCACTCCGGCTTCCTCTCCTGCCGACAAGACCTTTGGCAAAATATCCTTTATATTCCACGAGTATCCACGATCGGCAATCATCTCATCAAACTGTGCCAGCATCTTACTATCGTAGTCTCCCGTCTCGCTGTCGATTGGGAACATTCCCGATGCATCGCCCACGCCGAGTACTTTTTCGTCTGTGAGCTTCCAATGTACATAACCTGCCAATGTCGTAAAATAAGAAAGCTTCGATAAATGTGGTTCCTCGTTCAAAATTGCCTGATATAAATGTGCAATACTCCATCTCTGCGGAATATTAAACGCAAACCGTTTCGTCAACTGCTCTGCCGCCTCTTCTGTCATTGTATTGCGCCAAGTACGGAATGGAACCAAGAAGTCTCCTTTCGCATCGAACGCCAAATATCCATGCATCATCGCCGAAAAACCAATTGCTGCAAGCTTTGTGAGCGTTACGTTGTATTTTTGCTGTACTTGCTCTGCCAAGGAACGATAACAGTCTGCCAAACCATTCCAGATATCCTCCTCGTGGTATGTCCACACACCATCCTCTAAGCGATTCTCCCAGTTGTGGCTGCCGGAAGCAAGTGGTTCTCCTTGTTCTCCGATCAGCACAGCCTTGATACGCGTCGAACCAAACTCAATGCCAAGTACTGCTTTTCCTTCTTGTATATATTGTGCGATCTCCATATTTTCTTCCTTTCTCTTAATCTTCTAGTGAATCATTTTCTCTACATCTCATGCGCTAAACGCCTGCCCGTCTTGCTGTGCCATTATACGGACACCTATTTATACTGCATCACAATAACCGTATCTTTTTTATTAGGTACTTTCTTCGTCACCTTTAAGGTCACCTTCGTCTTTCCTTTTTTATTGCCTTTGCAGGAAATCTTTTTACCGGATTCCAGCAAATAGACTTTTTTGAGCTTTTTATTTTTGTACTTGCGTACTGTCAGCTTTTTATTTTTAGACCATTTCGTCACATGTACATAGACATTTTTACCTTTCTTGGTATATGTTCCCCAAGATGGGACCTTACCAAACGGATTACCGGAGGTAGCATAAATACTGCTGCCGTTTTTCTTCATCCAGTTACCAATGCCACGCAGTGCTTTCTTACTTCCCGCTGTCATAGTACCGTCACCCTTCGGTCCGATATTTAACAGATAATTACCACTCTTAGAAGCAACATCGACCAATTCCCGGATTAAATATTTATAGCTTCGATATGAATTCTCCAAATCCTTTTTATAGCCCCACGCATCGTTCATGGACTGACAAGTCTCCCATGGTCTTGATGGTGCTTTCTCCGGAATACTTCTCTCCGGGCACTCAAAATCACCCAGCTTAAATCCACGGCAGACACGCTCGTTTACTAATATAGAAGATTTCAAAGATTTTACATATTTATACAGATCTTTTCCATCTGCTTTCGTCCACCATTTTGCCAGTGTCGGCGCCTTTCTTCTATAAGTCCAGTCTCCGTCAAACCACATAATTGCCGGATCATAACGGTCCACTAACTCTTTTAACTGAGCCTTCATGTCGCGGATGTATGCTGTGCGCGCAGCCATTGACTTCATCTTCGTAAAATCACCGTTGATCGTCTGCGACGAATGGTTCCAATCTATGATCGAGTAATACAAGCCAAACTTGATCCCTGCCTTATCACAAGCTGTTTTTAACTCCATCAGCACATCACGGCCGGTTTTGCCAAATGGTGTATACTGCTGCAGACTAAACATCGTCTTACCGGTATAATCCTTAAAGCTGGCAACGTTCGTATCCCACATTGCCATTCCCTCATGATGTTTGGCTGTGATCACGATGTATTTCATACCGGCAAGCTTTGCATATTTCACAATTTCATTGGCATTAAACTTGGTTGGATTGAACTTTGCGGCTACCGTCTGTTGATATTTTTTCTTGGAAATCCCCTCGATCTGCATCGCCCATTCCCCGTGTCCATAATAGGAATACGCTCCAAAGTGAATGAACATACCGAAACGATCTTTCGTCCACCACTTCATGTTCGATGGAACACTGTACGCCTGCGATTGCACACCTCCTGCTGCCATGCCGATCACCAGACTCAATACCAGTAACAAGCTCCATACTTTTTTGCTTTTTTTCATTGTCATTACCTTCCCCTTTCTGTTATGTCAGTACTTGTCCGATAATCACGAAACATAACTCCATATTAATTATAACACTTTGTCTATTTGCCATACTATAGAGCAGACAGACAAGTATCTGCATTTTTCGGACATCTCTAAGATCAATCTTTCGTTGCCAGTCCACTTCCGCTGATCGGAATCTTATCTCCTAAATAAGTCGGCTTTGGCTGTATCCACAGATTGACCACTTCCTTATCTCTCGCAGCCACTTCGCGCAATTTGCAGATCCAGATATTACGGTATTTCATCCGTTTATTCGGTGCGGCATAAGCATCCAGTCCCAATTTACGTGCAGCGTACACCGCGCGATATGCGTGATACTTTTGCGTGACAACAACCGGATTATGTACCTCAAAAATATCTCTGGCACGATACATGGATTCATACGTTGAAAAGCCTGCATGATCCATAAAGATCTTATCCTCCGGGACATCCAGATTCGCCATAATATAGTCTTTCATTCCCTGTACTTCATTATAGCCTTTCCTGCCATGATCCCCGGTCAACAGGAAACGATCCGATACCCCCGCACGGTATAATTCGATCGCACGATTTAAACGATCACGAAGCATTAAGCTTGGCTCCCCATTGGGCTTCATGCCCGCCCCTAATACCAATATGCAGTCGGCTTTCGGCATACTGTTTTCCTGTCCTGTCTCATATACATAACCTTTGGCGTAATGCACCACATACGCATCCATACCAAATATAACGGCTGCACCAAGCGCAGCAACAATCCCACATCCGATCAACATTCGTTTGATCCCTTTCTTATGTTTTGTAATAAAAGTTTTCATATCCCCTCCAATCCAAGCAGGAATTTACATATTTTCCTGCTAAACAAAAAAAGCAAAGCCAGCGCTTTGCTTTGCAAGAATTGCTAAAGCAATTCTTGGTGATGTCACGCTACACAACAGCAATTTCCTATTAATCAAAGAAAATCCCGGAGAATGCTTTCCTGTCCATAAAAACGTACACTCCGGGATCCGTATCAACATTGGGTTATGCTCTATTACTCAATGGATGTCACTTCGTAATCTTTCGCTTCTACTGTCTGCTTCAATACATCATCTGCGATGTCTGCAGATAACGTAACAACTGCTGTCCCTGCCTCGTGGCTTACCACAGCCTCTGTTACCTGATCCAAACTCTCCAATGCTTTCTTCACTGTTGCCTCGCAGTGTCCACACATCATTCCGTTAATTTTCATTGTTTTCGTCATCGTTGTTTCCTCCTCATTATATACTATTTTGGGCTGAATTTGTGAATTTCCAGCTCTTTTTTTATCTTTATGGGCATCATATATTTTGCAGAGATTCAATCTCAATGCATTGGATACCACGCAAAAACTGGACAGACTCATTGCTGCAGCACCAAACATAGGATTTAACTCCCAGCCAAACAACGGGATCCATACTCCCGCCGCCAGCGGAATACCGATCACATTATAGAAAAATGCCCAAAACAGATTTTCGTGAATATTGCGCAGCGTTGCTCTGCTCAAGCGAATTGCCGCAGGCACATCGCAAAGTCTGCTCTGCATCAAAACCACATCTGCTGCATCAATGGCAACGTCTGTTCCGGCGCCGATCGCGATACCCATATCAGCTCTGGTCAGAGCCGGTGCATCGTTAATGCCATCTCCAACCATGGCAACCTTACCATATTGCTGCAGGCGTCTGACAACCGCTTCTTTGCCATCCGGAAGCACTCCGGCGATCACCTCATCTACGCCGACCTGATCACCAATTGCTTTCGCAGTGCGTTCATTATCACCGGTCAGCATAACGACCCGCAGTCCCATACCCTGCATCTCTTTAATAGCAGAAAGACTGTCTTCCTTGATCACATCCGCAACTGCGATAATACCAAGCAATTTGCCATCTTTTGCAAAAAAGAGTGGTGTCTTACCCTGACCCGCCAAGCGGTCCGATACCAGTGTGATCAGTTCTTTCTGCTCTGTCGAACGACCAGAGGCTGGCGCAATTGACTTTTCCTGCTCTGTCGGCCGATCGAATTTCTTATTCTGTGAATCGATTCGATCGCTATACACTTTCTCGAGTGAAATCGTCTGCTCAATAAACTTTCGACTGCCTCCCATTATCTTTGCGCCATCGCACATTGCTGACAATCCATTTCCCGGCAATGCCATAAATTCTTGCGGTTCTATTGGAGTTAAGTTGCTCTCCTGTCCGTATTTCAGGACAGCTTTAGCAAGCGGATGCTCACTTTTTTGCTCCAACGAATATGCGTACAACAGTAATTCATCGATCGATACGCCCTCCGCTGCAACGACATCCGTAACTTGCGGTTCGCCTTTCGTGATCGTACCTGTCTTATCCAGACATACAACATCCATCTTACCGGTCTCTTCCAACGAAACGGCTGTCTTAAACAATATTCCATGTTTTGCACCGACACCGTTTCCCACCATGATCGCTACCGGCGTTGCTAACCCTAATGCACACGGACAGCTGATAACCAGCACGGAAATGCCTCTGGCTAATGCAAAACCGATGCTCGCACCGGTAAGCAGCCAAACAACCATCGTCACTGCTGCAATAACGATCACGGTTGGCACAAATACTCCAGATACTTTATCAGCGATCTTGGCAATCGGCGCTTTCGTTGCTGCTGCATCGCTAACCATTTGAATGATCTGTGACAACGTCGTATCCTCGCCGACACGCGTCGCAAGGCATTTCAAGAAACCAGACTGGTTGATCGTTGCTGCAGATACCGGATCATCCTTTTGCTTGTCCACCGGAACGCTCTCTCCTGTAAGTGCCGATTCATCCACCGCACTATTGCCATCCAGCACGATGCCATCCACCGGTATCGTTTCTCCGGGTCTGACCACAAAGATATCGTCTTTTTGTACACTGGCAATATCCACTGTCACTTCGGCGCCATCTCGTACAACGACGGCAGTCTTTGGTGCAAGTCTAAGCAAACCTTTGAGCGCATCCGTTGTCTTTCCCTTCGAGCGCGCCTCTAACATTTTGCCGACTGTGATCAATGTCAAGATCATCGCCGCAGACTCAAAATAAAAGTCGTGCATATACGCCATAACCTGCTTGTCCGCGCCACGCATCACAGCATCCGTCATGGCAAACAATGCATATGTGCTATATCCAAATGCCGCTGTCGCACCTAATGCTACGAGCGTATCCATATTAGGTGCCCGATGCCACAAACTCTTAAACCCACTAATGAAGAAATGCTGATTGATCACCATAATAATGATCGTGAGAAGCATTTGTGTCAATCCCATCGCCACATGATTCCCTGCCATCCATTTCGGCACCGGCCAATTCCACATCATATGCCCCATAGAAAAATACATAAGTACTAGCAAAAAGCAGACCGACCACAGCAAGCGCTTTCGCAAAAGCGGCGTGGTGTGATCAACAAGTTCCTCTTCGAGTGCTCCCTGATTCTGCGCATTCCCGGATTGCACGTCTGCACCCTTTATTTTGGCTCCATATCCTGCATTTTGTACCGCCTCAATGATGGCATCACCAGATGCACTTCCTTCTACCCCCATCGAATTGGTAAGCAGACTAACGGAGCACGAGGTAACACCCGGAACTGCGTTGACTGCTTTTTCCACCCCGGCACTACACGCCGCACAGCTCATTCCTGTTACAATATACTGCTGCATTTGAACCTTCCTTTCTGTGAATTTTATAACTCAGCTTTCGTTGACGGTTACCTGTCATAAATAGATCAGCTTTCGTTGACAGTTACCTGTCATGAATAAATCAGCTTTCGTTGACAGTTACCTGTCATGAATAGATTGTCCTGCGGCTACTTCATTAATTTTTGCAGGACTTTTACTAATTCATCCACCGTTTCCTCTTTCCCATCCTTAATATCCGTTGTAACACAGGTTTTTATGTGATTTGCCAATAAAACTTTATTAAAACTATTTAATGCGGCATTTGCTGCAGCTACCTGTATCAATATATCCGGGCAATACGCATCCCGTTCTACCATGCCTTTAATGCCGCGAATCTGTCCTTCGATACGATTCAAACGATTGAGCAGATCTTTATACTCCTTATCATCTCGCACCTTCGTCTTGTGACATGGACAAAGTTTTTCTTCTGCCATATTATTTATTCTCCATTCCGCAAACGCTTTCGTGTCAGAGAAATCGCAAGCTACCTGTCTATGCGGATTTTATTCGCATATGTTCGTCTCTGCGATCAAGGCTGCTTTGTGACGTCTGCAGCACAAATAGCCGATATCAAGCTACACCATAGGAAACCAAAAATTTCCTGCAAAAAGAAATACCCTACAGGGGTATCTTCACTTAAGATATACCCCTGTAGGGTATTTGTCAAGAATTAAATTTCTCATTTAGACAGCATGCCGCTGCATGTAACGGTGCAGGACTTAGCTTATTTTTTCTCAACAACTTTTATTTTCCATTTCTTCGCCAGTTTCTTGATCCATTTCTTGTCTGCTTTGCGAAGTTTTTTGTTAATCACAAGCTTTTTAGGTACACCATTTCCCTTATGTATGTTTTAATCTTTTTCTCTTAGGTTTTTTATTTACAATTATTCATCTTTAGGTTTTATTATTAATTGTCTGCTATCTTTTATTAAGGTCGGCAAAGCAACCGGCGTAACCTACATCTCATTGCCAACACTTTGCCGCCTCTCATTCAAAATTATATTAAAAATTACCAACTGTAAGAAGTTTAACTTGCTTCAAATCACTGATTAGTCTGCAAAAAGTGCAGTTGACAAATATCTGTCACCTGTATCCGGTAATAATACGACAATGTTCTTGCCTGCATTTTCCGGACGATTTGCTAAAATGGTTGCTGCATGCAATGCTGCACCGGAAGAAATTCCTACCAATACACCTTCCGCCTTAGCAAATGCTCTTCCTGCTGCAAATGCATCTTCATTCTCGATTGGTAACACCTCATCATAAATCTTAGTATTCAATGTATCCGGCACGAAACCTGCACCGATTCCCTGAATCTTATGAGGTCCTGCTTCTCCCTTAGAAAGAACCGGAGAAGTTGCCGGCTCTACTGCTACAACCTTGATATCCGGATTCTGCTCTTTTAAGTACTCGCCGATACCGGTAACTGTTCCACCGGTACCTACACCGGCAACGAAGATATCAACTTTTCCGTCAGTGTCTTTCCAAATCTCCGGTCCTGTTGTTGCACGATGTGCAGCCGGATTAGCTGGATTTTCAAACTGACTTGGGATGAATGCGCCTTCGATTTCTTTTGCCAGCTCTTCTGCTTTGGCAATAGCACCCTTCATACCCTTAGCGCCTTCTGTTAAGACAAGCTCAGCACCATATGCTTTTAACAAATTACGACGCTCTACACTCATTGTCTCAGGCATTGTCAAAATAATACGGTAGCCTTTCGCTGCTGCTATAGATGCCAAACCGATTCCTGTATTTCCGCTGGTTGGCTCGATAATAACAGAACCTTCTTTTAATTTGCCGCTTTTCTCTGCTTCATCGATCATCGCTTTAGCGATACGATCCTTAACACTTCCTGCCGGATTAAAATACTCTAATTTTGCCAAAAGAGTTGCATTAGCTCCTGCCTGTTTTGCAAAATTCTTTGCATTCAAGATCGGTGTTCCTCCGATCAATTCTGTAACGCTTTCATAAATCTTTGCCATGTTAGTGTCCTCCTTATATTAAAAATGTTATTAGTGATCATTATTTTTTAATTGATTACTCAAACTTCCCATACCCATTTATGTTACGATGTCCCATAATACTTATTATGCGGTATATTTACTATCATTTTACAGCCTTAAACGCCTCATCCAAATCCTGAATGATATCATCAATATGCTCGGTACCGATAGAAAGACGAATCGTATTTTTATAAATACCTACTTCCTCTAACTCCTCTACCGTCATCTGTGAATGTGTAGTACTTGCCGGATGAATTACTAAGGACTTCACGTCCGCTACATTTGCCAGCAAAGAGAAAATCTCCAAGTTATCAATAAAGTCTTTCGCTGTGCGATCATCACCCTTAATCTCGAAGGTGAAAATGGAACCGCCACCATTCGGGAAGTACTTCTTGTATAATCTCTGCTGCTCCGGATCATCCGTTACAGATGGATGATGTACGCGCTCTACCTGTGGATGATTGTTCAAATATTCCACAACTTTCAATGCATTTTCCACGTGACGCTCAACACGAAGAGATAATGTCTCTAATCCCTGCAGGAAAATGAATGCATGAAATGGGGAAAGTGTTGCGCCTGTATCACGAAGCAAGATAGCACGGATTTTTGTAACAAATGCTGCCGGACCAACTGCTTTTGTAAAGCTGATTCCATGGTAACTTGGGTTTGGCTCTGTCAAAGATGCAAATTTGCCGGATGCTTCCCAGTCAAACTTACCGCTATCAACAATGACACCACCAATCGTAGTTCCATGTCCACCAATAAATTTTGTTGCAGAATGTACAACAATGTCTGCACCATACTCAATCGGACGGATCAGATATGGTGTTCCAAATGTATTATCAATGACAAGTGGAATCTTGTGTGCATGTGCAATCTTTGCAATGCCCTCAATATCAACAACATCTGAATTTGGATTTCCTAATGTCTCAATGAAAACCGCTTTGGTGTTGTCCTGAATTGCTGCCTCAACCTCATCAAAATTTGCAATATCTACAAATGTAGTCTGCACGCCATCCTGAGGAAGTGTATGCTCCAGATAATTGTAGGTACCACCATAAATATTACTTGCTGATACAATGTGGTCACCATTCTGTGCCAATGTCTTCAATGTATAAGAAATTGCTGCTGCACCGGATGCTACTGCAAGTGCTGCGACACCACCTTCCAGTGCTGCAATTCTCTGCTCAAAAATATCTGCTGTCGGATTTGTTAAACGTCCATAAATGTTACCTGCATCACTCAGGCCAAAACGAGCCTCTGCATGATCACTATTGTGAAATACATAGGAAGATGTCTGATAAATCGGTACGGCTCTTGCATCCGTAACCGGGTCAGCCTGCTCCTGACCAACATGCAACTGTAATGTCTCAAACTTCAAATTTCTGTCTTCTCTCTTTAACTTTGCCATATTTCAAACTCCTTTTCTGTACTAATTTCACATGTTCCCTGACACCGCATAATATGAGGCGTCTTGCACTGTCTGTTTCAAGTGATGAACTGAGTATACTACTATATTCCTAGTATGTCAATAGGGTTTATATACTTTTTTATTTTTTCAAAGATTAGGGTGCAATATCTCCATACTGCTACCGCAGTTATCATTCATTTATTCTCCCACTCGCAAACTTTGTGCCTATGGCACAAATTTGCCATATCTCCATACTGCTACCGCAGTATGGAGATATTATCGCCCCGCGCAACGACTGTATGATACCCAACGCTTTCTACACGCCGCTCCAAACAATTACGGCATTCGGCTGCCTCGTCCCCGGTACATACCTTTCCGTCATACAAAGAATATTTTGCACGCACTGCCACCGGAGACAAATTTGGCATAAGAACATTAGCTCCTGCCAAAATACCAAGTTCACGTCCCCGTGGATGAATGGTCGCCAACGCTGTTGTCGCTGGAAGCAATACATCCAGCTGCATAATACGCAGCAAACTCAACAAATATAATGTCTGTTCCAAAGTTCCCTGTGTTTCATTCGCAAAAGGCGTGTCTTGATGCGGTATAAACGGGCCGATCCCTATCATCTCCGGATGTAGTTCATGGATAAACAAGAAATCTTCTGCCAGATCTGCCGCTGTCTGTCCGGGACTGCCTACCATAAATCCGCACCCCGTCTGGTAGCCAATTTCCTTTAGATCACGAAGACACTGTTTTCGATGCGATAACGACATGCTCTCCGGATGCAATTTACGATAATGCGTATCATTGGCCGTTTCATGACGCAATAGATAACGGTCTGCTCCCGCCGCAAAAAAACGCTCATAACTTTCCCGTTCCCGCTCTCCAATCGACAAAGTGACCGCATGCTCCGGGTAGCGCCGTTTAATTTCCCGGACAATATCCACAATCTTGTCATCTGTGTAATATGGATCCTCTCCGCCTTGCAGCACAAACGTCCGAAAGCCCAGGCGATCTCCCTCTGCGCAACATGCCAGAATGTCCTCTTCGCGCAGTCGATAGCGATTGGCATTGCTATTGCTGCATCGAATGCCGCAATAATAACAATCGTTTTTACAATAATTTGTAAATTCGATCAAACCACGTACAAATATTTCTTTTCCATAATACGTATCACCCAAAGCACGTGCCTTTTCTGCAGCATATTTACGATTTTCCTCACTGTCATCTTCAATAACATGAATCCACTCTTCTTTTTGTAAGGATTTGTCCTGTTCCAAACGATCGATCAATTCTATTGTGTTCATATGAATCCTTTCTTCTATATAAATACCCCAAACTTTGCACATCAAAAATTGTCATGCTGTCACATATTGCTTATTATGTCAAAGAATACTAAGTATTTTGCAGCCACTACATAGTGATTTCTGCCGTCAGGGAACTATAGTAATTGCCTTGCCGCATTTTCGTTTTTAGTGATTTCTAGATTTTGTTGTCTCTGATGATTGATTTACATGCCTTACGTAAACTTAACCGTCCCGGAAGCAAGGTATTCATCATTTTTGAAAGGGACTTTGCGCTCGTCGTTACTTATGTCTCGTACTTCAGAGACATTAAGTAACGTGACGTAGCGCATCGTAGCGAAAGCGTCCCGTCAAAAATGGATGATACCTTGCTAAACCGGGACATCTCAGACACTCCTTCAGGCATGTATTCATCAGAGACTTAACAAAATAAGAAATCACGTAAAAACTCAGCGTTCTGCGGCAATTATCTTAGTTCTCTGACGGCAGAATAAGTTAGTTTGTCGGCTGCAAAATATCATAGTTATTGCTGACATAATAATCAATATGTGACCCGACAGCAACTTTTGATGTGCAAAGTTTGAATATATAATTATAAAGCAAACATGGAACACTGCAGCCCCGCCACACTGTTCCATCCTATCACATAGTTCTATTCTGCTTTTTTCTGCAGATCAAATCACTGCATACTGCAATGCTCACTCTGTCTCCGGTCTGCAGATCGTACCGCCACCGGCTACAATACCATCCCGATAAAGGACAAGTGCCTGTCCCGGCGTCACTCCACGCTGCGGCTCCTCAAAAATACATTCGTAAAGATCATCAGCCTACGCACAATATGGCATGCTGCTCCGGCATGGTTATAGCGAATCTTTCCCTGATACACTGCATTTTCGTCAAACATTTCCTCGCCCATAAAATTCATTTCACGTGCGTATACGTGATGCGACAAATTATGTTCCAAGCTGCCGATCACAACTTCATTTGTCTCTGGACGGATCTGCACTACAAAGGCAGGATATCCGAGTGCGAGTCCCAACCCCTTGCGTTGTCCTACTGTATAATGAATAATTCCTTTATGCTGTCCCAAAATATGTCCACCTACATCCACAAAGTTACCGGGAACCGATGGTTTCCCTGTTGCTTGCTCGATATAGGAAGCATAATCACCATCCGGTACAAAACATATTTCCATGCTATCCGGCTTGTGAGCTACTGGCAGCCCCACTTCCTCTGCGATCTGACGCACCCGTTCTTTTTCATATTCACCGACCGGCATCAGTGTCTGCGAAGCTGTTCCTGCGTCAGGTTGTATAACGCATAGGTCTGATCTTTGCGCGCTGTCACCGAATTAGCAATCGCATAGCGTCCATTCGGTAACTGCTTGATACGTGCGTAATGTCCTGTTGCGATATAATCTGCTCCGATCTCTATACTTCGCTGCAATAACGACTCCCACTTCACATAGCGGTTACATGCAATACAAGGGTTCGGTGTACGTCCTGCCTGATATTCACGCACAAAATAATCGATCACGTTGGTTTGAAATTCCTGCTTAAAGTTCATGACATAATAAGGAATCTCCAGCACATCTGCAACGCGTCTGGCATCATCAACCGCGCTCAATCCGCAGCATCCGCCCTCATGTTCTAATGTACAGACATCCTCATCCTGCCATATCTGCATTGTCACACCGATCACGTTGTAACCCTGTTCTTTTAATAAATAGGCGGCTACCGACGAATCGACCCCGCCTGACATTCCTACTACAACTGTCTCTTTCAACTTAATTCCTCACTTAACGCTTATTCCTGCTGCGTTATACTATTTAGCAAGTTCCAACATTTTGACAAGTGGTGCATTCGCTTTTACACGAAGTTCCTCATCCATAGTCACTTCCGGTTCCATCTCTTCCATTGCACGAACCACTTTCTCTAATGTGATTTTCTTCATATTTGGACAAAACTGGCGATGTCCGACAGAATAAAAACGTTTATCCGGGTTTTTCTGCTCTAACTCAAAGAAAATTCCCATCTCCGTACAAATAATAAATTCTTTGGCATCTGATTTCGTCGCATAGTCTAATATCTCAGAGGTACTACCGATAAAGTCTGAGATTTCCAGCACATCTGCCGTACACTCCGGATGTGTCAGAACCGGTGCATTTGGATGCAGTTTTTTGGCTTCTTCCACATTTTCACGATGGATACTCGTATGCACATGGCAAAAACCATCGTTAAAAATAAATTCTTTTTCCGGCACTAATGTCGAAATGTAACGGCCCAAATTGTTATCCGGGATAAAGAATATATGTTTATTAGGAAGAGACTGCACTACGCGAAGTGCATTAGAGGATGTTACACATACGTCCGAATATGCCTTGATCTCTGCCGTCGAATTGACATAACAGACAACTGCCACATCCGGATACTGTTCACGCACCTGCTGGATTTTGGCAATGTCCACCATATGCGCCATTGGACAGTCTGCAAACTCATCCGCCATAATGACACGCTTACCCGGATTTAAGATCTTAGCACTCTCTCCCATAAAAGAGACACCGCAAAATAAAATGTTTTGCTGGCTCACTTCTGTGGCTTTCTTAGCTAGAAAGTAGGAATCACCGACTAAGTCTGCAATCTCCTGAACCTCTCCATCTACATAATAATGTGCCAAAATCACAATATCTTTTTCTTTCTTCAGTTGCTCAATGCGTTCTCTCATCGTAATTACCATGCCTTCCTTTCAAATGTACAATATACGCTGATTAGTCTAGCATACTTGCGAAATATTCTCAATGTGTTTTTATGAAATTGCCATCAATTCTTAATGGCATACTCGCTGCCGTAAAGTGATCGCAGCTCTTCCTTCGTATTATACTGCTCGCCTAAGCAAAATTCTTTGGACCAAGTCATATAATACGCCCACGGTACATGTGATCTTGCCAGCAAAGCAACATCCGGATCGTATCCCACTTCTGTCAGCGCGGCCACTTTATGCGTTGTCGTGTTCGCGCGAAGTTCTTCATAATAAGAGGCGTAATCCGTTGCTTTTTTCTCCGGCAGATAAATATCCCATCCTATCACATCTACATACTCATCTCCCGGATACGCCTCTTTCGTCGGTGCACTCCACACCCACAAAAGGTTGTTCAAAGCGAGTTCATCCACAAAATAATGATACATTTTGCGATATAACTTTGCTGCTACTTCGCCGCCTTTGGATCCCCACCAGAACCAAGTGCCTTCTACTTCATGAAACGGACGCCACAAGATCGGGATTCCTGCCTCCGCAAACTTCCGCAGTTCTTCACCAATGCTCTTTAAGTCACGATAAAACGCTGCCTCCTCGGCAGAGCCTTCCTGCAAAATCTTCGTCGGATCAAAGTCCGTATGCTCTGTATAAAACGCTTTGTCTCTGCCTCCCATCGGTGAAAACCAGTGAAAGCAGATCGTGAGGATCACGTCTTTTTGTGTGGCAAGCGCAAGTGCCGTCTCCATCGTATGTTGATTCTCCCGAACCTCCGTCAGGCATGCTTCCGAAGCATCTTCCCAATTAATATTGCCCGAATACGACAGCATCTCAAACCCAACAACTTTAGGATAATGCCCTGTAACCTCATGGATATACTGATATTCCTCCATCGGATTGGTTTGTGTATGCTGCCCGGTCAAAATGCTTGTCCCACTGCAGCGAGCAAGATATTGTAATAATTCACGTGCCTCCGGTGTTGCATTCGAATTCACCGGAATGGTATCTAATAATGCTGTTTCCATAGTTCACACCGACCTTTCTTACATTTGCTTGCGGACAACTTGATATTCATCTCCATTGCGGTAATAGGGGCATTTCGCACGCTTGTCCGACAAAAAACGTACCAGATCATCTTCATCCATATTAACATCGCATATATATTCTTCCAACTCCTCGTCGTACATAAAGTTGGCGCAAGTATCACATTCCATGTTCTACGTCCCTTCTTTCTATTTGCGCATAAGTATAACATAAAATCGGCATTAGGACAAAAAGAGCAATTCTTGGTGATGTCACGCTACACAACAGCAATTTTCTGTTATCCAAAAAGTGCAAAACCAGCATTTTGCTCTGCAAGAATTGCTACAGCAATATGCGAGTAAGTACGATACTTGCTGCCATCCCGGCAACCGTGCAAAGCAGTGCTCCTGCCAATGTCCACCGCATTCCGGTGACCGGTTTATGGTCTTTATCCCCGGTTGCCATAAATATACCGATATCGTATAAAAATCGTTTCCGAGCAGCACATAAATAACGATGCCATAAAACCTTCGGTCGAGTCCGTTCCAAATTCTTTATAAATGTCTAGCAAAAGTCCGGTTGCTGCGGAGGACGAGATCATTTTGATCAGCGAAAGCGGCAATAATGCTGCCGGTAAAAACACTTTTTCCGTCCAGGGTGCTGCAACCGATGCAATCCCCTCTAAGATTCCCGATGCGCGCAGTATTCCAATAGCGATCATCAACCCGATCAACGTAGGCAGTACCCCGACCACAACACGGAAACCATCTTTGACACCATCGACAAAGGCATCGAAAATATCCACCTTGCAAAACAACCCATATCCCAATACATAAAATAGTAATAGCGGTATCGTCAAATTGGAAATATATTGAATGATCACTCTTCTCCTCCATCTGAATTTGCCAATCAACACAAAATTCAGTATAATATAAGAGATCCTGTTTTCATTTTATATTATGAAAACACTTATATAGATAGAACAGCAGTTAGAAATAGTTGCCTATAGTATACGGAAATGGGGATTTGTGAAGTATGTATACCACTTTTATTGCAGATGACGAATTAATTATCCGTCAAGGTTTACGTTGTATATTGGATTGGGAAGAACTAGGATTTCAAATTATTGGCGAAGCCGCAAATGGCGCCGATGCTTTGGATTTTATTATAAAAAATAATCCGGATTTGGTCTTGTTAGACATTCGAATGCCACAGATTCTTGGCACTGAAATCGTGCGGCGTGCGAAAGAACAGGGTTTTACCGGTAAATTCATCATTTTAAGCGGATTTACGGATTTTGAATATACGCAGGCAGCTATTCACTATGGCGTAGATTATTATTTAACAAAACCGATTGATGAAGATGCTTTATTGGAAACCGTCAAAAATATTGCGCTGCAGCTTGATACAAGTAAACATCAGCAAGAAATATTCTTGGAATACAAACGCAAGGCACACGATATGATCCTGCATGATATTTTGATCGGTCATGATATTCCGACTGCACCTGATAACTTTGATTACTATCCAAAAGCAGATTGCTATCAGGTGATCATATATGAAAAATACAACCACAATGCAGAGCGGATCACCTATCGTTTTTCAGATCTGCTTATGGTTACGAATGAAGATAACAATTCCTATGAAGCGATCACGATTGATGGCAATGAAGTCCTGTTATTAAAGGGAACTTTCATATTACAAAAGTTCCAAGATTTTTTGGAGCGTTATGAACGCGAGCAGAAGCCACAGACTAACTCGCCACTCGACTCCCTTTTTATCACCTATGGACGCACTGTCACTTCTCCAAAGGACATTCACACTTCCTATGAAGAAGCACTTCGATTACTACAGCGCCGCTTTTTCTGCGAACATAAGCAGCACACGATCGGCTACAAACAATTGCCACAGTTGGAATCTCGTAAACCTTTTGAGATCAACCAAGATGTTTTGCAAAATTACTGCAAGCAATTGATCGGATATATTCAGGCCGCAAAGCGTAATCAGGTTGCTGAAACGCTGCACGATCTCGAAAATAATTTATACAACTCTGCTGAAGATATTCAAGAGATTAAATTATTTTTGACCGATCTGTATCTGACGATCAAGGAAAAGCTGTCGC
Source organism: Clostridium sp. AM49-4BH (assembly GCF_003478335.1). Classification (GTDB taxonomy): domain Bacteria; phylum Bacillota; class Clostridia; order Lachnospirales; family Lachnospiraceae; genus Butyribacter. The sequence continues at coordinate 25,174 of NZ_QUFB01000040.1, forward strand.
ATCTCTATCACAATGCAGATATTCCATTTCCTGGCAATGGCGACATTATCGCCTTTGTCGGAAGTCGGTATTATTTGTATGAGATTATTTTGTATTTTACGGAACAATTTGAATTGATCATGCGTGCTATTGGCAATCCGTCAAGTGATAGTGTAATGGATGATATTATTCATTACATCGAGCATAATTATATGGACAATATTAAACTGGAAAATATCGCTCCATTGTTTGGGTACAATAGTTCCTATCTCGGCAAGATTTTCAACAAAAAGGTCGGCGAAGGGTTTAATGTATTTATCGACAAAGTACGCATAAATCATTCCAAAGATCTCTTGATCAACACCGAACTTAAAGTGTATGAGATTGCTGAGAAAGTCGGATATCGCAACGTGGATTATTTCCATACAAAATTTAAGAAGTATGTAAAAGAAAGTCCGGCAGAATTCCGCAAGAAGAATAAATAAACAAAAGCAAAGCCAGCGCTTTGCTTTGCAAGAATTGCTAAAGCAATTCTTGGCGGCTTCATACTACATAACAGCAATTTCCTATCAACCAAAAAAGCAAAGCCAGTGCTTTGCGATGATGTCATACTACATAACAGCAATTTCCTATCAACCAAAAAAGCAAAGCCAGCGCTTTGCGATGATATCACACAATATAACAGCAATTTCCCATTCCATAAACAAAGAACGCCTGAACCAGCATTGCCGGAACAGGCGTTTCTTCTGTTTATTCTTCTTATCCTCGAAAACACAAGCGTTCTGGTTATTTTGAACGAAGTAGTTTGGCTTCCTCTAATACCAAACGATAATTTCTTCGCCAAGCAGACGGGAACTGACTGCTTGGTAACGGACAGCCACGCACTCCAATTTCTAATGTAATCGAAGGTATTTTCTTCTTATACACCACATATTCCCGAAAGTTTCCTATACTCGGCTTGCCGGCATTATATCCTGCTGAAGAACCGTATCGCGTCAATGCGACAGCGCGACGATACATCGCAGCGGTCACCTTTCTGACGTTCCCCCGTTTTGAACAGCCGCCAAATGCGATCGAACCCATTGCATGATAATTTACCACACCCTTTAACTTCGATGTCTTCCTGATTTTACGAAGCAAAGATAGGATTGCCCTTGTCTCTGGTTCACTTGCTGCATGAGTGCCGGTGTATCCCTCGCTTCCACGTTTCTGATATCTTGCACGATAGGATACCGGATAGTTACGATTCAAATCAACGCCTCTGGCATTTGCTTTCCATAACCGATGACGGTTTGCCCCCGGCATTTTTCGCAGGGTTTTTCGCAAGGATGCCTTACGTATCGCTCTAATTCCATATTGTGATATCGTTACACCATCTGGATTTGCCATTGGTACATAATGAACGGCAATTTTTTCAAAAACATTGACGGGTACTGTTCCCGAAATAGAACGGTAATAATTTTTAAGATAATATTCAATCTGTGCCATGCAAAGCTGTACCGTCATATATTCTCGTGCATGAAGATTCGATACAACAAGCAAGGTTTTCTTGGCATTCGGATTGCCGATGATCACATCATATAAATTCCTTCCGTCGACCGATTTTCCAATCACTTGATAATGTACACGATCACCATAGGCGGCTTTGAGCTGATGAATATCCCAACTCATCTCGCTATAGCTGTAGCGCTGATGTTTTGTGTTGACAATCGTTTTGGTAGAAAACCACCTGCTGAGCTTACTATTTTCTTTATTGATCGCTTCTGACTGATAAGAAACAATTTTATATCTGTATTTCTTATTTGCTTTAATTCCCTTGTCGTCAAAACGGCAATTCTTCGTCGTACCTACATACCGGAACGCCTTGTTGTTCATCTGACGATATATCAAATACTTTTCTGCATTTTTCGCTTCTTTCCAAGTAATCACGAGACGGCTATTGTTTTTCCCGTAACAGATCTTAATGTTGCTGACCTTTCCCGGCCGTTCTATCGGAACTGCAGGAGTTTCTGTCGGTTCTGGCTCCAGTGTTGGTATTGGAGTCTCTGTTGGTTCCGGCTCCACGGTTGGTATTGGCGTCTCTACCGGCTCCGAAGATGGCTCTCTTGTTGCCGCCGGTGTCTCTGTCGGATCAGCAGATGGTTCTCTTGTTGCCGTCGGTGTCTCTTTCGGATCAGCAGATGGTTCTTCGGTGTCCGCTGATGCCTTGACAAATGCTTTCGTTGACACTGTACATTGTGAGTTTTTACTCACCGCCGCCTGTCCGGTAACCCCCTCACTACATACCAATGTGGCACACAGGAGTATACATAGTGCTTTATTCCATCTGATTCTTTTCATTGTTACGTTCCTTTCCTCATATGCTGTCTTTTCTTTCCTAATTGTTGCTCAGATTATATTGTAGCACAAATGTATTAAAATGTAATGACCAACTAACGCTTAATTTCTCTATCCTGATGCGACTTTTCCGGCTGGCAGGGTAGAGATTTCGGCTGGACAGATCCTGATTTCTCTGCCCTGGCTCCACGTTTTCGGCTGGCAGGGTAGAGATTTCGGCTGGCCAAAT
>NZ_QUFB01000041.1 GCF_003478335.1 Clostridium sp. AM49-4BH
CGTAGATAGTTTCGAAAATGTTTCTTTGTGTATTATGGCGAAAATATGAACAAAATATGAATAAGTATTGTAAAAAAAATTCATAATATGGCTATAATTGTCAATATGATTATGTGCAATTCAAACAAAAAAGTGTAAATAGGGAAACGGCGGAACGGAACTGCGCCAATTGGGAAAAGTATGTTTGGGTGAGAAAGCAAATAGGGAAAATATCTGAATGGGGATCAGAAATCAAGCGTATTCCAAGGAATGGGTACAAAAGAATAAACAGTTTCAGAAAGGGAAGGTAATTTTATGAACAAGACAAAAAAATGGTTGGCGCATGTATTGACATTGGCAATGGTTATTTGTTCTATTAGCGTATTGTCATTCGGTCAGCAAGCAAAATCAGAGGCAGCATCCGGATCGTTTCAGGATCTGAATCAGAGCCAGTTTGTATCTGCGATGGGAGCAGGCTGGAATCTGGGAAATCAGTTGGAAGCAGCAAATAACGGAGTACCTAGTGAAACAGCGTGGGGTAATCCGACCATTACGGAAAATCTGATCAAAGCGGTGAAAAACGCAGGTTTTACATCCATCCGCATTCCGGTATCCTATATGGGACACATCGGCTCAGACAGCAACTATACGGTAGATGCCGGTTGGTTGAACAGAGTACAGCAAGTGGTAGATATGTGTGTAAACAATGGTTTGTATGCGATCATCAACATGCATGGTGATGGTTATACTACTTTGGATGGTGGTTGGCTGTTTTGTGGATCTTCCAACCAGACAGCGATCAAGGCAAAGTATAAGGCTGTGTGGAAACAGATTGCAACTAAGTTCAAAAATTATGATCAGCATTTAGTATTTGAGTCTATGAATGAAGAATTCGATGGAACATACGGAACACCTTCATCCACGGCATATGCAAATATTAATGCTTACAATCAGATCTTTGTAGACACAGTTCGTCAGACAGGTGGCAACAATGCAAAGCGTTGGCTCATGATCCCTGGATGGAATACCAATATTACATATACAGTTGGTAATTACGGATTTTCCCTGCCAACAGACAATTACAGAGACAGCAGCATTTCTACTCCAAGAATTATGATTTCTGTCCATTACTATGATCCATGGGATTTCTGTGGAGAGGAATCTTCTAATGTAACACAGTGGGGAGAGACAGCAACAAACAGCTCAAAGATATCTTCCTGGGGTGATGAATCTGCTCTGAAATCACAGTTTTCCAGCTTGTATAACAAGTTCGTAGCAGCAGGTTACCCGGTAGTGATCGGTGAGTATGGTTCAATTGATAAGTCAGCATACGATTCTACAAGCGCTGCACAGAGAGCAGAGTTTGCGAAAAAAGTATGTACTTATGCTAAGAAGTATGGCATGGTGCCGGTCCTTTGGGATAATGGCTATACGGGCACATATGGTTTTGGCGTGATTGACAGAAGTACCTGTAAAGTAACACAGCAAAAGATTATTGATGCCATTGCATCAGTATATCCAAAAAGCAGCAGTTCCAACAGCTCCAACAGTTCCGCATCTTCTTTAGAGGGAACATATTATATTAAGAGTTCCTTCAGTGGTTTATATTTGGACGTTGCTAATGGCTCAGCTTCTAACAATGCTAATGTGCAGCAGTATACGTACACAGGCACAGATCGTCAGAAATTCAAGTTGGTAAAGGATTCTGCAACAGGATATTACTATATTTATACAGGTGCCAGCGGATATTCAAAGGTAGTAGATGTTGCAGGCAAAAGTACCGCTGATGGCGCTAATATTTTGCAATACAGCTATAAGGGTTCCAACAACCAGTTATTTGACATTCAAAAGATATCAAATGGAGCCTATGCGATTAAGACAAGAGTAACCTCCAGTGCTTCCTGCCTTGATGTATATAATTGGAGTACGGCTGCAGGTGGCAATATCGCTCAGTATTCTTATTGGGGTGGTGCCTGCCAGTTATGGATCTTAGAAAAAGCATCAGACACAAAGGGCACAGACATCAGTCTGTCAGCCAATGATCTTACTTACGGAAACCATACAAATGCCATTACATCAGGAAGTTTTACAATCGGGGCATCTTCTGGCAAAAATGTAGCGGTGCTTAATCGCAACACTACTGTAAATGGCACAAGTTACAGCAAAGTATTGCAAATGAATGGTGGTGGTAACAGCACCGGAAGATATATCAAGTTTACGGCAACGGGAGCTTGTACGGTAAAAGTTACGGCAGCATCCACATCAACATCCGCATCCAGAACATTGCGTCTGGCATCCGGTAGCGTAGGTGGAAACACAGTAGGAAATGCTACGATCACAGGAACACCATCTACGGTAACATACAAAATTCCTTCTGCAGGTACCTATTATCTGTATTCAACGAGAAATGGAATTTATGTATATCAGGTTAATGTAGCTTATTAATGAATTGTCACAACTAATCATCACAAGTAATATAAAATGATGCAGAGGGCTTTTTGATGCTAGAGATTTCAAAAAGTCCTCTGTATTTTATCTGAAAATTTAAAACAGTATTCATTTTCGTTATACAATATATTAGGCTAAGTAAAACTTCCCATACCGGGAGTTATTGACCAAACCACATATTGCTTATTATGTCAGTAAAATAATAGCTATTTTGCAGCCGATAAAGTAAATTATCCTGCCATCAAAAAAACTAAGACAATTGCCGAAGAACGCAGAGTTTTCATAGTGATTTCTTATTTTGTTAAGTCTCTGATGAATACATGCCTGAAGGAGTGTATGAGATGTCTCGGTTTAGCAAGGTATCATACATTTTTGGACGGGACGCTTCCGCTACGATGCGCTACGTCACGTTACTTAATGTCTCTGAAATACGAGACATAAGTAACGACGAGCGCAAAGTCCCTTTCAAAAATGATGAATACCTTGCTTCCGAGACTTCGAGTTTCCGAAAGGCATGTAAATCATACATCTGAGACAACAAAATTTAGAAATCACTATGAAAACTAATTGCGGCAAGGCAATTGCTATAGTTTTTGATGGCAGTATTCACTATATGTCAGCTGCAAAATATAATTAAACCATCGACATAATAAGCAATATGTGGCTGTGTGAGATAATGAGGTATGGGAAGTTTGAATTAGGCTAAGTTGAACGGTCTAATATTAGAAAACCGCACCAAACGGCGGAGAAAGCAGGACGAAGATGAAACAAAAGACAAAGCAAAAAGTTATCACGGAGCGGGAAATTATTCGCTTCCGTCAATGTTTATACAAAGCAGAAAAGTCCCCGAGTACGATAGATAAATATGTACGGGATGTCCGTAAATTGCAGCAATACGCGGACGGAAGGATCCTAACGAAAACGCTTATGCTGGAATATAAAAGAGATCTGGAAGTGAGCAGCACCTACAAGGCTACCAGTATTAATTCGTACATTGCAGCTATCAATCAATTTTGTCAGGCAATGCACTGGAATGATCTATGCATCAAAACAATCAAAGTGCAGAGAACAGCATTTGAGCCCGAAGAAAGAGAATTAACGATAGGAAGACAAAAAAGCCGACATCGCTGTTCTTGCTGTTGTGACCTGCAGAGAAAGTAGAATGTTGTGAGATATGTACATAATAATCTTATAAATATGTGAATATTGCCTATAGTAATCCCTCTTGAAAGATGATATATTATCACGTACGAAACAATATGTGTAAATGCGTAATAGGAAAGAGGGGGAGTACACTATGGCAAGAGAAATAAAACCATACGAAGAACTGGAGCTAAAAGACGACTTTATGCTTGGATTGATCATGCATGATCCCAAATATGTAAAACCATTTTTGGAGATGATCTTGAAGATCAAGATTCGAAAGGTCGTATATCCGCAGTCACAGAAGAGTATTGATCTGTCTGCAAATGCCAAAGCAATACGGTTAGATGTGTATGTGGAAGATGATCAGAACACGGTCTTTAACTTGGAGATGCAGACGTCAGATAATAGGAATCTACCGAAACGGATGCGGTATTATCAAGGCGTGATAGACCTTAACATATTGCAGAAAGGTCAGGATTACACGAAATTAAAGAAAAGTTATGTGATCTTCATTTGCACATTTGATCCGTTCGGAGAAGGCCGGCATATTTACACATTTTGCAATATCTGTCAGGAAAATACGGCATTGACATTAGATGATGACGCAGTTAAGATAATCTTAAGTACGAAGGGGACGATGGATGATGTGAGTCCCGAAATGAAACGGATTTTGGATTATATTGATGGAAAAGGTGCGTCGGATGAGTATACGAAGCAGTTAGAGGAAGCAGTGCGTTCGGCCCGTCAAAATGAGAGTTGGAGGTTGGGATATATGACGTTAGAATACGAATATCGGCAGCGTTATGAAGAGGGCTTGAAGGAAGGTGAAGAAACAGGAATAGCCAAAACCAATGAACGGTCTATTCGAAAGCTATACAAACGTGGAGAAAGCATAGCATCCATAGCAGAATTTGTAGAGTTGGATGAGGAAGCAGTGAAGCGGATTATTAAAGCAATGGGATTAGAGTAAGAAAGTAGGATGAAAAATTATTATGATTAACAAGTTGCACGCCGAAATGATTAAGTTGTATGCAGGGGATCCGAAAAGAATACAGCATTTTTGCAAAGTTCACAGCTATGCAAAATTAATAGCAGAACTGGAGAATGTGGATGAGAAGACTAGGTTTATTCTTGAGACAGCAGCATTAACGCATGACATAGGCATTCATATATGCGAACAAAAATATGGCGACTGCGGGGGTAAATTACAGGAACAGGAAGGTCCGGGACTGGCGCAACAATTGCTTGCCAAGTTGCGGTTCCCGGAGGATGTATCGACCAGAGTACAATATTTGATCGCACATCATCATACCTATGAGGATATGGATGGGATCGACTATCAGATTTTGGTTGAGGCAGATTTTTTGGTGAATATGTATGAAGATACATTATCACAGCAGGCAGTACAGCATGCGTATACAACGATTTTTAGAACAGAGACAGGGAAGATGATTTGTAGGGATATGTTTGCACTTACTTAAAATCGTACCTGAAGATCATGATTCGTCCTGCGGATGGATTACAGGGATAAATAACTGCTTGGGATATATGATGTTTTGAACATGCAGTATTTCAGGAAAAGGAGTAGTATGTGATGGATGAACGATTAAAAAAACAGCTTGCATTTGCATTGGAGATTGATAAGGAGAAGAATATTTTTCGGCAGACGCATCTTTCCGGACATGGAAGAAATGAAAATGATGCAGAGCATGCTTGGCATATGGCGATTATGGCGTATGTACTTCGGGAATATTCGAATGAAAAAATTGACGTTGCAAAGGTGATGTTAATGTGCTTGATCCATGATATTGTAGAGATCGATGCAGGGGATACTTATGCGTATGATGCAGAGAATCTGAAGACGCAGACAGCAAGAGAGAATGCTGCAAAGGAGCGGATCTTTTCGCTCTTACCGGATGAACAAAAGGAAGAACTGATCGCATTGTTTGATGAGTTTGAGGCGTTTGAAACGCCGGAATCGAAGTTCGCACATGCTATGGATAATTTACAGCCGTTAATGTTAAACAACAGTAATGGTGGTGCGGATTGGAAAGAACATGAGGTTACGGCGCAGCAGGTATACGGACGGCAGAGTAAGACGCGTCTTGGATCAGAAACATTGTTCGAAGTCGTAGATTCGATCATACAGCAAAACATTGCAAATGGTCAGATACGTGAGGATTGAGTCACATCTGGACCAACTATTGCAAAATAAATCATCGTGATCCATGGAGGAAAGGTGTAAAGAATAGAATGATTATTTATGATAAGAAACAGCATATTTTCCAACTAAATACCAAGAGTACCAGTTACATGATCGGCATTACACCGGAAGGATATTTGGGTCATATTTATTATGGGGAGCGTTTACAGCACATTGACGGTGGATATTTGCTTCGGATGGAGGAATATCCATATACACCAGAGCGCAACAAACGCGAAAAATGCGTTTTTTTGGAAAGCTTTCCGATGGAACTGCCAACCGGCGGCATTGGGGATTTTCGGGAAAGCTGCTTGGATATTCGAGATGAACATGGATGCCTGGGAACGGAAATCCTTTACAAAGAGCATCGAATATATTCCGGCAAGACACCACTAGAGGGTCTTCCGGCTTCTTTTGTTACTGATTCACAGATGGATACGGAAGATGCCGGTACAGCAGTACAGACGTTAGAGCTTATTTGTCAGGATCGAGTGCTTGGTGTAGAAGTTGTGCTATCGTATACAGCTTTTGAGAGGGAGGATGTGATCACTCGTTCTGTGCGGGTACACAATCGGGGAGAGCAGACGCTTACCATTGAAAAAATATATAGTGCCTGTCTGGATATGGATTATGAGGAAGATTATGAGTTGCTGACTTTGCCGGGCGCATGGGCCAGAGAACGACGTATACAGCGCCGGAGAATTGGATATGGAAGACAGTCAGCGGCGTCGATCCGTGGGGAATCCGGGCATCAGGAGCATCCGTTTATTGCACTGGTTACACCGGGTACAACGCAGACCCAAGGAGATGTGTATGCAATGCATTTTGTCTATTCCGGCAATTTTTTGGGACAGGTGGAAGTGTCGCAGCATGACATGATACGTATGACAATGGGAATACACTCCTATGAATTTGGATGGAAGCTGACACCGGGACAGAGCTTTCAGGCACCGGAAGTAGTTCTCACCTACTCGTCGGAAGGTCTTGGCAAGATGACACGTTCACTTCATGATTTTTACCGGGAGCATCTGATCCGCAGCCGCTACAAAAACACAGAGCGTCCGATTCTGATCAACAATTGGGAAGCAACGTATTTCGATTTTACAACGGAAAAGTTATTGGATATTGCGCAGACTGCGAAAGACTGTGGCATAGAGCTGTTTGTGATGGATGATGGCTGGTTTGGCAGACGTAACAATGATGAGTCTTCGTTGGGAGATTGGTATGTGAATGAAGCAAAACTTACCGGTGGTTTAAAATATTTGGTAGACAGCATTAATAAAATCGGCTTGAAGTTTGGCATATGGTTTGAGCCGGAGATGATCTCTCCGGATTCGGATCTGTTTCGCGCACATCCGGACTGGATGATCCAAATACCGGGACGTGAGCCGACTCTTAGCCGGGCGCAGGGAGTGTTGGATCTATCGAATCCGGAAGTTGAGGAGTATGCTTATGAATCGGTGGCACGTATTTTGCGCAGTGCACCGATCATGTACGTAAAATGGGACATGAACCGCCAACTGTCGGATCTTGGAAGTGCATATTTGGACAAAGAGCATGGTCAGGAATTACTTCATCGGTATGTGTTAGCAGTATATCGTATGCAGGAGCGGCTGATTACGGAATTTCCGGATCTGTTGTTGGAAAATTGTTCCGGAGGCGGGGGGCGATTTGATCCGGGAATGCTATATTACAGCCCACAGATCTGGTGCTCTGATGACACAGATGCCGTGGAGCGTTTAGGTATTCAGGAGGGAACAGCGTTAATTTATCCATTATCCACGATAGGGGCGCATGTTAGCGCCTGCCCAAATCATACGGTAGGACGCAATACTCCGTTTGTGACTCGTGGACATGTCGCATTGGCGGGAACATTTGGTTATGAGCTTGATGTGACAAAGTTATCCGAGGAAGAGAAGGCGTTGATCCGTGAGCAGACAGAGATGTATCATACCTACCAATTATTGATCCGAAATGGGGATTACTATAGACTCGCATCGTATGCAGAAAATCACTACTATGATGCTTATATGGTTGTGTCAAAAGATCAGAAAGAGGCTTTAATGACATTTGTACAGGTGCTCGCGGAACCGAACCGCCGAAGCCGTAAGGTACATTTACAGGGACTGGATCCGGAAGCGGTTTATTATTGTGATGTGACGCAAAGGGAATATACCGGTGAAATATTAATGAAAGGCGGCCTGTTGATCGGTGATCTCTGGGGAGATGCCGTAAGCCGCCTGTACCATTTTGAGAAAAGATAGAAACAATATGTGATTCATAAACGAAACGCATAGCTTCTAAACAAGTGTGAATAAATAGTTTGGTGAATTATTGTACTGTGTCGAGTGCTTCCAACAGTGCGGTTGCAAGCTGGTCCGAGCAGGATGTGCTTTTGAAACCGCACGTGATGCCCTTGACTTTATCTACGACCTGTTCTACGGTCAGACCGTCAACCAAAGAGCTGATCGCCTTTAGGTTACCGTTACAGCCACCGACAAATTGTACGTTATGAACAATATCACCATCCAGATCAAATTCAATTTCACTGGAACAAGTTCCTTTTGTAGTATAAGAGTAATGCATAGTCATCAATCCTTTCTTTCTTGTTAGTAATTAGTCTTTTTATCAAACTCGCAAATCTGCTCTTTCAGAGCTTTGTCGCTTGTTTCACAAGCTTATTTGCAACGCTTATGCCAAAGCGTTCACATAGCGACCAGTCATCTGCCAGGTATAGATACCGGCATCTGACTGATAGCTATATGCAATTTTGCCTTCGCGCACATTAAATTTCAATCCGGGAAAAGACTTCCCCAAGTCCACATTGTAACAAAAGATCTGCATCTGCATCCATCGGGGTGGCAGATTTATTGATCAATACCAAATGGTTTCCATGGAAATAATGCAGTAGTCCGGCGGCCGGATATACAGCGAGAGAAGTGCCGCCGATGATCATGAGATCGGATTCGCTGATCGCTTTGACAGCACCGGTTACTGTTGCATCATTTAATCCCTCTTCGTATAATACAACATCCGGCTTGATAATACCACCACATTCACAAGTCGGAATGCCTGTGCTTTCGGTAATACAGTGAATATCATAAAATGTATGGCATTTGGTGCAGTAATTGCGGTGCACGGATCCATGGAGTTCGTATACCGTTTTGCTGCCTGCTGCTTGATGAAGCCCATCAATATTTTGAGTCACAACAGCAGTAAGTTTGCCTTTTTGTTCCATTTCTGCCAATTTCAGATGAGTGATATTTGGCTTGGCGTCCAGACAGATCATCTTATCGCGGTAAAAGTCATAGAACGCTTTTGTATTTCGCATAAAAAACGTATGGCTGAGAATGGTTTCCGGTGGATAATCATATTTTTGATGATACAAACCATCTACACTGCGAAAATCCGGGATGCCGCTTTCGGTTGAGACTCCGGCGCCGCCAAAAAACACAATACGTTTACTTTCATTGACCCAGCTTTGAAGCTGATCAATGCCTTCTGCCTGTGAAGTATTCATATACTGCTCACCTAACCTTTCTTGGAGTGATCTGCTAATCTTCTAATGCGGCATATACAATATCGCGGATAACTTGTACATCCCGGTAACCGTTACCACCGCATTTGTTGATCACATAAATGATCGCCAGATCCTCAGCCGGATCCATACTTACATAGCTGCCTAACCAGCCGTCCCATCCAAATTCGCCATTAGATCCAATGCTTTCGGAAAGTTCTGTATGGATCATACAACGCATCAGATTGCCATAGCCATAACCTTTTAATGCTTCCCAGTCAAAGCTTACCAGCTGTTTTTCATTAAGATGATTCTGTGTCATCCATTCTACTGTTTTGCGTCCCAAAATGCGGACACCCTGATACGTTCCTTTGTTTAACATCATCTGTGCAAATTTGGCGTAATCGCTCAAGGTAGATACCAAACCTGCGCCACCGGATTCAAAAGATGGCTGTTTTAGATGCATATGAGACAGGCATAAATGCTGCCAGGTGCATGGATCTAACGTTTGAGTTTCCGGCATATATTGATAGAACTGCATAAAACGGTCCTGCTTTTGCTCTGGGACATAGAAATCAGTGTCTGTCATGCCGAGCGGTTCAAAAATAGTTTCTTTGAGATATGTAATGTAGCGTTTGCCGGATACGACTTCCACGATGGCGCCGAGAACGTCTGCGCAAAAACCGTATAACCAGCGCTCGCCTGGCTGGAATGCCAGAGGCTGTTGACCGATGATATTTGCCAATTCATAGGTAGAAGGAGTCGGTTCGCCTTTGGCGATCTTATCATAGAAATCTGCTTGGATTTTGTCCATAATAGCACCGGCAGGAAAAGATGCATCCGGGTAAACTACACCGGCAGTCATATCCAACAGATCTTGGATAGTGACTTCGCGGTTCGCCGGAACAAGTCCCTGATCGGTATATACTTTTTGATCTTTAAACCCCGGTAAATATTTGCTGGCCGGGTCGGATAGTGCTAATGCCCCCTTTTCTACCAAAGTCATCACAGCAACAGAAGTGATCGGCTTTGTCATAGAATAACAGCGGAAGATCGTATCTGGTTTCATTGGATGGTGTTTTTCTTTGTCTGCTTCGCCGTATTCTTTGCGGTATACTTCCTCGCCGCGATGGAGTATACAGATGGATGCGCCGACATTACAGTCAGGATCTTCACTGTGTCCGATCAATGTTGATGTGATCGCAGCATCCAGTCGTTTTAAGATGGTTTGGTTCATATATCAAAATCCTCGCTTTCTGCTTAAGTATTCTCTTGTTATGTTAGCACAATACCTGATAAAAACCAATCATTATCAACAAGAATAAAATTTTAAAAAAAATACATACTATGTTTGAGAATAGCAGAACATATGGCAAAGGAAGGAGAATAGCAGATATGAATCCGGCACAGGCATATACGATCATGTTTTTTACAGGAGGATTTTTATATTGCGCATTAGAAATATTAATGCGGGGTTATTCTCATATATCAATGCTGCTAGCTGGTGGAATTTGTTTTGTGTTAGTCGGTGCTGTGCAAAATCTACTGGGTGGACAGGCATCACTGGTGGGGCAGATGCTTTTGTGCAGTCTTATGATCACGGTGGTGGAATTTGTTGTCGGCATGATCGTGAATCGTTATCTGCATCTGGCGGTATGGGATTATTCCGGACAGCAGTACAACTTTCGGGGGCAGATCTGTCTTTTATATTGTAATTTATGGTTCTGGTTGTCGGGTCCTGTTATCGTACTCCATGATTTAATGGAACATTTCTTATTAAATGTACCGATGCAGCACTATAAAATTTTTTAGTATGTATGCCAAATGTACCGATGTAGCACTATAAAATTTTTTAGTATGTATGCCCGCTTGCTGCTGAGGAGATATGTTTGGATCTTCTGAACGGATATTGTTTTGAGACATTTTCCTTTGTGGTATATTGGACATTATCATAAATGGTTCATAATTTTGGCGAATAGTCTCGTTTGGGTATTGACGAAATGCGTCGAAAGGTATAATATAAAAGTTGTGTGTTATTACACGGTATAAGAAAATAGTTCACAAAACAACTCTTATTTAGAGTGGCGGAGAGTGAAGGCTCTGTGAAACCACGGCAACCCCTGACAGGAAGGTGCCAATCTCAGCGAGAAATCGAGCAATAAGAGGGTTTGAGATCAAGTTGAAATCAAGTCCATCTGTCGTCGGTTTAGGTGGGCTTTTTCTTTTTGGAAATATTCGTAGATAGACCGTATAGAATGGTACGGCAGAATGGAGGAAATTATGGAGAAACGTTTGTTTACATCGGAATCGGTTACGGAAGGACATCCGGACAAAATATGTGATAACATTTCCGATGCTGTATTGGATGCATTGATGGAACAGGATCCGATGAGCCGTGTTGCTTGTGAGACAGTCATTACGACAGATTATGTGATGATCATGGGCGAGATCAGCACGAGAGCTAAGGTTGATTATGAGAAGATCGCGCGTGAGACGATCCGTGAGATTGGTTATGACGATGATGCCAAAGGATTCAACTGTGATACCTGTAAGGTAAAGGTGTTGTTAGATCAGCAGTCTGCAGATATAGCTATGGGTGTTGATAAGGCTTTTGAGGCAAAGAACGGTGAAATGGATATGTCTGATGCACAGATTGAAGCAATCGGTGCAGGAGATCAGGGAATGATGTTTGGCTATGCAACCAACGAGACGGAGGATTGCATGCCATATGCGATTTCTTTGGCACATCAGTTGACACGCCGGTTGACAGAGATGCGTAAGAATGGAACACTTTCTTATCTTCGACCGGATGGCAAAAGTCAGGTGACAGTAGAGTATGATGAAGCCGGTAAGCCGATACATATCAGTGCTGTGGTTATTTCGAGTCAACATGCAGAGGATGTATCACAGGAGCAGATCCATGAAGATATTCGTAAGTATGTGATTGATCCGATCCTTCCGGCAGAATTAGTAAGTGAAGATACGAAATATTTTATCAATCCAACCGGCAGATTCGTGATCGGCGGACCGAATGGTGACAGCGGATTGACTGGTCGTAAGATCATCGTAGATACGTATGGCGGATATGCACGTCACGGTGGCGGAGCTTTTTCGGGAAAAGACTGCACAAAGGTAGATCGTTCGGCTGCATATGCAGCACGTTACGTTGCCAAAAATATCGTAGCGGCAGGTCTTGCAGACCGTTGTGAGATTCAGCTTTCCTATGCGATCGGCGTTGCACAGCCGACTTCTGTTATGGTAGATACGTTTGGTACCGGCAAATTATCCGACAGCCGTTTGGTTGAGATCATCCGTGATAACTTTGATCTTCGTCCGGCTGGTATAATCAAGATGCTCGATCTGCGCAGACCGATCTATCGCCAAACTGCGGCATATGGACATTTTGGAAGAAACACCTTAAACCTTCCTTGGGAGCAGACAGACAAGGTTGCCATCTTGAAACAATATTTGATATAATACTGCCAAGGGTCATGGAGAAGCGAGGTATGCATTCTTATACGTTGCTATGCAGGAAAATGATCCATGGTATCTATGAAAGAAACAAAGACACAATACAGGGGGTATATCATGACGAGTAAACCAATTTTATACATTGTAATTCCTTGTTACAATGAAGAAAAGTATTACCGGAAACAGAACCATTATTTTTGCAGACGCTGCGTGGCATGATCTCAGAAGGGAAGATTGCAGAAGAGAGCCGTGTCATGTTTGTAAATGATGGAAGCAAAGATGCTACTTGGGAATTGATCAGCAAGTTTGCAGAGGAAGAAGAGCAGATCGAGGTTTATGTTTGTCACGTAATCGTGGACATCAGAATGCTCTTTTTGCAGGACTGATGACAGCAAAACAATATGCAGATATTACAATATCGATCGACTGTGACGGTCAGGATGATATGACAGCGATGACGCGGATGGTGGACGAGTATTTGGGAGGATCACAGATCGTCTATGGTGTGCGTTCCGAGAGAAAGACAGATACGGTATTCAAGCGTGCTACGGCGCAGGGCTTTTATAAAGTTATGGCGGCGATGGGCGCAGATGTTGTATACAATCATGCAGATTACCGTTTGATGAGTAAAGAAGCGCTGGAGGGATTAGCACAGTTCAAAGAGGTTAATCTGTTCTTACGTGGAATGGCGCCGTTAGTAGGTTTTCGCTATTCCTGCGTTTACTATGAACGTGCTGAGAGAATTGCCGGAGAGAGCCATTATCCATTGAAAAAAATGCTTTCGTTTGCGTTTGATGGCATTACCAGCTTTTCCGTCAAACCGATCAGTATGATCACCAGCATGGGATTTATTGTTTGTGTGATCAGTTTGATCGCTATTGTTGCAACGATCATTGAAAAGATATGCGGAATGACTGTTGGTGGATGGTCAAGTCTTTTGTGCTGTATTTTATTTTTGGGCGGTGTGCAGTTGCTTAGTTTGGGCGTTATTGGAGAGTACATTGGTAAGATTTACATGGAAACCAAGGAACGGCCACGATTTATCATTAGCGAGAGTACCGGGGATATTACACCGGCGAAGGATCGCAGATAGAAAGTGAATATATATGAAACATATTACCATAGGAATATTGGCGCACGTTGATGCGGGTAAAACGACACTGTCGGAGGGACTTTTGTATACGGCAGGGTCGATCCGCCAATTAGGGCGTGTTGACGATCAAAATGCTTTTTTAGATAACAATCATATGGAACGTGACCGGGGGATCACTATTTTTTCCAAGCCTGCGCGCTTTGCGTTGCAGGATGGAACGGTTACGCTATTAGATACACCGGGACATGTAGATTTTTCGGCAGAAATGGAGCGTGCATTGCAGGTACTGGACTATGCAGTATTAGTCGTTAGTGCTGCTGATGGCGTGCAAAGCCATACCGAGACGTTATGGCAGCTTTTTGCTTACTACGATATTCCGGTGTTTCTTTTTATCAATAAAATGGATATGCCGGATACGGATCGTGGTCGGATCATGCAGGAACTACAGGAAAAGCTTTCGGATGCCTGTGTTGATTTTATGGCAGAACCTGAGAGCGTGATGGAAGCGGCAGCCATGTGTGAAGAGGATCTGTTGGAACGCTTTTTGCAGGATGGAACACTTGAAGATGCAGATGTGATCCGGCTGATCAGACAACGGAAGTTGTTTCCATGTTATTTTGGCTCTGCACTAAAAATGCAGGGAGTTGAAACATTTCTAAAGGGATTGTGGCAATATACAGAACCCGGTCAGTATGGAGATGAGTTTGGCGCCAGAGTATACAAGATATCCAGAGATGAGCAGGGCAATCGACTGACACATTTGAAAGTGACGGGTGGACGCCTGCAGGCGAGACAGTTATTACAAGGCAAAAAGCAGCTGCAATCTGATGATGGCGATGAAGAGCAGATCTGGAGCGAAAAGATCAATCAGATCCGGTTCTATTCCGGAGAAAAATATACGACGGCAAAAGAAGCCAAAGCGGGAGAAATTTGTGCGGTTACCGGTTTGTCCCATACGTATCCGGGAGAGGGGCTTGGCTTTATGGAACACGATGAGGTTCCAATATTAGAGCCGGTTTTGACGTATCGGATCTTTTTGGAACCGGACTGGGATGTAAGACGTGCACTTCCGCTCTTGAAGCAGCTTGAAGAGGAGGAACCTGAGCTTCATATTATATGGGATGAAACACTCAAAGAACTTCATGCACAGGTGATGGGCGAGGTGCAGATCGAAGTGATCAGGCAGCAGTTATTTGATCGTTATCGTATGCATGTCACTTTTGGCGAGGGAAATATCGTTTACAAAGAAACCATAGCGGCACCGGTTATCGGTATGGGGCATTTTGAACCATTACGACATTATGCAGAGGTTCATTTGTTGTTGGAGCCCGGTGAGCCGGAATCCGGTCTGGTGTTTGACACGAATTGCAGCGAAGATATGCTGAGCAAAAACTGGCAGCGTTTGATCCTAACTCATTTGCAGGAAAAGAAACATCGCGGAGTGCTTACCGGATCAGAGATCACGGATATGCGGATCTCCGTTATTGCAGGTAAAGCACATGTGAAGCATACGGAGGGCGGCGATTTCAGACAGGCGACCTACCGTGCAGTCAGGCAGGGACTTAGACAGGCAGAAACGATCTTACTGGAGCCGTACTATTCGTTCCGTTTGGAGCTGCCGACCGAACAGTTGGGACGGGCAATGACGGACATGGAGCGAATGAGTGCGAAACTGAATGCACCGGATTCATCGGGAGAATACGCAGTTCTTGCCGGAGAAGCACCGGTTGCGACAATACGCTCCTATCAGAAGGATTTGTCTGCTTATACCGGTGGTAAAGGAAAGATGTCCTGTCAGTTGTGCGGATATCGACCATGCCACAATACGGAAGAAGTGGTTGCACAGATTGGTTATGATCCGGATCTGGATTATGCGGCAACAGCGGATTCTGTGTTTACAGCACATGGTTCCGGCTATATCGTTCCTTGGGATGAAGTGGCAGATCATGTACACGTAGATAATGGGTATTCTTTGGAAGGTAAGCAGTCACCGGAAGACGACTATGCGGAGCCTATGACAGCAGCAATGAGGCGCAGAATGCGGTATGATACGGAATACTCGATGGGAGAAGAAGAGATTCGTTCTATTCTTGGACAAGCGGGTGGCGCAAACCGCAATCAGAAGAAAAATTGGATCAGACAGCGAAAACGTGTTGTTTCGTCCACAGACAGTCGTGGACCTGTCGCTTACAAGCGTTCGGCGGAAAAGTATCTGCTGGTGGATGGCTATAATATAGTGTTTGCATGGGACGAACTGAACGAGCTGGCAAAGGATAATATTGACGCAGCCAGAGACCGCCTGATGGATATTTTATGTAATTATCAAGCTTATATGGGGATGACACTGATCCTTGTATTTGATGCTTATAAGGTAAAAGGTGGCATTGGTCAGATGCTGGATTATCACAATATACATGTGGTATATACGAAGGAGGCGGAAACAGCAGATCAATATATCGAAAAACTTGCTCATAACATGGGGCGGGAACATGATGTAACTGTGGCAACTTCGGATGGCCTGGAGCAGCTGATCATCCGAGGGCAAGGCTGCAAATTATGGTCTGCAAGAGAATTTTATGCTGAGGTCAAACGAGTGGAGGAAGCCATTCGAAGACAAGTTGAGTGAGAGAAAAGCGCATTATAGAAAGGCGGGGAAAACAATATGGATATTTACTTATTAGAGCGACTACACAAATTATTGCATGGACCCATCAATGTCTTTGACCGGGAAGGGAATCTGATACACAGCTTTGAGGAAGGTGTGTGTCAGCCGGTTGCACCAAGGGAGTTTCAGGGAAAAGGAAAAGAAAAACCATATATTAAGATGGATGGAAAGGGCGTGGCATACGCAGTCATCCAATCGCCTGTAGGGGAATATATTGTGTTAGGCAGGATACGCGTGTATTATGCGGTAGGCAATGATTCCATAGGCATTTCTTATTGTGGAAAGGATGAATTTCGCGCGATCATAGAGCTTTGTTGGAAATCCATTACCGGACAGGAAATGCCGGGAAATGTATTCTGGAATGTATTGGAGGAGCCGGATGCCAGTATTGCAAAGCATCTGACAAATGATATGCTGCATTATCAGGAGAGGCGTAAAGCGCACAATCCGATCCGACAGGAGCGCCGTGAGCAGGAGAGCATTCGCAGAGGAGATCTGCAGGCGTTGGAAGAAAGTATTAATGAATCTTATGGAGGAGAGATCGGAAATGTTTCCAAGGATGTACTAAGACACTACAAAAATATAGCAATATGGGTGATCAGCAGTGCGTCTCGAAGCGCCATTCAGGGAGGAGTCACCCCGGAAAAAGCCTTGTCTATGTGTGATAGCTTTTTACGCAATGTAGAGGATAATCTGCAGGAGCCACTGGAAGTTGAGAAGGCGACCAGAGAGGCAGAATTTATCTTTGCGCGTGAGGTACGCGATCTGCAGCGAAAAAACTGTGAAGATGTATTAACTTCTCAGGTCAGAAATTATATTTATCTGCATATTATGGATAAACTTCAAGTGACAGACATTGCAAAAGAGTTTGACGTCACACCGAATTATTTATCCGATCGTTTTCGCAAGCAGGAGGGGATTTCGCTGAAGCAATATATTATCAATGAAAAAATTGAAGCAAGCGAGTATTTTTTGAAGTATACCGATAAGTCTATCGGCGAGATCAGTGAACATTGTGCATTTGGTTCACAAAGTCGCTTTACTCAGTATTTTAGGGAAAGACATGGTGTGACACCAAGCGCCTATCGCAGAATATTTCAACAAGAACATGAGATTTGAAAATGCGGTAGTTGTTTCTAAGCATTTTGGAGACATAATCTTACAAAAATTAACCGCGATAGCATTTACTTGTTTTAGGCTACGTGATATAATAGGCAAGATTATAGTGATACGCGTGGTCTCATAAACGAAATGCCGGAAGTTTGGTATTCGGGAATACAGTGTTACAAATGCTGTAATGTTTGCATGGGACGAAATGGGAGGGAATATGACAAAGAAAATACGATCGGTCAGCAATACGTGCATAATTATGCTTGTTTGCATCGGGATAAATTACATGGGAAAGGTATTGGCAGCAGATTGGCAATTGCCGTTGTGGATGGATTCCATCGGCACGGGGATGTCAGCGTGTTTACTTGGCCCTTTTTTTGGCGCTTTATGTGGTGCAACGAATAACATTCTGTACGGAATGAGAAATGTCACCAGTTATGCGTATGCAGTTACCAGCGTTGCGATTGCAATCGTTATGGGAATCTGTATGCGCAGACATATGATACGTGACTGGTTTGGTGTCTTTACGACCAGTGCACTTGTTTCGGTCGTTGCAGTCGTTGTCTCTACACCATTTAACTTGATATTTTTTCAAGGGTATAACGGCAACCTGTGGGGGGATGCTTTATTTGATATGTTCCGGTATTATCGTATTCCGGTCGTGATCGCCTCTGTGTTATCCGAGCTTCTCGTGGACTTTCCGGATAAAGTGGTTACGGTATGCATCATATTTGGTATATTGGGTATCATCACGAGCGATCGTTTCGAGTGCAATGCAGAGCGGAAATCTTCAGGTGCCTTAATGATCGGTATTGTCGTTACAGCGGCGTTAATTGGCAGTGGACAGAAGTGCGTTGCAGCAACAGCCGGTGATAAATATACATCGACGTATTCACAGACAGTATATAATGGCGAGAATGGCCTGATCGGTGGTGAGGCAAATGATATTGTAGAAACCAAAGATGGATATTTGTGGATCGGAACTTATTCAGGGCTGTATCGTTTTGATGGGTCTACGTTTGATACGATGTCCGATATGAAGGATGTCAAAAATGTAAATTGCTTGTTTGAGGATGAAGAAGGTCGTTTATGGATCGGAACCAATGACAATGGTGTATCGATCTATGTTCGAGATAAAATCAGTAACATATTGACGGTGCAGAATGATCTTGCATCCAACTCAATCCGCTGTATTGCCGAAGATGAGCAGGGAAATTATTACATAGGTACTTCGGATGCATTAAGTATCGTAACGATCAGTAATGGCCTGAAGGTGCGTAAAACCTTACAGGAAATCATGTATGCACGTTCTATAGCAATAGGCAAGGCTGGCGATGTTGCCGTTGTCAATAATTCAGGACAATTATTCATTATCAACAATCAGATGATCAAGGAGACGTTCACGTTAAAAACCGGCAATGCAGAAACATTTTATACTTGCTGTAAGTATATGGACAATGGGGATCTGCTGGTCGGAACAACGACAAATGAAATGTATCGTCTCCGTAAAACTAATGGAAAATATCGAACAATAAAACGCTATACAACGGGAAATCTTCAACAGATAAGCAGTATTGCTTCGGACGATCAGGGAAACTATTGGGTATGCAGTGGAAGTGGTATTGGCTATTTGCAAGGAGAGAAGTTTCATACGTTTGATACGAATACGTTCAACAGTTCTATTGACAATATGACGATGGATTATCAGGGAAATCTTTGGTTTACATCTTCTCGCCTGGGGCTTCTAAAGTTGTCTAAAACCTGCTTCACGGATCTTTTTCGACAGTACTCATTGGAGAAACGTGTTGTTAATACAGTGACAAAATGGCAGGACTGCATATACATTGGAACGGACGATGGACTGCAGATCATTGATGAAAAGCAACAGTGTGTGAGTGACAATAAATTGACACGCAAGCTTCGAGGACGAAGGATCCGCTGCATGACAGTAGATTCTGCCGGTCATCTTTGGATCGCTATCTCCGGAGAGGAGGGGTTACTCGAAGTGACACCATCTCTGCAGATCACAGAATATGGACCGCATAAAGGAACCATCAGCAATCGCTTTCGAACAGTGATGGAGCTGAAAGATGGGACGATGGCAGCATCCGAAAATACAGGAATAGATTTTATTCGAAATGGGAAAGTAGTGGCAACGATCGGCGAGGAGGACGGCTTAGGCAATCCTCAGATACTGTGTATGCTGCAGTGTTCGGATGGAACTATTTTAGCAGGAAGTGACGGAAGTGGTATTGCTGTGATCCGTAATAATAAGGTACAGCGTACGGTTTCAATGAAAGCGGGACTTACTTCCGATGTTATTTTGCGCATTGTTGCGCTTGATAAAGGATATTTGATCATTACCAGCAACGGATTATGCTATATGAATGATAAGCTGGAATGCAGAAGCCTGTCCGGTTTTCCGTACTCGAACAACTACGATGCAATGGTAAACAGCGATGGTAAAGTATGGATACTAGGCAGTGCAGGTATTTACATAGTTACTCAGGACAGTTTGATCCAAAATGAAAAATACACGTATGAATTGCTCGATGGCAAAAGAGGACTGGATGGTTCACTTACTGCTAACGCTTGGAATTATATCGATGATAAAGGTAACTATTATTTGTCCTGTAATAGTGGAGTGTATGTGGTAAATATTGAACAGTATAATAAAAATAAAACCATTTATCGTATGTGGCTCAATGACATTACGGTAGATGGAACCAAATATTATATCAGTAAAAGCGAAACGACATCGATCGGAGAGTCGGCGGATAAGATTGAGATCACACCGATTCTTATGAATTACACCAAAGAAGATCCATACATTAGTTATTATTTGAAAGGATTTGAGCACAAAAAGAATATTGTCCGACAAAGTGAACTTGGAACGATCGTTTATACGAACCTGCCGTCTGGAACCTATACGTTTGTAATCTCCATATTGGATTATACAGGGACGAAAGAGATCGAAAGCAGTTCGTATTCCATCGAAAAGCCGGAACGCTTTTGGGAGACGTGGTGGTTTAAGGCATATTATATTATTATTGCGGTTATGATCATTATGTACCTTACATGGCTGATCACGAGACTGCAAAGCAACCGCGTGATCGAGCGACAGAATCGCGAGATTGAATTAGCCAAAAAACAGGCGCAGATGGGTAATGAGACGATTCTTGCCATTGCAAAAACTGTCGATGCCAGAGATGAGAATACAAGCCAGCATTCGGAGCGCGTTGCAGAATATTCCGTGCTAATTGCAAAGCGGATGGGCTGGAGCAAAGAACGATGTGAAGCTTTGCGTAAGATCGCATTGCTGCATGATATTGGAAAGATCGGTATACCGGATGCCGTACTTAATAAGCCGTCACGATTGACGGACGAGGAGTATGAGATCATGAAGAGTCATGTGTTGATCGGCGGTGATATACTAAAAGATTTCACAATTGTGCAGGATGTGGCGGATGGCGCCAGATATCACCATGAACGTTATGATGGCAAAGGATATGCCAAGGGGCTGAAAGGAGAGGAAATTCCATTAAATGCGAGAATTATTGGGATTGCCGATGCGTTTGATGCAATGACCTCGAATCGTGTGTATCGGCAAAAGATGGATATGGATTATGTGTTATCAGAACTTCACAAGGGAAGTGGAACACAATTTGATCCCAATATCGTTAAAATTATGATCTCGCTGATAGAAGAGGGCATTATCGATCCGTCGAAGAGATACGAGGGGGGAGAAGCATGAAGAAACAAAAAATGGCAGCATTGATCACTTGTATTTTGGTAGTTGGCTTAGCGGGTGTATGGCATTGTGTTGTACAAAAAAGTCAGGTAAAGGAATCGATAAAAGTTGGTTTTGTCTATATTGGGGATGAAAGTAATCCTTATGTGTACAATTTTATTCGGGCACAAAAAAGCATTGAAAATCAGTTTGGTGATAAGGTGCAGGTTGTAGAGAAATTTAATGTACCTGAAAATGCAGTAGAGGAACCGCTTGTTGAATTGGCAAAAGAAAAATGTGATGTTATCTTTGCGACCAGTTATGGATATGGTAAGACAACGAAAGAAGTAGCTAAGAAATATCCGGATATACAGTTTTGTCAGGCAACAGGGGACAATGCGAATCAGAATCCCATTGTTTCTAATTACCATACCTACATGGGAGCAGTATATCAGGGAAGATATATTGCTGGAATTGTGGCTGGCATGAAATTGCAGGAAATGATCTCAGAAGGTAAGATTACACCGCAAGATGCTAAGATTGGTTATGTTGGAGCTTATGCTTATGCGGAAGTAATATCGGGATATACGGCTTTTTTGCTGGGGGCACGTTCCGTCGTTCCCGAGACAGTTATGACGGTCTGCTATGCAAATACATGGAGTAGTTATTCGTATGAAAAGGAGATTGCAAAGTCGTTGATAGAAGATGGCTGTGTGATCATATCGCAGCACTCAGATACCACAGGGCCGGCAGTTGCCTGTGAGGAGATGAGTCAGACCGACAAATATGAAGTGTATCATGTCGGTTACAATCAAGGCATGACCAGCGTGGCACCTACAACATCTCTGATCGGTTGCAAAGTCAATTGGGAGCCTTATGAATCCGCAGTGATTCAAGCGGTATTGGATGGCAAAAAGATTGAAAGTGAACTGGATGTACAAAAAGAAAAGAATGATGCGTGGGGCGGACTTGCAGACAATTGGGTACAAATGCTGGAGTTGAATGAAGTAATTGCAGCGCCCGGGACCAGGAAGGCTGTGAAACGCGCGATTGATGGATTCGCCAAAGGACAGATCAAGGTGTTCTATGGCAAATATACGGGGGTAAATCCGTTGAATCCTTCCGACAAGATAGATCTGACCAAAGAATATCAAGAAAATGCGAAAGCATCTGCACCGGGATTTTGTTATCAGTTGGATGATATTGTCACGGTAAAAGAAATGGATACACAACAATAAAAATGACGCTATGGAGGAAGATATGTCAGCCAAGAAAAAAATAATAAAGATCACGTTTGGGGCAGCAGCAATTATGATGCTGTTAAGTGGTAGAAATACAGCGAAGGTTTCGGCACAGACTGTGTCGGAAGATGGTGAGCGTTACCGCATTGAGCAAAATGAAGAGGATGGCAAACGGTATTTGACCGATCGTCATGGACAGACGGTGGCAGGGTGGCATGTACGTATCGGCAATAAATATTATCGTATTGGTAAAGTAAATGATATTGGTTTATGCCGATCTAAGCGATTCAAAATTATCTTTACTAAAAAGAATGGTCAACTCGTGCAAAATGGTATGGCGCGAGGATTTTCCTTTGATGCCAGGGGCTTACTGGCAGTGAAACGCGGGATCTACCGTATTAGTGGAAAATACTACTATATTGATCATGGCTATATGTATAGCAGGGACTATAGCAAAAAGGGAACACAGTATTTTATGAATCTGGATGGCAGTGTTGCTTATTATCGGAATAAGCATACCTGTTATGCGCCATCTGGTAAGAAACTGACAAAACAGCAGCGTAAGGAAGCGGTTGCCAGGGAACATGCGCGTGTGATCATTCGTGAATGTGTTCAGAAGCAGCATCGCAAAAAAGCGATGTCCCAGTCCAAAAAGTTGGACAAATGTTTTATGTGGGTTGTGAAAAATTATGATTACTCCGAACGAAAATGTGATGGTAAGAAAGGCTGGACATCGAAATCTGCAGATGCGTTATACCGTTTTCAAACCGGAGACTGCCGTACATTGTCCGTTGGATTTGCTTTTTTGGCTTCGGAACTTGGCTATAAGCGTGTTGTTATTGCGCAGGACACAAGTGATCGTTTTTCGGGAACGCATGTGTGGGCAGTCGTGAATGGAAAATGCTACGATCCGTTGTTTTACAATACAGCGAAACCAAAACGGTATCTTCCGGTATTCAAGGGATCTACGCAGAAACAATATACAGACAAAACCCATTGTACAGTTAATGGAAAGTTTCGTCCGGGAGACTGATCAGTTAATATAGGGATTCGAAGATCGGATCCAACGTTTTTTTACATCATCCGCATATTCTATAGATAAAGGATAGATCAGATCATTACTTCCAGTGATATCTTTTTGGGAGATACTCTGTATGTGATTGATATTCATAATAGTAGAACGGTTGGTTTGAAGAAAATAATCAGGAAGAGCATCACACAGCGTGTTGATAGTTGCTCGCTGTCGATACAAATCTGTTATTGTATCAATGGCAATATAATGGGAAGATTTGATACAGCGAAAGGCTATAATGTCAGAGTATTTTATCTGTTTTGTTTCGTGTTTGGATATGGAAATGGTATAACAGTCATCCATAAGCTGTGTGATCACCGGTGATAATGCGAATGTTATCTCTAGTAAGGTGACTGGTTTGACAATATAATACAAGGCACGTACGCGATATCCCTGCAGTGCATAATCCTCGTGGGCAGATAATATAATGATCGTACCAAGATAATTAGCATTGCGAAGAGATTGAGCAAGTGTTAATCCGGAGCCATCCGGCAGTTCGATATCTAAAAAAATAACATCAAAAGAAAGCATCTTATCAAGAGTGCACGAAGCGCAATCTGTAAAAACGGATGTATGTAATGTAACAAATTGCTCTTTGGCCCATTGGTTTAAGGTGGTTTGTAATTGTTGGCAGTGAGCGGGAGAATCCTCGATCATTGCTATGTTTAATTCTGGTTTCATATACGTTCTCCTATTTCTCCGGGATTAAAATAGTCACACAAAAAGAAGTGGAATTTTTTGTGATGTCTATAATCCCATTTGCAGCTTCTACAGTTTTTTGCACATTGAGTAGTCCAAAACCATGCTGACTTGTATCTGCTTTGCTGGTTCGCAGTGCATGATCTTTATCGGTTAAATATTCACCTGTTGATGTGTTCTGCACAATGATCTGCAGAGCGGCACGGAAAGGTTTCATGGATAGCACAATAGATGGTTGTGCTGCGGGATCCTGATGTTGCAGTCGTATACATGCTTCAATAGCATTATCTAATAGATTGCCTAAAATCGTTGTTAATTGCAGATCAGATAAGGGCATTTTATCGTTGACCAATAGGGAATGCTTTAATTCAATATGTTGTGATCTGGCATAACGTATCTTGCCGGACACAATAGCATCAATACTTGCCACTCCTGTATTTACATCATTTAGATAATCCGGGAGATTGTCCTGCAAGGATTGTATGTATTGTGTGATCTGTGAATCTTTATGATTGGCGGCGAGCCCTTTAGAGTCAACAGATGATTTTTGTAGTCATGCTTCCATGCCCGTATTCCATCTGCAGTTTCTTTGGCATGCTGCAATTCAGCTAATACAGTTTGTTCTTGATGTTGCTTTTGTACTAGATCTGCATTTCGTTTATTAGTAGCACTGATCTGGAAGATCAATAGAATCATAAACAGGATTATTATCATGACACTAAAGCTGATTCCCTGAAGACGAAAAAATATATTTTGTGGGATATTTTTTTCATAAGTGATCAGGATATCTAATAATATATTGCAACAGATCACGCCAAGTATACTGGTTATATATGTTGCAGCGTATAAAAAAGAGGACATCATTAAGTCTGCTTTCATTAATTTTGCAAACAATATACAAAATAAAGCACATATTAGTAAATACACGAAAGTAGAACAATAACGGTGATCACCCCCTAGATCAAATGAGCGTAGTGTCGATGCAAATAGTTGATCACATAATGAAAAGGAAAGCTTATCTGCAATCAAACTGATCAACGTAGGGAGTATGGATACATACACCTTTTTAGCAAGTGAGCCATCAAATAAGGCGAGGAGTAATAGTAAATCAAATAATAACAACAATAGTTGAACAAAACCATAGTTCATATTATTTATATTACAAAAACACGTAATAGCCGTTTCTATAATAATAGCACCGAAAATTCCAAAGTGTCGATAAGATGTGTATATCGGACGTACGGAAAATATTCGTGTGAAGAATAGGATAAATATTGTACTCTCTAATAGATTTACCATTATTTCCCAAATAGTTTCTATCATAAATTAGTACTCCTTAACTATATCTTATATATGTAATAACTACATATTAGCATATGTATTTACATAAGTCAATTGACGGCGATGAATTTGGGACTGTGACTGTGAATTATGGGAATCATAATATTAACATATCAGTTTTAGTAAGAAACTGTTTTTTGAGGCTCATGAGTGCTAAAATACAGGAACCGATAATGCCAGAGCAGATGGAGCTATAATAAGGTAAATGGCAAAGGTATAATATTACACTGAGTACGGATAGAACAAAAAAATTACGTAGGCACTTTGCTCTGGCATGTTGGATCTGATTAGCAGATAAAGGATGGTTTGGATGCCTGATAGGAGCAAAGTGGTAGATAATGAACAGGCAGGCAATATATGTGGGGATACAGAAAGAGGGATGATACAGCCAAAATCTGTTGATCAATAAGGAAAATATGCCAATGCTGGTGCTTAGACACAGGCAGCTAAAGTGTGTCTTACAATGGAATCCTCCAAGTTGTGTTCGTATCAAGAAAAAGCTGAGCGTCCATATGATCATAGCTGAGATCTGGTGCCAAAGTATCGCTACAATTAATAATAATAAATTGCCAATAAATTCACTGATAAAACATTCAATGCCGTATATATATACTTCTGCTTTGTCTGTAGCTTGTCCATATTTCATAAAATACTGTGTCAATAGTTCTGATAATCTGTGAATCATTTTTAACGTCCTTCCTGTGGGTATAATGTGGAGCATACGAACATGGTTGTAAGTTCATTATATTCTTAAAATATAGCCACTGTAATAGAAAAGTCAATATTAAAAAAAACTATTCAACGCCAAAAAAACGCAATTCAACGCCAAGTTATTGAAACCGGATAATGCGGATGCTATAGTGGCAATGTGAAATATTTTTGCAAACATGCCTTGTCGAGGCAGATGTTATGAGCCAATGTTGCCAGAAGAGTTACGGCATCACACAGGGGAGTAGATTTAGAAATCTACATGGGCGTATTGCTATTACGCCAAGAAATCTGCAGTACTTGAGAACAGACCCTCTGTACCGCAGATTAAAAGAACACACGATAATTATAGCATATTAGGTCTGTATATGCTATGGAAGTACACGATACTGCAGAAAATATAAAGTTTCTGCATGAGAAATGGAGGAAAATATGAGATTCAATAAAACAAAACTGTTAAGTTACGGTATTGTGTTGAGTATGACAGCGGTCAGCATGCTGTCAACCAGTCCGCTCGCGTCGGCAGCCGGCAACGTTACGGATGAGGAGTATTCATATGTCAAGGGCTTGGACAAAGATCCATTTTATACGAGATGGAGAGAAAAAAGGAATACATCAAAGGTGTATTGCTATCCGAAAAAATATGCCGCCACGTACACGATTGTAAAGGGCTGTTATTATGATAGCTATGAAAAAAAGCATATTAATCTGCGTGACTGCAGTTCCTGTGTCAAGATCCCGGTGGGAGTTCACGGTATCATTACCAATTCAGTACGTGAGGATGGTTGTAACCGTGCCAGTCTGTATATCAATTCCGGCAAGGAACAGGCTACCCAGGGAGTGTGGAGTCCGGACAGCACCGCAAACAGTTCTTACGTTGTCTTTAAGTAAGAGGGCAGTTTTTAATTGAGGGGAACTTGAGGGGATGATTCAGGATGGAGGAACGGAATGAAAACAGGAATGAAATGTCTGATCTTACTGTGTATTGGTGCAGCGCTGTGCTA
>NZ_QUFB01000042.1 GCF_003478335.1 Clostridium sp. AM49-4BH
TTTTACCTGAAAATATGTGAAAACTAAAGAACCGCCGTATACCGAACGGTACGTACGGTGGTGTGGGAGGTCGGTAGATAAGATAATTATCTACCTCCTACCCGATTGAATTGGATTGGATGATCGAGGGGATGAGACGCAAGTATGTTTGGAAAACGATTTTGGTGGAGGGAATTACCGGCATTTGTCATTGGAACAGGTATGATGGCATTGGCGGTCAATATGGTATACAGTCCAATGGGGATGGTGCCGGGGGGCTTTTCAGGGCTTGCTATCCTGCTGTCGCATATGCTGTATGAATATGCCGGAATTCCGATGGCTGTTTGGAGCATAAATCTGTTGTTAAATGTTCCGGTTTTTGTATGGGGAATTTTTGAAAAAGGGCATCGATTTATCATGAAATCATTCATTGCCAACCTCATATTTTCGGCAATGTTGTATGCGATACCGGAGCAGCCGGTGGCAGAGGGAGATTTTGTGATGGCTGCTATTGTTGGTGGTGTACTGACCGGCGCCGGTATTGGTCTGGTATTTGCAACAGGATATTCTACCGGTGGAACAGATCTGCTGGGGAGCCTGATCTGCACGTATTATCCGCATATCTCTGTGGCAAACGCGTTGTTTGTCATTGATTCAGTGATCATTGTTGCCGGAGCATTTTATTTTGGTGTCGATAAGGCGATTTATGCAACAGCTGCCGTTTTTGTTTCTTCGAAGGTAATGGACGCGATCCTGTCCGGCATGACGCAAAGCAAACAGATCTTAGTTATTTCAAAGAAATGGCAGGATATAGCGGAGGAGATCATGACATCGTTAAATCGCGGAGTGACACAGATCAAAGCAAAGGGAGTGTATAGCGGACAGGAGCGCCCTGTGTTGCTGTGTGTCATAGGCAAAAGACAGACGGGACAGCTTCTGCAGGCGGTGCGAAAACATGACACGTCAGCATTTGTCATAATCACGGAAGCGAGAGAAGTTTTGGGTGAAGGATTTGATTCGACAGCTCTCGGCATGTCAGCAGATGGCAAAAAACTGTTCAAATTGCACAGAAAAACAACAAAAAAGCCGTAGATTTTTTAGCAAAAGCAATGAAAAAATCTCATTCTATACACTTTGCACAAAAAGCGAAAACTTTCTTTGGCAATTCGTGCCATGGTCAAAAAATTCTGTTTGGTGTATTATATTTTACAGGTTATGTGAGAGGAGTTATTCCCTTACAAGATAAATTAATTGACAAACAGGAGGACATATTAATGGCAAGTTTATCTTTGAAAAACATCTGCAAAACATATCCAAACGGATTCGTTGCAGTAAAGAATTTTAATCTGGACATCGCAGATAAGGAGTTCATCATCTTCGTAGGGCCTTCAGGTTGTGGTAAATCTACTACACTTCGTATGATCGCTGGTTTGGAAGAGATCACAGAGGGTGAGCTTTGGATCGGCAACAACTTAGTAAATGATGTAGAGCCTAAGGATCGTGATATCGCAATGGTATTCCAGAACTACGCTCTGTATCCACATATGTCAGTATATGACAACATGGCATTCGGTCTGAAGTTAAGAAAGACTCCTAAGGAGAAGATCGATAAGTTAGTACATGATGCAGCAAGAATCCTTGACATCGAGCATTTGTTAGACCGTAAGCCAAAGGCTTTATCCGGTGGTCAGAGACAGCGTGTTGCCATGGGTCGTGCAATCGTTCGTAACCCTAAGGTATTCTTGATGGATGAGCCACTCTCCAACTTGGATGCAAAACTTCGTGTACAGATGCGTATCGAGATTTCTAAGATCCATCAGAGATTGGAAGCTACGATCATCTACGTAACACATGACCAGACAGAGGCTCTTACATTGGGTACTCGTATCGTTGTTATGAAAGATGGTGTAATGCAGCAGGTTGCTACTCCAATCGATCTTTATACAAAACCATGTAACTTGTTCGTAGCTGGTTTCATTGGTTCACCACAGATGAACTTCATCGACGCTGTAGCAATTCAGGAAGGCGAAGATGTTAAGCTTGCATTTGGTTCTTATGCAATTAAGCTTCCTGAGCAGAAAGCTGCCAGACTTGTTGAAGGTGGATACATTGGTAAAGAAGTCGTACTTGGTATTCGTCCAGAGGATATCAAAGATGAGGAGATCTTTGTTAACGGTGGAGCTGACAATGTACTTGATGCAACTGTTAAGGTATACGAGATGCTTGGTGCAGAAGTATTCTTATACTTCACTGTCGAGGGATTCGATATCACAGTTCGTGTAAATCCTCGTACAACAGCTCGTCCTGGCGATACGATCAAGATTGCATTGGATCCTGCTAAGATTCATGTATTCGACAAAGAGACAGAGAGAACCATTACAAACTAGTCCTTTATGTTAGAAGATTTGTTAAAATTCTCATAATAAACTATCTAAGACAGGCATTGTATCTACAATGCCTGTTTTATTTACTTTTTACAAATTTCATGCTATAATTTGGTATATGTTATTGGGGATATTAGAAAGGGAAACTTTCTAAAGAACGGGTAAGTTGTTGCGGACAGATAGCACTTACTCGAGAAGCAGCGGAGGTAAATATGATTGCAAATCAGGTGTTGCAGACAAATATCGAAGGAATGAAGAATATTACGCGCGTAGATATTTGTGTAATGGATACGGAGGGGAAAGCGCTTGCCACTACGATAGATAATGTAGAGGAATATGAAGAGGCTGTAATGGCGTTCGTTAATTCGCCTGCAGATAGTCAGGTACTTCAGGGATATCAATTTTTCAAGGTCTTTGATGATCACCAATTAGAATATGTAGTGTTAGCCAAGGGCGACAGCGACGATGTATATATGGTTGGTAAATTGGCGGCTTTTGAAATTCAAAATTTGCTGGTTGCCTACAAAGAGCGCTACGATAAAGATAATTTTATCAAGAACTTATTGTTGGATAATCTGTTGTTGGTTGATATTTACAATCGTGCGAAGAAGTTACATATCGAAGCATCTGTGCGCCGCGTTGTATTTTTGATCGAGACAAAGAATGAGAAGGACACCAACGCATTGGAGACGGTCAAAGGGTTATTTTCCAGCAAATCCAAGGACTTCATCACGCAGGTTGATGAAAAGAACATCATTGTTGTGAAGGAAGTGAAACCGAACGAAGATTATGATGATATGGAGAAAACTGCAAAAGTCATCTTAGATATGTTGAACACGGAAGCCATGACAATGGTGCACGTATCCTATGGTACGATGGTAAATGAGATCAAGGATGTGTCGCGTTCTTATAAAGAAGCTAAAATGGCGTTAGACGTTGGAAAGATTTTTTACAGCGACCGCAATGTTATTGCGTATAGCAGCTTAGGTATTGGCCGTTTGATCTATCAGCTTCCAATGCCGCTTTGCAAAATGTTTATCAAAGAAATATTTGGTGACAAATCGCCAGACGATTTTGACGAGGAGACCATTGCTACGATCAATAAATTCTTTGAGAACAGCTTGAATGTATCAGAGACTTCCAGACAGTTGTATATTCATCGTAATACGTTAGTGTATCGTTTGGATAAGCTGCAGAAGAGCACCGGACTTGATCTGCGTGTATTTGACGATGCGATTACTTTCAAGATTGCGCTGATGGTCGTGAAATATATGAAGTATATGGAAAATTTTGAATATTAATGTATCAAAGGTCTTACAGGAAGCACTCATGGCAAGGTTGGGGTATCACGATAAATATCACCTTGTTCTAAAATAAAAAGGGTCAATCATCAAGGTGTACCTACATCCAATTGTTAGACTTCTAGGTCTAACTTTTGGGGGAGGGTATAATGCTTGGATTTGATTGACTCTTTTTTTACATTTCTTAAAAATCACAAAAAAAGTCACCAAAGTTTTGAACAGAAATTTATGAATGATGCACAAAAGGATAAGTAAAGAAATGGCAGTAAATCATTTTTGTTATGTTTTTTCGGTATATTTTAAGTGCGTATGAAAAATTCTTGTCGTAAATTTTGGAAAAAAATTGTGCATGCCATGTGATATATTTTTACGATATAGAAAAATTATTGCATCCTTACATGAAAACAACGCTGGAAAAAGGAGGTAAAGAGATGAGCAAGAAAGAATGTAGAAAACTGGTATGTGTACTTGCATTATCCTTGCTAATGGCGATGCCAGGCAACGGAATTGCACAAATGGCATCAGCCAGCAACAGTATTACAACTCTGTCGGTAGAAAAAAATGAACAGGATGTTGCGGTTCTCCAAAAAATTATTGCAACGCAGAGCGGCAAGAATACAACGATCAGTGAGAATCTGAATGATAGTAAGCAGTATACATGGGAAAATGGAAGACTGGTGGGAATTAACTGGAGCGATGAGGACAACATATATACTGGTGGCAGAGGGATGACTGGTGCTATATCATTTGCAGGATTATCGGCATTAAAGCAGTTAAATTGTTCCGGTAATAGTATAACGGCGCTGGATGTAAGTGGTAATACAGCATTGGAAACTTTGGAATGTTTTAATACCAGTATCACCGCTTTGGATCTCAGCAATAATGTATTGCTTAAGGATCTGCAGTGTGGTTATGCCAATCTTAAAGAATTGCATGTGGAAAATAATCCGGCATTGGAAAATCTGAGCTGCGAAGCACATACATTTATAAATTGGATGTAAGCAAAAATAAGGCATTGAAAACTTTGCGTTGCAATAACACAGGACTTACCAGTTTGGATCTCAGTCAGAATGCAGCGTTGGAAAGTCTGATTTGCTATTATACAAAGATTCAAAGTTTGGATGTCAGCCACAATGCCGCTTTGGAAATCTTGTCATGTTTGGATAACTCGCTTACCGGTTTGGATGTGAGCAGTAATTTGAAATTAAAGGAATTGTATTGTTCTAAAACTGATATCAGTAATTTGGATGTCAGTAAGAATACACTGCTCGAAGTTTTGTATTGTGATGATACGAAAATTAGCAGCCTGGATCTTAGCAAGAACAAAAAGATGCGGACATTGCGTTGTGACGACAGTGTGCAGGTAACAGGTTTTCGACCGCAGCCGACACAGACACCAGATGTTGCACCAAGTGCGGCACCGGATAACAAGCCAAGTCAACGTCCTGCAGGAATAAAACCTTTGGATACAGCTATTTATCTGCACCCTACTGCTACGCCGAAAGCAACTGCCAAACCAACAGCAGCAGGAACCAAGTTAAAGAACAAAAATGCTTCTTATCAGGTTGTTTCTGCGAATCCAAAACAGCCGACAGTAACCTATGTGCAAAATCTTAAGAAAACAGCCGCAAGCGTGACGGTGCCAGCGCAGGTGAAGATTGGCAGTGTGACCTATAAAGTCGTTGCTATCGGGTTCAAAGCATTTGCAAACAATAAAAAGTTGAAAACATTGACTATCGGAAAGAATATCACAACCATCGGTAAAAATGCTTTTGCCGGATGCAAGAAGTTGAAGAAGATCACGATCAAGTCAACGAAGTTAAAGAGTGGCACGATTGGCAAAAATGCGTTCAAGGGAACGGCAAAGAACTTGGTTGTTAAGGTGCCTAGGAAGCAATATAGGGCATATAAAAAGTTCTTGAAGAAAAAGGGGAATAAGAAGGTAAAAATTAAGAAATAAAGGGCTAGTAAGGACACTACCCATAAAATGAAGGAGGAAATACATATGAAAACAAGAAGAAAATATTTAGTGGGGCTGCTTGCAGCAACGCTGGTGTTGACGGGAATGCCTGTACAGCACACGCAAGCGGCAAAAGCAGCGAAATTGAGTAGCAAAAAAGTCACACTCAAAGTAGGAAAGAGTAAGACGATCACTCTCAAAAATAACAAAAAGAAAACGACATGGAAAGTCATTTCCGGTAAGAAATGTATCAAGCTGAAAAACAAGAAGAAAAACAAGAAGAAAAACAGTGTCAAGATCGTGGCAGTGAAATCAGGTAAGGCAAAGGTACAGGTGAAAGCAGGAAAGAAAAAGTATACCTGCACGGTAACCGTGAAAAGTGCCAAGAAAACCAACACAACGAAGAAACCAACTGTGACGAAGCCAACAAGTTCGGCTAAAAATAAAAATGATGTGTCAGTCATAAAAAGAATTATTCAGGAGCAGAGAAAAAAGGGTGCTACAGTGAGTGAAGATTTGGATGATTGGCAGTATTTGTGGGAAAATGGTAGACTTGTATGGATAAAATGGAATGAAAAAAATCTGCAAGGAAAATTAAATTTTACGGGACTGACAGCATTAATGGAGATTAATTGCGGTGCTAGCAAATTGAGTAGTCTGGATGTAAGTGGAAATAAGGCATTGAAATATTTGTTTTGCAGTGGTAACCAGTTGAGTAGTTTGGATGTAAGTCGTAACACGGCATTGACAGATTTGTATTGCGAAGATAACCAGTTAAGTAGTCTAGATGTAAGCCGTAACACGGCATTAATAGATTTGCATTGCAGTGATAACAAGTTAAGTGGTTTGGATGTGAGCCGAAATATTGTGTTGAAATACTTATATAGTGGTAGTAATCAGCTTAGTAGTTTGGATGTGAGCCGAAATACGGCATTAACAGATTTGTATTGCGAAGGAAATCGGCTGAGAAGTTTGGATATAAGTCATAACACGGCATTAACAACTCTGGAATGCAGTGATAACCAGTTGAGTGGTTTGAATATAAGTCGTAACACGGTACTGAAAAGTTTACTTTGCAATGGTAACCAGTTGAGAAGTTTGGACGTAAGCCATAACGCGGTACTGGACTATTTGGATTGCAGTGATAACCAGTTGAGCAGTTTGGATGTAAGCAATAATACGGCCCTAACAGAGTTGCAGTGCAATAGTAACCAACTGAGAAGCTTGAATGTAAGTAACAACAAGGTATTAGAGGAGTTATGGTGCGATGACAATGTCACCATTATTGGCAAAGCGAACACAAAATTACAGTAATGTCTGACACGACCAATTAATTGTTATATTCTGATTACAGATAGGTCTCATTAGCCTTATGGCTTTGAGCCGGAGATGAATATTAACGAGTGGGAAGCTTAGTCTTCCCACTTTTTTCGACCTAAAACATAAAGTTACAGTCATACTCGTACACCCATCCAATCAATATCAAAAAATAATCCCAAATACCATCCATATGACATACTTATGGGGTGGTATTTTATTAGAGTCTGTTTCGCATATACGAAAATGAGAGGATACGAGAGTTTTTTTAGAAAAAGTGCAATGCCTGCAGCACAAAGCTCGCAGACACAAAAGGGGATAAAAAATTTATCTGAAAAGAAGTATGAGAAAACATATCGCATTCGTTATGGAAGCGGCTATGACAGTATCTTTATACGCAGTGATACCGTCGACGGGAAGTAGGGCAGAGAAAGTAACGAATATCACCTATATCTTAGGGAGAATGATCCATCTTTTTTGTAGCGCAATACGACAAAATGTTGTATACTGATATTGCTTTTATAAAGTAACTCAAACTTCCCATACTGGAAGTTATTGACAAAACCACCTATTGCTTATTATGTCAGTAAAAAATATGATATTTTGCAGCCGGCAAACTAACTTGTTCTGCCGGCTGCGAACTAAGATAATTGCCGCAGAACGCAACGTTTTTAGGTGATTTCTTATTTTGTTAAGTCTCTGATGCATACATGCCTGAAGGAGTGTCTGAGATGTCCCGGTTTAGCAAGGTATCATCCATTTTTGGACGGGACGCTTTCGCTACGATGCACTACGTCACGTTACTTAATGTCTCTGAAATACGAGACATAAGTAACGACGAGCGCAAAGTCCCTTTCAAAAATGATGATTACCTTGCTTCCGGGACGTCGAGTTCTCCGAAGGGCATGTAAATCAATCATCAGAGACAACAAAATCTAGAAATCACTAAAAACGAAAATGCGGCAAGGCAATTACTATAGTTCTCAGATGGCAGAAATCGCTATATTGTGGTTGCAAAATACTTAGTATTCTTTGACATAATAGCAATAGGTGGCTGTGGGGGGATTTGAGGTACGGGAAGTTTGAGAAAGCAATTATGGGCAAAAGCATTAGATAAAGCACGTAGAAAACATTAGCAGAAAGCATGCGTTCAAATGTACGCAGAAAAGAGGTATCATAGTGAGAAAAAGAGCAAAGAGGAAAGAGGAATGGACAGGACCGCTGATCTGTTTATCGGGGGTGGATGTTGTTTATAATACAGGAACAGAGGCATTGAAAAACTGTAACCTGAAAGTGGAAAAAGGTGAGTTTGTATTTGTAGTAGGAAGCAGTGGCTCTGGAAAGTCTACTTTGATCAAATCATTGCTCGGAGAGATCCCTCTACAGGCTGGTGAAATACAGGTGGGGGGCAATAGCCTCACAGAGATGAAACGCAAAAGAATGCCATATTATCGCCGTAAATTAGGTGTAGTATTTCAAGAGTTTCGTTTGCTGGATGATCGTAACGTGTTTGAAAATGTGGCATTGGCGCAACAGGTGATCGGCGTGGATAAGGACCGTATCGAAAAAAATGTGCGTGGTATGCTGCAATTGGTAGGTCTGCAGGATCGTGCGGACGTCTATCCGAGAGAATTGTCCGGTGGTGAGCAGCAGAGAGTTGCAATCGCGCGTGCAATGGTAAACCGTCCGTCGGTATTGCTGGCAGATGAGCCAACAGGAAATCTGGATCCACAAAATTCATGGGATATTATGGCACTGTTGGAAGATATGAACCGGCTTGGTACGACGGTTATGGTTGTTACCCACAATAATGAGATCGTGAATCAAATGCAAAAGCGTGTTGTCACTCTTCACGAGGGCGTTATTATCAGCGATCAGATACAGGGAGGATATGTGCAATGAAAACACTAGGATACGGTATCAAACAAGGTTTCAAAAATATTGTACAAAATAAAATCTTCTCCTTAGTAGCGATTGGAACGATTGCAATCTGTCTGTTTTTGCTGGGGTTGTTCTATGCGCTGCTTAGCAATTTCCAGCACATGATGTACAATGTGGAGAGTAATGTCGGTTTGACGGTGTTTTTTGACAGCGGAATCGAACCGGAAGAAATTGATTCGCTGGGAGAGCAGATCCGTAAGTTAGATGGTGTGGAGACGGTGGATTATATTTCTCCGACAGAAGCATGGAAAAAGTTTCAAAAAGAAATGTATCAGGGAAAAGAAAATTTGGAGGATACCTTTGGTGATGAAAATCCGCTGCAGGATTCAGCGTCGTTTGAGATCACTCTGACAAGAGTATCAAAGCAGGCGAAAGTGTCTAAGGAGATCAAGGAAATGAAGGGGATCCGTAAGGTAAACGGATCGAGCACTGTGGCAAAGAGCCTGAGCAGTGCTAATATGCTTGTTGCCTATGTATCGGCAACGATCATAGGATTGCTGTTGCTTGTCTCAGTATTCCTGATCAATAATGCGGTCGCGACAGGTATCCGCGTGCGCAAGGATGAGATTTCGATCATCAAAATGATCGGTGCAACCGATGGCTTTATTCGTGCACCATTTTTGGTCGAGGGATTGGTTATTGGTTTGATTGGAGCGATCATTCCGATCATAGTATTGTGGGTATTGTACGAGAGAGTGATCCAATTTGTATTAGAACATTTTTCGGCATTGTCACAATGGCTAACCTTTGTGGCTCCATCGAAAGAGTTTGCAACCTTGATACCGATGTCGCTCTTAGTTGGAGTAGGAATTGGTTTTATCGGAAGTGCCTTGTCAGTCAGAAAACATTTGCATGAGTAATGTAAACCGGATAATGGCAGCAGGTTGGTGTCAGTCAGAAAACATTTGCATAAGTAATGTGAATCGGATAATGGCAGTAGGTTGGTGTCAGTCAGAAAACATTTATATGGGTAGAGAAAATTGGGTAATATCAGCTGATGTGTGTTTGGCAAAAAACATGTACACGAGTAGTGAAAGCAGAAAGGCGGGGTGATTGCAGATGAGAAAGCGAAATAAATGGATCGCAGCAGGGGTTGGCCTGTGGCTTACAGGAGCGGTCTGCATTGGAAGCGGAGTATTTTTGGACAATCCGAGTTCTGCACTGACACGGGTAGTGCAGGCGGCAACACAGTCGGAAACAACGCAGGGGCAGATCGATGCAGCCAACAAGAAACGAGAGCAGCTTGAAAAGGAGCGGACGGAGTTAAAGAAAACGCTTTCGAGCAGTGAGAGCAAGAAGGACAATATTTTACAGTATATTACAACGTTGGACAAAAAGATGGACACGTTGACGGATAAGGTAAAGTCTAACGAAGAACAGATTCAGTTAGTGCAGTCTACCATCGATGAATTACTGCTTCAGGAGGCGCAGGTAACTGCAAAGATGTCTAGTCAGTATGAGACGATGAAAGAGCGCATAAAATATATGTATGAGGACGGTACTTCCGGGTATTTGGAGTTGTTAGCCGGATCCAGCAGTTTGTCTGAAATGTACAATCATCTCGAATATATCAGTAAGATCAGCGAATATGATCAGAAGATGTATGGAGAGTATGAGTCTACCAAGCAAAAACTTACCAAGACGAAGAAAAATAAGCAGGCAAAGAAAGATGAGTTAGTAGCAACGAAAGAGACGCTTTCTTTTGAAAAACAATCCGTGAAACAATTGATCAGTAAAAAGAAAGGGCAGTTGACAAAATACAACAATCTGATTGCGGATTCGGAATCTTCTATCAGCACGTATGATGTGAAGATTGCGGCGCAGGAAAATCAGGTGGAGAATTTGTTGGCACAAAAACGCCGGGAAATTGCGGCAGAAGAAGCGGCACAAAAATCATCGCCTTCTGGCAATAGTCCTAACGGCACTGATACGACCACAAGTCAAACACCGTCTAGTAATGCGGTGAGCACATCAGGATTTATTTGGCCGTTAGCAACGGCAGGACGGATCAGCTGCGGTTTTGGACCGAGAACGGCGCCGACAGCCGGAGCGAGCACGTACACAAAGGAATTGATATTGCGACGCCGACCGGAACAATTGTGCGTGCAGCGAAGGCAGGAACCGTTGTGACAGCAACCTATTCCGCTTCAGCGGGTAATTTTGTGGCAATTTATCATGGAGATGGCGTTTATACATACTATATGCATAACTCTTCCCTAAGGGTATCTGCGGGAGAGAAAGTCACCAGAGGACAGACGATTGCATTGTCCGGCTCTACAGGAATCTCTACCGGACCGCACTTGCACTTTGCGGTATATGCGCATGGATCCTATGTGAACCCATTAAATTATGTATCAAGATAGTAAAAGAAATGGAGACAGAATGAAGCGATTTTTGAAAGGTTTTTTGTGCGGAATGCTTACCACATCGATGATGCTGGTGGTTGCGTTGACCGTAGGTCAATTCAGTGGTTACATCGACCTCGGTGCAGCTTGGAATCGCACAGATCAAGATAGTACGATGAAGCGGGAAGTTAAACAAAAGGCTTCCACGATTGAGAAATATATTGATGCGTACTATTTGGATGACATCAATAAAGATAAGATGGAAAATTCTATATACAAAGGAATCGTGAATGGACTGGGAGATGATTATGCAGAATACTATACGGCAGAAGAATATGCGGAGATCATGGAGAAGACTAGTGGTACATTCTATGGGATTGGCGCATATGTGACCCAAAATACGGACACAGGTGCGATAACGATTGTTAAGCCGATGAAAAACAGTCCGGCAGAAAAAGCGGGATTGAAAGCGGGAGATATTATTTATGCGATCAATGACGAGCGGGTTTCCGGCAAGGATCTTTCGGCGGTGTTAGCGCAGATCAAGGGTGAAGAGGGATCTAAAGTCAAGCTGACGATCGTTCGTTCCAGAGAGAATGATTACCTGACGTTTTCGGTGAAAAGAGCGAAAATTCAGGAAGATACGGTTTCCTATACTATGTTAAATGACAAGATTGGTTATATTCAGATCACGGGATTTGAAGAAGTGACGCCAAATCAGTTTTCAACAGCAGTTAATGCCTTAGAAAAGGAAAAAATGGAGGCACTTATTTTAGATCTGCGTGATAATGGTGGAGGATTGCTCAAATCCGCAGTTTCGATGCTAGACCGTGTTATGTCTAAGGGGATGGTGGTTTATACCAAAGATAAACAAGGTGTTTCAGAGAAATTCTATGCGGAAGATGTGAAACATGTTTCTGTGCCGATGGCTGTGTTAGTCAATGGCAATTCGGCAAGTGCATCGGAAGTGTTTTCCGGGGCGTTGCAGGATAAAAAGAAAGCAAAATTGATCGGGACCAAGACGTTTGGTAAAGGGATTGTACAGACGATCTTTGACTTGCAGGATGGATCGGCGTTGAAAATGACAACGTCGAAATATTATACGCCGAGTGGCCGCAATATTCATGGAACCGGACTTGAGCCGGATATTAAAGTGGAATTGGATAAGTCGACGGTGGGGCAGAAGGATAAAAATGGGAAGCTTAAACCGGATAATCAGATGCAAAAGGCAATTGATTATCTGAAAGGACAGATAAAAGGCTGACAAATAGCAATTAACTATCTGAAAGGACAGATAAAAGGCTGGCAAACAGCAATTGACTATCTGAAAGGACAGATAAAAGGCTGGCAAACAGCAATTGATTATCTGAAAGGACAGATAAAAGGCTGACAAATAGCGTATAACAGAATTGTGTACAGGATAAAGGAGGGGAACGCGTGGATCAAAAGCAGATACAGGATAAGCTGGAACGGATACAGCGGGAAGTCAATCAGGTGATCCGAGGTAAAGAAAACGTGGTAGAGCGGGTTCTTGCAGCAATCATCAGTGGCGGCCATATATTGATGGAAGATATTCCGGGCGTTGGCAAGACAACGCTTGCGACAACGTTTGCAAAAGCACTGTCCATGAACTATAAGCGTGTGCAGTTTACACCGGACGTTTTGCCAAGTGATATTCTGGGATTTTCGATGTATGACGCGGGGAGCCGGCAGTTTGTATACCGCCCCGGTGCCGTGTTTTGTAATCTGTTTTTGGCAGATGAGATCAATCGAACCTCTCCCAAAACACAGTCTGCTTTGCTTGAGGTTATGGAGGAGAATCATGCAACGGTAGACGGTGTAACCAGGCCGTTGCCGAATCCCTTTGTGGTCATCGCAACAGAAAATCCACTGGGATCATCAGGAACGCAGATGCTGCCGGAATCTCAGCTGGATCGTTTTATGATCTGTGTATCTATGGGGTATCCGGAACATCAGGATGCTGTGGCGATATTGAAGGGCGAATCAGCCGATCTGTTATCCAAAGTTCAGCCGGTATTGTCGGCAGAAGAGTTGTGTGCGCTTCGCAGCACATCGGAAACGATCTTTGTGCATGACAGTATTTATGATTATATTGTTAATTTGGTGGAGGAGACTAGACATAATGATCTGTTTGAGATGGGAGCAAGTCCGCGTGCAACGATCGCATTGCTTCGTATCTCACGTGCGATGGCAATGATTGCCGGGCGTGATTTCGTGACTGCCGCAGATGTACAAAAGGTATTGCGCGATGTGTTAGGGCATCGTGTGCGCCTGAGCGCCAGAACACGTGCGGAGCGTATTACGGTAGATCAGGCAATGGAACAGCTTGTGCAGACGGTGAAGGCACCACGGATGTGATAAAGCAATTCGGCGCATGGAGGATGAATGGGATGAATAGAGAAGGATCAAAGCGACATTGGAAACTATATCCGTTACGTATAGCGGGTTATGTTCTGCTGTTTGTCGTTATGGTCGTTCTCTATTTCTTTTTTAAGAGTTATGTTGTCGCATCGTTAGTATGGCTGCTTGTTTTGCTGCCGGTCGTATCCATATGGTTGAACTGGAAAATGACCCCATATCTTACAGTGCGCATATCTGCCCTGCAGCCGAAAGTCATAGCAGGTGAAGAGAGCCGTTTTATGTGTAAACTGAGTAATGCGTTTCCGTGGGTTAGTTTACAATGCGAATTGCAGGGAACGCTTGGCAATACTTTGTATCACACAGAGGATCCGATCCGATTGTGTTTACCGGTACGCCTGCGTGGGGAAGAAGCCATGGAGTTACCGTTTAGATGCAAATATAGTGGCAATCTGCAGCTTTGTATCCATACGCTCGCCATCAAGGATCTGCTCGGTTTTGTATCGGTGAAGCAGGAAGTTTCTGAGGAGGCGGCGATCGCGGTAATGCCGCAGGAGACAGGAGAGGCATCAGAACAGAAAAGCGGTTTCCAGATGGGAATGAGTGAATTGGAAGAAAGTCAGGCAAAGGGAAATGACTTTGCTGAAATAACGGATGTCAGGGAGTATCGACCGGGAGACCGAATCAAGGACATTCACTGGAAACTTTCCGCTAAGAAAGAAACACTTATGGTCAAAGAGCGGACAAGCGTAGCACAGAGCCAAGTGGTATTGGTGCTTGATCTGTCCGGACAAAGGGACACAGTAGAAGAGGTTTTGGGGCTTGCTTACGGTTTAAGTAAGTTGTTCTTAAAAGAATATACACCGGTTCGTCTGCTCGTGTGGGATGCATTA
The DNA here is from genome assembly GCF_003478335.1 of Clostridium sp. AM49-4BH. Classification (GTDB taxonomy): domain Bacteria; phylum Bacillota; class Clostridia; order Lachnospirales; family Lachnospiraceae; genus Butyribacter. Next base: position 14,500 of record NZ_QUFB01000042.1, read on the forward strand.
GAATATGATTTTATCGAAGTTTTGATCCAAAAGAGAGAAGAGATTGATACGCAGTTATTTATTTGCTGCGGAGAGCTGTGGTGACGGACAATATCGAGCTGGCTAAAATGGTGCAAAGCTTGCGTCCGCAGTTGCAGGCATATGCAGTGATCGGCTTATACGAAGATGGTGTGCGCGGGGAGGTGATCTCTCATGGGTAATGGACGGCAGACGATTCTGGATCGATTACGAAAAACATTTCGGATTGACTATGATGATGACTGCTTGGACAAGTGGGAAGGCATTGAGTTAGTTACGAAATCATTAGATCAACAGACGGAATCACGTATAGGTATGCTGCTTGTCAATGCGCTGCTGGTATTTTGTATTACAGCGGGTGGAATGGGAATCGTGTTGTCAGCGATCGACAGCGATTATCAGACTTGGATCGTAGAACTTGTGACCCTTGTGGCATCACTTTATGTGGCATTTTTGTATTACCGTAAATGGTGGGAAAATGTCGGATATATATTATTATTGGTCGTTGTATTCGCCGTTGGTTTTGGGATGCAAAGCTATGTGAGCAGCGGATTCTATAGTGTCATGAATGACCTGATGGAAAGCGTTTCAGAGTATTTTCAGTCTAATGCGACACGTAGTTACGGCGAAAAGATCGCCGATGCCAATTTGGCAGTGACTATAGCAATGAGTTATATTGCTGTGGCAGCAAGTGTTGTGGTAAATATATTCGTTTCCCGTAAAATGAGATACCGTTTCCTGATGCTGGTTGTTTTTGGCTTTCTGTTCCTGCCATTGTATGTGCATTTGGAACCGGATATGTTTTATGTTGTGCAATTTTTTGTGGGTGTTGTCGTGACGGCGGCGATTGCTAAAAATGGCGATTATAAGCAGACAGCAGACAATGTCCGATACAAACAGGATGAGGAACGTATCGTTTATCAGTCTGCCTATCGAGTGAAATTGCAGGCGGGGGCGTGTCTGCTCGCAGTTGTTGCGATTGGTGCAGTGCTGTTTTCTTTGCTTGTTCCATCGAAGGATTATCACGACAGACATCCCGATTCCGCATGGAAACAGAGCACAAAAGATGCGATGCAGAATGTCGCAGTGCTCGGAATTGCCGGATTATTTAATTTTTATGATAATACCGGCGGTCTGACCAGTGGTAAGTTAGGCGGCGTCAGTGCAGTGCGACTGGATTATGACACAGATCTTCGGGTCACATTTGTACCGCAAAATGAAAACCGATTTTATTTGCGCCGTTTTATTGGACAGGATTATTTATATGGCATGAATCGCTGGGAATCTGCTAAAGCAATTTATATGCGGACGGAGCAGCGTGCCAAGACTGCGTTTGAGAAAAATATAACCGGCAGTGCACATGGAATCGTCAAAGTTGATAATGTGGCAGCAGATCCGGGATTGTATATGCCGTATTACAGTCTTCAGTCGGATCTGGTAACATCGCCCGGTCGCAGCCAGATATATGATTATTATACGTATTCCGGTTTGGATCGGGATTGTAAACTTCAGACAGAATCGATATCGAATTGGCTTACGGTGCCGGATTCAAGCAAGGCTGTTTTGGATGAGTTTTGCAAGGAAGCGGATTTGACGGGAACTGTTGCTGAGATCGTGCAGAAGCTGGCAGCGTATTATCAGAATAATATACCGTATACGTATCAGCCGGGTATAACGCCTTATGGTCAAGACTTCGTTTCGTATTTTTTGAAAAAGAATTGTAGAGGATACTGTGCGCATTTTGCCAGTGCAGCGACGTTGCTTTTGCGTAACTGTGGTATTCCGGCTCGTTATGTGGAAGGCTATGCGATCGATCCGGAAGATATCGGTGAGAACGGTAAGATCCTTACCGATCAGAAGGTATCTGATTACTATCAGGGTTACCGCGAACTTACAGATACCGGAGTTGTGCAGGTAGATGTCACGGATGCAAATGCACATGCTTGGGTTGAAATTTACGATCAGCACAAAGGCTGGTATGTAGTGGATATTACGCCGGCATCGGATCAGGAAGAGGCGGATGTCAGTCTTTGGAATGCGTTTATGCGTCTTTTTCGTAACCGGAGCAATGGAACTGCGCAGAGTAATACCGGTGGTACCGGTGCGACAGGAACAGCAGATGCAGTAGAGGCGGTAAAAAGAACCGGTAAAGTTTCCCTTGGGGTGCTTGCATTGTTGCTGCTTATTTTTGTGATCGCGCTTGCTGTCCGCCAGATGATTCGCATACTTCGGTGCAGTATTGCATATCACCGTGCGGATACGAATGACAGGCTGATTGCAGATTATCAAAGATATGTCCGTAAAATAGGGCACAAATATCCGGCATTTCAGAAACAAACAAATTATGAAACACAGATTGCATGGCTTCGTAAGCAGCGATTATTAGTGATATCCGGAGAGGAGCGAGATCGTATGCTGCAGATCTTGGAGCAAGCAGGCTTTGGTCATACACAGATCAGCGATGCTGATGCAGAACTGGTGCGTGGGTTGTTGACACGTAGAACGTAAACCTTTAGAATAGAATGATGTGCCCACATAATAGTATAGGGCGAAATGGAACAAGGAAAGGATGAAAAAATGAACAAAAAAAGAGCAAATTTTACCGGCACGATCGGCTTTGTTATGGCTGCTGCAGGAAGTGCTGTGGGGTTAGGAAACATATGGAGGTTTCCTTATTTAGCGGCAAAGGATCATGGAGGTGTGTTTATTTTATGCTACTTGATCTTAGCAGTGACATTTGGTTTTACGTTATTGACAACAGAGATCGCCATTGGGCGTAAAACGGGACGGAGTCCCCTTACTGCTTATGCAGCGATTCAGCCTAAGTGGAAAGGTCTTGGTGTTTTGGCATGTCTTGTACCAATTATCATCTTGCCATATTATTGCGTGATCGGTGGATGGGTTGTAAAATATTTCGCAACCTTTGTCACCGGTGCAGGATCAGCGGCAGCGGGCGACGATTATTTTGCGGGATTTATTCAAGGACAATATCAACCGATCATCTGGATGTTTATTTTCTTTATAATGACAGCGTTCGTTGTGTTTAATGGCGTGAATAAGGGAATTGAAAAATACAGTAAGATCCTGATGCCAATTTTATTATTTTTGATTATCGGCATTGGATTGTATTCGCTGACGATCACACATACAGATGCGAGTGGTGTTACCAGAACCGGTCTGCAGGGATTGAAAGTATATTTAATTCCTAATTTTAAGGGAATGACCGGCAAAGAATTTTTTGTTATTCTGATGGATGCGATGGGACAGCTTTTCTTCTCGATCAGCGTGGCGATGGGAATCATGGTTGCATACGGCTCGTATGTTAAGAAAGACGTCAATTTGATGAAATCGATCAATCAGATCGAAATTTTTGATACTTTGGTAGCGATGCTTGCCGGACTTATGATCGTGCCTGCTGTATTTGTATTTATGGGGACAGAAGGAATGAGCGCCGGACCCGGTCTGATGTTTGATTCTTTGCCAAAGGTATTCCAGGCAATGGGCAAAGCCGGAACGGTTGTCGGAGTGCTGTTCTTCCTGATGGTTATTTTTGCGGCAGTAACTTCTTCGGTATCTGTTATGGAAGCGATCGTTTCCAGTTTGATGGATGCATTTCACTGGACCAGACATAAGAGTACATCTATTGTGGCAACGTATGGAGTCATAGGTGGTGTCATTGTTTGTCTTGGATATAACAAGTTATATTTCGAGCTGCCACTGCCAAATGGATCGACAGGACAGATACTGGATATATTGGATTATATCAGTAACTATTGCTTTATGCCGACGGTGGCGCTGCTCACATGCATTTTGATCGGTTGGGTTGTGAAACCTAAGACGGTCATTGATGAGGTAACTGTTAACGGAGAACGTTTTGGCAGAAAATATCTGTATATTGCGATGATCAAAGGGATTGCACCAATTCTGCTATTTGCATTATTATTACAGTCATTAGGCTTTATTCAGCTGTAGTAGTATTCGCAGATAATGGACCATGGGATGTATTTTTCATTGCAGATACATACTGTGAGAACTCCTTGACATAACAGGTTTGTGAACAATATTAAACGATAGAAATGGAATAAAAAATGAGTAAAAACAGAGAAACTTTTGCATCCCGCCTTGGCTTTATATTAGTATCTGCAGGATGTGCGGTGGGACTGGGAAATGTATGGAAGTTTCCGTACGTATGCGGAAATAATGGAGGAGCAATCTTTATTTTGATCTACTTGGTCTGCTTATTTGCTCTTGGATTTCCAATTTTAGTATGCGAGTTTGCAATCGGTCGCGGCAGTGGTGCGAGCATTGGAACAGCATTGCGTAAATTGAGCGGTGGCAAAGGAAGATGGCATCAGTTTCGTTGGTATGGACTGTGCGGTAATTATCTGCTAATGATGTTTTATACAGTGGTAGCGGGCTGGATGATCTATTATGTTGGCGTTTGTGCCAAGGGGACACTACGTCAGGCGAATGTCAAAGAAATCGAACAGTATTATCAGAGCTTTATGCAGACACCAGGCAAAATGATGTTTTTTATGTTATTAGTAGTTGCCTTGTGTATTGGTGTGTGCGCACTGGGCTTACAGAATGGTATTGAAAATATTACAAAGAAAATGATGTTAGCATTGATCGTATTGATGGCTGTTATGGCAGTCAATTCAGTCATGTTAAAAGGAAGCAGTAAAGGCCTTTCTTTTTATTTGATCCCGAACCTCGAAAATGTGAAGAAACGTGGATTGGGAAATGTCATCTTTGATGCGATGACGCAGGCGTTTTTCACGTTGAGTGTTGGAATGGGTTCGATGGAGATCTTCGGCAGTTATTTGGGCAAAGAACGCAAGCTGACCGGAGAGGCGATCAATGTATTGGTGTTAGATACACTGATCGCATTTGTTGCAGGAATTATTGTGATCCCGGCGTGTATTTCTTTTGGAATCCGCCCGGATGCAGGACTATCACTGCTGTTTATCACACTGCCAAATGTATTTAACCATATGCCAAGTGGAACATTGTGGGGAATGCTTTTCTTTGTATTTATGTCCTTTGCGGCATTATCCACAGTGATCGCAGTGTTTGAAAATATCATCAGCATGAGCATGGATGTGTTTGGCTGGGAGCGTCGGAAAGCGTTAACGGTCAATTTAGTCGGCATTGCAGTATTATCCATGCCAACTGTACTTGGATTTAATGTGTGGTCTGGTGTCCAGTTATTTGGACCGGGATCAACGATCATGGATGTTGAAGATTTTGTGGTATCCAGTAATATTCTTCCACTTGGAAGTCTGTTATTTGTACTGTTTTGTACGAAAAAAAGCGGTTGGGGATTTGAACGATTTTTGGAAGAGACCAATACAGGAGTAGGTATGAATTTTCCAAAATTTCTTCGCAGATATATGCGGTATGTATTGCCGATGATCGTTTTAGTCATTTATTTTAAGGGATATTATGATAAATTTAAGGACAGTTCACCGGTAATCTTTGGTGTATGGATGATGATCGCTATTGCCTTTGCAGTATACATTCTTTATCTGTCACGAGACAAAAAAGTAAAATAGCCATTGTTAGATGGATATCATAGGCGACTTTGTGAGCTTGTGAGTTGGATAACAAGGTTCATTAATGTATGATACTATCAATATAAAGAAAGCCCGACAGGAATGCTTGCGGTACCGCCAAAAACGTTTCGCTTTTTGGTTTGATACACGGTATGATTTCTGCCGGGCTTTTTTTGTTTTAATTGATAGGAAAATGCTCGTTTATATTGTTACGTTGTTACACAATCTGCATTCCTAAATGTTGTCATTATACATGCAATTTCTTGAGGAATGCTTTCGTGCGCTCGTTTTTCGGATTGTCAATGACATCTTCCGGTTTGCCGTTTTCAACGACCAGACCGCCATCCATAAAGATGACACGATCTGAGACCGCTCTGGCAAAGTCAATTTCATGCGTTACAATAACCATTGTCATTTTTTCGGAAGCAAGCTGCTTCAATAATCGGAGAACTTCTGCGGTGATCTCCGGATCGAGAGAAGAGGTTGGCTCATCAAAATACATGATCTTTGGATGTAATGCGAGAGCACGTGCAATCGCAACACGCTGCTGCTGTCCGCCGGACAGTTCGCAGGGATAAGCGTCTGATTTGTCTGACAAACCAACTTTTGTCAACAGGTCATATGCCTCAGAAATCACTTCATCCTTATCGGTCCTTTTCTGAACCTTAAGTGGTGCATGATAGACGTTTTTTAATACTGAAAAATGTGGAAACAGGTTGAAATTCTGAAAGACCAATCCAAAATTGGATTGTGCTTCCAAAATGTCACTGCGTTTTGGATAAATGGCATGATCGCCTTCTGTCGTTACCACGCTTTTCCCGTTGTATGCGATCTCGCCGCTGTCAATCGTTTCCAGAAATGTCGCACAGCGAAGCAGTGTAGATTTACCGGAACCGGACGGGCCAAGGATTGAAACAACTTCGCCGGGAGAGATCTGCAGATCGATATCCTGCAATACGATCTTACCGTCAAAGCTTTTTTTGATATGTTTCATGTCTAATATATTCATAAAGCTTAGTTTCCTTTCTTAATGATAGTAATTCAATTTATTTTCCAGTGTTTCCATGACGTATGCTACTACGAAGTTAAAGACGTAATAAAATACGCCGGCGATAAACAGCGGCAGCAGTGAGGTTTGAGAAGCTGCGATCTGTTTTGCCAAGGTAAACATTTCTGTATATGCCAGTGCAAACGCCAATGAAGTATCTTTGACCAAGGTAATGATTTCGTTCGTGACCGGAGGCAGTACGCGTTTGACCATCTGTGGGAACAGAATGTATCCGAATGTCTGCAGACGATTGTAACCCATGACAGTGGCAGCTTCACGCTGACCGATCGGGATACCTTGGAATCCGGCACGGTAGATCTCAGCAAAATATGCGGCGTAGTTCAAGGAAAATCCGATGATCACAGCAAGAAGCGGTACGAATACGGTGTATGTATGTGGAACGCATAGTACGGTGCAAAGAATACAACCAATAGCTGCAGCATCAATGGGGTACCACGCATGATCGAAATGTAGATCTTTGCAATATACTGCAGCAGCTTCCAGTGTGACATACGGATCAGACAAACAAGCAGTCCCAATGGAATTGAGAACAAAATTGTCAGGAAAAAGATCAATAATGTCGAGATCATACCTTTGCGCAGCTGTTTTGCAATCTGTGCAGCGGATAATTTCTTGACTTTATTTTTAGAGCCCTTGGTTTGTGACTGTTTGTCCGGAGCCGGAGTCACCTTTGTTAATTTGCTGGTATCAATGGTTGGCACTGCACCGCCATCGATGTATGTTTTGTCGTCAAAGCTGAGGCAGAGACTTTTGCTCAAGCCCCATTCTTTGGCTATATTTTCTAATGTGCCATCGTATAACATTTCTAATAATGTCGTCTGTACTTTATCGCGAAGTGTGGTGTTTCCTTTCTTAAAACCGATGGCATACTGTTCTGCAGAAAGCGAATCATCGAGAATGCGGAATTCATCGGATTTGGCAGACATTTGATAGACGGCAACACCATAGTCCATCGCAATGGCGTCAACCATGCCACTTTCCAAATTCATAAATGCAGAGTTGTAGTCGCCGACCTGCTGCAGCTCTTTGAGAGAATCTGCAATCTGGCGGTTAGCTTGTGTAGCATCGTCTCCCGTCAAAGCAGCAAGTGCAGAAGAATCGCTTTGTACGACCAAAACCTTTCCCTTGAGATCGGCAGGCTTTTTAATAGAAGAGTCCTTGCGGACAATGATTACCTGATAGTTGTTTAGATAAGGAGTTGACCAAGTGTAGCTTTTCTCTCGTCCATTCATCGTAAAACCATTCCAAATACAAGAAATCGCACCTGAAGTTAATTCAGAATCTTTGGAATCCCATGAAATAGGGCGCTTGATCAGCTTCCAATCATTTCGTTTGCAGACTTCCTCTGCCAAACTCAGATCAAAACCGATGTAGTCTCCGCTTTCGTCCAAGTAACCATATGGTGGGAACTCGGCATCAAATCCAACGATAAATTCTGTTTGTTCTTTTGCATAGGCCTTGTTTGTGCTGCAATAGAGAGAGCACACCAGCAACAAAAGAAAACAACCTGTTGCAATAGCAAGTTTTTTCATTTTGTTCATATATTCCTCTTTTCCGTGCACGTATTTAGTGCTGTTGAGATAATACTTTGGTTTGCCTGTTGGCAGCGCTTTCGTGCACACAAGCGCAGTACATTCCTATTTTACCACAAATTGCAATACGGTAGGGATTATTTTTGAGAAAAAGTTTGCCGGAGTTTTGTGGGTGTCATATGGTACGCTGTCCGTATAGCTCGAGAAAAGTTATGGGCGTCGCGAAAGCCGCAGGCGGCAGCTATTTCGTGAATGGGAAGATCGGTATTTAGCAAAAGAGCTTTTCCTTTTTCCATGGTTTGCTCCATTAGATAATGCTTCAGATGAATGCCATTTTCTTTATAAAACAGGGTCGAAAAATATTTTTCATGATATCCAAAATAGTCTGCCAAAGTACGAACCATATGTGGTGTATTTTGGCGATATTTTAGATATTCGTCAATACGCTCGCGCAAAGGACGATGCGGTGGTGTGGTAATGGTATTGTTTTCGTAACCGAGTTCTTCTAACAGAGCTTGGAGTAGATAGGTTGTTGCAGAGGAATGTTGATGTTGTTCCAGTTGCAGCATCGTGTTTAGCATGGCAAGAATTAATTCCGTATTAGTGACGGTTCCGGTAAGTGGGCAGGGAATAGGATCAGAAGTTTCGAAATGCAGCCAGTGAAAACCACAGGAAGACGGCTTGGTACCGTGCTGTAAAGTGGTGGGCGGCATAATCAGATATTCTCCCTTGCGAACGGTGTGTGTTTGGGAGTGATCGGCAATATACAGTGTTCCATGATCTACGATCATTAATTCATATTCGCCCAGTTCTCTTGCAGGGTGTGTCCAGTCTGGTGCGTCCGATTGAAATTTTCCTAACCATAAAAATCGCATAGCAATTCCTTCCTATTGTTTTAGTGCATGTTCAACAAAATCCTTGATCTTACTCCTTATTAAAATAGTACAACATGATGCGTTAAATAAGCAAGTTGAAATCTTACTTTTTGATACTTTTATGAACATCGTGAGATTGTGTTATACAGGCAGTTGTTTTATGATGTTAGTAGATTTCTGATGCGAGGAGGATTGCATATGTATTGTGAAGAAAAGATACAATTAAAAGATGCTTTTTGGGGCGAGAAAGTACGCTTGATCCGGGAAAAAGTGCTGCCATATCAATGGGAGGCACTGAATGACCGGATTGAGGGAGCAGATAAAAGTTATTGCATTCGCAATTTTCGTACTGCGGCACGTGTGAATGCACTACGTAGACAGGGAGTGACGCTGCCCGAACAGCCGACCGATGATTTTGTGAGTTTGCCGAGAGGAAATGCTCTGCTCCCGGAACATAAAAAAGGGGATAATGCGTTTTATGGATATGTTTTTCAGGACAGTGATCTGTATAAGTGGATCGAGGCAGCAGCGTATAGTCTGATGATGAAGGCAGATGACTCGCTAGAGCATACCATAGACGAGATGGTGGACCTTTTGGAAGAGGCAACGCTTAATGATGGATATTTGGATACCTTTTACAGTATTAAAAATCCGAAGAAACGCTTTAGCAATTTAAGGGATCATCACGAACTCTATTGTTTTGGACATTTGGCAGAAGCGGCAGTGGCTTATTATGAGGCGACTGGCAAAAAGCAATTGCTGCATTTGGCGGAGCGGTTTGCAGATTTGATCTGCGAATTATTTGGTAAAGAGGAAGGAAAGTGCCATGGTTATCCGGGGCATGAACTGGCGGAAATGGCGTTAGTGCGTCTGTACCGTCATACCGGCAAAACTTCTTATTTAGAGTTAGCAAGATATTTTGTGCTGGAGCGTGGCAGGGAGCCAAATTATTTTCGAAAAGAGCATGGCGAAAAAGATTCCGATATGCGTTATTATCAGGCGCAGCAGCCGGTGCAAGAGCAAATGGAAGCGGTGGGGCATGCTGTGCGTGCAATGTATTTGTATTCCGGGCTTACAGATCTTGCGGTAGAATATGACGATGGTGAGCTTGCAAAAGTGGCGAAACGTCTTTGGAAAAATGTAACGCGCAAAAAAATGTATATCACCGGTGGCGTTGGGGCGACCAGTCATGGAGAAGCTTTTTCTTATGCTTATGATCTTCCGGCGGATAGTGCGTATGCGGAGACTTGTGCGGCAATTGGTTTGGTGTTTTGGGCTAAGAGAATGCTTCAATTGCAGCCAAAGGGAGAGTATGCGGATGTTATGGAACGTGCGTTGTACAATAGCGTGCTAAGTGGGATTTCGTTAGATGGCACTGAGTTCTTTTATACGAATCCGCTCGAGGTGGATCCGAAAGCGTGTAAAGAAGATGAGCGGCTTTGGCATGTAAGGAGCCGGCGTGCAAAATGGTTTGGCTGTGCCTGTTGCCCGCCGAATTTAGCGAGATTGATCGGTTCTATTACAAGATATATTGCCCATCATGCAGAGAATACGACTTGGATCGACCTTTATATGGGAAGTGTTTTGCGGACAAAATGGCAGGGAAAGACCGTGGAGATTGAGACGACCAGTCATTTGCCATATACTTCAGACATAGCTGTTCGGTTGAATAATCCGAGTGAGGCAGAGGGAACGTTGGCGATTCGTATTCCTGGTTGGGCAGAACAATGGAGCGTAGAAGTGGAGGACGAAGACGGAACTGTTTGGCCGGTGGATCTTGCAAACGTACAGAGCGAGACTTTGAACAGTTGTGGTGACGGGCAGCAGAAAGCCGGGATGAGCTATGAGTACCGAGAGGGGTATTTGTACCTTGCTATATATGGACAAAAGAAGGTAATAATACGTCCGCATTTTGCAATGAAACCAGTCTTTTATGAGGCTAATTCGCTGGTTCGTGAAAATAGCCGGCAAATGTCGTTAGTGTGTGGCCCGTTGGTATATTGTTTGGAAGAAGTTGACAATGGGGCGCAGCTGCATATGTTATACGCATCTCCAGAGGCAGTGGAACAGGCCGAAACTTACACACTACCATTTTTGGGGAGAGAGGCTGTTGGTTATCAGTTTGCTGGTTTTCGCAAAAAGGCCAATACCGACAGCGACCCATTGTATTATAAGGCAGAGAGAGAAGAATATCAGCCGGTCACTTTGAAATGGATCCCATATTTTGCGTGGGCCAATCGTGAAGAAGGAGAGATGAGAGTATGGATTTACAAAAAATAATGAAACCGGTATAGGAAACGAGAGAAATTTACCGGGAGGCGTGCTTTTTCATGGAAGGCGTGCTTTTTCATGGAAGGCATGTCTACAAAATTATTATATGAACCGATCAAGGATACCGTTCGGGTGCAAAGTTATGATGGGAAAACAGTGTACGAAGAAGGGAAAGATTTTTTGGTAAAAGGGAATCAGATTATATTAGCATAGCATAATAAGTGAATATAATTGCTTGACTTTAAAGGTTACTCGTAATATAATAGGTCAGTGTGGCGTGTGTCAGGAACACCAAAGCCCCGGTGACCGACATAATAAGCGCTTCGACAGATAACAAAGCGGTTCGGACATTCCGCATTTGTTACAGACGAAAAAGAGTATAGTTGAGAATTTAGTTAGGAGGTACTGGGATGAAAAGTTTTATGGCAAACCCATCCACGGTTGAGAGAAAATGGTATGTAGTTGACGCTACAGGACATACATTAGGACGCCTCGCATCAGAGGTTGCAAATGTATTAAGAGGTAAAAATAAGCCGATTTATACACCGCATATCGACACAGGTGATTATGTGATCATTGTTAATGCGGACAAGATTAAAGTAACAGGTAAGAAGTTAGAGCAGAAGATTTATTATCATCATTCAGATTATGTTGGTGGAATGAAAGAGACTACTCTGAAAGAGATGTTAGCTAAGAAGCCTGAGTATGTTATTACACATGCTGTAAAGGGAATGCTTCCAAAGGGAACATTAGGACGTCAGATGCTTAAGAAGCTTCATGTATATGCTGGTCCAGAGCATGAGCAGACAGCACAGAAGCCGGAAGTATTAGAAATCGTAGAGAGAGCTAACTAAGAGAGGAGGAAATCATCGTGGCAAACACAAAGTTTTATGGAACAGGAAGAAGAAAAAGCAGTATTGCTAGAGTATATTTAGTACCTGGAACAGGTAAGATCACTGTAAACAAAAGAGATATGGATGAGTACTTCGGCCTTGATACATTGAAGATCATCGCTCGTCAGCCACTTGAGGCAACAAACACTGCCGATAAGTATGATGTAAAAGTTACCGTTCGTGGTGGTGGATTTACAGGACAGGCAGGCGCTATCCGTCATGGTATCGCAAGAGCACTTTTGACAGTAGACGCTGACTTCCGTCCGGTACTTAAGAAAGCTGGTTACTTAACTCGTGACCCTCGTATGAAAGAGCGTAAGAAATACGGTCTTAAGAAAGCTCGTAGAGCTCCACAGTTTAGCAAGCGTTAATCAAAAAGAGACGTACTTGCGTACAAAGTTGTATATATCAAATGCCGAGAACAATAATGTTCTCGGTATTTTTCTATCTTTTCTGTCTTGAGAATCTATGATCAATGGAGAGTCTGAAGTTTCCTTGAAAAATGAAATTGAATTGAAATTCTGAAATTTTCTGAAAAATGAAATTGAATTGAAATTCTGAGATTTTCCTGAAAAATGAAATTGAATTGAAATTCTGAGATTTTCCTGAAAAATGAAATTGAATTGAAATTCTGAGATTTTTCTGAAA
>NZ_QUFB01000043.1 GCF_003478335.1 Clostridium sp. AM49-4BH
ATCCGGTCTATCTTTTTGTAGTTCTATATATGCCTCAAGAATTGCAACCTCACAATAACATTGCTTAATCATATATGCCTCAAGAATTGCAACCTCACAATAACATTGCTTAATCATGGTATAAAGTTCATTGTAATTTCTATAAAACTGCTCATTAAATTTCATAATTGCCATTTTGAAATATTAATTTCTATTTCTACTAATTTTAGTAATAACGACCTTAGTAGCAGAATTAATTTTCATCCTCCAATCCTAATTATCATGTCGCATAAACCACCTACATCTATCTCAATTATACTCCCCTCTATGTAAGAATAAAAGCGTATTATTAAATTCGTTTTGCATGTTTCGGTGATGGTTCTTTCCGCAATTCCTCATTGTATATCTCCCCCTTCGGATCAAACCCACGCATTATACGTTCCGCTGATATATTCTCCGGTATTTTACCAACTATTTCTACATCCTGCAGATTTTCAACCAATTCACAAATCTTTTGAATGGCAGTTTCTTCCACATTGATCTCCGAATAATAACGCAACATATCCAAATCCATCGTCTTGCCAGACACCAGATCCACTTGCATATCTTCCACTTCCGGCTGTCCCGGCTTATGTATCTGAATACCGATGCTTGGAATTCCGTTGAGAGTACCTTTTTGATACTCTTTCCACACTTCAATCGCTTCTTCTGCATTTGAAATGTCATCCCGGTATCTTCCCAGAGAATGAAACTCACCACACTCAGCCACGGTAAATGTGATTTCTGATCTCTCCAGTTTTTCTGCAAAAAAATCCTTAACTTCGCAGAATCCAAAGGAATCCACATAGAATGCTTTCTTATCACCTCCGGATTCCAAAACGATCACATCACTTACCGACAGCGAATGCCCGGTAAAATCCTCCGGACGGTGGATATTAAACCGTTCATACAAAGTATCCAGTGTTTCTCCAGGCTTTAATTCCCCCTGATACTTTGATTCATAATCACTGACATTTACCTGCAATCCTGTCTCCTGCACATAGTTCATGCCCCAAAAACGGTACTGTTCTCCATCGCTTCCGTCTTTGATCTGCAGGATTTCATAAGTGACAGGTGATGTTCCGTGGTAAAATGCTTCTTCTTTTACACCGTCTGCTACATGAGAAATCAAATGTGCATAATGACTTGGTTCAAATAACTCCGGTACATTTTCCCGGATACTGAAAGTCTTTCCTGTTCCTCCTGCTACAATGACATGATCATAAAATTCAATGTCTAGCAGGAGGCTGGCATACATCATCTTCTCTGTCACATTGCGATCTGACACGCTCATCTGAAGATCCGATGACGGATGATTGTGAAGCATGATCATTCCTGCAGCATTACTGAGTATGGCTGTTTTATATAATTCTCTTCCGGTTACCAGGGAAGCATTGACACTCCCAATACTGACCACATTGAAATTGATGGGACGTCCTTTGCCATCCAGATTGACAACACAAACCTCTTCCCGGTCAATTTCTGCTAATACCTGTGCCAGAACAGAAACCGCTTTTTCCGGTGTATCTATGCGCTCCATACTGAATACTCCTGCTTTATCCGTCAGTTTTAACCGCACTTCCACCTGTTTTAACTCATGCTGCATCCGACACCACCTCCACTGTTATCACTAACATCGTATCCTCCTCTTTTTGTTCGATGAGCTGTTTCAGTTCCTCCAATGAATGGACCACAATACCTGTCTTTTCTTTTTTACTCATATTTCAATTCCTTTCCTGACTAATGAATTCTTCCGGAATGTTTCATCGGTTCATGACTTTGTTCCGGCAGCTCTGACTGCAAAGTATTCTTTTCTTCCTGCACATCAACCGCCGGCTCTAAATCCAGTTCCAAGTTCTTTTTCAGGTTTCTTTCCGGAACACATCTGCTGAATTTATGTTCTTTTGCATCGTACTGATATACATGATTTGATAAAACTTCATCATCTCTTACACACGCTGCATTTACACTACTCACCATCTCTTCAAGTTCTCCCAAATTCATGCCTAAGCTTTTAGGTACAATCATTAACTCATGCACCGAAGATGGAAGAACATAATAATCTCCTCCCACCTGTTCAGCCACCATTTTCTGCACATTTTCACTGATGATGCTGACAGCTCCATTGAGTTTTGACTCATTGCTTAGGCAATAAATCTCTGTTCCTCCCGGTGGAAGCATTTCTCTGACATGCTCTTTAGCCTCTTCAAATGAAATTCCCTCCTGTTCTGATAATTGGCTCGCCGAAACTTCTACCATAACATTTTCAAGCGGTTCACATACCGATGGCGATAACCGCTCCATATTTTCCATTGCCAGCACATGTAATTCTTCTGGTGTAACTCCATATTTTTCCATTAAATAATTTGTAATCATAATAGAACCCATAGAATGCGAATCTCCAGTCACCTTTATATTGTATGTAACCGCCAGATCTTCCCTCTGTGTATATGGTGCATCCTGTAAACGGATGCTGTTTTTCTCCAGATTGACCAGTTTTGGAAAAATATAGTCTTTTACTGTCTCATAATTTCCTATCTCTTCTAATTTTTCCTGAAATCCTCTGTTTACAACCGGTTCGATATTTTCAATATAAGTATCTGCAATATTCGACACGATTCCATCCAGGTCTTTTTCTTCTTTGTATTGCTCATACAAAGGATTCAGATAAATAGTGGGTGAAATATGACTATCCGGACTTGAAATCAGTAAACCATCTAACACTACATCGTTGTTTTTCACCACCTGACGGATTGTAATCTCTGCACTTTCAAACCGTTCCGGCAGATAATCCGTTACATTCTCTTTGATATACTCCATAAATTCGCTATAACTCTTCATTTCGTTTTACCTTTTTTCTTTCTGTCTGGACATGATGTCCAAACGCTGCTTTAATGTACTTGTGCCAAGTTGGATGTTCTTGTCTTTGTTGGTTCTCGTGATTTTGCATGGTAAATATGTTTTTCTTCTCCTACCGCACAAAGTCCTCTAAGTATTCTCATATGGTCAAACGGCTTCATCCGGTTTGTTCCGGAATCATACTCATACGCAGCATGGGATTTCATTGCCGGTGAAGATAATACCGAATCTCCCAACTGGCTTAAAATGGAACGCAGATAAATCACACTGTCCTGCTCCACTTTCGGCGCAATCAGGTATTCCGTATCCGATACCGGTATAGCATAAAAATCACCATCCATATATTCTGACATCTGCTTTTGCATTTCCTCACTATCAAGGCTCTCTGCATTCTGCTCCGAAGAAAAACAGACCACTTCGCTTTCTTCTTCCGGCAGGGCGTCTAACAACACTTCTCTTGCCCGTTCCTCTGTCATTTCATACTCTTCCATAAATTCCGGCAGAAGATGTTCTAACAGCCATTCGCCCAAAGGAGTAACCGTCGGTTCATTCTCAAGTACCGGTGTCTCGCCTTTTTCATCCATATTTAACAGGGCATCCAGTTCCGCTAACCGTTCCATCTTCTCCTTCAGTTCTTCCTCCGCAGGAACGGCTTTTGCACCTCCATCTTTGCCGTTTCCAACTGGTGTGTGACATTGTTAAGTTTTGTCTCGGCTTCTGAAAGTTTCCCAGCCATACCATCTAAAACATTGTGAAGTCTTGTGATATTTCCAAACGCATCCGAACCAAGTTCAAAGTTGTGGCTTAGTTCTCCTTTCAGACTCATCACAAACTTGCGGTTAAAGGAATCAAATGTGACTTTCATTCTCATACCGGCATACTCACCAATCTCCACCATCTGCTGCAGGGAATCCATCTCCTGACACATGGCAAGAATAGCCGTTCCTGCTTCCTTTTTGTCTATAAAGATACGGTTTCCCACTTTCATGGAAAAGTTGTCCTTATCCGCCGGAAGATTCTTTCGCACGGTTTCCATATCTGTCTCAAATCCCCGAATCCGCTCCTGCAGAACTTCGATCTGCTTCGGATAATTCTTTGCAATGTTATCCTCCAGCCGGTAGATCTGACTGGTATGGTTTGCTTTCATCAGTTTCAGCCTGGATACCTGAATATCTAAGTCCATCTTTTCCTTGATATAGGGATTGCCGGTGGCAAGTGCTTTGACCTCGGCATAAGTAAGTGCCGCCTCATCCACATCCTCACAGCTTCGCACCGGTGATTTACTGGTCATGATCTGGCTGATGAACTTCTGCTTGTTTTCGATCACCTGCCAGCTGTACGAATCAAATGTCCCTTCTGTGACATAACGGTAAATATGCACGGTGTCATTGCGGTTGCCCTGTCTGAGGATACGTCCCTCCTGCTGTTCGATATCAGTCGGTCATTTTTTGCGGACAGTTCATACATGCTATCCTTTTCTGTTCTCTGCTCCTGCGTTTGCTCTCGTTTGATTTCTCCCTCCGTATCTTCTTGGCACAAGCAGGACAATACCTTGATGCACCAGAGCCCGGGACATATTCAACGCCGCACACCGTACAATTTTTAGCGGGCATTGCTGCCCACCGTTTTGTAGGTATGATATGTAATTCATCGACAAAGCCGATGAATTTATAGTAAATCTTGATTTCCTGCTTCACTGTTCCGTCTGCCATCTTCTCACGCTCCGAAACAAGTATCTTGTCTATGAGTGCGTTTATAACTGTTGCATCCAGTTCTTTTAAGCCTTGATAATTTCGGATAAGGGCTAGGAAGTCACGGATTCCCCGTGATTTCTCGTAGCTTTCATTAAGAGTTTCCGTCACCTCTTTCAGCCTTGCTTCAATTTCAAGCTGCTCTTTCTGGTATTTCCCCGACATCATCTCAAAATTCCGCTCGGTAATACGCTCCATGACCTTATCCTCGTAGAGAGAGGAAAACAGCCTGTCCAGTTCCGCAAGGCGTTTGTTCAGCTTCTTACGTTCTTTCTCTAATGCTTTCGCCCTGCTCTGGTCTGTTTCCGTGAGCCGCTTTTCTATGGCCCTGACCGCCTTTTCATCATTCACTGCCATATCCGCAAAACAGTTGATGTCGGCAAGAACGGCATTGAATAAATCCCTTGCTTCTATATTGTGGGCACTACACTCGCTTCTTCCGTTTCTTGCATAATTATTACATGAATACTGTACACAGTCGATAATCTCTGGGCGTTTCCTCCTGTGTACGTTCATTGCCCGCAGAGCACATCCGCAGTCCACACACTTGATAACGCCTGCAAAAATATTTACAAATCCTCCCTTGTTCTGTGGAAGCCTACGACTTGTAATAAGCTGTTGGACAATATCAAATTCCTCCTGCGTGACTATTCCCTCATGGGTATTGGGTATCACTTCCCATTCTTCGGGCAGCTTAGAGGGGCGTTTCTTGCTTTTCATATTGGCGGCAATCCGTTTGTAGCCTACAAGATTTCCCGCATATATCGGGCTTCTTAAAATGCTCCTCACGCTGTTCCCACTCCAAATATAGCGTTTGTCCTCGTTCCCCTCAAAATGACGTTCAAAGCCTGTTTCGCCACGCTCCGCCGCATAAGCGGCAGGGCGTAGGATATGCTGTTTATTAAGATGTCTGCAAATTTTGGCAACTCCATTCCCTTTTAATGCAAGGTCGAATATCTCTTTTACAACATGTGCCACTTTATCATCTATCAGCAGATGGTTGTGGTCGGCAGGGTCTTTGATATAGCCATAAGGGGCGGTAGTTCCCATGAATTTCCCCTGTTGAAACCTCGCCCGATATGCCGATTTTATCTTAACAGATATGTCAGCGGCATACATTTCGTTTAAAATGTTGCGGAAAGGCGTGATGTCCATAGCAGATTTATTCAAGGTATCTACGCCGTCATTGACCGCTATATACCTCACGTTATGCTCTGGGAAGAAAACTTCCAGATATAACCCACAATCAAGATAGTTTCTCCCCAGACGGGATAAATCTTTCGTAATCACGCAGTTTATCAGACCGCTTTCAATGTCTTTTATCATATTCTGGAAACTTGGTCTTTGGAAATTTGTACCAGAGTAACCGTCGTCCACATACGTTTTTGCTAAGTGCCATCCCTGCTTTTTCACATAATCCGTGAGGATGGATTTCTGTGTCGCAATGCTCGCACTCTCGTTATCCGTGCCATCGTCTTTTGACAAGCGGCAGTACATGCCGACTTCATAAATCTTGTTCTCCATTCTTATTCCTGCCATACTGTAAAACCTCCATATCTGTCCTATCTGTTTTCATGTTCCATTGCGTACATTTTAAGCGGACAGCCCCTCATTGTCGAAGGTGTCGCCCTCGGCAATCTTCTTCCGAATATCCTCGGAAATAATCGGGATAAACGCTTCTGTGACTGTCTGCGTGCCGACATATTCACGGCTGATTATCATCTGAACTGGTGCTTTCGGCACGATACGCTTTCTCTTTTTATCTGCTTTCTTATCCTCGCCCATACTTAAATCTTCCTTTCCAGACAGGGCAGGAGAACGTCTGGAAACGCCCCGCCCTGTCAATCAGATACCATCAATCCCCGCTGTTTACTTCTTTCTGTAATGCTTCAAGGAGTGCTGCTGCTTCATCAGCGTTCAACGTGATACCCTTTCCGCACTTCTCACGGTTCGGGGAAAAGCTGCGGATGTCATATTTCGGCTCTCTTCCGTTCCATGAGATAAGATTGATTTCTTTTGTGTAGCCGCTGTCGCCCTTAGACAATACGGCGATTTCCTTTACAATCTCATACTGGATTTCTTTCATTCTTCATACCTCAATTTTCTGCATTTACCTCCCGAAAAGAGAAGATTAGCGGCTGTCCCTGCCCCGTTTCCTCTGCAATTCACGCTCCAAAAGTTTAATGATGGTTTCCTCCATCTGCTTCGGCGTTGTGTTCTTCGGAAAATACTTTTTCAGCTTGCTTGTGTTGATTTTCAAGGTTTCTTTCTGGTTTCCCTTTTCCTCCGTCATAATTGCAAATATCGTATCCATGTCAAGCCGCCCGCTCTGGCTTAGGCTTTTCATCCGCTGTGCCTGTGAGAGTGAGGGCGTTGCTTCTTCGCTCTCCATCGTGGCAAAGAGGTTTTCCTGCTCGTCTTTCTTCAAAAAGGACAGTTCCACCGCAGGCGTGAGGGCGATTTTCCCCTCGTCCACCATCCGCAAAATCGGCGGTATCAGTTCCGTCAAACGGATAAATCTTTGTACGGTCATCCTGCCTACGCCGAAGCCCTGTGCCACCTTGTCGTCCGTCCGCAACTTCGTCACAACTTGTGACGAGGTTAAGTCTGTGCGGAAACCCTGCCGCTTCATGGCTTCGGATTTCATCTTGTAGGCAAACGCCCGCTCTGATGGCAGGATATTCTCACGCTGTAAATTACTGTCTACAAGGGTGATGATGGCTCGGTCACGGTCTAAGGGCAGGACAAACGCAGGCACGGTATTTATCCCTGCAAGTTCAGACGCACGGACACGCCGCTGCCCTGCAATCACTTCATAGCCGTTCCCGTCCTCTTTCGGGCGTGTGATTATCGGCGTGACAATGCCAAATTCCTTGATGCTTTCCGCTAATTCTGACAGCGTTTCATCCTCTGCCACATGAAACGGATTGTCGGGAAACGGGTACAAGTCTTTGGTCTTTAACACCTTAAAATCCTGTTTCTTCATTCACATATCTACCTTTCTTTCGCTCTGCTTTTATGGTTTTTCTGCAATTCTTCCAACACTTCGGGCGGTATCTTTGAGAGCAGCCGCCCCATCTGCTCGTTGGTTCTCTGCAACTCAAATATCTTCTGGTTCGCTTTCTGCACCTTTAGTTCCTGCTCATACTTTTCATCACGCATACGCCCCGCATAGTCTGATTCCTGCCCGATTTGCTCCTTTAGGCTATTGATATAGGCACTCTGCTTACTGATTTCCTTTGAGAATTTCTCCACGTCTGGGAGCCATGCCGCAATCAGTTCCAGAGCCTTGTCACGCTTCTTCCCTGCATTAAAGGCGTTGATGTCGGACAGTGCAGACACAATTTCCTCATACTGTTTATCAAGCCTGCCGCCCAACTTATAGAGCCATGTGGGGACATGTTTCCGCTTCGTTTCCATTGAGGACTGACCTCTTTCAAGCTGATTCCACCGTGAGGACATCCGCTCATGGTAGGCGGTCTGCCATTCGGACAGGCTCTTTTGATTGCCTAAAATTGTTTTGGCAGACAGCTTATTGTCTGGTGTAATCGGCACAAAACAGAGGTGCATATGCGGCGTTCTCTCGTCCATGTGGACGACTGCGGAGAGGATATTTTTCTCCCCGACACGCTCTGAAATGAAATCCAGAGCCATCGTAAAATACGCTTTCTGTTCTTTGGGCGGCAGGCTGTTCATAAATTCTGGCGAAGCCGTGATAAGCGTTTCCACCATCATCACGCTATCTTTCCTCGTCCTGCACCCTGCTTCGGCTACCATGCGGTTAATCTCTTTCTTGTAGGTGTACCTCGGCGGATTCACAAGATGGTAGTTATCTTTCGAGCGTTCCATATCTATATCTGGATTGCTTTTATAGGCTTCTTTTTTACGCTCGTTGTGGCGTTCGCAAGCCGCAACGCCGCCCGCTTTGCGTTTCTGGAAACGCAGGATTGCATAGGGCATAATTCATCATCTTCCTTTCTTCGGCGGGTAAACTGCCCTTTGGGTGACAGCGGTGACGGCGGTGACAGCAGTTTTGGGATACCCCCTACCGACTGCCTCAACTGTCACCCTTATTCCCTGCATGACGGTCATGTCGATGATGACGGTGTTTTTGGAATACCCCCTCGCAAGAGCCGTCACCGTCATGCTGCCATTCTTTTATCCGAAGCGTGGAGCGTAGGATAAGCAGGGCGTAAGACCTGCCATAAGGGAGTCCAGAGGGAACGTCTGGCACACGACTTTGCAGGGCAAAGTGTAGTGTGTTACACCCTGTAAACGCAGTCGGAAAAATCGGAAGGATTTTTCTGACCGCAGGGGTGGTTTTACACGCCGAAAAGGGCGGGTAAATCCTACGCCTGCACTTTGCGTTTACGGGGTGTTCTCCCGCAGGGATGACAGCGGCAGGGTATCCTAAAATCACTGTCACCGCCGTCACCGCTGTCACCCGCAGGGCAGAGTCGCCAGCTTTACACGGCTTTAAGCGTCAATGACAGTAACAGGGGGTATCCCAATATCGCTGTCACCACCGTCACCGCTGTCACCCGCCCGCTTTGCAAGCGAAATCTGCCTGCCGTGTTTTTTGCGGCTGTACTGATAAACGATATGGTTCTCATTTAAAAATGTGGTGCGGTATTCATTGAGCCATTTCGTAATCACCGTGGGTATGGTTTCCGTTTCCCTCATAGCGGCTAACAGCTCCGTTGCCGTGCCTGCCCATTCTTCCTTATCCCTCATAAAATCCACCAACCGAAAAAGGACGTCTGGTATCGTTTCTTTCGCAAGCTGCTCCTGCGTTTTTCTCTCCACAAGTTCCCAACTGCAATCACGGAAACGCAGCGTGTATTCCTGATAGGGCGTGTCCCTGCCCGTCACATACAGCTTGGCGGTGTCGGATGCCCGTTTCTCCTTTTCCAGAACAAAGGTAGCGTCCGCACTCCCCGTTAAGCCTGTCGTCCCAGACACCTTGTTGAACACATCGCTGTCATTCTGCTTTCGGATGTGGTGTACGACAATGACCGCCAATGAATGCCTGTCGGCAAAGTCTTTGATTAGTGAGATGTCCCCATAGTCGCTTGCGTAGGCATTGTCTTTTGAAGCTGTACGGACTTTCTGCAAAGTGTCAATGACAATAAGCCTGCTGTTTGGGTAATCTTTCAGATAATCTTCAAGCTGCACGATAAGACCGTCTGACAGCTTGCAGCTTGCCACGGCAAAGTGAAGCCGCCTGCTCGCTTCGTTCGTCAATCGGAACAGCCTGTCCTGTATACGGCAGAACGTGTCCTCAAGGCAGAGGTAAAGCACGTCGCCTCCATTGTCGGCATATCCCACAAGGGAAGTCCCTGCGACACGCATAAACATAGCTTCAGCATGAGCCAGCTCTTTCCTATCTTCTGTGAGCCGCAGAACAGCGACAAGCCTGTGGGGATAAGGCTGTCCACCACAAAGGACGGCTTCTCAAGCGGTTCATAAAGGAGCGTTTCGGCGTTGACTGTCTGTAACTTCTGCATGGCTTTCCTCCTTTCGGGCGGTGTTTTTGTTTTCGTTGCACATAGGCGTTGACCTCCTTAAAAATAGATTTACTCCCACGAAGAAAAAGTGAGAGTATGTAATGCCGCCAATCCCACACAAATAAAAAACAGATTTCTTTTTCGGGCGGTGTCGGTCACGGTTGGAGATACTTCCTCATTTCCGCCTTTACTTTCTCCTTTGCAATCGCAACAGATTTCTGTATTGCCGAAGCGGTGCAATGCTCCATAGCGGCGATTTGGTAAAAATTGAACTCATACTCGTAGTAGAGCAGGAAACGCCGCCTTTGTATCTCTGGCAGTCCGTCAACCGCCTTACAGAGCAGTTCTGCCCGTTCTGCCTCAATCATTTGTTCCTCTATGCTCTTAGGCAGCTTCAACGCCCGCCTGTTCAGCGTTTCGTCCCATACTTCCGAAAACTCCCTGTGCCGCTCGTCCCATTGGAGGAGATTCCTGTTCCTGCGTTCCATCTGCCGAAACTCCATAAAGAACTGTTCCGACACTTCCAACTCGTGGGATTTGCCCTGCCCGTCCTTAAAGCTGATAAAATACCTTGTGCCGCTTTCCGTGGATTCCTCCCGAAGCGTGTACGCCTTAACTCTGTATGCCATCCCGCTTGCCTCCTGCAAAAAATAAGTGAGGGGATTTCCATCCCTCACCCAGTAGCCCGCAGGACGGCAGGCTGTTTTAGACGCTATAAAATTTTCGTAGCTTCTTCCGCAGATGGTCTAACCTCGCATAGATGGCACCAGTCGTCAAATGCACGAGCGGGGCAATCTCCTTTGTGGAATACCCCTGCATTTTCAGCAGGACGATTTTCAAGGTACGCCCGTCCACCGCGACTAATACTTGATAGAGATTTTCGCTCTCAATCTCGTCCAGTAACTCCGCAACCGTACCCACTTCCGTCTGCCGCTCCCTGTCTGCCATGTCCTCAAGGTATTCCGCAATGTCATTCGTCCATCGGTAAAACCGCCTGTTGGAATTGAAGTCTGCCCTGTCCGCAATGCGTATCTGCTCAATGGTCGCTTCATCAACGCCGCACTCACGCAGCAGCTTTTCCTCCGCTTCTTTCCAGATACGCCATTTCCTGTCCTCCCGTCCGTGGTTATATGCCATGCTTCTTTTCCTCCAATCAGAATTGATTGAGAGGGCAGAGAAAAACCCCCTCATTTTCCCAAAGGAAAAAACAAGGGGGCTGAACGCCTTAAATTTTAATTTTCTATTATCTTTCTTAGTTTTCTTAGGATTCTGGCTTTGCGTTTGTTCACAACGCTCTGGGTTATGCCGAACCTCGCCCCGACTTCACGCTCAGAAAGTCCGTCAAAAAAGATTGCCTGTATCAATTCCTGTTCACTATCCGACAGCAAAGGCAGGGCGGCTTTCAGCCTGTCCACCATAACCGCATTGACAACGGTTTCCGCAATGTCTGCCGCTTCATCAGCGATAAAGTCTAAAGGCTTCCCCTCGCTGTCCGTAAATCCATCCAGAGAAAGCAGGCTGTTCTTCGTATCTAATTTTTTCAGATAACGCCACCGTTCCTTATCTCGGTAGAAGTCCGTGTATTGCTCCCTCACGACTTCAAGCAGACAGCCTTGAATGGGGATAAACAGCTTGTCCATATAGGTCTGGTCGGATTCCCTGCGGCGGCAGAAATCCGTATAGGACAGTTCCACATATCTGCCGCTTTCCTTGATATATACCTTTCTCGGTGCGTATTTCACTGTAAGTACCTCCCATCTGAATTTTTGAAATGTTCAAAATCCAGATGGAGAGGTGGCGAACGACACCTAACACCACTAATAGCCCTATGGCACTTTCCAACAAAAATCGACAAAAGAAAAACCGCAAAGGCTCTATGACCTTTACGGTTATGGGAAATATTAATTCTGTTGTATGGAGATTGTACTTCTACATTCAAGGCAGGAAGTGCCGTTGCATAGGCAGAAATTTTTTTAACTGGTTTCCTGCCGTTCTCTGATATGCTATGTATTGATAAATTTTGCTTCGTATGAGCAGATAGATAACTGCCCGAAAAAAGGACATAAAAAAATCCCTCCAAATTTAAAAACAAATTCAGAGGGTAATTTAGGGTATAACAAAATAACCCACCCGAATATCGTTTTTTTTATTTGGTGAGTTTGTTCTTTCAAATACGAAACAAATGCTCATGTACGGTAAAGTATCACAAGAAAATTATGTCGAATTGACAGCCGCCTCCGCTATACCGAATAAGGAAATAAAGAGTCCTCAAATTTTGCGCTACTAAATGAAGACGAGCGGAAGTAATCTCCCGCTCGTCAGTAAACTTAACTATGCCATATCAATCCCGCTTCTTTCCCGCCACCGGCACTAAGAACAGCGCGGGCAACAGCAGGAAAGCGGTACAGACCAGCCCCCAGGGTATGGACACCTGCTGGGCTACCAGCCCCACAATAGGCCCGCCGATGATCTGCCCGAAAGAGTCCAGCTGTCCGCTGGTGGAAAAGACTGTGGCGCGCATTTTCTCATCCACTTGGTCGTTCATCCAGGCGGCCAGCACAGGCTCCTTGATGGTGCGCATAAGCCCCGCCAGCAGGAACACCAACAACATGAACCAAAAGCTCCGCCCCACCGCGAAGAGAACCAGGAACAGGATATACCCGGCGCTGGTGGACATGACCACACTGGTTCGGCTGACAGTCCCTTTTTTCTCCATGCGGGCGATGAGCAACTGAGAAGCCAGAATACCTAAGCCGTTGCCGATAAGACTGATAACACCGAACCAAGTGACGCTGTTCAGCGGCCCGATAACGGGTATTACCGTGTCATCCAGAAAATGAGCGGTGGAGAGCCGGTCAAAGCCTTCACTGGCAAGTCCCCCGCATAGTGTGATTGCTAAGAGCGCCAGCAACACAGGTGCGCCTTTCACAAAGCCCAGGTTGAGCTTGAACAGGCAGACAAAGTCTTTAAGCAAGCCCTGCCGTTCCTCAATAGCAGGGGAGAAGTTGGTTTCTGGCATGATGCGAACCATCACCAGCCCCAACAACAAGCACAAACTGCCCCCCAAGATGAGAGGCATTTGCAGGTTTATGTTTCCCAGCAGTGTGCCCAGCACCACGCCCAGAACGCCGCCGATTTGCCCCATTTGACTGCCCCGCAGGAACACCTTGTCTATGGGTTTGTCCTCTTCCTCCGAGGCAATCCACGCCTCCAGAGCGCCGGTGATGAAGGTATCACCGCAACCCCAGACAACCTGGCCAGCAGAACCGGCGCGAACCACGGTAGCGCACCCTCCATCAGAAAGCCCAGGCCGTAGAGGAACATTCCAATCAGCACCGAGCGCCGACGGCTATACAAATCCGCCACCACACCGGTGGGCATCTCGAACAGAAAGCAGGAGGTCTCCTGAACCGTCCCTACCAGGACA
The DNA here is from genome assembly GCF_003478335.1 of Clostridium sp. AM49-4BH. GTDB lineage: Bacteria > Bacillota > Clostridia > Lachnospirales > Lachnospiraceae > Butyribacter. The sequence continues at coordinate 13,563 of NZ_QUFB01000043.1, forward strand.
AGCTGGAAAGCATCCAGCTGCACCACCTCCAGGTGGTACACGATGGAAAGCACTGTGGACATAGAAACCGCCAGGGAACAGACAAATCGGAACAGCAGGTAGACAGAATATGCCTTTGAATTTTTAGCAAACATGAAGTTACATTCTCCTTTCAAATCTCATTTTATATGACTTTTGCAAGCTGTTAAGCTAACTTGTGGAACATATGCCGAACCTTATCTATACGGCTATTCGGGCGGCGGGGTTGGCAAATAAATTTACCAATAGCTGGCTGGTATCCTTTTAACTCTGTCAAGCAGACTCCCTGCCCATTTGTGAAATAAGTTAAATCGTTCCTGTATTCTTGAATACATCTAGCAGGGATTTCTCCTTTCAGAATGACCTCGTCATTCTTTATCTGAGTACTTACAATATCTGCACAATACCTTGGAGCATCATGATACGCCCGTGAGAGATATTCCTGCGGTGCATAAATTTCAAAGTGGAGATATGGCTCTAATAGTTCTGTCCCTGCTTTTTTTAAAGCCTGCTCCAATACGATAGGGGAAAGCAGCCGAAAGTCTGCGGGGGTACTTACAGGACTATAATACAATCCATATTCAAAACAGATTTTACAGTCTGTCACTTTCCATCCATACAGCCCCTGCTCGCAGCCATAAAGAACCCCCTCCATAACCGCATTTTGGAACGATTGATTTAAATATCCAAGTGAAACTCTGCTTTCATACTGCACTCCGCTTCCAATAGGGAGCGGCTCTATGGACAACCCGACAGAAGCCCAGAAAGGATTTGGCGGGACTTCTATGTGGATGGTATATTCTGCTTTTCTAAGCGGTCTTTCCATATATATAACAGTAGGCTCTTTTATTTCTGCCTCCACATGATATTTTTCCTCAAGGATGGCACAAATGACTTCCATCTGCACATTCCCCAAAAAAGATAACATAATCTCATGGGTAACAGTATCAATGTCAAAATGCAAAAGAGGGTCTGTATCAGCAATCTCTGCGAGGGCATTTAACAGGGCTTCCCTTTGCTCCGGCTTTTGCGGCTCTACCGTTGTCCGAAGTAATGGCATGGGATTATCAATCCGTGTTTTGTGAGGCAGGAGTTTTTCATTTCCCAGGATATCGTTCAGTTTCAAAGTATCATCAGCTAAAATAACAATTTCTCCCGGACAGGCATGGTCAGCCGGGACGATTTCACCGTTTGTCGGAACACACATCTCTGTGATTTTTATTTTCTCTTTTTCAGATATTCTAATAACATCCCTCAAATGCAATGTTCCGCTATATATACGCACATAAACAAAACGCCGCCTTTTCTCTGAATATTCAATCTTAAAAACCTGCCCGCATAGTTCAGATTGACCTTCAGGCGTTGATGAATAAAATTTACTGGCAATCACTTCTATAAGCTGCCGAATCCCCAGATTGTTTTTAGCGCTTCCGTGATAAACGGGAAATAACGTTCCGTTTTGGAATCTCCTGTTTTCTTCCTGTTCCAGTTCTGACATTTTAAACGGTTTCCCTGACATATATTTCTCTAATAGTTCATCGTTTCCCATAATTACCGCATCCCACTGTTCCATATCGTCATTGTCCGTTACATTTATATGGGGATGCTGCCCAACCTTTTGCTTCACTATAATTTCCGAAGAAAGCTTTGCTTTCATTTCTCGATATACCATTGGCAAATCAATCCCCTCTTGGTCAATTTTATTGATGAAAAAAATTGTCGGAATCTTCATTGTCTGTAGTGCATGAAACAGTATACGGGTCTGTGCCTGTATGCCATCCTTTGCAGAAACTAATAATACTGCTCCGTCTAATACGGATAAAGAACGGTATACTTCCGCCAAAAAATCCATATGGCCTGGCGTATCTATAATGTTGACTTTTACATCCTCCCACTGAAAAGATGTCACTGCTGTCTGGATAGTGATTCCCCTTTGACGCTCCAAATTCATTGTATCTGTCCTTGTTGTGCCTTCATCTACGCTCCCTAGTTCTGCAATTGCACCACTGGTATACAATAAACTTTCCGTTAATGTTGTCTTTCCTGCGTCAACGTGAGCCAGAATGCCTAAGTTAATTATTTTCATGTGATTTTCCTCCTATCAACACCCAAAAAAGGGCATAAAAATACCCAGTGATAAATACTCCTATCACTGGGTAAATAACTCCAATAGCCCCAAAACACTTATATGTTTTCGGGCATATAAAATTACATGATAAAAGTATTCTTAAACTGGGTACAAAAAACTAAGCCCCATATTAAAAGTGAAACGGGACTGCTACTTTTTGTTCCCACTATCAAATTGACAGTTTATTTAAGAATACCTTGCCGCATATTTATTAACTCCTTGTATAATACTGAATCTAATTATATTCCTTAACCCTTTATTTGTCAAGCTGACAAACTAAAGCAGAAAAAGCGGCAGGATTTCCCCCTGCCACTAATCATCTGTTTATGCAAAAATAATTTCCTTTTCCACAATCTCCCTCGCACAAGCCCTTATGTTATTGAGGCATCCTGTCCATTCTAAGGCGTTTTCTGCCTTTAGCTGTTCCGTTATGCCCTGTGCCTGTTTCATACCCTCTATGAGCCTTTCAAAGCGTTCCTGTGCCTGTCTGTTGATGTCGGCAAGGTAGGCGTTTAGCCTGCCGCTTGTAAGAAGATTGGTGTATGTAACTTTACGGTACTGTTTTAGATAATCTAAATGCCGTTGCCCCCAGATGCCTATTGCCTGTTCTTCTTCGGCGGGTACAGTTAAGCACGGTATCAAATAATCCCCTTGCCTTTCGTATTTGCCGCCCAGTTCCTCAAATAATGATTTTGCCATTGTCTGTTACCTCCACATTCTTTTTTATTTTGAATGTCCGCAAAATCCGTCCTACATCTGACGGACGCCATGGAACGTCCAAATGATGCAAGGCAACCAGACGGTCCTGCACATTGGTTCCGGCTCCCATCTTCTGCGTGGAACCAATCAAAAAACGAACCTGTCCGCTTCTTACCTTGCCAAACAGCTCCGTCTTTCTTAATTCCGTATTCGCTTCATGAATAAAGGCAATCTCTTCTTCCGGTACACCCCGGTTCACGAGTTTCCGCTTAATGTCATGATAGACATCATCAAACACTTCTGCTTCTAACATATCATTTCCATCACCTGCGATTGTTTTCCCGACTATCTTCGGCGTCGAAAGGTCACAAAAGATAAGTTGTGCAGATTTGTCTACCTTTGTCCTGTCCCATATTTCATACGCCTTTTGCACAAGGACGTTTACTTTGGAATGTTCTTCATCCGGCAGTAGCGGATTGATCAGTCTCTGATCCAGCGCCAGCTTCCTTCCATCATTTGTAATCTTTAACATGTTATCTTCATGCGGTTCCACTCTCCGGTCACGGACTGCCTCCGCCCGCTCCGCTAACGATGCGACCATCTCCTTTTGATGTTCGCTCGGCTGTAATACCACATTTTCATACTCTGCTTTCGGAATGGGTAGATTTAACATATCCGGTGTTTGAATATCCGCACACTCCTTAAACAGGGCGATTAACTCCGGCAGATTGTAAAACTTGGCAAATCTCGTCTTTGCACGGTATCCGGTTCCCTCTGGTGCAAGTTCGATCGCTGTCTGCGTCTCTCCAAAGGAAGATGCCCAGGAATCAAAATGCCCCAGTCCCATCCGCTGCAGCGTATCATACTGCAGGTAACGCATGTTGGTGTATAATTCCGTCATACTGTTGGAAATCGGGGTTCCCGTTGCAAAGGTAATGCCCTTTCCGCCGGTCAGCTCGTCCAGATACTGACACTTGGCAAACATATCGGAAGATTTCTGTGCTTCCGACTGCGCAATACCCGCTACATTACGCATTTTTGTATGTAAGAAAAGATTTTTGTAATAATGGCTTTCATCCACAAAGAGCCTGTCCACGCCTAACTGTTCAAAGGTCACAACATCATCTTTTCTGGAAGTATCATTGAGTTTGTCCAACCGTGTCTGAAGGGTTTTCCTCATTTTCTCCATCTGCTTAATGGTATAGCGTTCTCCCTGCTCCGCTTTGATTTCTTCAATCGACTGCGTAATCTCAGCAATCTGCCGCTCAATAATGGCAGTCTGCCGTTCGGCAGATAACGGTATCTTTTCAAACTGACTATGCCCGATGATCACCACATCATAATCGCCGGTAGCAATCCGTGAGCAGAACTTTTTACGATTTGCCGGCTGAAAATCTTTCTTGGTAGCCGCTAAAATATTGGCTCCCGGATACAATCGTAAAAAGTCACTGGCCCACTGCTCCGTCAGATGGTTTGGTACGACAAACAAACTTTTCTGACATAACCCCAGACGCTTGCTTTCCATTGCAGCCGCAACCATTTCAAATGTTTTGCCGGCACCGACACAGTGTGCAAGCAGTGTATTATTTCCATACAAAACATGAGCCACGGCATTTTTCTGATAACCCTTTAACTCAATATCCGGTGTCATTCCTGGAAACTTCAAATGAGAACCGTCATACTCTCGTGGTCTGGTGGAATTAAACAATACATTGTATTTACTTACAAGTTCATTACGCCTGTCCATGTCACGAAATACCCAGTCCCGGAAGGCTTCCCTCATGGCATCCTGCTTCTGTGCAGCAATCGTTGTCTCCTTTTTATTGAGAACCCTCTTCTCTTTGCCATCCTCGATCACTGTGTCATACACACGGCTGTCCTTCAGATTCAGGGAGTCTTCCAAAATCTGATACGCATTTCTCCGGCTGGTTCCGTATGTCATATTTACAAGTGCGTTTCCAAAGTCTGCATTTTTTCCTTTCACATTCCACTGCCCGGTCACATCGGAATACTGGATCTTTATTACATCACGATTTAATAAATGCTCCGGTGTCTCAAACACTTCCCGCATAAAGTCCTCGATAAATCTCGGTTCAATCCATGTTGCTCCAATCCGGACTTCAATCTCACTGGCATCCAGTTCTCTCGGCTGTACCCGTTTCAATGCTTCCACATTGACCGCATACATGGGTTCGTTCTTCGCAAAAGTTTCGGCTGCTTCCAGTTTGTTTCGCACATTTCCGCTTAAATAAGCATCCGCCGTTTCCCATTCCTCACTAAGTGGATTTTTGAAGATAATGCCGGTCAACTCATCGATCATCGTATCTTTGTCTTTTCCACTCAGTTCCGACATGTATTCAAAATCAATCGCTGCTTTTTCTGCCAATGAAACCGCTAACGCTTCACTTGCCGTATCCACACTGGTCACAACTTCTGCTTTCTTTATGGTGCGCTTCGTAAACATATCCGCTTTTCCAAGAAAGTTGCCTTCCTCGTCCTGTTTCTCCAGCGAACAGAGCAGACAATAGCTGCTGTCCTGATGAAACGCCCGCTTATTGGTTTTGGAATAAATTCTCCCATAGTCTTTTGCAAAAGAATCATACAGGTCATTTAACTGTTTCTGCCTGGAATGAATCTGCTCATCCGGATAATCTTCTAACTGTAATCGGATCAACTCCTGCGTGCAGTCCCTTATGGCAACCATGCCCTTGATCCTCTCAAGCATTCCCTCGGAGGCTTCCACCGGACGCATCAAAGAGTTTTCCAGATAATACAGCCGATCATTTATCAGCGCATAACTAAAGTTCTTCACTTCCGGCACTGCCGGGATAACCTCTACCGTCAACTCCTCATTCAGTTCTTCCAGCTCAATTTCTTCATAAGCCCCCTCGATAAAGGACAAACTCTTTTGTAGCTGCTTCTCGAAAGGAAGTGAATCATCCGGCACACAGGTACTCTCCATTCCATACGGTCCGCTTACCATTTCCATCGAGCCAACAACCATCTCCGGATGTTCCACAAAATAGCTGTTCATGGCTATGCCATTCTCATCCTGTGAAAGATGCACCCAGTCCGGTTCTATGTCTACGATACGGTCACGCTTCTGTAAGAAAAGAATATCCGATGTGACTTCTGTTCCGGCATTGGCTTTGAATGCGGTATTAGGAAGTCTGACTGCCCCCAATAGTTCTGCTCTCTGTGCAATGTACTTTCGCACCTTTGGATTTTCCTTATCCATCGTTCCCTTACTGGTGACAAAAGCAATCACACCGCCCGGACGCACCTGATCTAACGTTTTTCCAAAGAAGTAATCATGGATCAGAAAATTGAATTTATCGTATTTCTTATCTGCCACCTTGTACTGACCAAATGGAACATTACCAACAGCGGCATCAAAGAAGTCATTCGGAAATGTCGTTTTCTCATATCCATCCACAGTAATATTGGCTTTCGGATATAGTAGTCTGGCTATCCTTCCTGTCAGACTATCCAATTCAACGCCGTACAGATGACTCTCACGCATCGTCTCCGGCAGCATCCCAAAGAAGTTGCCGATTCCCATCGAAGGCTCCAAAAGATTTCCTTTTGTAAATCCCATTCTTTGCAATGTCCGGTAAATCTCCTGAATGATCACAGGACTGGTGTAATGAGCGTTTAAGGTACTTTCCCTTGCAGAAATATACTCTTCCTCTGACAACAGGGTTTTCAGTTCAGCGTACTCCTTTGCCCAAGCACTCTTGGTTTCATCAAACGCATCCGCAAGACCTCCCCAGCCAACATACTTTGATAAAACCTCCTGCTCCTCATTCGTTGCCGGTCTTTTCTCCGATTCAATCGTTTCCAATGTACGAATGGCTTCCACATTTCGCTGAAACTTTTCTTTCGCTGTGCCGACACCTAATTCCATGTCTGAAATTACATAGTTTTCTGCTGAAATATCCTCTGACGCATTATTTTCCGAAAGAATTTCCTGTTCGTCACTATCTTGATCTGATTCTTCGGCAACAACTTCCGGTTCGTCAGCCACATTCTCCATCTCTTCTGAAACGATTTCTGGTTCATCAGCCACAGATCCCAGTTCTTCCTTTGCCTGCTGCAGCGCCTTTTCTTCCTGCTTCTGTTTATACCGGGCATACTTTACCTTATCTTCTGCAGAGAAATAACGATCCTCTTTCATCAGCTTTTCAATCCGTTTTGCCACGATATTCCATGAAAGAAGAACTTCCGCATCCGGTGTCATAATGCTACCCTTGCGTAATTTAATTCCTTTCGCATCATAATCCTTAAAGCTGCGATCTGAACCTGCCAGTGCATGACTGGTACCTCCGGTTCCATACTCGTTTTTTAGAAAATCTGCGGCTTCTTTTAAGGTATGCTCCTGATGATAGAAGTCATAAATCCGAAAGCTGCCATGCTCAAAGCCGGAACCTCTCGTAAGGGTGTGGTCAATCTCATCCGCTGTGATAAAATCCTCAACAGCCACTTTTACTTCTTCCGGCAACGGATAAGAAACCTTTTCTTTTAAAAGATCTGCAAGGTCATACCGCAGCTCTTTTGGATCTTTGATCAGACGAAAACGGTACTGTATTTCTCCGGCATCTACCTGTTGCAGTGTCTGGTCCATCTGCTCTACAATCCTTTGAACATCCTCCCCATTGGACAACATATCCGTAATGCGTTCATGCTGTACCGGATAATCATATCCATCAAATCCAAGTTTCTCCGGAAACGCTCCAACAGAGTCCCGGTAATAAAAGAAAAGCATATCGGCTAACTCTTTTCTTACAAACTGGTCAGCCAGATATGCTTCCTTGTTATTAATATAATTACCTGCTTCGATCTGTTCACGGATCACAGACTCCACAGCACTCCATGAAAGATGTACCTCCGTGTGTTCAAAAGCAGAAGTGTCATGTGCCGCATACATTCCATCTTTGTTAAACCAGACCGAAATCTGTTCCCCTCCAAGTTGAAATCCTTTGCCGGTTTCTCCGTATTCTTTCTGAAGAAAAGCCTCCATTTCTTCCGGTGTTTTTCCGGTCTGATACTTATGATAAATTCGTTTCCGGCTGTTTTCCTTTCCTCCGCCGGTGCGAAGAATCTCCTCGATCTGCCCTGCAGTTATCGTGCCGAAAAGGAATCTGTCTGATGGCATTTCTGCCTGTGCCATTGCAATATTTCCCACCTGTTCCGACATAAGAGAAAATAAATCCATTTGTCGATAGGGACTGTCTTCAGGCGGTTCATACTGCTCTAACTCTGCTACTGATAAACCAGTTCCTTCAGAACGATCTCCTCCGCCTGCTGATAGATCCGGTTCATCTCTTTCGTCCATTGCAACGGATCGTTCTGTTTCATTTCCTCCGTCACGATCTGATTCTTCAACAACTGCTGTGTCAGCACTTCGAACCTCTCCTCTGCCTGTTCCTGAATCTCCAGGCAGTGTGTCAGCAGTTCTCCGCTCAGAAGAAGTCCCGTGTAAATCCCCCTCCTGTAGTTTTTCAGATAATTCTTCCGCAACACTCCGTATTTCGTCAGCATTGCTCCTTCCTGCTCCGAGGTATCAGATTGGGAATCCGATAGTCCCCGTTCCTTTCGTATGTCAGATTCATGCCCTGCCACCGCCCTTTCTGTATGATTATGATTTATTGTATATCGTCTGTTTTGCAATAACGCCCTGTCATACCTTGCAATCGTTCTGCCAATCCGGATCAGCACCGGTTCACATAACTCCGAAGTGGTACTGCCAAGTACCGATAAGGTTCTGAGCGTATTAAACTCATGGATGTAATCAAAGGTAAACTCATCGTCAAACTCCGTCATATCACATCCACACCGCTTCAGGATAGTATAACTTACACTTTGTACCAGCATTTCCCGGAACCGGACAGCAACCGCATCCCCATCCAGATCTTCCAGAAAACTGTTTGCCGCTTCATCGATCACCTCATCGACCGCTTCCTCATAAAAATCTTCCGCTATTCTTTCAGCAATCTCATAAATACGGTTTTCAAAAGGAAGGGAATCATTAGTACTGCCATAAATGTGCTCCAGTTCGGCAAGAACCACTTCTTTATGCTCTTCCCTCAAATGCCAGATAAACGGATCTTTACCAATCCGTCTCGCCTTATGAACATCGGATACATCAAAGACATATCGAAGTTTTGGTCTTTCACTTTCCCCATCAATAAGGGCAATTCCTTTTGCTCCCCGGTTTACCCAGCAAAACATCCTCTCATTCCACATTTCAAGCGAGGCACAGGCAGTTGCGTCCGGTCGCTGTGCATAGATGAGTAGCTGGTCCTCAAAGGGATACTTATATAACCTTGACGCAACATCAAGGTATCGAATCCACTGCTCTCTGCCACGACAGACTTTCTTTGCGGTCTCTCGTGCTAATACAGAGATTTTTACATATTTCGTCATTACTTTTTCCTCCTGCACCTGCTTCTGTTTGGACATAGTGTCCAAACGCTGCTGTTACTGATCCCGGCTTTCTGCAATGGCAGTTATGTAACCCATCAGCCTTTTTTCACTGTCTGTATTCCTTTCAATATCAATCCTCATCTTCTCATTGTTTCTTTCTTCGTTTTTTTCTGCTTCCATTTGTCTGTACCTCCAATTCCTTTAACTGATTTCTTGTTTCATAGACATAGGGCTTGTGAAACATGAGTTTTATACTCCTTCTCACAAGCTGAACCAATGTCATTCCGTTTTTATGGTAAAACCCACATAGTCCAATGATACCGATCACTGGCATACACAATGTAATGGCTGTATTGATTCCTACATCAAAGTAAAAATGCAGAAGCAGGATTCCTCCCACTCCTGTAAGTAGTGCACTTGCTCCGAATACGCACTCTCGGAAAGACAATCCCTTGAAGAAATCATCCTTAAAGGCAGCCACATCCGGATTGATTGTTTTTGTCATTGATTTCCCTCATTTCTATAGATTAAATGCTTTCTGCATGACACTGTCCGACATCTTTACCGAGGATGAAATAACTCCCATCTTCAAGCAATACTCCAACAACCGGATGATTGCATTTTCCGTGTCGATTGCAACGGTATTGATAAAACTGGCACTGATCGTAATCACAACCGCAATAAGCAACGCAGAAAACACATATCCGAAAAAGGTGCGTATATAAGAATAACCAACATTTGCCGTCTGACCGCCTGCTGCAAGGGTAGACAATGCCACACCTGCAAACGGAGCGATCATGTAAATCTTCAGAATACGATTTAACACCGTCAGCACCACGATAAATCCGCACACGACGGTAAATAAGAAAAACAGGATACTCGTCAAAAAAGCGGTCATCGTTCCAAAGTCTGCACTGGATATATTTTCATACACCTTTGCACCATCAAAGTCATAAATCATTGACAGCTTGTTTTCTCCCAAGATTGCGGATGTCAGGTTCTTGCCCCATGTAAAAAACTTCGGCATATAACTTAATGCCATGCTCATCACATTTGAGGTTATGATCAACCGAATGAACATTTTTATCGTTCGTTCAAATGTCAGATCCGTATGTAAGTCGCAACTGTCCCTGCAAAATCCATATAAGAAAAAAATGCAGAGCAACGAAACTGCAACTACATTTAAGGTGGTATAGATCGTTGATATACTTTTCCAGACATCTTTATAGGTGCCGGAAGATGGATTTTTCGTCAAAACATCGGCTGCCAGTTTCATCATGTCATTCCATGCGTACCCGGCAGCTTCAAAAAAGTCTTTACCGCTAAAGAAGTCTCCTAAATCTGAAAAAAATCCTGTTACGGAATCCCACAATCCCACCATCATCACCTCCCTTCAGGATTCCGGACACAGCGAAAATTTATGATCTGCTGCACCCGCTTTTATTATGAAACGCCCAATAGTTTCAGAATCGCCGGAACTGCAATCATGATCAGCCCACCGATCACCTTTTTAATTGCCTGACTTTGCTGTGTTGTATCATGTGCCGAATACCCGGTACCGAAATCTAACAGCCCCCAGGCAAGAAAAATCACTCCGACTCCACCAACACAGCCAAGAACCAAGTCCTTGATTACATTGATACCGTTCGTAACTTCCGTCACTCCGGTATCCGTTGCATTGCTTTTCCCTTTGTCTGCTGCAAATGCCACCGTCGGCACAATTGCCAACATCCAAAAATAGATCAATGCTGCCGTTCCTGCACACCTTTTCCATAATCCATTGCAGCGTGGTTTCATAACCTCTAATTCCTTATGCATTGTTGTCCTCCTTGCTTCATGTTATCGTTTCCTGCAGCCGATTACCATGAGCCGCTTATCCCTTCCATCCATCGTCCGGCAAGTGGAAAGCGTTACAAACTTATATTTCCGAAAGAATGCTTCTGCATCACTTTCATTCATTTCCTTTTTCATCTTCTTTGCCGCTTCACTCTGAAACTTGCTGTGACTTAGGATTTTCTCTACCATCCCGTAATAATTCTTCTCATTTCCGTAATCCGTAAAAGAATAGTAATCTGCATATTTGTCCGTTTCCAATACCGAAACGATGTGATAGTCCTGCTCCTTTCCCTCTACCGGAGTAAACGAAAACACGGGATGTTCCTTAAAAAATGTTTCCTCACGGAAATTTTGCAGATAGCCAAAGTACCGTCTCCCGTTGATGTTGTGACCGTAAATGATAAGATTATCACTGTCTGTCTTACAGCGGACATCCAAAAACGGTGTCCCATAAAAGCTGTAATCACCATGTACATCCCGGTGAAGATAATACTGCCAGTCACCTTCATGATGACCTTTGATGCCAGTCTGCATAACCGGATAAGAAAAGCCGGTGCCTTCGATTTCTAGCCACCCGATCATATCTTTGTACTTTTTGTGGAGGTTCCGTACACCATCCTTTTCTTTCTCCGTGGTAATCTCTTTTTCTATATTGTCCTGCTTTATCTCCTGATCCACGGTTCTTTTTAACCAAAGCCCCAGAGCCAAAGCAATGACTGCTAAAATAAAAAAAGAGAAGAAAAGTATTCTTCTTGAAAATACCTTTCTTCCCTTTGGGGGCGAAATGTTATTAATATGTTTCATATTTAATCTTTCTTTGTATAAAACCACTCTATTATTAATTTTGTTAAACCTCAAGCCTCTACTCTATGATTACTCCTCATTTCCTCCAATTCCTTTTTGCTCATATTTTCAGGAGACAATCTGACCCCCGAAAAATTGTATTCTGCAATCCATCGCTTTTTAGAATTATTTCCTTCATACACCTCGAAATGCCCATGTAACAAATCAATAGAAAGAATATACTTTTTATCTTTGCTAATAAAATATTTAGTATCCTCATTATATGGATTTTTAGGATGATATTCAGTAAACCCATTTCTTAATGCAATTATTTCTCCGTACTTTTTATATAGAGAACCTTTTGAACCAGAAATCGTCATAGCTATTTTTTTCATTTCCTGATCCAATTTATTACATAGCTTTGCATTTACAAAAATCGCCTTACTTCCATTGTCTTTTATGCAATCATTAAAGCAACCAGATTTTTCTGTATATGGTTCTCTTACAACAGGGATTAAAAACTCGTCATCGTCAACATGGAACTTAAGAAAATTCCCATTCAAATTGTAATTAGCCTTTCCAACAAATAAAATATAATCCCGATTGATATTCGCAGTATAATTCATGAGTAACTTTATCTCTTTCTCATTTGTAATACTAAAATCAGCATTTTTTATATGACATATACTATCTGTTTCTAAATCTTCTGACCTATAAACCTCTCCCTTGCGTAACAATTCAGACAACTTAGGCACAATATTGCTTGTGAAAAAACTATACATGTTTACCTTAACTGCAGGAGGCGTATACCATGATTGCTCATTAAAAATAGATTCCTCTATAGAATCCAACCCACAATCAAGATACTCGTTAATAAAGTCTAAAATATCATTAAAAAACACCCAATCGTAAATCTCCTCATTTTCACATACCATACATGGAGAAAACATAATCTTTTGAATCACCATTTCACCCCTTCTCTGTAATTTTCCATAGCAATTTTGGCAATCTCCATACTCTCAGAACCAAATTGCGTAAAAAATTGTTTAGGAGCATTTGTTATTCCTTTCTGTGAATCTATTAAAATTTGCGTAATTGGCTTTTCATGATCCACATAATAGATTTTAATCATATTATTTAATTCGCCTGATTTGTCTTGTAACACTCTCTTAATAATACGATTAATTATGTGATCACTATGAGTTTCAATAATTAATCCCCTTTTATCAATAGCCATTGACAAAAGAAAATCCGCAATTGCCATTTGTGCAGCGGGATGAAGATGAATCTCCGGCTGTTCTAACATTAATAATTCATTGCCTTTCTCAAGTAAACCTGATACCAAAATTGGCAATACCTGACTCACTCCAAATCCAACATTTGATATATTATAATCTCCAACATTAAGTTTTATCATTTCAGACGCTTGATTTAAAGAATATTTACCCAAGTCCAAATACTCCATCCATAAATTAACCAACCGTTCAAAGTTCATTTTCTTTACTACACCTTGTATTTTCTCCTCCGTTGGTGGAATAAATCCGTATATTTTTTTACCTGCATATTTACACATTATTTGAGGTGTATATTCCCCTCCTAATCCCACACTGTCCATCTCATTTTCTATTATATAATTTCTCTGAGGATACACACGCAAAGGAGTTAGATACTTTACATTCTTAAATTGCATTGCGTTAATGCGAAAAATCAAATATATATTTGCTAAAACACCATCTATCTTAGTTTTTTTAGGACGAACTGATGTTGCATATGCATTAATTAATGTTAAATTTTCAAAATAACAAACACATGAATTTAATTCTATCTTTGGCACACTATTAGGAATATTTTCAATAACAATCCTGTAATTCTTATTT
>NZ_QUFB01000044.1 GCF_003478335.1 Clostridium sp. AM49-4BH
CTCTGTTCAATAAGATTTTTACTAACCGCCAAGTCAGTAGTCTTATTGTACTCTGAGGTATTTTCAATTTTCAACATCCACATTTTTTATTATACAGGAAGCTCCTTTAAAAACCATGTCTTCCAATTTTTCCGACAATTTCTTAAGCGCAATAGTAACATAATAATCTTTCTCAATGATGTCTGTTGGGATAGCTAATTCATTTGCTGCGCCAATTAACAACTCATCAAACGCCTCTCTATCATCATGCAAATTCATAAATTATCCCCCATTCAATCATCTTTTTTGCCGTAGCTTCTGTCAATGCAGAAGTCACCTCCGATAGCTGTCCTTTTGTAAATTGTTTTTTTCTTATATATAAAATCAATTTATCAATCGTCTCTTTTATCGTAAGTTCCGTATAGCGTTCAGCTTGACCAACGCTGTCAAGCAATTGTAAAAGTTCTGCATTAGATTCTGATACAATAATGGGTGAACTCTTTACCCTCACTCGCTGATTGCCTAGTGTAATTATGCGTCCATTCGTTGATTCACGATTTGTAACTATTTCAATCATAGCAGGCATTTGTGTTGTTAAACCTAATTGATTGGCAAATGATAGTCCGGTAACATATCCATATTTATCTGACTTATTTTCTACATATTTACGCATAATAACTTCTGTTGGATCAAGATAACTTTTTCCAAGCAGTCCACCGAATCTCGAATATAATATATTCCGTTATCATATCTCTCCAGAAATCCAATTGCCGTCAACCGCTTTACCGACTGGCGTACTGCATTTTGAGATAATCCATCTATCGACAGTTCCTTTATGAATATTGGCTCATTATACCCATAATTTTCCATCAAATATGCTTTCAACATCCACTCACCTCCATGCAGTACCAATTTTATATTGTTATAGTTAATATATATGTCACATTATATAAAAAATATACTTAATTTTCAAGCAAAATAATATAAAATTATAGTGATATCGCAGAAAAATCAATAAAAAATCAACTTGTTTTACAGTTTCCTTATCGGATGCCTAATAACCGTTTTACATTTTTCCGGTGCCGTTTTCCTTGGGTCTGACAAATAAATTTCATGATGTCGCCGTTTACCAGTGAAATCATTCACATAACCGCTCTCCTCAAGATACTTGTCCATCATTGCCACCGATTCAGGTTCATTATCAAATGCCATTTATTGCATCCCCACTTTCTAAAATCTCTTTTTGTTTCTTTTTACTGAATCCCCCAAGCACGAGATTATACGATTTATCTAACAAATCTTTTAGCAAATCGTCTTCGACCTCACCGTTAGGATTGTCAATATTAGCACACCCCTTACATTTTTCAGTCTGTTTCCAATTGCATTTGCTACACAAAATTCCACATCTTGATTCCATTCACATTCCTCCTCAGCCATCCGCCACATTGTCATATTTTTTCTTCATCTGCAAAATACTTTGGTGTAATTGTTCTCTTATTTCTTTCGGTTCCAACAGTTCCACCTTATCCCTAAAAGATAATAACCAGGTAAGCAAATTGTCTTGATTTGTATAGTCTGCCTGAAATAGAAGCGTTCCATCTTTTTGTTCTTGAAAACAATGTGGTCCAAATTCTTCTACCAGTCTCCATTTACAATCCGCCTCAAACAAAGCTTTTACCTTAATTCCACCAGTGAAGATTCTTTCGTCTCTCAAATCCGGCAAAGGTGCTGTTCTATCGGAAAAAACATGCCCGGACAGATGCACTTTGTCCATACGATTTAATTTAAAAAGGCGAAAATCTTCTTTGCTTTTACACCATCCCCATACATACCAGCTTGACCATCGAAAGATAAGATAACAAGGCTCAATGACACGCTGAGATTCACCCCCCGGAGCATAATAAAAGAACTCTAATTCCCGGTGCTGCTCTATTGCCTTTCTTATCACTTCTATCTTCGGAGCAAGAGAATCTTTGTACCATGAAGAGAGGTCGATCAACACCGATTGATTTCCCACTAAAAAATCAGAAGATCCTATGGATAATTTTTCCATCAACTGCCCATATCTGTTCGTCCCATTTACACTATCCAGGCTTCGCAGACCGGCAAGGATATCCTGCATTTCATCATGAGTCAGCATTGTTTTATCAATTTTGTATCCATCAATAATTGAAATTCCTCCGTTTGCTCCTTGTCTGGTCACAATCGGTATACCAGCCTTACATAAATCTTCAATATCCCTGTTTATGGTTCGTCTGGACACCTCAAACATTTCTGACAAATAAGGTGCTGTAACAGATTCCTTCTGCAATAATATGGATAAAATTCCTAATTGCCTATCTATCTTCATCGTTACTCCTTTACAAAATGCATATTAGCATAAGAAACATGACAGCTGTATGTCATGTTTCCTATATTATTTCCTGTTATTCACACTATTTTCGCCTTGCAATATTTCCCTTGCCCGATATAAAACCGGTAATTCTCTGTTTGCTACAAGCTTTCCTATTTTGGTATTTGCCCTGTCTTTATACTCTTTCACCGCCTCTTCATAAGATAATTTCAGCGTCGATAAATGAAAACTGTTGATCTCATCTTCGGTCAGATTTTTATCGCCAAACGACTCCACTTTACACAAAAAATAATTATTGATGTTATGTCTATGGATCAAATTATAATAATCACTGACAACTCCAATTTTGCAAATTATCGTTACCGTTACGCCTAATTCTTCTTTGAGTTCTCTCCGTATCGCAGTCAACAGGTCTTCCCCATCCTCAACACCGCCACCAGCCGTTTCTATCAGTGTTGCTTTCCCAAAATCATCATCCCTCTGCGCTCTTACAAAGTAAAATTGTCCACTTTCATCATAAACGATTGCCCTAGCAATATTTCTATCATGATCAATATAGTCCAATTCCCACTCTGTATCCTGTAAATCAATGTTTATTTTTGTGTGCATACAGTCACCTCCAATGTATATCATCAACGCATTTGTTTAATCCTATTAAACAAAAAATAAACGCAGGACATACCACAGCATGCCTTGCGTTTATCTTACATCCAATTGCTTTCAACCTCTTCCAACTTCTTCAGCAGTATATTTTTGAGAGCTGTAAAAGCCGGAATAAAACTGTCATGTATCAACACAATCATTTCATCCACTTCATCTTCATTATAGCTATACACAGAAGTATTATATTTTTTTAACATAAGCAGCCATATCTGAGAATCATTGATAAATCCAATTTTATACCCAAGCTGTAGAATTTCACGGGGAGATCCTGTAGTTGCCTCTTCTACGCTGTGCAATCTCATAATTTCCTGTAACGCTTTCCATGCAAGTTCAAAAGTAAGATTAAACTGTCCAATGATCCCCATCCGATATATATCATTCGTTTCTGCAAATTTAAAATCGGCATTTGCCAATATGGACAAACAATTTGTAAAGTTATCAAGCTTTTTCATAAATTGTAACACCATCCTTTTTTATTTAATTAGCAAGTAATTCAACTGATACAAACCATCCTATGGAATATATCAAAATACATCTATTCACCGCATATTCTCAATCACAAGCAATGCCACAATCAAAATAGCATATGATATATATAAGCTAGCCTTTCTATGAATTTTGACCCACTCAAATCTTTTCTCCAAGAAATATAATGGTATACGGATAACCATTTCAACTACCATTATCAGCCCTACACCTAGAACCCCATCTAAGAAGTTATGTACATTCCAGCCACCTAACATTAGGCAAAAAACGCATCCGCAAATCAAAATTCTAATAAGAATATTTCTTACTATTTCCTTAGGCGATCCATACGCCTCACCTACACTGTTAGTCCACGCAACCCACTCATATAACACATCTTTTTCCATTTTTGCGATATCCTTAGCAATATCAATCTGCTGCCATATCATCGCATAATCTTTTTCATCGGTATCGTCATCCAAACCTTCGCTCTGAATCTCAAACCCCTCTCTTTGGTAAAAGCGCACTGCCCGTGTATTCTTTTGGTATACCTTTAAGAGTAATTTCGATTTTCGATCCTTTGCATAATCTAACAAAAGTTTACCTATGCCCCTCGACTGCATTTCAACCGCGACAAAAATTCCTTCTATATATTCGCCATTCAGACCTATAAAGCCTTGTATCTTTTTATCATTTTCATATACATAGCCTTCCGCCTGTGGTAACATTTCTTTCACGAATTCAAAATTCGTGTTCCAGTATTCAGCAGAGATAAAATTATGCGCTTTCAGATTGGTGTCTAACCACAAATTTGCGACATCATTTAAGTCTGCTTTCTGCAATTTTCTGATCATAAATATTGCTCTCCCTCAAATGCTATAGTTTATATTGCAAATTTTTACGCATCCATGTATGCGGACAATATTCATCCATATGAATATCATTCAACTCCGTATAGCCCTGTTTATTATAAAAATCTGCTACACGACATTGCGCAGACAATTCTACCACTTTGCCTCCAAGATCTCTAACTGCTTTTTCTGCGCCCTGCAGCACCTTTTCGCCATATCGCTTCCCACGAAACTCTTTGCAAACCGCAATTCTGCCGATAACATAGCAGTTCCTCTCTTCTGAAAAAAAGAATCTGCAAGTTCCTACCGGAATGTCTCCGTCAAAAAGCAACACATGTTTAGCAAAGTCATCTATCTCATCAAATTCATCTTTAAATCCCTGTTCCTTGATGAACACTGCTTCCCGTATTGTCTTTGCTTCCTCTGGTATCTCATCGTAAAGCTTTATAAACATCGTTATCCTCTCCTGTATTTAATAATAGCAACTCCCAGATAAACTGGAGGTTATCTAGTTCTCCTTTTTAAGCAATTTCTTTTTCATTACATTATGTTCAAACTCAACCCACCCTATCTCGATAAATAAAGCTAGCATAGCAATAATCACCTGAAGCAAAATACTATCCAGCTTTTCAATAAAATATCCAAGAACCGATAGTGTAATAAAAAGTACACAACCCAAAATAATAAAATTTCTGCCATGTCTATGGTTCCATTCAGCAACACTCGTCAGTTCATCTTCACGAGGTGGTTTCTCCCCCGTGTTTATTGCTACTGGTTTTTCAGCCCTATACTGACTTATGCCAAGTATAATAAATACAAGTGAAACCAATAATGAAATCACCAAATAAACAATTGTAGCACCCATAACTATCCTCCCGACTTTTATATAGTCTTCCTTATAAAATCTTGTATAATTGACAAAATAGTTTTTGAAAAATATATATTCCCTCCGTGTTCGTCCACATCCTTTATCTCATAATATTCCACACTGTGATTTGTCTCTTCTAATTTTTCAAATAATGTTCTACTATTTTCTACGGAAACAACAGGATCATTTGTGCAATGAAATATCAATACAGGTGGTATTATTATATCTTCGGCAATTAAAGACACACAAGATGCCTTATATGCAATTCCTTCATTTCCCTCAATACTATCAACACCAAGGAGAACTGTTGATGGTCGAACCGACATCCACGATGGCAATGGCTCACTAGAACAAATCAAAATATCAGATGATGCACTCTCCAAAATTACTCCTTTAACATCTGGAATTTCAATCATTCCACAAGCATTGTGTAGTACTGCCATCATAGCCAAATGACCACCTGAAGAATGTCCCATAAGATATGCTTCATTCATGTCAAAGGGAAGATCAAATTCTGATATCTTGCTTGCAACACACTCCATTGCATTTTTGATATCCTCTACCTGCGCCGGAAAAATTGCAATATCAGACTCACGAACCTCAATTGACACAATAGCAACTCCCTGTTTCGCCAACTCCGCCAGTTTCGGAATATCATTATACAGTTCCTGCTTGTGCCATGCAGCTCCTGAAACATAAAAAATAACAGGATATTTCTTTTCAAGTCCTTTTCTCCTATATGGCATGATAACCTGTAAATGGCGCTTGCAATTCCCATAATCAAAATATTCCCAATTCTGAGAATACAACCATTCCAAATCATCAAATTTAACTTCTATTTCCTTCTTCATTTTTTCTCCTTTACAATTCATTTATCTATGCAACACTATATTTCTTATTGTTTTCACTCATTATATAGCACGCTCTCCATTCAACTTGCGTTCCTTTAAATCCAGCCATGCTTTCGCCTTAAATGGAATCAGGCAAGTCTGACTTAATACCGGAATGCCATCAACCATCATTTGTCCAGTTTTTAACAATCCATAGTATGCTTCATTTAAAAGGATTGCCGATAAACTGGATATTTCATCATCTATCGGAAGTGGAGTGAGAACTGCATTATCTTCCAATATAATAAAATCCGGATTTCTGGAAAATATTTCTATCATATATGGATATTCTTTACTTTTCGGAGATGTGAAACGATAAAACTGTGCATTTCCAGTGCTTTTATTCAAATGCTCATATCCTGCTTCTTTGACATACTCCCAAAACTGCCTGCCAAACTCCGCTGTTATGGATTCAACAATCAATACAATATCTACATCTTTTGTAGCACGAAATGGTAATTCTTCGTTTTCCATAATCAAATCACACGCTGTCCCACCGATGATGACATATTGATTTTCAAAACCTTGAAATCTTTCCTTAAATTTTGTAAATCCACTAACCATTACTCCTGCAACCTTCTTTCCTGCAATTCATCTACTGCTTCTTCAATTCTTTCATCATTTGTATCTGTAAAAGATAAAACAAGTGAAATATCATCAGCACTGTTATCCTCTGAAAATTGTTTTGGGTTGTATGCCCATAATTCAAGTCTGACCTGTTTATCCGGGTCTATCAATTCATCAGTCAGCAAGGTTTTATCATAATATTTCTCACTAATTGCATAGGTAACAACTCGGCTTGGATTTAGCATTGTTTTTTCAGAAAGTGCCGTTTCCCCTGCAAAGACCATATTTTCTGTAACTTGCGTCTTATCTATATATCCTGTTTTTCGAACAGGAGTCGTCAAATATACTTTTGCTTTTTCAAATAATTCATCTCGCTTATATTTTGACTCAATAAACTTATTGACACCTTCTTTTGCTACAAGAAACAAATCTGTCGTTTCCAACTGCTTCACTGCTCTAGTCAAGGTCATTGCTGTAAACGGAAGCACTTTTCCGGCTTCTGAAATATACAATCGTTTTTTCTTACTGTACAGATAAAATAAAAACAACTGCTGCGTAGAGTAAACAAACTTACCCGTCAGCTTTTGGGGTTCTTTTTCATCAGAAAGCATTGTCCCAATGAAAGGAAGAAAGACCTGCTTATCAGTAATAAACGGTATATTATTTTCTATAAGGCTTTTTCTTCGATAATTTGATACCGTTGTAAGTTCAAATACGACTGGCACATTATCAATCTGCTGTATTTTTACAATTTGTTTTTTCAATGCCGGAAGTGTGGCAAGTTCTTCTGTTGGAGCAAGCATTATACAGCGTCTGTTTCCAATATATGCTGTATGAAAATCATAACTCCCTGCAATATAAACAGGCAAAGAATCCTGATGATTCCATGCTTCATATTTTATAGAAATCCCGAATACGCTTGTAAACATATTTCTCCTTCTCCTTTTAACTCAATTTGTTTCATTTTAACTTAGTCAATGTTAAAAATCAAGTTTTTGAGTTATTTTGAATTTGTATTTTTTTTCCGTGACCGGATACTGGTTCAATAATGTCTGTCTTTGAAACGCTTACCTGAACTTTCTGTCTTTCGTTATAGAATGATGTGGAAGTTTCGGTAACAGAGATATTCTGACCTACATAAGTAAGCTCAACCGTATGTATTTCGCCATTCACTACCATTCCGTAAGGTACGGTAATTTCCTTGACCTGCTAAAGTAGCTATCATCAGAAATGTTATTCATAGTCAAACCGGGGTCTCCTTGTGCTTAGAGTATATGAAGTTTTAGCTTTGTCTTGTAGTTTACGAATATCAAAAAAAGCCCTTTGAGAAAAGGATTTCTCCTCTCTCAAAGGGAAAGTTGGCAAATTGGAATTTACTATCCTTACAAATTCAAATAATCACCTGTGTTCCTATTCGTATTGTCTTGTCAGAGCATCCTTCTAGGTGCTTTGCTGTCAAAAACATATCCAGAAATTCTCCGTTATCCGTTTGCAAATAGTCAGCTAGATTATTTTCTGACAAACGGTTAACTAACACTTCCTGTAATTTCTGCATCTGTGATGCATTTAATACCTCTGCCATATCATTGATAATGTTATAAATCTCTTTACCCATAAGAACACACTCCTTTTTGAAGGAGTATATCGCAGAAAAATAGGCACAGCAACAGAGCGTATTACTGAAATTTGTGGGTGAGATTGAATATCTCTTTAATACTCAATTCCTTTTCGTCTTTACGCAAATGATGACTGCTACAATAATCATTGGAATCATACTGATAATACCAATATATGCTGGACCTAGAATTGCCATATTGGAATATTCAGGTTTTACCAGATATGCAAAGATGGTAAATGCATTGATAGCACCATGCATAAGGGATGGCAACCAAATGGTTTCTGTCTTTTCATATACATAATCAAGTAAAATACCCATCATAATAGTAGAGATACAGAATACGATTGGCCCAAGTACCGGTGCGCCGATATATTCTTTTCCATACTCATAACCGGCAAAAATCATGATCGGCCAGTGCCAAGCACCCCAGATTGCACCACCCACAATACGGCCTTTGGTGTCACCAAACTTTTTCTTCAAATACGGATACAGTGCACCTCGCCAACCAACCTCTTCGCCTAATGCGACAAACATATTCAGAAATGGTGCAATTGTCACAGCTTGAACAGACGTAATCAGCAGATACATTGGTATCGTGATACCCTGTGCCTCGAACTGTTCCAACGCTCCCGCTTCCTCTAAAAGACCTCTTAACGTCATAAATTCAGAGTCAAATGTATCCGGGAAAATCACAAAAAACAAGACCCCTCCAAGGATACTTAATAACGCCGGCATCCAAAGGGCAAAGAATACATAACGAAGTTTCCCTTTTAAATGTGGTACCCATCCCATACCTTTTAGCGGGATTCTGGCTACCAGTACACCAAGGAACGGCATAAACATGGTAATCATCACTATAACAGTAAACACTATCTGATTTCCATTATTACTAAAAACACTTGCTATCATTTCTAAAATCCAAGCTAGTCCAAATGCGACTGCCATGTATATCACAAATTGTTTCTTACTCAAATTAATTGTTTCCATTATGCATCCACCTCTTTTCTATATACTTCCAAACTCCAAATTTTCCTCCTACAACTAGGACAAGTTAACTTTCTCATCTTTGGATTATGATTTGCCAACAGAGTTTCCATTTTCCTTGGTTGAAATCTGGTATGGCATTCCGGACAAATATACTCTATCCGTTTGTACCAATAGTTTGCTAAAAAGACAGCACAAATAGTATACACTGCCGTAGTTACAAAAAATGGTATCCAAATTCCTTGTAATATACCAATAACAAAAGTTACAATTCCTGTGATTTCTACAGGAATTCCTACGATCAGCATTTTTTTGTACATTTTCTTTCGCTTTTCTTTTTCCTCCATAATTGACGATATGTCATGAATTGTTTTTTGTGAGCCATCCTTGAAAGAAGTCAAAAAATTTCTTATATTTTTTATTTTTTCTAATTGCTCTGTTTTTTTCTTAATATCTGCCTGAAGGTTTTTATTCAGTTCATCAAGCAAAAGTTCAATTACTTTTTTAGACTCATCAGATTCCAATATTTCAGCAATATCTTTAATAGAGATATCTAAGTCTCTCAAAAAGCATATTGTTTCCAATGTAGCAACATCCTTTTCAGAGAACAGTCTTCGTCCTCCCTCTGTCAAATCCGTTGGCACAAGAATACCTCTTTCATCATAGTATTGAATGGTTCTTACTGAAACATTACACTTCTTTGCAAGTTCTCCTGTTGTATATAATGACATATCCTGCCTCCTTTCAAGGCCCATATTAGTATATAACGCTGCGTGACAAGCAATATATCACGCTGCGTTATTTTTTATTTTTTACGCAAATAATTAATTTCTCATATCAACCAGACAGTGAGAGAAATTCAAATTTTCATGTGTTCGACAAACTGGAATTGAGATTTCATATATTCCAAGGGATTTAATAACTGTTATATTTTATTATCAAATATCTCTCAATCCCTTGAAAACACAAAGTTTATCGCAGGTGAGCTTTCCCTTATTGTTTCCCTTGCGTTATATCGTCCCACCAGTGTTTACGAACTCTGATAAGGGCAAAAACAAGGGCAAGAAAATTATATAAAACAGTATAACACAAAATAAAAGTGACATTGTGAACTGATTGAAATGCTTCTGATTTTTGCAACAAATGATTGATTTAACGAAAAGGAGATTTGATACGATGAGAACAATATTTGCAGAATACAATCCCAAGCGCAACAGTATTGATGTTTACACCTCTGTTGGCTATATGCTCCGCATTGACTGTTGGGAAGCTGAAAAGAACTTAAAAACCACACCAGGATCAGACTGTGCATTAAACGCACTCGCCATTGATGAACCTCTTGAATATGCAAAATTATATCTTGATGGAAATTTGCAGATGTGGGTAGATGCGGAAGACTCATTAGATATTTTTTAATTTTTAAACAAATACAACAGTTTAAATCGCTATTAACCACAATATTTCCGGAAAATTCATCATATGTTTGTGCAAATGCAAAGAAACGGCGGCTCTGAAAATCAAAGCCGCCGTTTCATAGGCGCGTGAAAATGTGTCTGCTCTGCGACGGCTTTTTTTCTTTTGCCGTCGCGCTGCAGATAACCTATTCGTTCTATTTTGAACTTCTTTTATGCTACCTGATGTCTGCAATAGGAATGAATCGCCAAGAATGTAAACACAAATAATTCAATTCCTGCCGAAATCAAAATAACATGCGGTGTCCAGAAACTCATTCCACCGATATTCAGATAATTGAAATCTGCAAGCTGAGAAAGGAAATTGTTCTGCATACCAATTCCGGCAGATGGAAGTATGGTAGAGAGCCATGTTGCTCCCATCGCTACATAAGCAAAAAGCGGCATGAGAAGAACTACAATAGAGATCAGCAAAACTGTCAATGTGTCTTTACATTTTGCAGACAGGAACAACGTACAGCTAACCGTTGCTAATACAGAAAGTAAGCCCGCTGCTGCGAGAATTATCTGCAACTGCCCCAGATTGATGTTTGGCAGATTAATGATAGAGTATCGCATCTGAAACGATGTTTTTAAGCAATCCGTCCCGAACGCTGCATCTAAAATCAGAATGTGTACCGTGATCCCGACAAGGAAAGTAACAACGAAAAGTGTAAATGCCGCCATAATTTTGGTAATTGCTAATTGTTTATGCCCGTATTTGGTGGTTCGCAGGATGCTGTCACCGCCCGTTTGATATTCTCCGGCGAAAGTAGGTGCTGCGATTGCCACACACAAAATAGCAAGGAACAAAATATAAAACTCAATATAATCAAATGCATCTTTAGAAATTCCAGAATGAAGATAAAATGGCGTATCAAGTTCTGAATATTTTTCAAGAGCTTTCTGCTGTGCGGTTTCGTTTTCTCTTTGCTCATTCCGCATGACATCCTGTAAATGTTCTGCGCACTTTTCATAATAGGCTCCGTCAATGTCATTCGGGTCAATATCCATTAAATCAGCACCAATGCCTGTTACTGGATCAGCAAACGCTTCGGACAGACCCATCAGCAAGTGACGGAACGGGACGATTTTTTCAACAAATACAGCCAGAGGAAAGCCCTCTTCCTCGACTGGCCCATATTCTCGAACGCAACTTTGATAAGTTTCCAAAGCCGATTTGATCCTATCCGGGGTCACTTCACCAGCGGATGTTTTATATAAATCTTGTTTGTACTTGATAGCTGCCAAGCCATCTAATTCTGTAACCGTGCCATCTTCGTTTGGACGGTTAATACCCTCAAATGAAATAGGCAGGTATGCCATGGCTACGGAAAGCAAAAGTGCGATTGCAAGTAAAATCATGGTACGCCGTGACTTCAAAATACGTTTTAGTTCAAGTCTAAAGAGCCGCATATTATCTGTCCTCCTTTTCCAAGTCTGTCTGCGGGAACAACCACAGATACAGATCTTCCAATCGTGGCTCCGTTGTAACAGACCCATCAATTTCCGAATGTTCGGACAGATAACGAATAGAAACCTGATTGTGATCTTCGCCTCGCTGGTTGATAATGCGCAGCCGCATTTCACATTCCGGCAGCTTTGAGGTCGGAATTATGCAATTCCAAACCTTGCCCTCAATCCGCTTGACAAGTTCTGCGGTAGTTCCGACATCAACAATTTCTCCGGCTTTCATAATTGCGTTGCGCGTAGAAATATATTCTATGTCAGATACGATATGGGTGGAAATCAACACGATTCGATCATGCGAAAATTCGGAAATGAAATTCCGCAGACGCACGCGCTCTCCGGGATCAAGTCCTGCTGTCGGTTCGTCCATGACAAGTATCTCCGGGTCGTTCAACATAGCCTGCGCAATACCAACACGACGCTTCATGCCGCCTGACAGATTGGAGATTTTTTTCTTTTTCACATCGGAGAGCGAAAGAATGTCCAACAAATAATTGATCTTTTTGGTAGTTGCCCTTGTATGAATATCTTTCAGCGCAGCCATATACTCCAAATAATCTTTGACCGTAAAATCCCGGTGATACCCAAAATCCTGCGGTAGAAAGCCAAACTTGCTTCGGTAGACTTCACCTAACTCTCGAATGTCTTTTCCGTCATAGTAAACCGCTCCGTTGGTTGGTGTCATAATATCAGCAATCATGCGCATGAGCGTGGTTTTCCCTGCACCATTCGCCCCCAAAAGTCCCCAAACGCCGGGAGTCAACGTCAGATTGACATCATTTACTGCTGTTTTGTCTTTGAACTGCTTGCTTAAATGCTCTATTTTCAGTTCCATGCTTACACTCCTTTCTTTTGTTTCAGCTGAACAATAAAAAGCCCTTGTTCGATATCATTGTACCGAACAAAGGCTTTTCAATCTCAAAAATCACACGCTTAAATTCCTAAGTAATTCCTAAGATCACATTCTTATTTTCCTAAGCGGAAAGTGGTAATGTAATCACAAAGTCTATGGTTTCGTTTTGACTGGATGCAGTAATCTTTCCACCATGTAAATGTATAATTTCTTCCGCAATAGAAAGACCAAGACCCGCACCACCTGTATTAGAAAGCCGAGCATCATCCAAGCGATTGAATTTTTCAAATATACTGTTAAGCTGTTCCTGTGGAATTGTTTTTCCATGATTTTCAAAAGTGATCTGAATATCATGCTCTAACCGTTTGGCGGATATAGTGATTTCTGTCTGCGGGTAGCTATATGACGCTGCATTTCGTAAAAGGTTACTGAAAACTCTCGCCAGCTTTTCGGGATCAGCGTTCACAGATAAGTTGTCCTCTGCAGTAAATACCGCCGTGTTGCCATTTGCAGAGAGTGTCGGGTATATTTCATCTATTACCTGCGCAATCAGACAATGTAAATCCACAGTTTCTTTTTTGATAATAACCGTATGTGCATTGTACTTGGTAATTTCAAAAAGTTCATTGATGAGCTTTTCAAGGCGCTCTGCCTTATTCAACGCCACTTTTACATACTTTTCCTTTTGCTGTTCAGGCATGTCAGGTGCTTCATGGAGCAGGCTCAAATAGCCGATTACTGTTGTGAGAGGGGTGCGTATATCATGTGCCAGATACATAATAATTTCATTTTTCTTTTCTTCTGCCTGCTTTGCAGCCCGTTTGCTCAACAGAACAGACATTTTAATCTGATTGAGCTGTTCCTCCAGTTCTTTCAGTGGCTCAGACAACGATACTGTATGATTGTTCTGCTCATAGACCGTTTGGGTTGCGTCAATTACTTCATCCAGATAGCCCCACGGCTTTTTCCAATAGTAATTGAAGATACATATAAAGCCGAGCATCAGATACAAAATAAAAAGCAGATCAAGCCGCCAGTAGAGCCATGCAAAAATACCGTTGTCAAATTTTGAAAAGATGTAGTCCAAGATAAGGGTCAAACCATATCCAACAACGGTATAAACCAGCAATGATAGGTATAAGCGCACTTTAAGGCGCTTTTCTGTTGTCATTTCTTTATTCGACATGAGAATACACCTCCTACCGATTAGCAAACAGAAGAAAGCCAAGCAGACCAATCACGACAACACTTACTATGCCTGCCAGAATGGAAAACAGTCTGTTTGCTTTTATTCTATTTCCGATTAACCGGGCTGCCATCGAATATACAGCAAGCCCCAAAAGACCACCTGCCGTATTTGTAAGTACATCAGTAATATCAGAACGTCCGACTGCTAAGATATACTGCATAGTTTCCAATAAAAAACTTGTTCCAGCAATCAGCATGAACTTCACATATAATTTTGTTCTTGGCAGAAGCATTTGAAGATAAATGCCCATAGGAACAAAAATCAAGAAATTTTCGAGTACCTCTGTTAAGTGAAATGCTGCGCCAACTTCTTTGTCATAGTGAAAAGGAATAAGGTTTATACTCCTTACTTTATCCAGATCACTGATTGAAAACTGTAGTTTGAACAGTATGATCCAAACCAGAAGTGCCAGATAAATTAAGAATAAAATAGTTGCCAAACAATTTGATTTTCTCTTCATAGCGTTCTCCTTTCGCTTAAATTTTGTAGCCGACACCCCAAATCGTTTTAATATACTGCGGAGTATCGGAAGTATCGTTCAGTTTCTCGCGCAGATGCCGGATATGCACAGTAATTGTGCTGCTGTTTTTAGAGTAGTATTCATCTTTCCAAACCGCATGAAACAGTTCCTCAATGCTTACAACATTTCCAGCACTTGACAAAAGGACGTGGAGAATAGAAAATTCTGTCGGGGTTAGAGAAACAGGTTCCCCGTCTAACAGACATTCATGGGTCTGCACATTCAAGCACAATTTGTTATAGGAAAGTTCCGATGGAATTTTCTCTGTGATGATACCGGGTGAATATTTCTTGTAACGTCTTAACTGCGCTTTCACTCTGGCAACTACTTCAAGTGGGCGAAAGGGTTTTGTCACATAATCGTCCGCTCCCAATGTCAGCCCCGTTATTTTATCCGTTTCCTCAATTTTAGCCGTTAGCATTATGATTGGATAAGTGTATTTCTTTCGGATAAGCTGGCAAAGTGAAAAGCCGTTCATATCCGGGAGCATAATATCCAGAATGGCAAGATCAATGTCGCCGCTTTCAATACACGACATGGCATCCGTTGCGCAGTAAAATTTATAAACAACGTAATTTTCGTTTTTCAAGTAGACCTCCAACAGATCCGCTATATCTTGCTCGTCATCTATAATCAATATCTTTTCAGACATATTTTCAACTCCTTTGCTCATATTTCCAATTAAGTATAGCAAATACAACATCTAAATTCACAATGGATTGCCTGAGAAATTATTAAGATTTTCCTAACTTTCGAATTTAGGCAACTCAAAATGCTAACGTAATTTACATATCAGTTTTTTATGTGTCATACATATTTTCCAATATACTTCCATACCAGACGGATGAGGTTGACCTGTTTTCTGATGATGACATGGATGGCGATATACAGCCAATTCCACGAGAGGATTATGAAAGACTGATTGAATTTCTACAGAATTACAATCCACCGGCAATACTTCCAATCCAGATAGCTTATTATGCAGGACTTCGTATCGGTGAAGCCTGTGGTCTGGCATAGATGCGAAAGATTCCTTCTAGGTATACGCAAGAAACGGCGGTTCTGATTTCTCAAAACCGCCGTTAGGATAATAACTTAAAATAGGCGCGCAAAATCACCTGCCCCAGCCAGCGGTTTTTTTCTTTCCCCGTAGTTGGGGCAGGTTCATGCGCTATGCAATTATTCTTCTTTAGCTTCTATCAAGCCGATATTTTTTGCTCTGCGTTCCACATAGCAGCATATTTTCCGCCTTTAGCCATCAATTCATCGTGAGTACCAGCTTCAGCAATCTTTCCGTCAGATACCACAAGGATTTGATCAGCGTTTTTGACAATGGAAAGGGTATGAGCAATCATTACCACTGTCTTTTTCTCTTTTAATAGATTAGCGATGGCCTGCTTTACGGCAAGCTCATTTTCAATGTCAAGAGATGCTGTTGCTTCATCCAAGAGCAGGATGGGGCTATTTTTCAGTATAGCGCGGGCTATTGAAATTCGCTGACGCTCACCGCCAGAGAGAAGATTTCCGTTCTCACCAGTCGGCGTATCATATCCCTTTTCCATCTTACGGATGAAGCTGTCACAGTTAGCCTCCCGGCAAGCATCCTCGATTTCCGTGTCCGTAGCATTAGGGCGGGCGTGTCGGATATTATCCCGGATGGTATCGTCAAAAAGAAATACGTCCTGGTCTACCATAGAAACTTGTTCCAGTACACGCTCTGCGGCAACATGGTTAATGGGTTTACCTCCAATAGAAATCGTCCCGCCCGTTGCTTCATAATATTTTGCAATCAGATTCAAAATAGTAGATTTGCCAGAGCCAGAGTCTCCGACAATGGCCGTGAGCTTTTGATCTGGCACCGTAAAGGTGGCGTGTTTTAGTACAGGTTCACCGGGAACATACTCAAAATCTACATTGTCAAATGTGATTTCATGGGTAGCTGTGTGAAGCGGCTCCATGCTGCCAGTTTCCTCCGGCTCATTCATTACACTCAAGATTTTGTTTTTCGAGATCATCAGGTTCTTATAACTGGTGAGGTCTACAAAAATCGAGTTAGCCAGCTTTGCACAGAACAGGGGCAGCATACAAATCAAAAGGTAGTCCACCGTGTTCAGTGTCCCTGCGACCCAGGGTGCATAGGCCAGCAAGATAACCAGCGGGCAGGACAGCCAACTCAAAATACCAAAGACCGCACCAATAGGAAGCACTTTTGATTCGTACACAAAGCTGATCCGACAGAACTCCCGCATAGCGTTGATAACGGTTTTATTCTTCAAACCACCTACGCCATAGGCCCGGAAAGTTTGAATACCAGACACATACTCCACAATGCTGCTGACATTCTCTGCACAAATATCATTCTTTTCTTTACCATACTTCCGAACCATACGGAAGGAAAGCCACAGTCCAGGGATCAAAAGCAAGTCGGCAATCAGCAGGATAATTCCGGCAGGCACATAAATGGTCATCACAAAAATAATCAGCATGAGCGAAAGTGCAAAACTCTTTGCCATATCACCGATCTTATGGGTCAGGATTTTTTCATAGTTGTTTACATCGCTTGTGATGGTATTGATATAATCGCCGGTCTGTCCCTGGGTAAACCGGGAAAGCGGGATACGCTTCAAATGGTCGCCCATAAAGAGGCGGGTATTCTTGCTGACCTCTGCACCGCCGATCTGCGCTTTGGTATAGCCATAGCTGTAAATCAGGATACGAAGAAGAAAAACCACCGCGATCACACAGGTCAGAACCAGGACACGGTTCATGTCAAATTGTCCCGACCACAAAAACTGCATGACAGAGTAAAGCAGCATAAACAGGCTGCCGGAGAGAAGCCCTTCCAGAACAGTCCCGCCAACGCCAATATAAAAATTACGGTTCTTTTTCAATACATCATGCTCACTCATGCTGCTCGCCTCCCTCCAACTGATAAGTAATATTCCGGGCTGTTTCGTAGTCCTCCCACGCCTTCCGATAGTAAGCATTGTTCTTTCGGACTTCCTCATGGGTTCCGACACAGGTAATTGTGTGATTTTCAACCACTGCTACACGCTCGCACATCTTCAACGCGCTCAAACGATGGGCTACCACAATGACAGTCTTTCCCTTACAGAGATTTTGAATGGCTTTGTCAATCTCCATCTGATTTTCCGGGTCAGAGGCGCTTGTGGCCTCGTCTAAGATCAAAATGGGGGCATTCTTCAGGATAGCGCGGGCAATGGCAATCCGCTGTTTTTCACCGCCGGAGAAGCGAGAGCCAAAGCTGCCCACCTTCGTGTCATATCCATCCGGCAAAGACATGATGAAATCATCAATCTGCGCCTCTTTTGCGGCGGTCCGTACTTTTTCCAGAGTGGCGTTACTGCCCATGCGGATATTTTCTAAAACGCTGTCACGGGTCAGGAAGGTCTTTTGGAACACAATGGCGACATTTTTTAGGATAGTATCATAATTGAGTTCCTTTACATTTTTCCCGCCAATCAGCACTTCGCCCTCCTGCACATCATAGAACCGGGAGATCAGCTCAATCACGGTACTTTTACCGGCACCAGACTGTCCCACAAGGGCCATGCGTTCACCATCTTTAATTTTGAGATTAACGCCTTGCAGTACATCGGTCTTGCCATCATAGGAAAACCGAACATTCCGAAGTTCAATATCGTGATTTTGGGGAAAGTCCGCTCCACCCTCATAAATTGGAATATCCAGTATCTCTTTGGTCTTAGTAACAGCGTTCAGCACATTGGCAAAATTAGTCCCCAGTTCCTGTAGGGGGCGTATTTCCGTCAGATACATGGAACCTACATAGACGAACAGCAAAAATGCGCTGGCAGCCAGTGAGCCTTTCAGGAAAAACATTCCGCCGATTGGAACCATTATCAACATCCCACATTCGATGATAACAACAAAGACCGCATAAGGTGGCCCCATGCGCCGGGAAGTTTCATTCCACATGGCATTTTCTTCCTGGATAGCGTCTGAAAACTTTTGAAACGATTTGCTCCCCATGTTATAGGCTTTAATCAATTTCATGCCGCTGATGTACTCAATCATAACCGAGTTCAGTGTGGTAATGGAGTGATTGGCCCGTTCCATCAGGTCATCCGTATTGCGGAACATCATCCCCATTACAACAACAGCAAGGATCAGCGGAACCAGGGAAATCAATGCCAGAGGAATATTGACGGTCATCAGATAAATAAAGATGACTACCGGCCCCACCAGATAGCACACAAGGTCAGGAAGGTTATGGGCCAGAAACAGCTCCAACTTTTCAATATCTTCATTCAGAACCGTTTTTATGTCCCCGGTGCGCCGTTCATTCAAGGCCCCTAAAGGCGCTCTGGCCATGTGTTCTGCAACCATGCAGCGCACTTTGAAAAGAGCGCCATAGGCCCCTTTGTGGGCTGCTACGCCGGAACAGCCAAACAGGGCAAACCGCAAAGTTACCGCCACTGCAATCATTACCACGGTATGTACAACAAGTTCCTGCGTGCAGGTATGATTGAAGGTGGCGTCCATCAGCCGGTAAATTCCAATGTAAGGGACGATAATGCAAAGACCGCTGACCGCCGATAGAAAAATTGCCAGGAACAGCCAGATTTTTTGCTCACCGGCCCAGTGGAGCAGCAAAGCTACTCTGTTTTCTTTTTTCTGTTTCATAGATCACCTCTCCTTTCCATCTGAAACAGAGAACAGCTCTCTCAATTTCGGGAGGGCATCCATTGTAACTGGTACATCATCGGGCATTTCGCCCTCGTCAAAATGCAGGACACGGGAGCAGGTACGGCAGACAAATTCAAAATCGTGGGTGACAATGAAAATAACCTTTCCCATATTGGACAACCGGCGGATCATTCCCGCCACCTGCGTCATACTGTCAAAATCAAGGCCGCTGGTCGGTTCATCGAATACCAGCAGATCTTTCCCACAAATCATGCTAACAGCTACAGCTACTCGTTGCTTTTGACCGCCAGAAAGCGTATTTGGATGGCGCTCCCGATATTGGGTAAGGCCTAATTTCTCCAAAGTTGCATTTACCAGTGTTTGATCTGGATTGCGTATACCAAAGGAGCACTCTGCCTCCACGCTGTCAGCGAAAAGTTCATAATTCACATCCTGCATAACCATGTAAGAGCGTTTCAGCCTTTCCTTACGCTCAATCGGCTCGCTTTCCCACAAAAATTGTCCATCGCAGTCTTTGTGAAGCCCACAGAGAGCGCGGGAAAATGTAGTCTTTCCAGCTCCGTTGTGGCCGACAACACCAATCACTTCGCCCTTTCCGGCGGATAGCTCAATGTCATGCAAAATTGTTTGCTTCTTGTAACGGAGCGTCACATTCCGCAGCTCCAATACAGGGGTAGGCGCAGGCAAGTGGGCTTTTTGCGGGAATACCGCCTGTAGATCAACAGCTCGCAGCCCCATGTGTTCACGATCAGGTTCAGATAGCTGCCAAAATTCTTCCGGGGTGTATATTCCTTTGATTTCTCCTTTTTCCAGATAAACAATTCGGTCAGCCAACTCCATCAGGTAGTACAGACGATGTTCCGCTATCAAAACTGTTTTGCCCTGTTTTTTTATCAGCCGCAAATGTTCCTTTAGTTCCTGGATCGAAGTCATATCCAGATTAGAGGATGGTTCATCCAATAGATAAATCTGTGGGTTCATGGCATAAACAGAAGCAAAGGCGATTTTCTGCTTTTCTCCGCCGGACAACTCAAAAATATTTCTGTTTCGCAGCTTTTGAATATGCAAATCTTCAGTTGTCTGCTCTACTCGCTCAGCTAATTTCTCAGGAGGGCGAGCTTCATTTTCAATTCCAAAGGCAATCTCACTGTCTGTATCAACATTAAAAAACTGCGTCCGTGGATTTTGGAAAACGGAGCCAACCTTAGCGGCAATCTGATACATGGGGATATTGCTGATTTCCTGACCATCTACCAGCACACGGCCATGAAGTTCCCCCTGATAAAACTGAGGGATCAGTCCATTCACCAGCCTTGTAATCGTTGTTTTTCCGCACCCGCTGCGGCCACAGAACAGGACGAATTCTCCGTCCGAAATTTTCAAATTGATGTCGCGCAGCCCACCATGTTCCTGCCCCGTATAGGAAAACGATACATTTTCAAACTCAATCAACCGATCACACCTCCTCGCACACATAATTCAAAAATCAGATAAGCTACGGCAACGGCCATGACGCCCCAATCGGAAATTCCGCATTTTATCTGGACAAGACAGGTGCGTGGATTGGGATTTTCAATTCCACGAGTGACAGAAGCAACAGAAAGATCATCCGCCGCTTTTGAAGCTGCCATCAATAAAGGCACATAAATACACTCAACCGTCATGCCCGGATGTGTTAAAAAGCCCGCCAGAGATGGTGAAACATCTCTCATCCGCATAGCGTCTGTGATATAGCGCCAGTCCTCTTGAATAGTTGGAATGTACCGCAGCATAACTGCCATAGGAATTACTAACTTTTTGGGTGCGCGGACACGGTTCATAGCAGACAGGAACTCATTGACTTTTGTAGTAGTCAGAACAATCCCAGCCAAGGTTCCGCACGCATAGACCTTATGAAACAAGCCTAAAAAGGCAATAAACATTGTCCGCAGCGTGCCTGTCATTTCTGCCATGATCCAAACTGTCAGGGCACAGATGACCGCATAAAAGCATACAGCCTTAATGACATATTTCCACTTTCCAAAGAAAGCCCCCAATATCGCAATCAGCATAACAAGGATAAATTGATATGCAAGTG
Organism: Clostridium sp. AM49-4BH; assembly: GCF_003478335.1. Taxonomy (GTDB): domain Bacteria; phylum Bacillota; class Clostridia; order Lachnospirales; family Lachnospiraceae; genus Butyribacter. The sequence continues at coordinate 21,548 of NZ_QUFB01000044.1, forward strand.
AGGGCGCAAACATGGACGATAAAACACACATAAGAATAAGAAAGAGCTTGGCCCGTGGGTCGAGCCAAAGCTCTTTCTTATGGCGTTTACCGCTCATGCTGTAATACCTGCTTTTTCAAACTGCTTTTTCAGCATTTTGCAGCCTACAAAAGCGCTGATTGCAGATGTAATGATAACAGCAACAAACATGGCAATCAGGATGCCGGTATTTGCAGTTGCCTGCATGGTGTCGATGTAACTCTGTTCAGTTCCGTTCCCCAGCATGGTCTGTGCCCAGCCGTTGGGGTCAACAAAGAACACGATATATGAACCAGTGCCACCGAGAGAGAACAGGATATAAGACAGGCTGTTGAGTTTTTTGCTTTTGTACTGCCCTGCACCAGCAACAAAGTCCGCGACAATCGCCATGATCATGTAGCCCAATGCAAAAGCCCAGTGCATACCAGTCACGAACCAAATAATACCCATGATAACGCCCATTATAGAAAGGCTCCAACGCTTATGTACTTTTGCAATCAGCAAAAGATAAATGGGGCCAGCAAGCAGCCCACCTCCTGCTGGCATGAAAAAAGTAAGTACAGGATTCGTTGCAAAAAAGACACCGCCCACCAATACAAAAACAAATAACAGTGCAGTAAAAATACCTGTTGTTACAAGGTCTTTCACTGTCAGACCTTTGTTCATAGAATTTACTTGATTACTCATTTTGACCTCCTACCTTTCATTGTCTTGACTCGACAAGTGGTTTGTGATATTCTTCGGTTAGATACCTCTAATCTTCGTCTAATACAATACGCATTTATCGAACAACATTCAATAGGTTCCGGCAATGTTCGTCTGTTCCTTTCAAAAGTTCGTCTAATCGTTGCAAAAAGGAGGCGGTCTGTTTTCATGTCTGAAATTATTGACCAGTTTTATACACCGCTACTAATTGAACACGGTTTTATCCGTGACCCAGACAACCAGCAATATGGGGCATTAGGTGACTGCTGGAAACTTTCTCCCGAAGTTGGAGAAGGCACCTACTGGACTTATGGACAGAAAGACTTATATGATATTAAAATCCATAACTTTTCCTTCCACGAAGATTTCATGTTGGAATGCTCCATGCCGGAATGTCTGAGTATCACTCGGTATGACTCTATTTCCGGGGAGGAATTATCTCCATACCGTAGACTGTCTGCCGGTTGTATCAAAACATTTATTGGAGGCTACACTCCATACAAGGCTTTGATACATAAAAATATTCCAATCCGTTCGGTTGGGATTGAGATTGCACCGGCATATTATGAGGACTACCTGAAAAAACTGTACCCGGAGGCACAGATCAATCCTGTGGATGCATTTCGGAAGATCGACCAAACATCCGACTTTCCAGAAATGTCACGGTTACTCACAGAAATCAAAGACTATCGCGGGGAAGGGATTGCAGCAAAACTTTTTTATGAGGGTAAAGTTGCAGAAGCTGTTTCAATGGTGGTGGAATATCAGAAGAAACATCCTGATAAACCAGCCCATAAGCTCTCTCAACAGGATATTGAAAATCTCCAAATAGTTGCCGCTTATCTTAGCGATCACTATGCTTTTGATATTCCTCTGGAACGGCTAACACAGATTGCCTGCATGGGAACAACAAAGCTCAAAAGCTGTTTTAAGAAATACTACGACTGCACCATCACGGAATATGTTCAACAGCGGCGCATGAGCCAAGCAGAATATCTGCTGGCATATACAGAGCTGACAGTCGGGCAAGTTGCCCAAACAGTAGGCTATTCCACTTCAAGCCGATTTGCAGAATTATTCCGAAAAAGCACGGGATTGTTGCCATTAGAGTACAGAAAAAACGCACAGCGAAAGTAAAATGAGCGCCAGAGGGAACTCTGGCGCTTGTAAAATTTTTCACCCACATTCTAGTCGGGCTTAGCCATGTGTTGTGGAATATATACGGAATGCATCGTCAATATTCCACTGCTGCTTGCGGTTGTTACCAAGATAGTGAGAGCTCATCTGAACACAAAGTTTCCATTGCCCTTTTTCGTACCTAAACGAAGTAAGATTTCATGTGCATGCTCATCACTGAATTTTTAGAATAATCTGTCCTAGCACGAAAGTAAATATGAATAGTTTCTAATAGTTTTTTAATAATATCCTCTGGCTTCTTGCCATCCTTTTACATACCACCTAATTCCAACATATACCAGTTGCACCAATAATAAGAGAAATAGCATATTGATCGGCAAGACTGTCTTTATCCAATCTCCAAAGTAGATTGCTATTTCCAGGCTTATAAGTGTTACCAGTATGGTAATCATATCCCAACAGTATTTCTTATATAGCCCTGCAATCTTTATCCCTATAAACGCTACAAGTATTCCCGCACCCACCAGACATCCACCGCAAATCAATATTCTTATCAGCCAGTATATAATTCTGTCAATGACAGGATTGGATATTCCATTACTAATCTGTGCCACATTCTTTCCTATCAGTGCAATCCAGCCAGCAATAGTCTGTGTGAAAGTTTCGATTGTATCAAAGAATACCACGCAATCAGAAATAAATATTTTTGACCGTATCATCTGGAAAAGAGTAGTTGATACGGAATACCATATCAGCAGAAACATCAATGCTTCATACATGACTGTTTTTGTTTTATATCTGCCTGCCAGTTTTTCCCTCTGCGTATCATACTTTTCTTTGGCTTTCAGATAAGCTGTCTGATTACAATTCTGACACTTTTGATAGAGTACCGGCTTTTCAACCGGTATCTCTACTTTTTTCTGATGAAAGAGTGCATAGTCCCGTTCCTGTTCTGCCTGCCTTAGCTTATCTTGACATTCCTCTGTCATGATTTCGGCAGCGTGCGTTTTCTCTTTCTCGCTCTGCAACAATTCTTTTGTTTTCCTCAAGTCGTTCTTTAAGGCTTGAATGTTCCCTGCTCTGTTCTCGCTGTTTAACCTCTCGTTCAAGGTCAGCGATTCGTCGAGCTGCACTTTCAGTTTCCTGATAGTCCGGTCTTTCTGGTCGAGTTCTTCCTGCATCTGCTCCGTCAGCATTAGCAGTTCTTCCAGTTGATCGTCGTTCTTTGAGTTTCTTAATTCGTTCATCAATCAACCTTCCTTTCTCTAATTGCTGTTCAAGTTCAGTAATTCGCTGTTCTGTTTCTGCAATAGCCGGTTCTCGCTGTTCAATTTCTGTGCCAATTCCTGCCATTGCTGATTTTCGTCTGTGAGTTTCTGTATCTGGTCTGTCTTTTCTTCCAGAAGCATCAACAGTTCTTCTGTATCCGGTAAGATTT
>NZ_QUFB01000045.1 GCF_003478335.1 Clostridium sp. AM49-4BH
ACGTAGCGCATCGTAGCGAAAGCGTCCCGTCCAAAAATGGATGATACCTTGCTAAACCGGGACATCTCAGACAATCCTTCAGGCATGTATTCATCAGAGACTTAACAAAATAAGAAATCACTTGAAAACTCTGCGTTCTGCAGCAATTGCTTTAGTATTTTTGATGGCAGGATAATTTACCTTGTTGGCTGCAAAATAGCTATTAGTTTTGTGGCATAATAAGCAATATGTGGTTTGGGCAGTATCTTCCGGGGTGGGGAGTTTGAGTAGTAAAATGATGAAGTGAAAAGCTTTGCGGGGATGCGATAAGTTGTAAGATTTTCGTAAAGACTTGCAATGGATGGTTGTGATATTCTGTAAATGGTAAAAGCAGGAGGTGGAATGCGTGGAAAAAGCGAATATACTTGTGGTGGATGATGATAAAGAAATTGCAGAATTGGTTGGCATTCACTTACGCGAAGAGGGATATGAGGTATATAAAGCATATAGTGGCAAAGAGGCATTGGAAATCTTCAAACAGGAACGTATAGACCTTGTTATATTAGATGTCATGATGCCGGTTATGGATGGAAATCAGGTATGCAGTAAGATCCGAGATACAAGCGCTGTGCCGATCATAATGCTCAGTGCGAAAGACGCGGAGATGGATATGGTGTCCAGTTTGTATCAGGGCGCTGATGACTATGTGACAAAGCCGTTTCGGCCGATGGAGCTGATGGCTCGTGTGAAATCTCAGCTTCGAAGATTCCAAAGTCTGGGGGGCGGCGAGCAGGAAAATGCAGGTGTCATTGATCTGCCCAACTTATGGATGGACAAAAGGACGAGAACCGTGAAAGTGTATGACCGTGAGGTTAAGCTGACGCCGATAGAATTTGATCTGCTTTATCTGTTAGCATCACATCCGGGACAGGTATTTGCGACAGATGATATTTTTGAGAAAGTCTGGAAAGAGAAAAGCTTTGAAATGAGTAACACAGTCATGGTACATATTCGAAGGCTGCGCGGAAAGGTTGAGATCGATCCGCGCAACGCCCAGATCATAAAGACGGTATGGGGAGTGGGGTATAAAATTGATGGGTAAAAAATTCAAAAGCATACGCACAGAGATCATAGTGTATTGTTTTTTCAGTGTTATCCTTGCGATGATCACAGACATAGTGTTAGGTGGATTGATCTATACTGTTTCTTCTACGTTAGGCAAGAAGCAGTACGACAAAGTGCCTGTTTCGCCACCAACGGGGAGAGGGGTACGGTTCAGCAGACATGGGGATGATCTGGGGATGAGCTCGAGTTGGCTGCCGAGGCATTTGAGCCGCGATACGCTGGTTAGTTTTATGCTTGTCACCGTTATTGCAACGATCTGTTTTTTTATCATTTACTTTTTGCTGTTTATTAAACGGATCGTCAAAGACATGACATATATTTCGGATCGGATCATCGATATTGCCGATGGAAAAAGTGACGAAAAGATCATCATAGAGAGACAGGATGAGATAGGAGAGATAGCCGGCAGGATCAATGAGATGACAGCGCAGATCAATCAATTGATCAAATCGGAGAGGGATGCTTTGCAAAGCAACAAGGATCTGATCGCCTGTGTAGCACATGATTTAAGGACACCGATCACATCGGTGAAAGGATATTTGGATCTGGCTTTAGATACCAAGCATTATGATCTGGAGCAAAGACAGAAATATGTGCGTATAGCACAGACCAAGGCGAATCGTTTGGAATATCTGATACACGATCTGTTTAACTATACGAAACTTACGAGTGGAGAGATCACACTACACCGCAGTAAGATCGATCTGGTGCAGCTCGTGGAACAGATGGTGGAAGAGTTCTATCCGTTATTTCAGGAAGAGGAGCTTGAGTGCACAACGAAATACAATATTTCCTATCTGGAAATGAATATGGATGGAGAATTGATCGCGCGAGCCGTACAGAATCTGCTCAGCAATGCGATCAAATATGGCAAAGATGGTAAACACGTATATGTGGAATTGGAATGTTTAGAGCAGGAAGTTCAAATTCGCGTTACCAATTACGGCTTAGTCATACCGGAAGAAAGTATCAAGCATTTGTTTGATAAATTTTACCGGGTAGAACGGTCGAGAAATGTTAAGACCGGTGGTACCGGACTTGGATTAAACATTGCGCAGGAAATTGTTCATTTGCATGGAGGCAGGATTCAGGTAACAAGCGGAGCAAGTGGCACATGTTTTACCATCGCTTTGCCGTTACATAAAGAAGAGGAGGAAGAGTGATTGAGAGGTAATGAAATGATGAAAGAAAAGCAGACTTCCGGTATGGAATGGATGTACTCTATACTGAATGGTGCGAGTATTGCCATGCTGGTGGCAGTATTAGCGGCCATTGGGATCATGACTTGTATGGCTTTTGCCAGTCATGCAGATGCCAAAGCCAAGTCTTCCACTAACAATTCAATAGGAGAAGTTAGTTTTCGGGCGGGTGACATCAAGATTGATGCGACACTTGGCGGAACGGGAGGTGTTGTCGCACCAAACCGTTATGTCCCGATCAAGGCAACGTTGACCAACAAGGGAGATAATTTCAAAGGTTCTGTTAAAGTAATCTCGGGAGCAGTCAGTGGCACTTCGGTAGCATTTACAAAATCTGTATCAATTGCTGCAGGAGAGACAATTCAGATCAAAAGTTTTTTTACGTTGCCGGTGAGCGGTTCTACAGTACGAGTAGCGTTATATGACAAAGATGATGACATGATTTCATCTCAGACAGCATATTTGCAGATGGCATTAACAACGACTGACGAAAAGCAGATGGCGGTTTTGTCAGATGATATTAATAAGATAGGATATTTGCAGAGTGCAAATTTTGCTGTAGAAGAAATAAATGTTGCGGATGTTCCGGAAGACGTTCGATTACTGGAATCATTGGATGTATTAGTGATCAATAATGTAGATACGCAAAGCTTTTCGGCAAAACAGGTTACGGCGCTCCAACAATGGGTTTCCAATGGCGGACTTTTGGTGCTTGGCACCGGTGCTCAGGCAGAAAAAAGTTTGAAAGTTTTTTCTGGGAAATTGCTAAACGGTACGATTGGTGACGCGCGCTCGATACAGACAAATTTATCCTATGCGAAGGTGGATCAGGCAGAGAAACTGGCGCTGCTCAAAGAAGAACTGCGCAAAGAAAAATTAGATAAAGTAAAAACATTTTTGCGCGAACATTTGCCGCAAACTATGTATCGTGATTATGCACAAGACATTCAGGGCTTAGATTATTCGGATGATTGGGGAGGTACGATCTTTTCAAAAGGTTCGGAAATATACAAACAGCTGAAGAAAGAATATAGCGATGACGATTTGGAGAAGAAATTTCAAGTTACCATAAGCAAGAAAGAAGAAGAGAAGATACGGAAATCTCTTGTTTCTGATAAGTTAACCGTTGATATTACATCTTTAACGCTTGATAAAGCAGAGACATTGGTAGAACAGGATGGGGAGGCACTGGTTTCCAAAATATCTTATGGAAATGGTTCCGTGATCGTATCGGAATTTGACCTCGCACTTGATAACAAACAGTGGTCTAATTATGGTTCTGTTATCCGTAAGATCATTAGCGACAATTGTACCACGACAGAAAATCATTTCTTTGACCAAAATGTCAATACATATTATTTGGATGATAGTTTGCAGGCTGGACTGAAATATAATGAGGTTGATGTGTTGCCCAATATTACCTTATACGCGATTCTGTTGATCGTGTACGTAGTATTGATCGGACCGGTTGGCTATACGATACTGCGTCGCAAGGATAAGCGGCAGTTGCTGTGGGTGATCATACCTGTGTCCGCTGTGTTCTGTTCTGTATTGATCTATCTGATCGGAACCGGAACCAGAATCCAAAAGCCGTTTATCAATTATTTATCACAGCTTGAAATTGGAGCAGAGGGGACGCATGATACGTTAAACACCGCCTTTTCGGTGACGAGCCCGAATAATAGAGATTATCAGATCGTAGTAGAAGGCAGCAAAAATATTGACCCGTATTACAACAGTAATCAGGTCTATTATGATTCTAGTGCAGAGCAGGATAAAACGTATAGTTATGCAATCGAGTATAACTCAGATGAAACCGTATTGCACATGGAAAATCAGGCATCGTTCCAAAGCTCTAATCTCAAAAACAGTCAGACGGTAAAGCAGAAAGGACGTATGGCGTTTACGAACATACAGATCGGAGAGTCTAAAGTATCCGGTGTGGTAACCAACAATACAGGGTATGATCTGGAAGACTGTATGATCGTTAATCATGGAGATATCATTGTATTAGGCAGCTTAAAAGCCGGTGAAAGTATATCTCTTGACCGTATCTCACCGAGCAAATACTTAAAATATGCGGATATCGGTTCTGATTGGGAAGAGATGGTTACGCAGGCAGTGGGTGCAAATAACAATGGATATACAGAAGATGTGCAGTCTCAGCGAAGACAAAGCTTGCTGAAATATTACGGTCATTTCTTCACTTCAGGAGAGACAGGAAGATCAACGACATATTTTTATGGTTTTACAAAAGATCAGCAAAAGACGTCGTTTACCAATATGTTTGATCTGAATCTGTATGGAGAAATGGCAGTATCACAGGAAATTGACTTTAAGGATATGCTTGCAGAGGGGACGACAAATTATGGCGTATTGTCAGACTATATTGCAGAATATAATGATTATCAGACCGATGGGAAATTGGTGCTGCAATCAAATGCTTCTGCGTCCTCTTCGAGCTATGCTCAGAGTATTAATGTTACTTATAACATCAAAAAGTTACTGGGTGAAGGGAAAAAATTAGGACTGCAGTATACGTATCTGGATAATTCGGAGATTACGATCTACAGCAATTATAGTGGTTCGGATATGACGATCAATACGAATCTGTTTATGGGATCAGCATATATTTATAATCCGAAGAAGGACCGTTATGTTAAGTTCCTGACAGCCGGAAGTGAAACAACGTTAGACAGTCTGGATCAATACGCTGACTCAGAGGGAAATGTCAAGATTCGATATGACGTAAAAGCGGATAGTGGTCTGGATGGAATGTATAACAATATTGCACTTCCGAAATTGCACATTATAGGCAGATAGAGAGGAGAGGGTGACATGGTAGAAATCAAAGGATTAAATAAATTCTATGGTAAATTTATTGCATTAAATAATTTGGATCTGCATATTGACAAAGGGGAGTTATTTGGATTTGTCGGACCAAATGGTGCAGGGAAAACGACGACCATGAAGATCTTATCAGGTCTGCTGAAAGCATCCGGCGGGGAAGTTTACGTTGCAGGGATCGATGCGATCCGCCAAAGTACAGAACTCAAAGCGATGATTGGCTATATGCCGGATTTCTTTGGTGTATATGACAATCTCAAGGCGATCGAATATATGGAATTCTATGCATCCATTTATGGCATGTATGGAAAACAGGCGACATCCTATTGCATGGAATTGATGGATCTCGTGCATCTATCGGATAAGGCAAATTTTTACGTGGACAGCTTATCGCGTGGCATGAAACAACGATTATGTCTTGCAAGAAGTTTGGTGCACAATCCGCAGTTGCTTATTTTGGATGAGCCGGCTTCCGGTTTGGACCCGCGAGCACGATTTGAGATGAAAGGAATACTCAAGAATCTACATGAAATTGATAAGACGATCATTATTAGCTCACATATTTTGTCGGAGCTGGCAGAAATGTGTACCACGATCGGGATTATTGATCACGGACAGATGATGGTAAAAGGAACAGTCGATGAGATCATGACCCGGTTAAATACCTCCAATCCACTGCAGATCCGTATTGTAGAAGGAATGGATCAGGCGGTGAAGATCCTCAAGGAGAATCCGACAGTTGTTAATTTGTCTGTGGATGCCAACATGCTGCTTGTTGGATTTAAGGGAAATGAAGAAGAGGAAGCAGCACTGCTGGCTTCGTTGATACAGAATGACGTGCGGGTATCGTCCTTTGTTCGGGATACAGGTAATTTGGAAGAAGTGTTTATGCGTGTCACTGGAAACAAGGAGGTGTTGTCGGCATGAGTAAATGGAAAAAGAAGTTATATAATCCGGTATATATAAAAGAAACAAAGCTGCGTGTGCGCAACATTAAGTTTGCTCTGACAATCTTGTTTTACAATCTGATCTTGATCGGGATCGCAGTATTTGGATTTGAAGTATTGTTTAATTCCGGTATGAACGATTATGTAAATTATGGAACGGCGATCGGTTTATATGTTGCACTGGTCGTGCTCGAATCTGTTATGGTGGGATTTCTTGTACCATCTTTTACGGCTGGAAGCATTGCAGGAGAGCGTGAAAAGCAGACATTAGAAATTTTGCTTACGACAACTATGAAACCGTCAGAAATCGTTTGGGGAAAACTGATGGCATCCATCAGTATGGTGTTGTTATTGGTGGTTTCCAGTTTGCCGGTGATTTCCATTGTATTCACCATTGGTGGTCTTGCCTTAGTTGATCTGTTGCAGTTCGTTGTATTGGTATTCGTTGCGGCATTACTAATGGGAAGTATCGGCGTTTGGGCATCTACGGCAATTAAGAAAACAGTTCCGGCAACTGTATTTACCTTTGCGGGGATTGTTGTACTGTGTGGTGTGACTGCTATTTTGGATGGAGTTATATACATTATTGGAAATATTATTGAAATGAATGTTAATCATGTGTCCGGTCTGGCTGCCAGCAGCGCAACGCTGCATCTTGGACCGGCGTTATTGATCCTGTTGATCAATCCGGTTGTAACTTTAATCGAAATGTTGATGTGTCAGTTTAGAGGACATGGACTCATTGTTACACTGGAACGGACATTTGGGGGCGGTATCCCGGATATTGTTGTAGATCATTGGTTTGTGATCAGCTTGATCTGTCAGTTGGTTTTGACGTTTTTCATTATGAAGCTTGCAGCAAAGTTATTGGATCCATTGCGTGTGAAGAAGAGCAGGAAGAAAGGAAAAAAGCATGAATCAGCAGTCGGGGATGGAAGCGGACAAAGAGATTGATCGTTTTCTGCAAAAAGTAAAAAAACGTGATATGCGTCAGAAATCGATTTTACTGTTGGGAATGTATGCACTGGTTGGAAGCATTCTTGGCTTTTTGGTACAGTGCGTGGCGATCTGGTATCCGTTTTATAATTGTGTGCCCACAAGTGCCGCAGTGTTTTTGGGATCGATCGCAGTCGGGGGCGTACATTTGTTTCTATGCCGCACAACGACAAGACGTGCAGCAAGATTAGCGGACAATATGGGAATGCAGGAGCGTGTATCGACGAGCATCGAAGGCAGAGGAAGTACCGATGAACTTCGTATCCTGCAGAGAATAGATACGAGAGATCAGCTTCGGAATATCTCTTTGGAGAAGACAATGCCGTATTATATTCCATGGAAGAGATATGTTAGTCTGGGGGTCTTTTTGCTGATGGGATTCATCTGCTTGTTTATTCCGTCAGAGGCAAAGGATGTCGCGAAGCAGAAACATGAATTTGTCAAGAAAGTTGAGAAAGAGCAGGAGAAGATCGCGAAAGCAAAGAAGGTTCTTGATAAGGAAATGGCAAAGGGCAAAATAAGTAAAGAATCCCGCAAAAAGCTGGAGGAGTCCATAAAAACAGCCCAAAAAGATATGAAGCAGGCAAGATCTGTCGATGAAGTGACTGCTGCCCAAAAGCGTTTGGAGACAAAACTTCTTCGAGATGTTCCGGAGAACATTAGCAAAGAGGCCGCAGACAGTTTACGGCCTTTTGTGGACGGCAAAAATTTACAGGCACTTTCGAAATATCAGAAGCAGCTTGCAGATCTGGCCGGTAAGCAGAAAGCCGTTGCGGCAGTGAGTGATGAATTAAAAGAATTGGGAGAGCAGTTAAGCGAGTCTAAGATGAAAGAGCTTATGCAGCAGCTCAATGAAAAGGCACAAAGTGGAGCGTTGACACAGCAAGACATTTCGGAAGTACTGCGAAATCTTGATAATGCCAGTGCTTCCTATACGCGGAGTGCCCTGTTACAGGATCAGACAGATTCCAATGCAGCGACACAGAATCAAAATACACAGGCACAGGGGAATACTTCGAATCAGAATGCTTCACAGAATGCCGATGGACAACAGGGAAACAGTTCCAAAAAACTGTCCGGTAATGGTGCTAAAGGTACTCAAAATGATGGTCAAAGTGGATCAGGCAGTCAGGCAGGTTCCGGTAAAAATGCCGGCAGTGGGAATGGTGGCAGCCAAGGTAAAAACGGTAACAAAGTTGGAAGTGGATGGAACACCGGTGGTAAAAACGGACTGGAACGAAAAGGTGCGTCGGACAGCGCAGAACAAGTCTGGGTTCCGGAGGATAATGGGAAAGATGGCAATTTGACGGGCAGCAAGAATGGAGAATCCGGTAATCGCACAAAGTCTAACAACCTGCCTGCGAAACGCGGAACCAAACAGGAAATCGGGGCAGTATCCGGACAATATAAACAAAAAGCATATTCCAAATTGAAGAAGCAGAAAATACCACAATCCAAGGAGGATATGGTTAAAAAGTATTTCAGCGATCTAGAGTAAGGAGGGGCATTGATGCAGGTAGAGGATATCAAAGAATATAGTACCAAGATCAAACGTACAGAGGAAGAAATTGCCAAGGGGATCATCGGTCAGAGAAGCGTGATCCATCACATTTTGCTGGCAATATTGGCAGACGGCAATGTGTTATTAGAGGGTGTTCCGGGACTTGGTAAAACACAGTTGGTGAAGACGTTAGCAAAAGTTATGGATCTTAATTTCTCGCGTATACAGTTTACGCCGGATCTAATGCCGACCGATATTACCGGTACCAATCTGATCATAAAAGAAGGAGATCGAAATCGGTTTCAATTTGAAAAAGGACCTGTGTTTGCAAACTTGGTCTTAGCGGACGAGATCAACCGTGCAACACCGAAGACACAGTCCGCATTGTTAGAAGCGATGCAGGAAAAAACAGTAACAGTTGGAAATCATACGTATGAACTCCCAAAACCTTATATGGTTCTTGCAACGCAGAATCCGATTGAAAATGAAGGTACCTATCCGCTTCCGGAGGCACAGTTGGATCGTTTTTTATTTAAGTTATTGATCGAGTTCCCGTCTCTTGAGGAACTAAAGCAGATCATGCATCTGACGGTAGAAGGACAGCAGGAACAGATCCAGCAGGTGCTTACTGCAGGAGATCTGATGGAAATGCGTCAGGTGGTTCGTGATATACCGGTGTCGGCAGCAGTGGAGGAATATGCGCTGGCATTGGTGATCGGAACACATCCGGACAGTGAGTATGCGGTGAAAGAAGTTAAGCAATATGTATTAGAGGGAGCCAGTCCGCGTGCGGCACAGGCGATTCTGCTGACGGCTAAGGCAAGGGCGTTGTTAGATGGCCGTTACAATGTTTCTTTCGATGATATTGATGATGTGGCAAAGGCGGCACTGAGGCACCGGTTGGCATTAAACTTTGATGCGCTGTCGGAAAATATAGTGGCAGACACGATCATTGCAGCATTGCAGGAGGCACTCAATGGAAGAAAAACTGTTTGATGGTGATTTTTTTCGAAGCTTGAAACGGATCAGCCTTTGGAGTGAAAATCGCTTAAATGGAGGCAGAGGCGGCAGCAGAAAATCTACTGCCAAAGGCAGCAGTGTGGAATTTTCTGATTTTCGAGAGTATATGCCGGGAGACGATATACGTCGTATTGACTGGAACGCCTATGGAAGAAGTGAAAAATTATTTATTAAGCTTTTCATGCAGGAACAGGAAGGAATGTACACTGTCGTTTTAGACACAAGCCGATCCATGAAGGCAGACATGACAGAGAAATATAAACTTGCGGCGAGATTAGCAGGAATGTTTGGGCATCTGGCATTACAGTCACAAGACCGGGTCCGTCTGGTATCGGTTCAGGACGGTATGGCACAGATTGAAAAATCTCTGACCGGGATGCAGAGCAGAAACTTATTTTTGGATCAAGTGGCAAGACAGCGATTTGATGGGGTGACAGATCTGTGGCAGTCGGTACGCCATATTCCATTTCCGCGAAAAGGGACTGTTATTTTGCTGTCCGATTTTATGGACAGAGATACCAATGGCGGACATATGGAGACAATACATCAGACACTTCGTTATTTGAAATTTTGTAAACAGGACATATTGATCCTGCAGATTTTAGATAAAGAAGAACGGAAACCACAGTTGGATGGAACGGTCAAACTGATCGATTGTGAGACAGAGCAGGATCTGACAGTAACCATGACCTCGTGGCTGCGCAAGCAGTATGACAACAGACTTACTGCGTTTCAAAAAGGACTGGAGAGTGCGGCCAAAAAGTATCAGGCGCATTTTATGCAGGTGTATACGGACACGTCCTTAGAAAAGATAATTTATGACGGCATGAGAGCCGGCGTTTTTGAACAGGTATAAGATAACCCGGATATAGAGGAGGGGATACGATGGGATTTGAACATTTATGGCCATTATTATTTCTTGCATTTGTGCCGGGTATTGTTTTGCTCTATTTACTGAAGCAGAAGGTACAGACCAAGAAAGTGCCGGCATTAAATTTGTGGCAGGAAGCTTTTGAATCTGTACAGGCATCGACTCCATGGGAGAAATTTCGTAATCATTTGTTAATGTATCTACAGATTGCTGTTTTGCTTTTGCTTGTTTTTGCCATGCTTATGCCGTACATCAAACGGAAGGGCGGCGAGACGGATCACGTTGTTTTGTGTATCGACACCAGTGGAAGCATGAATGGCCGATATAAACAGGACAGTACCAAATTAGAAGAAGCGAAAAAGCAGGCACTCACCTACGTGGATCAGTTAGATCCGGGAACGAAAGTCACCGTAGTTACAGGGGCACAGACAGCGCAGCTTTTAGTGACAGATTCGACAGATACCGGCAGCATCAAGAAAACAATACGAGGTATTGGCGAAACAGACATTGCCGGGAGCTTAGAGGCCTCTTTACAGATTGTAACACCGCTTGTGAAACAGTGGCATAACTATAAAGTGATCGGGTTTACCGATAGTGATGCTGATGTAGGAAAGTTAAATGCGGATATTATTGCGTTGACCGATCAGGAAGGGACGACGAATGTCGGTTTAAGCTGGTTGTCCCATCAGACGGATGCAGAACATAAAATAACAACACAGGCCGGTATTATAAATTACGGAGAGAAAGATTTTAAGACAGATGTAGAACTGTATTTGGGCGACACGTTATTTGATGCGCAGACCGTATCGCTACAGGCGGGGCAGAGTAAGACGATCACCTTCCAGACGACAACGAACAGTCATTTCCGGAAACTGACAGCAAGCAAGGGGTATTTGAAAGCTCATATTGTAGCAGAGGACGGCAATTCACACGATAATACGGTCTATGAAATGATTGAAAGACAGAAGAAAAAGACGGTATTATTGGTATCCAAACAAAACAGTTTTATGGAACGGGCATTGTCTCTGGAAGATTCTATAACTGTAGAACAAACAACTCGGACAAAAAACATAAATCCGGACAAGGCATATGATTTCATCGTATACGATGGAGTTATGCCGACGAAATGGTATCATAATGAGAATGTGATATTACTCGCACCATCGGATAAGGTGGTGATCGGAAAGCAGACTTTAGTTCGTAAAGTACAGACATTCAAAAATGGATCAATTACGTTTCCGCAAAGTAATATTACACAGGATCTGGAGGCGTTTACGGTCAGTGCAGCCAAAGGATTTCGCTACGCACTTCCGTCGTGGGCATATTCTTTTGCCGGGGAAGGAAATCAGTGTGTTGGCTATCTTGGAAAGCTTCAAGATCGCGTTGTTGCGGTGCTTGGTTTCGATCTGCACAATTCGGACCTTCCTCTGCAAATGGAATTTCCGGTGTTAGTACAGGGGATTTTGGCGCAGGCAGAGCAGACGATGTCTTTTGATGCAGCATCGTACGAGCCGGGAGATACGGTCACCCTGCAGCTTGGCAGTGGTAAGCGGGCATCTATCCGCTGGCAAGATCCGGCAGGACAGACAGTTGCTGATCAAAATGCACAGGGGCAGGCAGTATATACCGATACGAGGATGGCCGGTCTATACCATATGACGGTAACGGACACAAAGAGATCCACCAAATATTTTGCGGTGACATTTCCTAAGAAGGAATCTAAGTGCACGAATCGGGTACACATCACACAAAATGGCAGAAAACAGACTGTGACAACGGAAAATGTCAGCAAACTGTATGGCAAGAGGATGCTTGTAAGACCACTGATCCTTATTGTGTTGTTATTGCTGTGTGTGGAATGGATCGTATATAGACGTCGAACAAATTCAACGAATCGATTTAATAAAGTATCCACAATCGCATGCCGTATTCTATTATTTGCCGGATTGACCGCCGCATTTATCGGAATATCTATGTCCCATATTTCGGACAGTACAACGACCGTTTTTGTGGTAGATGTGTCGCAGAGTTTTGCTGGAAAACGCAGTGAAATGGTGCAGCAGATAAGAGATGAACTTAAGAAGCTGCCGTCAAAAGATCGTGCCGGAGTAGTTGCTTTTGGAGGAGATGCGAATGTAGAACAGTTCGTGTCGGATACGGTGAAGTTTACAGAACTTAATTCGGTCCGGGTAGAAACGGAAACCAATATTGAAAAAGGACTTCAGACAGCAATGTCCCTTTTCTCGGACAGCGACGGAAAGCGCATTGTTTTACTAACAGACGGCAGACAAAATAGTGGCGATGTGCGTAAAATGAGCAGCAGCTTACAGGCAGGAAATGTGGAATTACAGGTGTTACAACAGGATTGTACTCCGGACAAGGAAGTTTGGTTATCGGACATGACCGTACCGGAACAGATTACACCGGGAGAGCGTTTTACCGTAGAGATCGAAGTAACCAGTAATGTTGCGACTAATGCTGTTCTGCAATTATATAATGACACGAAGCTTCGCAGACAGGAGCATGTCACTATACAAAAAGGAACCAATCATTTTACCTTTCAGGATCAGCGAAAACAGACGGGATTTACCAATTACCGGGCGGTGATCGTTCCGGAGAAAGATACGATACAGGCTAATAATGAGTATGTTGCTTATACGAAAGCGACCGAGCAAAAAAAGGTGCTGCTCATCGAAGGAAAAAGCGGAGAAAGTAAGCAATTTCAAAAGGTTTTGCAGGCAGCTGGCATCAATTATGACGTAGTGACGCCATCTTTCGCCCCGGATACGCTTAAAAAGATGCGGGAATATAGCTCTATTTTACTGGAAAATGTATATGCAGACAATCTAAAGAGCGGATTTATGGATCATATCACCACCTATGTCAAGGATTATGCCGGAGGGTTGATCGCGATCGGTGGAGATCAAAGTTTTGCGCTTGGTGCATATCGGGATACTGCCTTAGAAAAGGTGCTTCCGGTCAATATGGAGATCAAGGGCGACAAGGACTCGCCAAAACTTGCGATGACGTTAGTGATCGACCATTCCGGAAGTATGACGGATGCGTCCGACGGAGGCAAAAGTAAGTTAGAGTATGCGAAAGAAGCGGCCGCAGCTGCGGTCAATAACCTTCGCAGTACAGATATCGTTGGTATAGAATCATTTGACGATGGCTATCATTGGCAGGTTAAACCGATCCGGCTTACAGACCGTGATGATGTCCTAAGCAAGATATATGGCATTAAAGATGGCGGCGGCACCAGTATTTATCCTGCATTGAAAGAGGCTTATGAGCAAATGACCAAGGTGAGCACAAATGATGCGCAGATCAAACATATCGTTTTGCTGACTGATGGACAGGATACGTACCATGGGTATGACGATCTGCTTAAGGACATGAATGATAATAAGATAACCTTATCGACAGTAGCGGTAGGGTCGGATGCCGACGTAAATATTCTGCGCACCTTAGCAGACAAAGGAAAGGGGCGCTTTTATCAAACGAATGCGGGCACCGGACTGAGCAGGATCTTTGCTCAGGAAGTATTTTTGTCGCAGGGAGAATATTTGGTCAACAAGACTTTTACACCGGTCATAACGGCGAACAGTGACATATTAGAGCAGCTCAGAGAAGGTGGTTTCCCGGAGATGCTTGGATATATAGGAACGACATTGAAGTCGAATGCGACAGCAGTATTGATGGATGATAAAAAGGAAAGTCCGATCTTAGCAACGTGGCAGTATGGCTTGGGGACAACAGCGGCATTTACTACAGATGTAGTAAACGAGTGGACAGCTAATTATGCACAGTGGGAGGATTATCCGGCGTTTTGGCGCGGATTGATCAACCAGACGATAGGGGAACAGAATCATCAGGGCATTACCGTAACGGCACGGCAGGAGGGGAGTGCCGGTTTGATCGAGTATACCAATGCAAAAGTTAGTGGTGACGATCAAGTTACCGCAGTTTATGATGATGCGGATGGGAAAACGAATACTGTGACGTTACATTCTGTTTCCGGCAGCCGTTATGAGGGTGAGATTCCGCTTTCTGATGTAGGTGTCTACCAGATCAATGTCCGCCGCAGTAATGGAAAGAAAATACTAGATAACACCAATACGCAGTTGACGATGCAATATTCTGCCGAATATCGTTATGACACGACAGATACGGCATTGAATGAATTGATCGCGTCGGTATCAGGACGTTCGATCAATTCATTAGAGGGCTGTTTTGATACGACACCACAGCGGAATGCCGCAAAGCGTGATCTGACGTTATATCTGCTGATGGCAATGACAATTCTTTGGTTCTTGGATATATGGAATCGGCGTATGCCGGATCTGCTGCCGACAGCATTGCGTAGATTAGGAAATCTTCGTTCGAAAGCAGTGGATACCATATTGTCTGCGGTTGACACGCCACAGGAGGAGTCTGCTGTCAAAACAAAGCAAAAGAAGATAACGAGACCAAAGAAACAAAAGAAACCAAAACAGCAGAAACAACAGGCGTCACAGGCTATGCTTGATATTAGCAGCTTGAAGAAGGGGCTGCAGGATATGTATGATGACACACAAAAATAAGTTGCAATATTTTGTCAATACGAATACAATAAAAAGCATGAAAATCCAAATGTTATGGAGGGCAAAATGATACCGATTAGTGAGAGAAAACGGATTGTCGTCAAGGTGGGAACCTCGACATTAACACATCGTACCGGAAGATTAAACATACGGCGCGTGGAGCAGCTCGTCAAGACACTTGCCGATCTGCAAAATGCAGGGCACGAGGTGATCTTGGTTTCCAGCGGTGCGATTGGTCTTGGTATGGGTAAGCTTGGCTTGATGGACCGACCTAAAGACACACCTGGGAAACAGGCTTGTGCCGCAGTAGGGCAATGTGAGCTAATGTATTTATATGACAACTTGTTTTCTGAATACAGTATAACGGTGGCACAGCTATTGTTGACGAAATATATATTGTTAGAGGATCGCCGTAAAAATGTGGAAAATGCGTTGGAACGTTTGATCTCACAGGGAGTGATCCCGGTTGTCAATGAAAATGATACGGTTGCCATTGATGAGTTGGAGTTGGAAATGGGCGAGAATGATTCGTTGGCAGCTGTCGTGGCAACGATCGCCAATGCAGATCTTCTTATCATCATGTCAGACATAGATGGACTGTATGACAGTGACCCGCGTCAAAATCCGGATGCCAAGATGATCCCGGTTGTTCGAGAGATCAGTGAAGATATTCATGCGGTTGCAGGCGGCGCCGGAACAAAATTTGGCACTGGCGGCATGGCAACGAAGATTCATGCTGTGGAAATTGCATACGAATCCGATATTGATGTTGTGTTGATGAACGGGCAGCACCCTAAGAAATTGTACGAGCTTTTTGAAGACAAGCCGGTTGGCACTTTATTTCATAAAGGGTAAAGAGTCATAAGCCTATTTTTGCGACAGAGATAGATCATCATAAAAATTAAAATCAAAACCGCTGGAGCGTTATCCGTTCCAGCGGTTTTGCAGTTGTAAGAATAACAGTATTAGTGACTAACATTGTCGTCCTTGATCACCTGTACGAGTTTATGGCGAAATGCTTTCTCTGAAATATTATTATCGTGGAAAGCAAAACGGTTAAAGTCAAATTCCGCATGACATACATCATCTTTGGTGAATATATCCGGTGTACGCTTCTGCTCCTCCGGCCAAAAGATAACGATACAGCCATAAGGTTCCCTGATATTCGCATCCATCTTGTCTGCAAATGGTGTGGCAAGGCTTTGATCGATCATGACTACATGAGCGTATTGACCTACAACTTTTGCAAGTCTCGTTCCATTGATCGTAAAGGTATTCATATCATAGCCATCCGTAAACTCACTGCCTTCCGCAGAAGACTGTGTATTTTGCTGGACGATGGCGATCAGTGGCAGGTGGCGATTTGGATCTTTTACCAGTTCGCAGTAAGAAGTAAAATCTTCCGGCGTAGTTATAAATTGTGCCTTTGTGCCAAGTCTGACAACGTCAACGAAACCTACCTTTGAAGAAAGATCATTCATGAAAGATGGTTTGCTAAAACTGATCTGGTGCGAAGCACCGTGTGGCATATCGCGAGATGTCATATGATAAAAATGAAGTTTGCCATCACTCAACATAGCAACAGAAGAATGAATATGCCATAATGTACCGATCTGTTTGCTGTCTATGTGATTTAACTTCATGGAAAATGTCATATCTTCCGGTCGATAATCAATCTTTAATTGGTAGCCTGGCAGTTTGTTCTGATAAGAGCATAGTTCCTCAGGCATATCTTCAAAAACAGGATTCAACTTAAAACGAGCCCATTTATAAATGATATTTGATGCGTTTGTAAATTCGGACGCAAGTGATCTGACTTCTTTATGCAATAAATAGGTTTCCAGATGGAACAATACCGCAGAATCCAGTCTTGCAAAGTGAGAACGCGAACGCATTTTCTCATCACGGATAATAGGAAGTTTGTCACAGATGGCTGCGATCTCCTCATTATGGATCTTACTGTCATTCAAAAGCTTGACGATCAGGTTATAACTAGGCTGTGGCGCATCCAGTTTGAGCAGTTCGCGGATCAGATCCTTGCGTTTGCATTTGAAAAACTGTTTTGCAATCTCCTTGTCCCGGTCAAACAGTTCTAAAATTGCAGGATCAAGTTCGCTGTTATCATCCATATGGATTCGGAATTTGCTTTTTAGCATCAATTCCCAGTTGGCATTTTTGTAATGGTTATAAGAGAGTTGTTCAAATAACTGGACAAGTGACCAGTCACTTAGTTCCAAGTTGGCGAGGATGCAGTTCAAAATGCGAGACAATTCTTCGCTGCCACGCCAAAATTCATTGTCTGACAGGAGACTTTTGTAACGCATATCATGTTCAATCTCGTGCCATCCCTCAAAAAATACGGTACGAAATTGAATTTCAAAGGTTGTATCAATAGGCAGCGTCCACATGTCCTTTTTGTAGACTTTGAAATATTCCGATGGGAAACGGAATACACCGTTGATCTTGGTTGCCTTAAATTCATTGGCAGTGGCATTGGTGCGAGACCAATGGTCTAACATCTGAAAGGTACTCTCCATAATATCACGGCAGATGCTAAGATCATCATAATAATACAAAACGACGCGTATGCCGATCAAATCCTGTAGTTTTTTGGGATTTTGTTCGGTCCCGTATTGACGTCTGATCAGTTTGTTGGCAATAGAATCTGTCGATTTCACTCTGGAAAAAATACGAAAATATAAACCGCATGAACGAAATATTTCCTGTACGGCATCCGTCAGATGTTCACAAAATTCTGTTAATTTATCAAAATCGATTTCTTGTTCGATCTGTTGTTGTAGTAACACTTTCTTTTCGTCATCCCTCATTCACATTCCTCCAAAATACATTATATTATATCATACATTAATTAGCCTCTTTCAAACTCGCAAATTCGCTGTTTCAGAGCTTATTCGCTTGTTTCACAAGCTTATTTGCTCGTTAATGAGCCCAGTGTGTTCATTATATCACAAATTCGCAACGCAAGGGAGCTTGTTCACTTGCGCAGAATTTGTGAACGACAAAATCATAAAGCGCAATGCGCGGCAGATGCGTAGCATCTGGATTTTGGAGTCATTATATCATATTCCTGTATCCGCGTGTATTGTTTTTTGGACGTGTTCTGTTATAATAAGATGGCGAATGCTTTTTTTACAATTGATAGGAAATTGCTGTTATATTGCGTGGCAAAAGCAAAGCGCTGGCTTTGTCTTTTCAGCAAGTTGAAAGGAATGAGATATCATATGAAAGAATTAGAGTTTAACATTGATCTTACGACAGGTGAATTATATCGATTTTCGATGCGTCATACGTATTGCAGCGTGTCCGGCGCAGTTGGCGTATTGATCAGCCTTGGCAGCTGGGTGATCTGTGCGACACGTTATCAGACGTTGGATCGCACGGCGTTTATCGCACTGATCATTATTGGCTGTCTGTTCACCATTGTGCAGCCGGTCATGTTATATCAGAAGGCTTGGAAGCAAAAGAAACAGAATGAGGCGATCAATGCGGTACTACACTATTGTATATCTGAGGACGGCATTATTGTGTCGCAGGGGCAGCAGGAGGCAAAAGTGCACTGGTATGAAATTCGCAAGACGGTGAAGACAAAATCAGCACTTTACTTATACATGTCACAGGTTCGAGCGTTTATTTTTCCAAAGGAACAGTTAGCGGACTGCTATGATGAGGTATGTGCTCTGGTGGAGGAGCGAAGAGCTGCCTATAAGGATTATGAACCGACACAGGAGGAACAGATCGATGACACAAAGCATGGAGAGTAATTCGGAGAAAGAGACATGGGAGATCGGCAACAGGATCGCGCAACAGTGTGAGGCGGGAACGATCGTATTACTGCATGGAGATCTTGGCGTTGGTAAAACGGTTTTTACCAAAGGGTTTGCGGCAGGATTGGGCGTGGAAGAACCGGTGAACAGTCCGACTTTTACGATCATACAGATTTATGAAAGCGGACGTCTTCCGTTATATCATTTTGATGTATACCGCATAGCCGATGTAGAGGAAATGGATGAGATCGGTTATGAAGATTACTTTTTTGGCGATGGCGTATGCTTGATCGAGTGGGCAGAGCTTATTCGTGACATTTTGCCGGAACAATGCGTTGAGGTTACCATCACCAAAGAGTTGGATAAAGGGTTTGATTTCCGACGCATACAGGTGACGGGCATAGAAGGAGGTTTGCAGTGAAATTATTAGCAATAGAAAGTTCGGGATTGGTGGCATCAGCCGCAGTGTTTGCAGATGACACGATAGTAGCAGAATTTACAGTCAATAATAAGCAGACACATTCGCAGACCTTACTGCCAATGATCGACCAAGTAGTTACGATGTCCGGTATCGACCTCAAAGAAATCGATGCCATAGCAACAACCTCTGGTCCCGGTTCTTTTACCGGACTCAGGATCGGGGCTGCGACAGCTAAGGGGTTAGGGCTGGCGCTACACAAACCGATCGTTCCGATCACAACATTGGAGGCACTGGCATTTCGACTGGCAGGCAGAGAGGGAAATATCTGTCCGATGATGGATGCGAGACGTAATCAGGTTTATGCAGGAGTTTACCGTGTCGGGGATATGTTATTGGAGTGCGTGACCGGACAAAAAGCAGTTTCCATTGAAGACTATATTGCGGAGTTAAATGATCTGGGGGATCCTGTTACCGTTTTGGGAGATGGCGTTCCGGCGCACCGCGAGGCATTACAACAGGGACTTAACGTAGCGTGGCAGGAAGCACCGGCTCATATGAACAGACAGAGTGCTGCTTCGGTAGCTGTTTTAGGTGCACGTTATTATGACGAAGGAAAGATAGTATCTGCCGAAGCGTTCCGGCCGGATTATCTTCGTAAATCACAAGCGGAGCGTGAGCGAGAAGCAAGGCTTGCCGCAGGAGAAAAGCATGACAGGGATGAATAGCCAAAATAGAATTCGGTACATGACAGACGAGGACGTTGGTGATGTGTGCAGGATCGATGCTGCCAGCTTTGCAAAACCTTGGCAGCAGGAGGAATTTATTAAAGCTGTTCATAGAGAAGATACGATCTATCTGGTTGCGGATAGCGGATCGGCAATCGTTGGATTTTGTGGATTATGGTGTTCCATGGAAGATGCGGATCTATGCCATATTGCCGTAGCGCCGGAGCAGCGTTCCCAAGGTATTGCGACACAATTATTAGGTATGGCAATAACAGAGTGCGAACATCGTGGTGTGAAACGTATTCTATTGGAGGTGCGGGCTTCCAATACAGCAGCAATACACTGTTATCATCAAATGGGTTTTGTGCAGATCGGAATAAGAAAGAAATATTATTCGCAGCCGAAAGAGGATGCGCTGCTATTAGAACATCAAATCACAAACAATTGATATGTTAGGCGGGATACGGCAGAACAATTGACAGAGATTACCACTGTACATTACATTGCGGACACAGTATACTGACGTTGTAAAACAGCAGGCACAGTAAATGTAAAAAGGCGGATCAATGTATAATGTAATGAGCAGAAAGGATGAGAATGATGTATTGCAACGCATGCGGAAAAAAACTGAAGATGCAACATGATGTGTTGTTAGAAGATGCTTTTGAGGCAAAAAAACAATGGGGATTCTTTTCCAAAAAAGATATGAAATTGCATTCTTTTGTATTATGCGAAGAGTGCTATGACCGTATTACGGCGCAATTTGTAATTCCACCTGATGTCAGTGAAGTGACGGAATTATAAGAATATCGGAGTCTGCGAAAGTGCAGAAATGATCGGAGCAGCCGGATAAGAGACCTTGGAAGATAGGAAGGAAAACAGTAATGTTAGATTTGTGCTTGTTAGGAACTAGCGGAATGATGCCGCTTCCGGGCAGGGCGTTGACAGCGCTTATGGCTCGATTCGGCGGCAGCAGCCTGCTTATAGACTGCGGAGAGGGGACGCAGGTGGCGATCCGTGAAAGAGGATGGAGCTTTCATCCGATCGATACCATCTGCTTTACACATTATCATGGCGATCATATCAGCGGGCTGCCGGGACTGCTTTTGTCTATGGGCAATGCAGAGCGCAAAGAGCCGGTGACTCTGATCGGACCACGTGGTCTGCAGAAAGTGGTAGAATCTCTATTAGTGATTGCACAGGGGTTACCCTTTGAATTGCAATATATCGAATTGACGGACAAAGAGCAGGATTTGGAATGTAATGGATATCATCTGCATGCCTTTCGTGTGAATCACAATGTCACCTGTTATGGATATACGATAGAAATTCCGCGTAGTGGGCGCTTTTTTCCGGAGCGTGCCAAAGAGCAGGGGATCCCGGTACAGTATTGGAACCGGCTTCAGCATGGAGAGACGGTGGAATCGCCGGAGGGCATTTATACACCGGACATGGTGCTTGGTGCCCCTAGAAAGGGACTGAAAGTTACATATTGTACAGACACCAGACCAACAGCCGGCCTTACCAAGAATGCTTCCATGTCAGATTTGTTGATCTGCGAAGGAATGTACGGTGACAAAGAAAAGAAAGCTAAAGCGGTAGAAAATAAGCATATGATGTTTTTGGAGGCTGCACAGATGGCAAAAGAAGCTGAGGTTAAGGAACTTTGGCTGACGCATTACAGCCCATCGTTACTGTATCCGCAAAATTACATGCGGGAAGTATGCAAGATCTTTCCAAATGCAGTGGCAGGCAAAGATGGAATGAGTTGTACCTTGGAATTTGAGGATTGATATTTGACGATCACCTGTGTACAATAAAGAAAACAGACTATGGCAACAGATGTGAAGTTTTCGCAGGAGTCGATATAGAGACAACTTCATGGAAATGGAGGAAGCAGCATGAACAAGAAAAAGATTGGCATTACTTTTGTGGCGCTGGTGTGTCTTGCTGTAGTTGTTTTAACGATATTTTATATGATCAGTAACGGCAAGATCAGTGGGAGCAGAGAAAGTAAAAGCTCGACAACGGAAGTTGATAAGCTGATGAGTAAAGATTTGGATAATGGTTATCCGGAAACGCCAACGGAAGTGTTGAAGTTATATTGGAGATATAATAAATGTTTATACAACACAACTCTGACTGATAAAGAATATAACAAATTGTTAAAGCAGCTGCGTAAATTGTATGATGCAGAATTACTGGACGTCAAAGACAATGCGTGGGAGAAGATGTATAAGCGCCTGGCAAAGGAACAGAAAAGTTACAAAAAGAAAGAACAAACGATTTCTACATATGTAGTGCAGCCGGCAGGCAGCATCGAGTACACAACGATCAATAAAAGGGAATGTGCAACGGTCATTACCGGAACTTTGACGAAAGCAAAGCAGAAACGTATGCAGATATATGAAAAATTTCTCTGCCGCAAGGATGCCAAAGGAAAATGGCGTATCTTGGGTTGGGAGCAGACGACCGACAAAGAGGAAATAGCGACATTAGGAGATAATTAACAATGGAACAGGATGTATTAATATTAGGAATTGAGAGTTCATGCGATGAAACAGCAGCCTCGGTTGTGCGTAATGGCAGAGAGGTACTGTCGAACGTGATCTCCTCGCAGATAGACATTCATACCTTATATGGTGGTGTGGTGCCGGAGATTGCGTCCAGAAAGCATATAGAACGCATTAACTATGTGATTGAAGATGCATTAAAGCAGGCCAAAGTTACATTGGAAGACATTACAGCGGTCAGTGTGACCTATGGACCGGGTCTGGTTGGAGCACTTTTGGTAGGAGTTGGTGCGGCAAAAGCAATCGCCTATGCTGCAGGAAAGCCATTAGTTGGAGTGCACCATATCGAGGGGCATATTGCTGCTAATTACATTGAACACCAAGAACTAGAGCCACCGTTTCTTTGCCTTGTCGTATCCGGTGGTCATACGCATTTGGTGCAGGTGCATAGTTATACGGAATTTGAGGTGATCGGCTGTACACATGATGATGCTGCCGGGGAAGCTTTTGATAAAGTAGCAAGGGCTATCGGATTAGGTTATCCGGGAGGACCGAAGATCGACAAACTTGCCAAGGAAGGAAATCCGCAGGCAATTGATTTCCCGCGTGCTAAAGTAGATGGATCGGCATTTGACTTTAGTTTTTCCGGCGTGAAGTCGGCGGTGCTTAATTATCTCAATGGATGTGAAATGAAACAAATAGAAGTGAATCGTGCAGATGTAGCGGCATCGTTTCAACAAGCAGTTGTGGATGTGCTGGTAGAAAGAGGGATTCGTGCAGCAAAGCAGCTTGGAGAAAACCGTATTGCAGTTGCCGGAGGTGTTGCGTCTAATTCTGCCCTTCGAGCAGCAATGACAGAGAGATGTCAGCAAGAGGGAATAGAGTTGTGCTATCCATCGCCAATTTTTTGCACAGACAATGCTGCGATGATCGCTGTTCAGGGATATTATGAATACATGGCAGGAACACGCAGTGGTTTGGATTTGAATGCCGTTCCAAATCTTAAGATTGGGCAATAATGATTGCTATTAATTACATTCCGGCAAATATTTCTGAAAAAGGAAAAAAAGTGCTTGACGAATGAATGGTTACAGTGGTATACTTGCAAAGCAGCGTTTGAGGCAGACGGCTGGAAAGTGAGAACTGCCACACACTGTAACCTTACAAATATGGAGAGATATCGAAGTGGTCATAACGAGGCGGTCTTGAAAACCGTTTGTCCGCAAGGGCGCGTGGGTTCGAATCCCACTCTCTCCGTTATATAGAATACTGTGTAAGATTTAGCTCGGATATGAGTCGGATTCTATCAAAAGTTCATTATAAAGAATATGAATATTCATGTTCCTTCTAATGGTCTTTTGACCAGATAGAATCTGGAGAAATACCCAAGAGGCTGAAGGGGCTCCCCTGGAAAGGGAGTAGGTCGTTAATAGCGGCGCGAGGGTTCAAATCCCTCTTTCTCCGTTTACACAGTAGAGATTTCTACTGTGTTTTTTTGCGCTTTTTTGGCGGACATGCGATCATGCATGGTTCGGTAAAATGGCATTTTGCTGAAAGACTTTACAGTCTGTCTGGTGTGTGATTCCTTGAATGTGAACATCACAGATCAGAAAAAGCAAAAAATAAAAAAAAGTTGTTGACAAGCTCTTCGCAGTGTGATAATATATATCTCGCTGACGCACGAGAGAGCGAACAGCAAAGACCTGATAAGAGGTCAGAGAAACTTGATAACTGAATAGTAAAACAACCCTGAAAATTCTAAATAAAGGATGAGATGAAAACACATCCTAAAATAAAGATTTTCAATTCTGATCATTCATAAAACATGCTTTATGAAGATCGCGCGAGACCAAGACGAAAGTCAACGGTAAAAACGGAAGCCAAAGTGAAAACTAAGGCAGGAACTTAAACATGAGAGTTTGAT
>NZ_QUFB01000046.1 GCF_003478335.1 Clostridium sp. AM49-4BH
TGAAAGGGACTTTGCGCTCGTCGTTACTTATGTCTCGTACTTCAGAGACATTAAGTAACGTGACGTAGCGCATCGTAGCGAAAGCGTCCCGTCCAAAAATGGATGATACCTTGCTAAACCGGGACATCTCAGACAATCCTTCGGGCATGTATTCATCAGAGACTTAACAAAATAAGAAATCACTCAAAAACTCTGCGTTCTGCGGCAATTATCTTAGTTCGCTGCCGGCAGAACAAGTCAGTCTACTGGCTGCAAAATAGTTTATTTGTTGCTGACATAATAAGCAATATGTGGGATGACGGTAACGGTTGGTCTGCGAAGATTGAGAGGGGAATTGGAAATTGCGGTTGGGGAGTGTGACGAAAGGTAACATGCTGGTTTTGCTCTTCTTTGATGGGAAAGGAATGTATGTTTATGATGGAAAATGGAAATGTGTGGACATTTGATAAGATTGCAGAGTGTGCCGGAGCTATTCGGGAAAATATGGGCCGCGTGATCATTGGAAAGCAGGATGTGATCAAATTGGTGATAGCAGGGCTGTTCGCAGGGGGACATATTTTGTTGGAGGATACGCCGGGTACCGGCAAAACAATGTTAGCAAAGTCCTTAGCAAGATCGATCGATGCGGAGTTTGGGCGGATTCAATTTACGCCGGATCTTCTCCCGCTAGATCTGACCGGGCAGAATGTGTATCATCAAAAGGAGGGACAGTTTGTATTTGTGCCGGGACCGGTCTTTTGTAATGTGCTGCTGGCAGATGAAATTAACCGTGCAACACCGAGAACGCAGTCGAGTTTGTTGGAATGTATGGAAGAAAAACAGGTAACAGTAGATGGCGAGACAAGAGTGTTAGAACGCCCGTTTTTTTTGATCGCTACACAGAATCCAATTGAAACGGCGGGTACATATCCACTGCCGGAGGCACAGTTGGATCGTTTCTGTATGCAGCTTAAAATGGGATTCCCGACTGTGATGGAAGAACTGGATATTATGGATCGTTTTATACAGGATAGCCCGTTAGAACGATTGGAGCCGGTATGTACAGCGGCAGAAATTGTGCAGGCACAAGAGGGCTGCCGGCATATTTATGTCGATGAAAGTGTCAGACGTTATATTGCCCATATTGTCGAGGCAACGAGAAAGCATTCCGATATAGCATTGGGTGTGAACCCTCGCGGAACATTGGCATATTTGAGATGCTGTCAGGCATATGCAGCAATCGAAGCGAGAGATTTTGTGACACCGGATGATGTGAAAAAGTTATGTGTACCTGTTTTAGGTCATAGGATCGTGGCGTATCGTGCGGAGCAGAAAGAAACGATATTGCAAAGCATATTAGAGCAGGTAGAGGTGCCAACAGAATATTGGAAGCCACAGAACGAAGTATAATGACGTAGAGCTATCAGACAGAGATAGAAGCCACAGAATATAGAATTGTGGCAGGACGATTTTACGGGAAGGAGGGGTGCACAGGTGACATTACTGATCGCAGTTTTTCTTGCACTTGTCCTGTTTTTTGGACAGAGAAAATTGTTTGATAAAAATTGGAAGCGAAAGCTGCAAGTATCGCTGGCGTTTGGAGAGCAGGGGGTTTATCCTGGAGAACTCTGTACTTTAAAGCAGATTATTCAAAATAAAAAGAGGATGCCTTTGCCTGCACTACAAGTCAAATTTCAGGCCGACAAAAGTTTGCAGTTTCAAGATGAGACGGAGGCGGTCGTTACCGATCATTACTATCGAAGTGAAGTATTTATGGTAGGTGGACGAAAGCAGATCACCCGTACGCTGCCGTTTCGACCACAATGTCGCGGAAAATATTCGATAGGGCAGATTCAAATAGCTGCACAGGATTTTTTTATGAGCAAAAAATATGTGGCCGTCTTGCCGGAAAACACGATGATCTATGTATATCCAAGACAGTTATCCATGAAGCAGTTATTGAACCACAATAAACAGGTATTGGGGGAGATTGTGGAACGTCGGAGTTATCAGGAAGATCCGTTTTATTTTCGGGGAATCAGACCGTATCAGCCGTATGATCCGATGAAATATATTAATTGGAAAGCATCTGCAAAGTATGGTGAGCTGTTAGTGAATAGTTTTGAGTCAACCTATTCGCGAGATGTCTGCCTGTTGTCAGATGTGGAGACGGATTCTGTTTTTTATCGGCAGGAAATGCAGGAGGCGGCGATCTCTGCAGCGTCAACGTTAGCAGACTATTATTTGCGCAAAGGAGCGAGAGTCAGCTTTCGTACCAATGGCAGGGAAGATACCGACGAGGAGATCGTGTTGGAACAATGCCAGGGAATCGCAGCGATCACAGCATTAAACCGCAGGTTGGCAGGTATTGATCTTGCGAAAGACAGTGCAGATTTTGCGCGGATGATCAGGCAGATCATACC
This sequence comes from Clostridium sp. AM49-4BH, assembly GCF_003478335.1. Lineage (GTDB taxonomy): Bacteria > Bacillota > Clostridia > Lachnospirales > Lachnospiraceae > Butyribacter. The sequence continues at coordinate 2,403 of NZ_QUFB01000046.1, forward strand.
GAACTGCAGACAGAGCAGGCAATATGTATGTATCACGACAAGACCTGTCAGGGACATTTTGGAAGCGGTTACATTACTACAAAGCAAAGCAGCGGAAGTGTTGCTGATCGTACCGCAAATAGCGGGCGAGGATGTACAGATACTGGCGGGTGCACTAGCGTGGAATATATGATATAGGTGAGGATTTGGTGCAAGATGTTAGAAAGAAACTAGCGGATAGATATACAATTTTGTGTGGAGGTACAAGAGCGTATGACGGATATGGACCGCTTTACGGAGCAAAATGATCTTAAAACGACAAAATTGCAAAAGCTGTGGAGATCACCAGAGCAAAGATACCGTTATCTGGAAGATTTTTTTGTGTTGCTCATGGAAATGATTGGCTGGTGCGGAATATATATGGCTGTGTTATTGTATACGAAGCGGACAGCAACAGAGGATATACTGGGGATGCTTGCAGTGCCGTTTTTGTATGGATTTACGTATGCTTTGCAAAGAATAGAACTCTTGGTGCAAAGAAATGTGGACACCCGAACAAATGGAGCAAAGTATCAGGAATATACCGGTGCTATTGTCCTTATAATGGGACACTTATTAGAAATTATCTTCCTTTATGGATTGCTTGGCAGATCGGCGCAGATGGCAAAAGATATCACTGTCCTTTATATGTTGATCGTTTTATGGAATATGGCTGCTTCGATCAAATGGTGGCGGATACACAGAGAGCATTTCAGTTATACCGGGAAATGGTATTTGGCGGTAGAAGTTGTATTTATATTTTTGTTGGGAACATTCTTAGAGAATCCACGTTTTCGACTTTTGGCAGTGATTTTGGGAGCCGCCCTGTTGATACTCCATATGTGGTGTGGCTATTTGGAGCGGCTCAATGATTACCTGAGAGAACAAAGCGATGCTTCGGATGGTACTAAGCATATGATATTTGACGGCAGTTCGAAAATGGTCGTGAGGGTGCTTGGCGTATTTTTGTTAGGTGTACTATTTGCAATTGCCTTGAGGGATGTTAAAATGGGGATACCCTTTGGCAGATATGTACGATATGCTGTCCGAAAAGTAGTACAGATGATCGTTGCTCTAGTACACTTTATCGCAAGCTTGTGGAAGGTATCACCGGAGAATGTGGCAGATCAGGTGGAAGAGATTACGGAGACAGCGGCTCCTGCAGTGACAGATCTGTCGCAGTTTGATCATCCGATCGTATTGTTGTTAGGTGCACTGCCATTTATTATTCTGCTTGGTTTTGCGGCAAAAGAATTGTTCCTTAAGTTATTTCGCCGGCAGGAGAAAATAACCGCAGCGCAGTCACCAAAGCTTATGATACCGGATGAGATTGTAGAAGTGGAAGAGGAAGATTCTTTTTGGACAAAACTAAAACGGAAAGTTTTTCGTACTAATCGTGAGAAAGTGCGGCATTTGTTTCGCAGACGGATCGTGAACAGCCTACAGGGTAAAGTGCGAAGTACAGATACTGCCAGACAGTTAGCACATAAGGCGGAGGATGCCGGAACAATGTCGTTAACAGCACTTACCGGTCTTTATGAGGAGGCACGGTATAGCGAGCATGAGATCACCAATGAGCAATGGAAGTCGATACGACAAGAGAAAGGAAAAGGATAACATGACAAAGAAACAGAGAGCCTTAATAGTAATAGAACGATTGCGGGAAGCCTATCCGGATGCAGACTGTACCTTGGAATATGAAGAGGCATGGAAATTGTTAGTCAGCGTGCGGTTAGCGGCACAATGTACGGATGCGAGGGTCAATCAGATCGTTCCTAAATTATATGAAAAGTATCCGGATATTGATGCGTTAGCAGCGGCAACGGCTGAGGAGATTGAGGAAATTGTGCGTCCCTGTGGCTTGGGTAAGAGTAAGGCAAGAGATATTAATGCTTGTATGAAGATGCTTCGAGATGAGTATGAAAGCAAAGTCCCAGAGGATTTTGATGCCCTACTGCGTCTGCCCGGTGTGGGCCGCAAAAGTGCAAATCTGATCATGGGAGATGTGTTTGGCAAGCCGGCTATCGTCACCGATACACATTGTATTCGATTGGTAAATCGGATTGGATTGGTGGATGGGATCAAAGATCCAAAGAAAGTTGAAATGGCATTGTGGAAGATCATTCCGCCAGAGGAGGGAAGTGCCCTTTGTCATAGATTTGTCTGTCATGGACGAGATGTATGCACAGCGAGAACAACACCGCATTGTGAACGGTGCTGTCTGGCTGATGTGTGTAAGGCTAACGCAAAGGCTCATTAAGAGCCTCTGTTCCAGGGAGTACAAATCGTCCTTCTTTTATAATGGGTATTTTACGACCGTCTCTGCCATTGACGATAATGTCGCCCAGTTCATGATATGGGATCGTAATATCTGTGTGGCATCCGAAATAAGCATGTCGGCTGTCGGTGTGACGCAGTAGGGAATAGTCGTTTTCTTTGGCGATCATTTCCTTTCCGTCCGGGTTGTAAGTGCGTAGTTCCTCTTCATGAGAGAAGCAAGTATCACCAATTGCAAAATGTGGTCCGGTCTTTTCTTCAATGAGGATCGGCAGCAGATGGGAAATGCCAAACTGCTGTCCCATGGCATAAGCGGTCGTGTTGGTTCCGATAGCAAATTCTCCCATAGGAAGTGTTTTGTGTTGGAATAACAGATTTTCAAAAATATATTTTTTGTTCTGTTCTTCTGAATCATAATTGCTGCATTCATAATCGGTAACGACTCCATCTTGGAATGTAAGACAGATATTTTCATATTTCAGACCATTTAGAAAGCTTTTGGTCACGTGAAGAATACCATTGGTCCCTTTTAGCTTAGGAGAGGTAAACACTTCACCAAGTGGTATATTGACATCTGCCAAGCAGTTTTCAAAACGGGTTTGTCGTGCCGGATCTGTCATTGGTGTTAATGCTACGGTAATGTTGGTATGGTTGCCGTTGCGACCGGTAACTGTAACGCTTTCTCCCGAATCTAATGCTTCAATGATCGTTGTCTGAATCTGTTCATAACGTTCCTGATCCAGTGTGTTCACGCGGATCGTGGCATCAAAAATATCAGTGAAGTTCTGTCCGATTTCTGGGACAGGAAATGCGATGATCGTAAAACTGACTTGATCTCCCGGAATAAATTCATTGGTTAATTCAGTGGAAGCGGCTTGATAGTCAAGTCGTTTGCTGCGTTGTTTGTCGCTGTCCTTTGGAGTTGTTGATTTGTTTTCAGGGATAAAAGGATGTTCTCCAAATGTCTCGATCACGGCAGGACCGGCATAGGTGGCTGCGAGATCTTTCATATCCTGATAGGCGCTGCGCTGCTCTGTGAGACAGCGGTCTGCATATGCTTGTCAAAGATCAGCGCATTATCCATACGGTGATCGTAGTCATATTGTTTGTTGGCTGAGGCACCAAAGTATCCGATGCGACCTCTGGCCGAGCGTGTCGTCATGCTGACGCCGGCGCGATAAATACAGCAATCAAGATCCATTTGCGCAAATTGCCGGATGGCGGCGCGAACGATCTGTTCGAATCCTAAGCTGAAACGGATATTGACGGTTTTCTTTGCGGACAGATCAATGTTATATAATTCGAATCCTTTGCGGAATCCCTCTGTATATGTGGCCGCCATTGCCTGAATCTTTGCTTGAGAAAGTGTGTTTAAGTGACGGGCGGTTTCCAGTTCATTTTCGGAAATATATTCCCCAAAATAATATAGATAGCGCAGATCGGTTAAGTCTGCCTGCATTATAATATTTTTGGCAAATGCCATGCGTGGATCTAACAGCGAACGGGTGCGGTCTGCAATGGTAATATCTGCGTAATCAAAGCAGTAATAATATAGTGCATGACGAATTTCTTCTGCGGAGGGGTCCTCCTGTTCTAAGATAGAGTATACTTCCAAAAACAATTCCATCGCCATTGTCACGTACTGCAAATGCTGCTCAAATACATAAGCGATACAGCCTCGCATTTCCGCATATAGCGCACATAGAAGCTGTCCCATTTCCAGCCCAAATACGTTGCAGGCATAGTCAGGATTCGCGTAACTCTCTGCGTAATGTTCCGGAAGAATATCAGCATATAAAGAGTGGTTTAACTGCTGTAATTGTTCTAATGGCATATGATATATGCTGCCGGTGGCAACACAATTCCATGTGTCCGTGATTTCGGATAGAAAGGATGCAACCATTGTGACATACGATGCATATGGAGCACACAGTTCTGCTTCGTTTTGAATCTCGTAAATACGCTCACTTGCCAATGTAAAACGTTCTTCCAAAGCTTTATTTTCTTCTTGATAATAATCATATACTTTTATCATTTTGGAAATCCTCCTAAACAATTAATGGAAAGCACTTATAGGCTTTCCATTAATGAAATTATTCATGCATTTTAACGTTTGTGCGTTTGATGATATTTTACTTTCTCTTCGTACATTTTTTCATCCGTGACTTTAATAAATTCATCCAATGTGATGTCCTCCGATGGGACTGCCACGACAATGCCGAGACTGCTGCTGATCGTATACGGTTTGCCGGATGAGGCATTAAATTCATCCAAATAGTTTTGTATGCGTTTACGGAAAGCAGCTTCTTCTTCACTAGAAGATGAGTTACAAGCCCAAGCGGCTACAAATTCATCGCCGCCAAAACGAGCGCATGTAGCACTTGCCGAAGATTCCTGTGCTAACGCCTGCCCTACCGTAGAAATCGCAATATCACCATCGGCGTGTCCGTATGTATCGTTTATGGTTTTGAGACCGTTTAGGTCAGCGGATACAAGAACGAAAGGTGTATTGGTCTTTGCGCATTGTTCAAATAGCGGCTGTACGCGTTGGTAGAAACCACGGCGATTAAATAAGCCGGTCATTGGATCGTGGATATATTTGTTCTCCAATGAGGAGATAATGTTTTGCTGGCGTTGATGTGTTTTTGTATTTTCTAAGGCGTTGCTTATGTTCATTAAAAATTGATACAGATATTCCATATTCATCATTTCGCTGTCATAAGCCAACACAACGTAACCAATCGTCATATCCAATACATGGAGCGGACAAAACATTAATGCGTCCTCGTCTTCCAATATTGTGGATAGGTTTGGCAGTAATGCAGAAGTATTAAAATCGATCAGCCCCTGCCATTCGCCATTAATGCGAGACAACATGATATTCATCTTGTCGGAGTAACCGCTTCGATGAAAATTCGCTTTGTCGATAATATCGGATAACTCTTCCTGCTCAACCAAAAAGTCGTCAACGATACAAAGCCAAAACTTATTGCTGCGGAACTCATCGGCGTACTGCATCAGGTTGTTAAATACACCAAAGAAAGAATCGTTATCGGTAAGATCGGCAGCCATGTAGATCTGGGTCTCGCTGAAATGACGGTGATCATTTAACCGAGAATGCAGTTTGTGCGTTCTGTTATTATATTTTGTCATGGAATTCTGCTTGTTGCTTTGGCAGCCACAAGAGGAACCATAGACAATCTCCGAAACAATTTCTAAAGGTTCATCAATTTCCTTGCCCTGTAACAAATTTCTCATAATACGAAATGTTCTGGAAATCGTTGCATCAATATCGTAACGAACCGTTGTGATCGGTGGATAAAAATCCAGAGCTTCCTCAATTCCATCAAAACCGGTAACAGCAACGTCTTCGGGAACATTGTAACCATGATCGGTCAAATATTGTATGGCAGCGATCGCCATACTGTCGTTGGCACAGACGATTGCTTCCGGCATTGGAAGATCACTGTCGATAAAGGATTGGACGACAGTGTGTGTTGGACCATACCAAAAATCGCCATAGCCGATCCGTGCTTCCTCGACCGGAATCTGATGTTCGGTAAGTACATCACGATATACTTGTAAACGTTCCTCGGAGAAAAGGTTATCTTTCGGTCCGGCAATAAAATTAATGCGACGGTATCCATGGTCATCGATCAGATGGGATAGCAGCTTACGTATCGTGGATTTATATTCGTAAATAATGCTTAGGCTTCCCTCCAACGGATACTCAATGGATATTACCGGAATATCTCGCTTTTTGGCATGTTCGATAATGGATTCACGAACGAGCTCATTTTTGATCGTGATCGTCAACATGATCAGTCCGTCTAATACATCGGTATCGATCAATTGGTAAATGTTTCCCTCACCGATGTCATGTTTCTGATCCCAATATAGCGGGCTGAATGCACTGAAAAAGAGGACTTTGAAGTGAAACTCATGAGCGAGCCGCTTAAATGCCTCAAAGAAACGATCATTATAATCAGTACTAATATCAGCCACGCAAACCCCAATGATTTTTGTAGTATTTTCTTGCAAAACTACGTGTACCTCCTCTTGCTATCGCTAGTTGTACATTATTACTGTTATTATATTACAAATAAAATGCTATCTCAAGGGAAAAAGCAACAAAAACCAGTATTTCCGTTATAACTGTGAATAATTTTATGCGTCTGGTGCACAATATAGATGAGCCTTGATATGGTATCGAACATATGTACTTGTTTTAGGGAGCGGATTGTGTTATACTTTACAATCACAGTGGGCAAGTATTACAGAAATGGAGATAACCTATGGGTAAACATGATGAATTGACCAAATATATAAAAATACGAGGAGCCAGAGAACATAATCTCAAAGGGATTGATATTGATATACCACGCGATGAGTTTGTTGTTTTGACCGGGCTTAGCGGATCCGGCAAATCATCGCTGGCTTTTGATACAATCTATGCGGAAGGGCAGAGACGTTATATGGAGTCGTTATCTTCATATGCCAGAATGTTCTTGGGTCGGATGGAAAAACCGAATGTAGAAAGCATAGAGGGACTGTCGCCGGCAATTTCGATCGACCAGAAGTCGACCAATCGCAATCCGCGTTCTACGGTTGGAACCGTGACAGAAATATATGATTATTTTCGCCTGCTTTATGCACGTATTGGTATTCCGCACTGTCCAAAGTGTGGCCAGGAGATCAAGCGTCAGACGGTCGACCAGATCGTGGATGAGATCATGACATATCCGCAGGGAACGAGGCTGCAGCTTCTTGCGCCTGTTGTGCGTGGACGCAAAGGTGAACATGCAAAAGTATTTGCTTCAGCCAAAAAGAGCGGTTATGTGCGTGTTGTTGTGGATGGACATATTTATGATCTTTCCGAAGAGATCAAATTAGAGAAGAACAAAAAGCACAATATTGAAATTTTAGTAGATCGTCTTGTCGTTCGCGAGGGGATTGAAAAGCGTCTGGCTGACTCGATCGAGAGTGTTATGCGCCTGTCGGATGGACTCTTGATCGTAGATATTCCCGGGGATCGTCAGATTAATTTCAGTCAGAGCTTTTCCTGTGCAGACTGTGGTATCAGCATAGAAGAGATTGAACCGCGCAGTTTTTCGTTCAACAACCCGTTTGGTGCATGTGAAACCTGTGCCGGTATTGGCTATAAGATGGAGTTTGCGGAGGAACTGTTTGTGCCGGATCCATCGGTAAGCCTGGCAGATGGGGCAATCGTGGTGATCGGCTGGCAGTCTTCTAAGGATCCGGGAAGTTATACAAGATGTACGCTGGAAGCATTGGCAAAGTCGTATGATTTTGATCTGAATACACCATATGGTGAGCTGCCGCCGGAGATTCGCCATATGATCATGCATGGCACGGATGGCAGAGTGGTACAGGTGCATTATCGCGGTCAGCGGGGGATCGGAGTATATGATGTAGCATTTGAGGGCGTGATCAAAAATGTGCAAAGACGGTATCGAGAGACTCATTCCGAGACGACACGTCGGGAATATGAGAGCTTTATGCGGATCACTCCTTGTGAGACATGTCATGGCAAGCGATTGAAAGAGTCTTCACTGGCTGTGACGGTAGGAGATAAAAATATTGCAGAGGTGACAGAAATGTCAATCCGTGATCTGCAGCAGTTTATGCAGTCCCTGACATTAACGAAGAGACAGCAGACGATAGGGGAGCTGGTGCTTCGAGAGATACATGCACGAGTTGGCTTTTTGATGGATGTTGGATTGGATTATCTGAGTTTGGCCCGCAATGCGGGTACGTTGTCCGGAGGTGAGGCGCAGCGTATCCGTTTGGCAACACAGATTGGTTCCGGCTTGGTTGGAGTAGCTTATATTTTGGATGAACCAAGTATAGGACTTCATCAAAGAGATAATGACAAACTCTTAAAAACTTTATTAAAATTACGTGATCTGGGCAATACATTGATCGTGGTCGAGCATGATGAGGACACAATGCTGGCAGCAGATCATATTGTTGATATTGGTCCCGGAGCGGGAGCGTTTGGCGGTGAAGTTGTGGCACAGGGAACAGCACAGGAGATCATGCAGAACGAAGACTCTTTGACGGGAGCATATCTTAGTGGTCGAAAGCAGATCGCAATTCCATCAAAACGCCGCAAGCCGGCAGGCTGGGTTGAGGTGCGGGGTGCAGCGGAGAATAATCTCAAAAATGTCAACGTGAAGTTTCCGGTTGGAGTGATGACCTGTGTGACAGGCGTATCAGGTTCCGGTAAGAGTTCGTTGGTCAATGAAGTATTATATAAGAGCCTGGCAAAGCAGCTTAATCGTGCGAGATGCATCCCCGGCAAGCATAAGTCGATCAAAGGACTGGAGCAATTGGACAAGGTAATTGATATTGATCAGTCGCCGATCGGTCGGACACCACGTTCAAATCCGGCAACGTATACCGGGGTGTTTGACATGATCCGTGATCTTTTCGCCTCCACGCCGGATGCGAAGGCAAAGGGTTACAAGAAAGGTCGTTTCAGCTTTAATGTGAAAGGCGGACGATGTGAGGCATGTGGCGGCGATGGAATTGTTAAGATAGAGATGAATTTCTTGCCGGATATTTATGTTCCATGTGAGGTATGTGAAGGCAAACGATACAACCGTGAGACGCTGGATGTCAAGTATAAAGGTAAGAGCATTTTTGATGTGCTTGATATGACAGTGGATGAGGCACTTCCATTTTTCGAGGCGATACCATCTATCCGTCGCAAGATAGAGACACTGCATGATGTCGGTTTATCTTATGTCAAACTTGGCCAGCCTTCGACAACGCTATCCGGTGGAGAAGCACAGCGAATAAAGCTTGCAACGGAACTTAGCCGGCGCAGCACCGGTAAAACAGTTTACATTTTGGATGAGCCGACGACAGGACTACATTTTGCGGATGTGGATCGCTTGATCAGCATTTTGCATCGGCTGGCAGAAAGTGGCAATACGGTGATCGTGATCGAACACAATCTTGACGTGATCAAGACAGCGGATTATATTATTGATCTGGGACCGGAAGGTGGCGATAAAGGTGGAACCGTCATTGCTACGGGGACGCCGGAGAAAGTAGCGGATAATCCGAATTCGTACACCGGAGTATATATTAAAAAGATGCTTGACAAACAGAAATGAGGATGGGTTATGAATGATCACAAAGGTTTTTTTGCAATGATGGCACGAATGAAATATATAGAGCGTTGGGCATTGATGCGCAATTCGGTGTCGGAGAATATATGCGAACATTCGCTGGAAGTTGCTATGCTTGCACATGGTTTAGGGATTATCGGCCGGAAACGGTTTGGAAAGGATCTTTCGCCGGAACGTCTTGCAATGTTAGGGATGTATCATGATTGTACGGAGATCATTACCGGAGATATGCCGACTCCGGTTAAGTATGCCAATGATGAGCTTAAAGAAGCATACAAGGCGATTGAAGATTCAGCAGCACATCGTTTGCTGGAAATGCTGCCGGAAGATCTGAGAGCGGAATATGAGTCGTATTTCCTGCCGGAACAGATTACGCCGGAAGAGTATCGTTATGTGAAAGCTGCCGATAAATTATCAGCGTTGATCAAATGCATAGAGGAAGAGAAGACCGGTAATCAGGAGTTTCGCAGTGCGAAGCAGGCAACTTACGAATCCCTGCAGCAAATGAATATGCCGGAGGTGACGGTGTTCTGCGAGGTGTTTTTGCCGGAGTATTATAAGACTTTGGATGAATTAGAACATTGATCTGACTGTGATAGAAAGGGAGGCAAAATTATGCCCGGAGTGTTATTTGAAGGTGGCTCATTTCGAGCAATTTTTAGCTGTGGAGTGATGGACGCATTATTGGACCAGGATGTAATGTTTCCGTATTGCATTGGTGTGTCGGCGGGAGCTGCAGATTCCGCCAGTTATATTTCGCGACAGAAGGAACGAAATCTGAATATGCTGCTGCGGTATCGTAATGATAAACGTTATATGGGACTGCGAAATTATTTTAAGAAAGAGCATAGTTTATTTGGCGTAGATTTTGTTTTTCGAAAAATGCCCAATGTTTTGTTCCCATTTGATATGGATACCTTTCAGAATTATGCCGGAGATTATGTTGTGGTAACAACGGATGCCAATACCGGCAAACCACATTATTTTCATAAAGAAGACGTAGATGATCGATTTGATGTGATTTGTGCCAGTTGTGCGCTGCCGGTGTATTTTCAGGCGGTGCATATTGGAGGGGGAGCATATTATGATGGCGGTGTATCTGATCCCGTGCCGATCCGTCGACTACAGAGAGACGGACATCACAAAGCATTGATCGTTTTAACCAGACCGGAAGGTTATCGTAAAGCGTGCGGCAGATCGGATCGCTTTGCAGCGGGAGTGCTGCGCAGACGATATCCGGCAATCGCAGATAATTTATTGCATCGCTACAAGACATATAATGAATCGGTACAAATATGTGAAAAGATGCAGGAGGAAGGCAATGCCGTATTGATCCGCCCGTCAGAACCGCTTAGCAGCTTTGAAAAAGATACGGATGTACTGCGTCGTTCATACCAAATGGGGTATGATATGGCAATGAACCGGATGGATGAGATCAAGGCATTATTTTAGGCAAAAAACATTGGAATCCTTTGAAATAGCAAAGGAAATGAAAAATTTATACATTTTTTATTTCTTTTTTTAGGGAAATAGGGTATAATAGGCATGGTTTTTGAAAACTAACTCTGCAAAGAGGCATAAAATGCGGGTTTGCAGAAATCTATTCTTCCACAGTGGAAGAGAATCAAAAGATGGAGGGAAAAGTTATGTTAGTATCAGCAAAAGAGATGCTTACCAAAGCAAAAGCTGGCAAGTATGCAGTAGGTCAGTTCAACATCAACAATCTGGAGTGGACAAAGTCTATTCTTTTGACAGCACAGGAATTAAAGTCCCCTGTTATTTTAGGTGTGTCTGAGGGCGCAGGAAAGTATATGTGCGGTTACAAGACAATTGTTGGTATGGTAAATGGTATGATTGAAGAGCTTGGAATCACTGTTCCTGTAGCACTTCATTTGGATCATGGTTCATATGAAGGAGCAAAGGCATGTATTAATGCAGGATTCTCATCCATCATGTTTGACGGATCTAGTCTTCCGATCGAGGAGAACATCGCTAAGACAACAGAGCTTGTTAATGCATGTGGTATCTTAGGTCTTTCTTTGGAAGCCGAGGTAGGTTCTATCGGTGGTGAAGAAGATGGCGTTATAGGTGCAGGTGAGTGTGCAGATCCAGATGAGTGCAAGGCGATTGCGGATCTTGGTGTTACAATGCTTGCAGCAGGTATCGGTAATATCCATGGTAAATATCCGGACAACTGGGCAGGATTAAGCTTCGAGACATTGGATGCAATCCAGGCCAAGACAGGAGATATGCCATTAGTATTGCACGGTGGTACAGGTATTCCGGCAGACATGATCAAGAAAGCAATCTCTTTGGGTGTTGCTAAGATTAATGTAAATACAGAGTGCCAGTTAGCATTCCAGGAAGCTACTCGTAAATATATCGAAGAGGGTAAAGACCTTCAGGGTAAAGGATTTGATCCTCGTAAGCTTCTTGCACCGGGTGCTGAGGCAATCAAGGCTACCGTTAAAGAGAAGATGGAATTGTTCGGATCTGTAGGTAAGGCTGAGTAATGATACTGTCGTAATTGTACGTGAAGAGGTATTGTATAGCATAGAAGCAGGAAACAATTTTGTGGCAAAAGAGACAGAATTGTTTCCTGTTTTCCACTATACGGAGTAAAGTGCCGGTGTATTTTTAGAAAAGCAGTGACACTGTAACACGATACAGATTCATGTAGAGTAGAAATGAGGATTAGTGTGAATCGAGCAGAATTTTTGTCTATATTACGTGAGAGTTTGGAAGGAAATATGCCGAAAGAGGATGTGGAAGCTAATCTTCGGTATTATCGGGATTATTTTGCACAGAGCGAACACAGTGACAAAGAGGTTTGTGAAGAGCTGGGAGATCCCCGTCTTATTGCAAAGTCCCTGATCGATGCATATATGGCATCTAAAGGATCTGATGCAAATCAATATATGGATCAGGCGCGCAGTGAATACAGCCAGACTTATGGAGAAACTTATGGGCATGAGACGGAGAATGGTATTTCGAAACTATTTCGTTATCTTATCATAGGTGCAGGAATTGTAGTTTTTATGATATTGCTAGTTTTTTTGCTCCGCTTTGCTTGGTGATCTTAGTGCCGATTGCATTGATCGTGATTGCTTTAAAGTTGATTCGAGGAGATTTTTAGCAGGCAATATTTAGTTAAAGGATAGAAATTAGTACGATGTATAAGATATTAGCAAAAGATGGAAGAGCAAAACGTGCACAGCTTGAGACAGTGCATGGAACAATACAGACACCTGTTTTTATGAATGTTGGAACGGTTGGTGCGATGAAAGGTGCAGTTGCGACTACGGATATGCAGCATCTTAAGACACAAGTGATGCTGTGTAACACATATCATCTGCATGTTCGCCCTGGCGATAAGATTATTCGCCAACTGGGAGGATTGCATCATTTTGTGGCATGGGATAAGCCGATCTTGACAGATTCCGGTGGATTTCAGGTGTTTTCTTTGGCGGGATTGCGTAAGATCAAAGAAGAAGGCGTGTATTTCAATTCCCATATTGATGGACACAAGATATTTATGGGCCCGGAAGAGAGTATGCAGATTCAGTCTAATATAGCGTCAACGATAGCGATGGCATTTGATGAGTGCCCGCCACATCCGGCAACAAGAAAGTATATGCAGGATTCTGTGGATCGCACAACACGCTGGCTGGAACGCTGCAAGAAAGAGATGGCAAGGTTGAATGCTTTGCAGGATACGATCAATCCGAATCAGATGTTATTTGGTATTAACCAAGGTGGAACATTTCAGGATATTCGTATTGAACATGCAAAACGTATTTCGGAGATGGATCTGGATGGCTACGCATTAGGTGGATTAGCAGTCGGAGAATCGCACGAAGAGATGTATCGCATCTTGGATGAGACGGTACCATATCTTCCGGAAAATAAACCGACATATTTGATGGGTGTCGGGACTCCTGCTAATATTTTAGAGGCAGTAGAGCGTGGCGTTGACTTTTTTGATTGTGTGTATCCGGCGCGTAACGGTCGTCATGGACATGCATACACAAATCATGGAAAGATGAATCTGTTAAATGCCAAATATGAATTGGATGACAGACCATTGGATGAAACATGCGATTGTCCGGTATGCAAGCACTATAGCAGAGCGTATATCCGCCATCTGCTTAAGGCAAAGGAAATGCTTGGACTTCGTCTTATGGTAACGCATAATTTGTATTTTTATAACACAATGATGGAAGAAATACGTGATGCCATTGAAAAAGGGTGTTACGCACAATATAAAAAGCAAAAATTAGAACAATTACAGGAGGAAACAAAATGAATTTAGCAGTATTAGCAGGACAGGCAGGATCACAGAATGCAGGAGGAAGTATCATGACAATGGTAATTCTTTATGCCGTTATCATTGGTATCTTTTGGTTCTTTGCAATCCGTCCACAGAGCAAACAGAAGAAAGAGCATGAGAACTTACTCAGTACGTTAGAAGTTGGAGACAGCATTCTGACGACAAGTGGTTTTTTTGGCGTTGTAATTGACATCAAGGATGAGATTGTTATCGTTGAGTTTGGCAGCAACAAAAACTGCCGTATTCCAATGAAAAAGGATAACATTGTTGAGATTGACAAACAGACTGAGGATTAAGATCTTACTAAGGCTTCTCATACCGGAAGGATTTGAGGTATGGGAAGTTTACATGCAAAGATTGTGTAGATGCAACAGAATATGACAAGAAAAACAGCCTCTGAAGGTATTATGTAATACTTCAGAGGCTGTTTTTGGAATATTATTTTGCTGCGCTGATCGTTGACTTTATGAGCGCGCAGCATATTCTTTCATTTGCTGCAGATATTCGTAAGGTACAGCAAGGTGTCCCATGCCGGAACCAAGGGAAATGTGTGGCTTATTTGTTCCATGGAAATCAGAACCGCCACTGGGGAGCAGGTCAAATTTTTTGGCAATATTTCGGATGAAATATTCATCTTGTTTGCTATAAGTGGAATATTTAACCTCTATACCTAACAGACCATATTCCTTTAATTCGGTGAGCAGGCTGCAAAGTTCCTTTTCGGAAAGATGATAGAGAAGTGGATGCGCCAGTATTGGCACGCCACCGGCTGCTAAGATCGTTTTGATCCCCTCTTCTCTGCTAATATATTCGCGTGGTACATAATAAGGTGCTGAGGGGTCAAGGTAACCATCAAAAGCTTCAGCGGTATTCTTTACAACGCCATACTTGATCAATAGACGTGCAAAGTGTGCTCTTGTGACAACAGCATCTGGATTTCCATTTGTCAATTCTTCCATTGTGATCGGAATGTTATCCCGCCGAAAGCGTGCAGCCATTTCTTCGTTACGAGCGTCTCGACGTTTGATCATGATCTGTGACATTTTCTGAAATCCTTCATGCGTATGATCAATAAATAATCCCACGATGTGAATATCGCGGTCACGAAAACCGACAGACAATTCAGTCCCCGGGATGGCCTCGATCGCCATATCTTTAGCGGCTTCTAAAAAATCCGGAATACCCTCCACTGTATCATGATCTGTCAGAGCGATTGCCTGCAAACCGCAGGAAACAGCCTTATTAACAAGCTCTGACGGGGAACATGTCCCGTCGGAAAATGTAGAATGTGTATGTAAATCAACGGTTCCCATAAGTATCTACCCTTTCTTGTTTTGAACACTCAAATATCACATTTATTATGGATGTATGAAGTAAGAGTGTATTTATTGTATATTTACGGTATCAGTATAGCATAATCAGGCAAAAGAAGCATACATAAAATATAGTATGTAAGATTCGTGTGAAGGAGGCTGTTTTTTTGAAAAAAAATGTCATTTCATTTTGTGTTGTGTTGGGGCTTATGTATGTGTTTTCTGTCGTTCTGCTTGGTATTGGGTCGGTCATCATCTGGAAAACAGGTGTAACGGCAAAGAGTATCAGCATGGCGGTCATTCTTGTATACGTACTTAGCTGCTTTGGAGGAGGATTTCTTCTGGGTAAAAAAACGGGAAGCCGCAAATTGTTATGGGGATGCTTGATTGGAGCTGTTTATTTTGGAATTTTGCTGTTGATCGGTCTTGCTGCCGGTAATACAACACTTGCTGGAAATTCTTGGATATTTAGTGGTGGAATTGTGTGTGCAGTAGCTGGAATGGTCGGTGGAATGCTTGCTCCGGTATCAGAAGGATAATTGTTACATTTATTTAATAGAAAAGTAACTAATCTGTGATACTATTCATGAGGAATATGTTATCATAGGTAAATGCGTGGCTTGACTATAGAGCTGTCAAGCTGTTGAATATAAATAAATGGAGGGGCTATTATGGTAACAAAGGAAGACGAAAAGATAATGGAGAGTTTATCGGATCGAAGCCGCAGAGAACGGAGCGAACGTAGAAGAAACAGACGCAGAAGTGGTTTGATCTTCGGAAATATAGCATTAGCGCTTGGCATCGTGGTCGTTGTTTTGGTAATTCGAGTGATCGCATTGGGTACACCGAATGCAGATAAGGAGAAAGCTGCTCATAAAATAGCAGAGAAAGCAACGGCAACACCGATCGCAACACCGACTGCATCGCCGACGGCGACGCCGAATGGTGCAGATCATTGGATCCGTAAAGATTTGGATGCATCAAAGCCGATGATTGCATTTACATTTGACGATGGTCCATATGCTAAGGTGACCAGACGCATTTTAAAAGCATTGAATAAAAGCAACGGACGCGCCACTTTCTTTGTGGTAGGTAATCGTGTGCCGGAATTTAGCGAAACACTTGCGTTACAGTATGAGCAAGGTAATCAGATCGGAAGCCACACCTTTGATCATAAGGACTTGAGCAAAATGAAAGCCAAGAAGATCAAATGGGAAATTAATAAAACCAATCAAAAAGTATCAAAAGTTATTGGATGTAATACTACAGCGCTTAGACCGCCTTATGGTAATGTGAGCGATACAATGCGTAAAACGATCAAAACGCCGATGTATTATTGGAGCATCGATAGCGAGGACTGGAAGAGCAGAAATGCAAATTCCATTGTGAAACGTTGCAAGGATGCAAAAGATGGTGATATCATATTGATGCATGATCTATATCCTACGACTGCAGATGCGGTAGAAAGATTGGCACCATATTTTGTTAAAAAAGGATTCCAATTGGTAACACTTGACGAGATGTTTTATTACAAGCACAAGGATGCAGAGCCGGGAAATGTGTATTTTTCCGCACGATAAATCCGGATATAACAAATGAAAATAAAATGAATTGAGATTGGCAAGGATTTGATGATTCAAACCTTGCCAATTGTATATTTACTATGGTATAATGATATTTGGCGTGATTTCTTATTCACGCAAAAATTGCAGTTATTAAAAGGAGAAAAGCAACATGAAGAACAAGAAAAAGGGATTACTGCATATTATTGTTATTTTAGCAGTAATTGCACTGTGTTCTTTTACTACTTTGGTAGGCTTTACAAAAGCGCATAAAGGAAGCGCACGTAACATCAAGCTCGGTCTCGATCTGGCTGGTGGAGTAAGTATTACCTATGATGTAGTAGGGGACAAGCCAACGGATGCCGAATTGAAAGATACGGTAACGATGATGCAGAAACGTGCAGAGGTACATAGTACGGAGTCATCGGTAGTTACTGATGAGAAGGGCCGTATCGTGATCGATATTCCGGGTGTTGATGATGCAGAGAAAGTATTGTCAGATTTAGGTAAGGAAGGTTCTTTGGACTTTGTCGCACAGGATGATATGGATCTATCCAGTGGCAAGCCGGTTTATACAAAGACAATTTGTACCGGTAAAGACATCAAGAGTGCAGAGGCCGGAACGACACAGGATGAATCTACCAAGACGAAAAAGTACGTTGTATCATTGAAGTTTAAGAGCAAGGGTACTAAGGCATTTGCTACGGCAACAGAAGAAGCAGCACCTTCTCATAAGATGATCTACATCGTATACGATGGAAAAGTAATTTCCAATCCGGGTGTAACTGAGGCGATCACAAATGGTGAGGCACAGATCTCCGGTGGATTTAAGACATATGATGAGGCAGAAGAACTTGCTTCTTATATCCGTATCGGTGCACTTCCGGTCGAGTTAAAGGCAGCACAGTCTCAGGTGTAGGTGCACAGCTTGGTCTTGACGCAATTCAGTCCAGTTTGTTAGCCGGTGCGATCGGTTTTGGATTGGTTGTATTATTTATGATCATTTTCTATCGTCTGCCAGGTTTGGCATCTTCTATCGCATTGGTGTTCTATTTGGGACTGATGTTAGTAGCTTTGAATGTCTTAGATATTACACTGACACTTCCTGGTATCGCCGGTATCATATTGAATATCGGTATGGCGGTCGATGCGAACGTAATTATCTTTACGCGTATTAAGGAAGAGCTTGCCAAAGGAAAATCCGTTCAGTCAGGTATTAAGATTGGTTTTGACAAGGCGTTATCTGCTATCGTTGATGGTAACGTAACCACCTTGATCGCTGCAGCAGTATTGTATGTAAAGGGATCCGGTACAGTTAAGGGCTTTGCTACAACATTGGCACTTGGTATCATTTTATCCATGTTTACAGCACTTGTTATTACGAAGTTGCTGTTGAATGCGATGTATTCCCTTGGTATGGATGATGTGAAGTACTTCGGTGTGGAGAAGCCGAGAAAGCCGATTCGCTTTGTGGAAAATCGCTTGAAGTTTTTCTGCATTTCCGGTGCGATCATTTTGGCATGTGTTGTTACCTTAGGTGTTAATAAAGCATCCAGATGCGGTGGCAACATTTTGAATTATGGTTTGGATTCTTAGGAGGTACTACGTATGACATTACCTTCCCGGATAAAACAGATCTGAATGCAGATCTTAAGTCTGATCTTGAGAAACTGTTTAGTAAGACGGCAAAATCTAACGATGTAGTCATTTCAGAAGTTGCCGGACGCAATGCATTGTCTGTCAAGACAGTTGAGTTGAACGAGAAACAGCGCAATACGTTGAATGCAGCATTAGAGAAGACTTATGGTGTTGATGAGAAAAATATTGAGAATCAGAATATCAGTGCTTCGGTATCGGATGATATGAAGAGCGATGCTGTGACAGCAGTAGTTATCGCAGTTATCTGTATGCTGATCTATATCTGGTTCCGATTCAAAGACGTTATATTTGCGGGAAGTGCAGTACTTGCATTGATACATGACGTTATTGCTGTCATTTTGGTATATGGTCTGACAAAGATTTCCGTCGGAAATACATTTATCGCATGTATGCTGACAATTGTCGGATATTCCATCAATGCAACAATCGTCATCTTTGACCGTATTCGCGAGAACTTACAGGTTCATAGCAGCGAAGAAGCATTGGCTGAGGTTGTTAATGAGAGTATCACACAGACATTGACACGAAGCATTAACACTTCATTAACAACAATTATCACAGTTGTTGTACTTGCAATCCTTGGTGTTGATTCTGTCAAAGACTTCGCAATTCCGTTGTTAGCCGGTTTTATCTGCGGTGGTTATTCTTCCGTATGTATCACTGGTACACTGTGGTATTCTTGGAAACGCGTACAGTTTAAGCGTAAGAAAGCTAAGAAGTAAAAGCGTTCTTATAAGGCAAGGATAGATTAAATATGGCGTTGCTTTTGGTGACGTTACCGAATAAAAACAGGCATTTTGAAAATTATTCAAAATGCCTGTTTTTTACTTGCCGGTCAATCTATTTTTGACATACGAAAGATACCCAGTCACCCATGGTGTTACGCTCCAGTATCGTAAAGTTATTGCGAAGCAATGCTTGTTCAACCGCATCTGATTTTTCGTTAAGAATACCAGAGGAAATAAAGATGCCGCCCGGTTTTATGAAATCGCCGATATAATCGGAAAGTGGAATGATCACATCCGCCAAGATATTTGCTACAGCAATATCAAACGGTTCGCCGGTCTGTTTTTTGACGGCAGCAGCATCTTCTAATATGTTTGCGTGAATAGCAGTGATGCGAGAGGCATCAATGCCATTAATCTCAGCGTTTTCGATTGTTCCGGTTACGGCAGAGGGGTCTATATCCAGACAAAAGGCTGATTTTGCACCACATAGCAGAGCAGCAATTGCCAAAATACCGCTGCCGCAGCCGGCATCCATAAGACGTGTATCGTCATGAATATAATTACGTAGTGACAGGAGGCATAATTTGGTTGTTTCATGTGTTCCGGTGCCAAAGGCCGAACCGGGATCAATAGATAACACAATATCACTTTCCGAACAATCTTCTGGTACAGGTTCCCAAGTGGGCTTGATCAGAACATCATCAGCAATGCGGAAAGGTTTGAAATTTTCTTTCCATTTGTCTTTCCATGCACTGTCGTCCTCAACCTGATATGTCAATTCGCTGAATGTGATCGGAGCAAATGAAGAAGCTTTCTCTACACGTGTAGTAAAAGCTTTGATAAATGCTTCCGGCTTTGTTAAAAGACGATCTGGTACATTTTGCTCGATTTCTGCATCACGCAATGATGAGCCGGTGCTATAAAAAGCATCGGAATCTCCATCAATGACATCACTGTAAAATACTAAAACAGCTTCGCCGTTGTCTGGTGGGAGTTCCGCCGGAATATCCGTATACATTTTGCGTTCTTCTTCCGCTGATAAAGGAACATTGTCCTGTAATTCATAGCCATTCACTCCAAATTCTGTCAACAATTCACCAATCCTGCTGCTCGCATCGGTTGTTGTCTTAAGTTCATATCTGATCCACTGCATATTTTCCTCATCTTTCCAAATCCAAAATTGGACTTAAACTAATAAATAGATTTCGCGTCTAAAAATAGACTTACGGTGTCACAACTGCTATACTAAACACAAACTTTCCACCTATGAAAAGTTTGCGCTTATGACTCGAACTTCGCACGTCCCTAGACGCTGTCAGGCCACATATTGCTTGTTATGTCATAATACTTGCGCATGATTTCTGCGCATAATGGAGTTTCGAAGAAACTCCCAAGATAAGCACAGAGTGCTTATTATGTCATAATACTTGCGCATGATTTCTGCGCATAATGGAGTTTCGAAGAAACTCCCAAGATAAGCACAGTGTGCTTACAATGTCCATAATATGTCAGCTATTTTGCAGCCAACAAACTAAATTGTTCTGCCATCAGGGTACTAAGATAATTGCCACAGAACCCAGAGTTTTTACAGTGATTTCTAAATTTTGTTGTCTCTGATGGTTGATTTACATGCCTTTCGGAAACTCGAAGTCCCGGAAGCAAGGTAATCATCATTTTTGAAAGGGACTTTGCGCTCGTCGTTACTTATGTCTCGTA
>NZ_QUFB01000047.1 GCF_003478335.1 Clostridium sp. AM49-4BH
CAGGGTAGAGTTTGGGCGCTTGACTGACTTGTTTTCTCTACCTTAGGCCATACGGTTGAGGCTTCAGGATAGAGATTGAGCGCTTGACTGACTTGTTTTCTCTATCCTAGGCCGTAGAATTATAGCTTTAGGGTAGAAATTGGAGCCGGCACAGTCTTGATTTCTCTATCCTAGGCCATAGGGTTGAGGCTTCAGGGTAGAGGTTGGGAGTTTAACTGACTTATTTTCTCTACCCCCGGCCGTAGAATTATAGCTTTAGGGTAGAAATTGGAGCCGGCACAGTCTTGATTTCTCTATCCTAGGCCATAGGGTTGAGGCTTCAAGGTAGAGTTCGGGAGCTTGACTGACTTGTTTTCTCTACCCTAGGCCGTAGAGTTGAGGCTTCAGGGTAGAGTTTGGGCGCTTGACTGACTTGTTTTCTCTACCTTAGGCCATACGGTTGAGGCTTCAGGATAGAGTTTGGGCGCTTGACAGGCTTGATTTCTCTATCTCGAGCCATACGGTTGAGGCTTCAGGGTAGAGGTGGGGAGTTTAACTGACTTATTTTCTCTACCCCCGGCCGTAGAATTATAGCTGCAGGGTAGAAATTGGAGCCGGCACAGCCTTGATTTCTCTATCCTCACCCGTAGAATTATGGCTACAGGGTAGAAATTGGAGTCGACACAGTCTTGATTTCTCTATCCTTGGCCGTAGAATTATAGCTTTAGGGTAGAAATTAGAGCCGGCACAGTCTTGATTTCTCTATCCTAGGCCATACGGTTGAGGCTTCATGGTAGAGTTTGGGTGCTTAACAGACTTGTTTTCTCTACCTTAGGCCATACGGTTGAGGCTTCAGGGTAGAGTTCGGGTGCTTAACAGGCTTGATTTCTCTATCTCGAGCCATAAGGTTGAGGCTTCAGGGTAGAGTTTGGGAGTTTAACAGACTTGATTTCTCTATCCTGGGCCATAGGGTTGAGGCTTCAGGGTAGAAATTGGAGCCGGCACAGTCTTATCTTCTCTATCCTGGGACACAGATTTGAGCTATAGGACAGATATCAACGCCGAAACTGTTTTTTTATATTTTTTAGGGATCATTTTATGAATTATATAAATATCAGCCCCACATTATGTGGGGCTGACAAGAGATGTCTATTGATTTATATCAATATCTCATAGAATCTTAGAAAGATTTTCTAATTATTTGTTAGCAATAGCTGCCTGAGCTGCTGCCAAACGAGCGATCGGTACACGGAATGGTGAGCAAGATACATAGTCCAAACCAATCTTATGGCAGAACTCTACGGATGAAGGATCTCCACCGTGCTCTCCACAGATACCAACATGAAGCTTGTTGTTTACCGGCTTACCTAACTTGATAGCTGTCTCCATCAACTTACCAACACCAGTCTGGTCAAGCTTAGCAAATGGATCGTTCTCGAAGATCTTAGCATCATAGTAAGCATCTAAGAACTTACCAGCATCATCACGAGAGAATCCGTATGTCATCTGTGTCAAATCGTTAGTACCGAAGCAGAAGAAGTCTGCCTCTGCAGCGATCTCATCTGCAGTAAGTGCTGCACGAGGGATCTCGATCATTGTACCAACTTCATAGTCAAGCTTAACGCCTGCAGCAGCGATCTCAGCATCAGCTGTCTCTACTACTATCTTCTTAACATATTTCAACTCTTTTACTTCACATACAAGAGGAATCATGATCTCCGGCTTAACTGCCCAGTCAGCATGTGCTTTCTGAACTTCGATTGCTGCACGGATAACAGCCTTTGTCTGCATCTTAGCAATCTCAGGATATGTGACTGCAAGACGGCATCCACGATGACCCATCATTGGGTTGAACTCATGCAGGCTGTCGATGATAGCCTTGATCTCATCTACGCTCTTGCCCTGTGCATCAGCAAGTTTCTTGATGTCAGCTTCCTCTGTAGGAACGAACTCATGCAAAGGTGGGTCCAAGAAACGGATTGTTACAGGGTTACCCTCAAGTGCTTCATAAAGAGCCTTGAAGTCAGACTGCTGATATGGAAGAATCTTCTCCAATGCAGCTTCTCTCTCTTCTACAGTATCAGAGCAGATCATCTCACGGAATGCAGCAATTCTGTCTTCCTCGAAGAACATATGCTCTGTACGGCAAAGACCAATACCCTCAGCACCAAGCTCACGAGCTTTCTTAGCATCTGCAGGTGTATCAGCGTTTGTACGAACCTTCAATGTTCTGAACTTGTCAGCCCACTCCATAACACGGCCAAACTCACCAGCGATCTGAGCATCTACAGTAGGAATCAAGCCTGCATAGATGTTACCTGTTGTACCATCGATAGAGATTTCGGATCCCTCTGTGAATGTCTGTCCAGCCAATGTGAACTTCTTGTTCTCCTCATCCATGTTGATATCGCCACAACCGGATACACAGCATGTACCCATACCACGAGCAACTACGGCTGCATGAGATGTCATACCACCACGAACTGTCAGGATACCCTGGGATGCCTTCATACCTGTAATATCTTCTGGAGAAGTCTCAAGACGAACTAATACGACTTTCTCTCCACGAGCGTTCCACTCTTCAGCATCTTCTGCTGTAAATACAACCTTACCGCAAGCAGCTCCAGGAGAAGCTCCTAAACCTTTTCCGATTGGTGTAGCAGCCTTAAGTGCTGCAGCATCGAACTGTGGATGAAGCAGTGTATCCAAGTTACGAGGATCGATCATTGCTACTGCTTCTTCCTCTGTCTTATGTCCTTCATCTACTAAATCGCAAGCGATCTTCAAAGCAGCTGGAGCTGTTCTCTTACCATTACGGCACTGAAGCATGTAAAGCTTCTTGTTCTCGATCGTAAACTCCATATCCTGCATATCATGGTAGTGATTCTCAAGTGTCTCACACACCTCTAAGAATTTCTTATAAGCCTCTGGGAACTCCTGCTCCATCTGAGCGATTGGCATTGGAGTACGAACACCGGCTACTACATCTTCACCCTGTGCGTTCTTCAAGAACTCACCCATCAACTTGTTCTCACCTGTTGCAGGGTCACGAGTAAATGCAACACCTGTACCAGACTCATCGTTCAAGTTACCGAATACCATAGGCATTACGTTAACTGCTGTACCCCAAGAATAAGGGATATCGTTATCACGACGATATACATTTGCACGAGGGTTGTCCCATGAACGGAATACTGCCTCTACTGCTAATTTCATCTGCTCTACCGGATCAGATGGGAAATCTGTTCCTAACTGGTTCTTGTACTCAGCTTTGAACTGCTCAGCCAGCGTCTTAAGATCTGCTGCTGTCAACTCAACGTCGTACTGAACACCTTTCTCTTCTTTCATCTTGTCAATGAGCTGCTCGAAATATTTCTTACCAACTTCCATTACGACATCAGAGAACATCTGGATGAAACGTCTGTATGAATCATATACAAAACGCTCGAATGTTGGATCTGGGTTACCAGCGATCATGGATGCTACTACATCATCATTCAAACCAAGGTTAAGGATTGTATCCATCATACCAGGCATAGAAGCACGAGCACCAGAACGAACCGATACTAACAATGGATTCTGAGCATCACCGAATTTCTTTCCGTTGATCTCTTCCATCTTCTTAACACCGTCCATGATCTGTGCCATGATCTCATCGTTGATCTTACGGCCATCCTCATAGTACTGTGTACATGCCTCAGTTGTAACAGTGAATCCCTGAGGGATTACGTCTGCACCAAGAATGCTTGTCATCTCAGCAAGGTTAGCACCCTTACCACCAAGCAAGTTACGCATAGTCATGTCGCCTTCGCTAAACATATAGACCCATTTGTTTGCCATTGTCAAGTTACCTCCTAATATAATATTTGTTGCGAATGGGCAGAATTTGCCCATAGTTCACTTTATCGCTACTGCTTAGTATAACATACTTGCTGTCATTATGAAAAGACCTTTTTTGATAAAATCCGTCTTTTTTTGTCTTTTTTCATAAAATTCTTATGATCTGTTGTTACACGTCAGCCTCCGATTATTGCTCATCATCGTCTTCGAGATCGTCATGCATATATTCACGGTTCGTAACACGTTTTTTGTCACGGTTTTCTTCGATCAATTTAGAAAGCTGTTCCTTGACCTGTACCGGATTTTTGACGTTGACCAAATTAAAATTACCCATAGTCTTATCCGCTGATGATATTGCAATCGTTCCCATGCCAAAAATTTTCTGCAGCAGCGTGCGAGATAACGATATATCCAAAATGCGATATAAACGCACCTCGTCCTCCACTGTTTTCAATAATCCTGTTGTCACAAACAAACGATCTTCTGTAAATGCATACTTTGTGAATGTCCAAGGCAGACCTAATGCATTGCGCTTACGCGCACTCCATAAATAGTTCATTCCTGTTTCTTCCATAATTTTTTTACTCCTCCTACTACTTAAAATAGTCATTCCCTTTTATGGTTTCCGGCTGTAAAACCACGCTGCGAATCGCGACGTCACCGGATACCTGCAACGTTAATTCGCATGTTTTATGCAGATCAACAGGAAGCTTCACTCCCTTGGTATACGCAGTATAAGAAACACATTTTCCATTTAAGTGTCTTGCCATTTCTGCTGCCTGCTCCGCTGAAGAACACTCTTCGCCAAGATTTCCTGCTGCCTGCTCCGCTGAAGAACACTCTTCGCCAAGCTTTCCTGCAGTCTGCTCCGCTGTTCCGAGTTCTTCCCCGGTATTTCGCCGCGTTAAGTGCGTACCACTTTGGAACACTGCTATTTCCTGTCCATCAACTAATGCACGAACCACCCAAGGTGCTTTACGTTCCGGCCATTCCTGCACCGTCACACAGATTTCATTATTTTTTCCTGTTGGCAGCTCTGTGTCAGCAAACGTCAATGTCATTTCGCGATCTCGGCGATCCGGTGTGGCAAGGCTGACATCTCCTGCCGGAATCCATACATCTGTCCTTGACGCAATCGGATTTCCTTCAATCAGTTCCACATTTGACGATGTGTCGAAATACTCTGCATAAATCGGTTCTCCAACGTGGCGAACACCACGGGTGACTCCCCGCAAAGAAATCTCCTGCCGCAGCGGCAGATTTGCGCTGGATGCCCCGGCATAGATTTCGTACATTCCGTCTTCCAATACCATTTCACGGCTGATGACATCGAAATATTTCATGCGATCCTGTGGGATATGGAACGTTACTGTACGCTTTTCACCCGGTCTGATCTGCTTAACGCGCCTAAAATCAATAAGTTGTCTATGCGGACGTTTGACAGCCGACTGCACTTTGTGTCCGTAAATCTGTACAACTTCGTCCGTAGTATATCTACCATTATTACTAATTGTTACATTGACAAACAATTCTGCCATGTCACGACTGACAGTCATCTTTTCATAGCGGATCTCTCCGTATGTTAAACCATGTCCAAATGCGTAAACCGGCTTGCCGTTGTAGTACTGATAGGTACGTTCCCCTTGTATAATGTCATAATCATCCATATCCGGCAATTCCGCTTTTTCAGAATACCACGTCATTGGCAGACGTCCTGCCGGGCTTTCTTGACCAAACAATATATCTGCAAGTGCGTTGCCAATCTCCATGCTTCCGGTTGCACTGATCAGAATAGCCGGAACATTCTTCGCTGCCCAGTCCAAGGCAAATGGCACACTGCTTATCAGCACCAGCACAACATTTGGATTGACATCCGTGATCTCTTTGAGAAGGCGGCTCTGATATGGCGGTAAATTAAGATCTTTACGGTCAATCTCCTCTTTCCCGTTGATCATTGGATTTGCTCCCAGAACCAATACCACCTTGCCGGAACATGCCGCAAGCTTTTTGGCTTCCTGAAGCCCACTGCGTACCCGTTCGATCACGATCGGCAGTCCGGCGGTCTGCTCCACACTATGCTGATCCGTTGTACCGGCTACGCCGATGCGGTCATCTAGCACTTGATCCTTTCTCTTTGCTACGCTCAAACGCCCAAGTTCATCAAAGCAAAGTGCCGCTCCATTCCATGCACTAATGCTGACATCCGCACAAATACCATGCTGTTCTGTAATAGCAGCTTCTGCCGTCTGTACATTCGTAAGATGGAAAATTTCTTTAACAAACCACCCAAACGGCTCATCTTTGCTGGCTGTGACAAGTCCTTCCTGTCCTTTTGCAAAATCATCTTCCACTGTAAGCAACTTACCGTTCTCCACAAAACGGATCGTCACCTGCTCATCGTCCCAGCATTCCAATTCAAAGAGTGCCGCATGCTCGAAATCTGCACGACAGACTACACCGCCATTGTCTACGCCAAGATAGCTGCCATCTGCCATACCAATATGTGCCTGTAATGCCGCACGTTCAAATGCCACATTGCTCTGACTTCTTATTCCATCTAGCGGTGTGACGAAATACGGCGGTATTCCGGAATACCAGTCTTTGTACCATACGTCTGCCAATGGTCCGATCACTGCGATATCTTCTTCCGGGTCGAGTGGCAGCATTTGTTTATTTTGAAGAAGCACCACTCCCTCTGTCGCCATCTTTCGGCTGACTGCCTGATTTGCTTTGGTGCCAACATCTTTCATCCCTACGGATGCATAAGGATTCTCCCCTTTGGCATCAAAAAATCCCAAGCGGATCAGCGTTCCATAATGGCAGCGAAGTGCCGGCGTCAGATCATCTGGCGTGATCTTGCCATCTTCCAATGCCTCACGCACTGCGTTCCAAACCATTTCTTCGCTGTCTGTGAAACAATCAATACCGGCAGCTAAACCTCCTACGATCGTATCTGCATGTGTTGCATAGTAGTGATGGAAATCCACTGTCTGTGAAACATCTGCACCATCACATACGACATGATGCAGTCCCCACTGATCTTTTAGGATTCTTTGCACTTCCGGATTGAGCATTCCCGGCACGCCGTTAATCTCATTATATGCAGTCATCAACGCCTCTGCCCCATGCTCTTTGATCACCTGACGAAATGGTTCCAAATAATACTCCCATTTATTTCTTGGAGAAATGGTCGAAGACTTCCAAACACGCCCATCCTCCACATTATTGGCATAAAAATGTTTCAAGGTTGCCGCCGTAAGCAGATATTGATCATCCTCTCCCTGCAACCCCTCGACATAGGCTCCTGCCATTTTTCCGGTCAGCAACGGATCCTCTCCATATGCTTCTTCCGTGCGACCCCAACGTGGGTCGCGCTCCATATCGATCGTAGGTGCCCACACACTAAGAATGCCTTCGTGTTCTCTGGAATACAGTCCTCTCACCTCTGTTCCGACAACTTTTCCTGCTTTCCGGATCAACTCTTCATCAAACGAAGCACTCATGCCAATAGGATTTTGAAAAATCGTTGTGAGATCCGGCTCATGAACATCAAATTCTTGATCATGACGCGCCTGCACGCCATGTGCAGCTTCTCCACCTACTTGAAAGGCCGGAACGCCCAGCCGTTCGATCTCGGGATTGCCGGTTCCCATACTCTGTATCTTTTCCTCCAAGGTCATCTCTGACAGCAAATAATCCAAGCGTTCCTCTATGGACAGTGAACTGTCCCACAGCGGCGTATCATAATACGTTTTACTCATAGCAAACCTCCGTTTCTCCTGTATCATACTTCGATATTTATAAAAAAGGGGGCAGCGATACTTACGCTGCCCTTATATTTATCAGGACTTCGATCCATTCACCAAAACATCTTTAACGATTGTAGTCCTTAAAACTCAAATTTGTCTGCAAAATATGCCGGAAGATCTGCAATCTTCACGCGCTCCTGCTCCATCGTGTCACGGTCACGAACAGTAACTGCTCCATCTTCCTCAGAATCAAAATCATAAGTAATGCAGAATGGTGTTCCGATCTCATCCTGACGGCGATATCTCTTACCAATGTTTCCACGATCATCAAATTCGCAGTTATAAGTCTTAGAAAGCTCTTCATAAATCTTTGTCGCAGACTCGCTAAGCTTCTTAGAAAGCGGAAGTACACCGATCTTAACCGGTGCCAAAGCCGGATGGAAATGAAGTACTGTACGCACATCCGGTTTCTCCTCTGTACCGATATTTTCTTCATCGTATGCACCACACAAGAATGCCAGTACCACACGATCAGCACCCAATGATGGCTCAATAACATATGGAATATATTTCTCGCCCTTCGCATCATCAAAGTAAGACATATCCTCTTTGGATACATTCTGATGCTGTGTCAAGTCGTAATCCGTACGATCTGCGATACCCCAAAGCTCGCCCCATCCAAATGGGAACAGGAACTCAATATCGGTCGTTGCCTTACTATAGAAAGAAAGCTCCTCTTTCTCGTGATCTCTTACACGCATTTCTTCTTCTTTCATGCCAAGAGATTTCAGCCAGTTAATACAGAACTCTTTCCAATATGCAAACCACTCCAGATCCGTATCCGGCTCACAGAAGAACTCAAGCTCCATCTGCTCAAACTCACGTGTACGGAATGTAAAGTTACCCGGTGTGATCTCGTTACGGAAAGACTTTCCGATCTGTCCGATACCAAATGGGATCTTCTTACGGGATGTACGCTGTACATTCTTAAAGTTTACGAAAATACCCTGTGCTGTCTCCGGACGAAGATATACGGTATTCTTCGCATCCTCAGTAACGCCCTGGAATGTCTTAAACATCAGGTTGAACTGACGGATCTCCGTAAAGTTCTTCTTGCCACAGCTTGGGCAGCAAATTTCTTTCTCTTTGATGTAATTTTCCATCTGCTCATTGGACCATGCATCTACACTGCCTTCGATTGCAATGCCGTTATCTGCCATATAGTCCTCGATAACCTTATCTGCACGGAAACGCTCATGACACTCTTTACAATCCATCAACGGATCGGAGAAGCTTCCCAAATGACCGGATGCTACCCATGTCTGAGGATTCATCAGAATCGCGCAGTCAATACCTACATTGTAAGGATTTTCACGAATAAATTTCTTCCACCAAGCCTGCTTTACATTATTCTTAAGCTCAACGCCTAAGTTACCGTAATCCCATGTATTCGCAAGTCCGCCGTATATTTCTGAACCCGGATAAATAAATCCTCTTGCTTTTGCCAATGCCACAATCTTGTCCATAGTCTTTTCCATAATGAAACCTCTTTCCTGTATATTGCGTCATGCTCCCTCATGAATTCTGCCATCCGGCTTAATACACGGCAAGCACATTCTAATACAAAAATATACCATCTCAAGACAATTATTGCAAGTAAGAATCCATAGATCCTGCCCTCCTCCATCGTCAGATCAACGTCTGACAGGATCATTTTCCCCTTAATCTGTAACGTCACATTCTGTTTAAGATTTATTTAAGAAATGCTTCTGATTTGAATTGATGTGGCAGATATCTACCAAGATAACGTTTCATAAAATGTGTGAGTTCGCGCAAAACCTCCTCAGACACCCCGAACGCATAAAGTTTGCCCCATTCGCTGGTCAATATGTATTGCAGCGTATAGAGTGCATCGGAGCTTAACTGTAACGGATAGGCATCTTTTGTTGTTTTATCCTTGGCAGCGCATGCCGGACAAAGCAATCCCCCCGCTTGCAAATAAACGGTATTGACTTCTTTCGTCCCGCAATGCAGACATTGAAATAATTCCACCATCTCGCCCTCGATCAACATAAGACGCAGTTCATAGATCACGCGAACGAGTGGAAGTGTCATTTTGCCATGCATGACAGCGCGCAGTGTGACGTATAATAACATAAGCTCCCTAGAAGCTTCCACACCTTCTCTGGTGAAATATCGCGCCATTTCTCCAAAATAGGAACAATAACATAATGCATCGTAATCCTGTGCCAATTCTCCAAACTGCGTCTGAATGGAGCCACTCTGCAGGCGGTAAGAATCTCTGCCGGGATAGAGCGTAAAGGTACCAAAGGTAAAAAGAATTGTACAGGCAGACAGGGCGCTGTTTGGTCTTCTCGCGCCCTGTGCAAATGCAGATATTCTTCCCAATTCTTTGGTGAGTATTTCTACTCTTCTATCGTACTCTTTCAGCGGTGATGTCTGTAAGATCATTCCTGTCACCGTTATGGTCTCCCGCATGCCTTGTTCCCTCCTGTGGTATTCCATCTTCTGTGCGCTCCAAATTTTGCGCGCCGACGTTTCTCACACTGCCACTCCACATGACATTTTCGGCCACTGCCATCCCTAATGCACTGCCATCCATTATATTTCCGGCACTCATCTGTCCTGCTTGTCTGCAATATGCCAAATAATCTGCTACTTTTCCTGTTTCTTCAAATTGCTCCCATTGCTCTTGGTACTCCATCTTCTCACCATGCCTTTCTTAAGTCTTTCTATTAGCATGGTGATTTCATGGGCTCTCTATTCTGGAAACTATTGCCGTCCCAAGAGATTTCGACTTGCTAATAAGTCGAAAAGAATCTCGTAATCACTCTTACATCAACCGAACTTTCTGCCGAAAAGTCCACGTAATCACTCTTACATTTATCGAACTTTCTGCCGAAAAGTCCACGTAATCACTCTTACATCGATCGAACTTTCTGCCGAAAAGTCCACGTAATCACTCTTACACCGACCGAAGTTTCTGCCTAAAGATCTTCGTAATCTGTCTTTCGATAGCCAAAATTTTTAATCAGGAAATCACTGTCTCGCCAATCTTTTTTGACTTTAACCCACAATTTTAGGTTCACTTTGCAGTCCAGCAAAGCTTCCATATCGGCACGTGCCTGTGATCCAATCTTTTTGAGCATGGCACCCTGTTTACCAATAATGATTCCCTTATGTGAATTGCGCTCGCATACGATCGTCGCATCGATATCAATAATACCGCCATTCGGACGCTCGTGCATCCGATCTATTGCAACGGCAATGCCATGTGGAATCTCATCGCTCAAATTGCGCAGTGCTTTCTCTCGGATCATTTCCGCAACGATCTGTCGCTCCGGCTGATCCGTGATCGTGTCCTCATCATAATATTGCGGCCCTGTGGGCAGATATTTCATCATTGCCTGCAACAGATCATCCGTATTTTCTCCTTTGAGCGCGGATACCGGAATAATTTCCGCAAAATCCACAATATCTTTGTATGCCGCAATGAATTTAAGAATTTCCGCTTTCTCAACGGTATCGATCTTATTAATGACCAAAAATACCGGCGTCTTTACGCTGCGCAACTGCTCTGCAATATGCTGCTCACCGGCACCAATAAACGTACTCGGCTCAACCAGCCACAGAATCACATCTACTTCTTTCAAAGTGCGTTCGGCAACGGACACCATGTATTCGCCCAGTTTATTTTTCGCCTTATGAATACCCGGTGTGTCCAAAAATATGATCTGCCCCTCATCGCACGTATAGACAGTCTGAATCCGATTGCGCGTTGTCTGTGGTTTGTTGGAGGTGATCGCGATTTTCTGTCCGATCAACCGATTCATCAATGTTGATTTTCCAACATTTGGTCTTCCGATCAAAGTAACAAACCCTGATTTATAATTGTTCATCTTGTCCTCTCTTTCTATGGTATGTACTTTCGGCAGCCTCTCAAAACGAGTCATTTCGGCTGTATTTCCGAACAGTTTCGCCTTTCAGCACACTGCTCCTGCTCTCTTAAGTTTCCTACTGCAACGACTCTATGCTCTCAAGCAAAGTTCTCTTATGCAATGGCTCTATGCTCTCAAGCAAAGCTCTCTTACTGCAATGGCTCTATGCTCTCAAACAGCTTCTCTTCCTCGGCAATTTTCTTCTCATTACCGATCACACAGATCACGCCATCACGGATCACTTCTCGCACAACGTCTGCTGTCTGTCGAATATCCTCTATATCGCAGTTAAGCACCTGATCACGCTGTTTCTGCATCATTTCTTCGGTCACATTGGTCAAATATGCAGACAAAGAACGTTTTCCCTTCATATATGGTGTGAGCGGTGTATCAATACCACTGATCGTACCGATGATCGTTTTGGTTACTTCACGCTCTTTCGCATCATACTGTTCCAAATACTCTGCTGCATGGCGATACACCTCTAACGTTGCTGACAGATTTGGATCGCGGTATGATGTGAAATATCCCTCCCGCTCCCTGTTAAAGCGGCATCCTACACCGTAAGCGCCACCTTTCACCCGGACTTGATTCCAGAGATAATCGTAATTTAGCAAGTGACGCACTACCTGTAAAGCGCCGTTATTGACTTCTTTGACATTATCAAACTTGCCGGCGATCGCAACATACTGAATCTCTGCTGGTGTGGAAAACGCCTCCGAAACACGTTTTCGCTCACCACCAAATACAGACAAGACAGCGTTAGATGCTTTGCTATCCGCAGCTTGGAACGCATCAATGCGCTCTAAGAATGAACCGATCTCTTGCTCCAAAGCACGATACTCTTCTTCTCCACCCGTGATGGAGATCAACATATTATCTTTGCGAAGAAGCATATGCAGCAACTGTCTGCAGCCTGTAATCAATCGCTCCTTTTCTTCTTCAAAATGCTCATCTAACTGTACCAGATATTGATAATATCCCATACCAACCGCACGGTCGTTGACATAAGAACTCTCAGACACTGCTGCCATCGCTCTTCCCGCTGCCGCCTGATGTCCGCTCGCCATCAACTGCACTTTCAAACGGGAGCGGCTTTCTGCAACTACCTCACGAAGATGCTTTTCATCATCAAAAGAGGTATCAAATAACATCTCTTCGATCAGCCGCAGTGCATTCGCTAACTTGTCAGTAAGCACTTTTGTCGTTACGGAGAACTTCACACTATATACGTCACTCTTACCTGCCTCGCAGTATACTCCCACATCCGTGGAAATACCACCGGTATAAAAGTTGGTTTCCGTATCAAACTCGCGGTAATTGTGCTCTTTCGTATCCATATAACCTAACAATGTTGTCAAAAAGCTCATCTGCGGCATATAATCTTTGCACGCATCTGCATCAAACAGCATTTGCAGATATACAATATTGTTGGTATGGATCTCGTGATGCAAGGTCTGCACACCATGCAATTCTTTCATCGTATTATGCAGTGGCTGAATCGTCTTTTTGATGTCCTCTCTGGACAACATTGGGATCATTTCAAGCACTTCCTTTGGAGATGGCTCTTCCTGATAACGTTTCAGCGCTTTCGTCTGCTCGATCAACTGTGTGATCTGCTCCTCATTTAGAGAATCTTTATATTCCTGCAGTTTTTGAGCTGTTTCCTGCTCTAAGCGAATGGAAAGTCCCGGTTCCGGAATCATCTCCACCCACACTGCATGCTCATTGTCTAACAGATACTTCTGGATCAGTTGCTCATAATATCCGGTTCCGATCTGCTCTCTCAAAAAGGTATAGCAACCCTCATACTGCAAAGCATCATATGGCATCTCATCGTCATAGAGCCATGTACGAAGCAGCTTCATTCCATACAGCAGTCCCTTTGGATAAGAACCAAAATCCGCTTCTTTGTCTTTAAACTCCATACCGTTGATCGCCGCTTCCAAATCTTTGCGATTGATCCCCTGATCTACCTGCTGCTGCAATGTTGCCCGCAGCACCTCTGCAAATTTATCACGCAGACCCGGTTTTGCGTTTTTGGTATAAACCGAAAAGGTACTTTGACGCATAATGTCGCAGAAATCCACGTCTACGTCTGTACCGATACCTGCATCCAATAATGCCTGCTTGAGCGGTGCGCCCGGCTGTTGTGCTAACACATAAGACAATACGTCGAACGCTTTGCACGTATTGACATCCAATGTAATGTCAAGCGCCGCACCATAAGCATAATAATGTTTCTCACTGCAATCTGCGTCCTGAGCCACTGCATATTTCTTTTCTAACACTTTGTGCTCAGCAAATGGCTTTTGCAGCGGGATCTGCGAATCGATCGTGATCGCCGGGAAATTGCTTAAGTAATTAGCGTCCATCCACTCTAAGCGCTCTGTGACATCCATATCTCCATAGAGATAGATATAGCTGTTGACCGGATGATAATACTGTCTATGAAAGTCCAGATAATCTTCATACGTCAGATTCGGAATGTCGCGCGGATCACCACCGGACTCATTGCCATACGTATTATCCGGGAATAAACTATTCATTACAAAACGCTCTAACACGCTTTCTTCCGATGAAAATGCACCTTTCATCTCATTATATACAACACCATTATACGTAATGTCATCCTCCGGAGACTCTAATTCATAATGCCAGCCTTCCTGCTTAAAAATTTCCTCATGCTCGTATATATTTGGATAAAATACGGCGTCCATATATACATGCATCAGATTCTGAAAATCTTTGTCGTTGCAGCTTGCAATCGGATATAATGTCTTGTCCGGATAGGTCACGGCATTTAGGAACGTATTGAGCGAGCCCTTTACTAACTCTACAAAAGGGTCTTTGGCCGGGAAACGCTTGGATCCGCACAATACCGTATGCTCAATGATATGTGGAACGCCGGTCGAATCCTTTGGCGGTGTACGAAAACCAATACTGAATACTTTATTGTCATCCTCATTGCTGAATACCAAAATTCGCGCGCCACTCAAATTATGTTTTAACACCAACGCAAAACTGTCAAGCTCTTTCACATACTCTGCCTTCTGTAAGGTATACACTTTCGGGATTGTAAAATCTTCTGCTGTCTTTAATCTTGTCTCCATTCTAGTCCTCCATCAATTGTTCAAATTTGCCATATGCTTCCTGCCAAGCTTCCTGCTCCTGCGGCAAATACGTTTTCGTGTCAAACGACGCAGCCAGTATATCACATTTTTGCTGTGCCGTGTCATAACAGTTAAGTGCCTTAAACTGTGCCATGACATTGCCAACGGCTGTGGCTTCGCTCGCTCCGGTAATTACCGGAATTCCAAGTGCATTTGCTGTATATTGATTTAACAACTCGTTCTGCACGCCACCGCCTACAATATATAACTTTTCTTCCCACGTAATATATGGTTCCAGGGACAAATACGTCTGCTTGTATTTGAGTGCCAGGCTCTCCAAAATGCAGCGAACCAAGGCACCATCTGTCTGCGGTACCGGCTGTCCGGTCTGCTTACAGTATTCCCGAATCTTAGTCGGATAGTCTCCCGGCTGCATAAAATCATCCGGTCTTATAAAGCTTTGCAACGGCTTCTCCTTGGCCGCAAGTTCTGCCAGCTGCGGAAATGTATACTCTCTGCCTTCTGCCGCGAAATTACGTCTGATTTCCTGCTGCATCCACAAGCCGATAATATTTACCGTTGGACGATAACCGCCATCGCTCGTTCCCTCATTGGAGATCTTGTCGCGTATAATGTTATCCCCTGTAAGCATCGTCTTCGAGGAAATACCCATCAAAGACCATGTGCCGCTGGACAAAAATGTATACTGTTCTTCCTTTGCCGGAACCGCCGCCACCGCACACGCAGTATCGTGTCCCGGTGCGGATATAATATGCAGATCCTGCTGTTTTGTCTCTTTCGCAACATCTGTACGCAGAGTTCCCAGATCACGCCCTGCAAGATCCACCTCTGTAAACCAGCCCGGATCAAACTGCAGTTTGTCGAGCAATGGCTTTGCCCAGCATTTTTGCTCCATATTATAGAGCTGTGATGTCGAGGCAATTGAATATTCCGTATGTTTCACACCGGAAAATAAATATTCGATCAGGTTCGGCATCATTAGGATCGTGTCCGTCTGTTCTAAGATGGAAGGCATGTGCTTCTTCATATAGTATAATTTATAAATCGTATTATATGCCAAACTGGCAATTCCGGTCTGTCCAAATGCATATTTTTCGCCATCCAAAACAGCCGCTTCCAGTGCACCGATCGTTGACTCTCCGGTCTGTCCATTTGGATGCAGTGCGATCAGTGCCTCCCTCATATTGGCGTCATCCAGTCCCGGATCGCGGTAACTGCCCGGCATAGCAAGCAGATCTCCTTCCCGCGACAAAAAGCCACAATCCACGCCCCAAGTGTCAAAGCCGACACCGGACAGATCTTTGCCGCTTTTACGCAGTCCATTCTTCATCTCATCCATTAAATGCAGTAAATTCCAGTAGGCATGACCGTTTAACATGCTGAAATTATGCGGAAAACGGTGTACCTCCTCCAAGGTGATCTTCTCACCGTCAAACCGTGCCAGCATACCACGCCCGCTACTTGCCCCAAGATCAAACGCCAATACATTTTTTGTCATATTTTCTGTCCTCCATGATCATAACTCTTCATCCATAGGATAACACTATCAAAGTTCTATCTGCATCAACCGTCTATACATGATTAAACTCACGTACATACTTTACAAATTCATGCTCCGGTAACGGTTTTGAATAATAATATCCCTGTAGATAATCCCCCTGCAGCCGCCTAAATATTTCAATATGTTCTTCGGTCTCAATTCCCTCTGCAATAACTTTCTTACCCTCATTTTTGATAACCGGCATCAGATCATCCAAAAACTGATTGCCGCCTTCGCCATAAGACCATACCAGACTTTTATCAATCTTTACATAGTCGATTGGCAGCTCCAAAATACTCAAAAGAGTAGAACAGCCTGTTCCGAAATCGTCTAATGCCACCTGCATGCCAAACTTTCGAAGCCTGTCTAACGTACGCTCTACCGCTTGAGGATCCTGAAATTCACTCTCTGTAATCTCCAAATGGATCCGTTCCACCGGAATGTCATATTCTGCAGCGATCTCAACAAAATCCTCTGTCAACCGCTCGTACTGACATTGTCCCGGCGAAATATTAACATTCATATATTCGATCCCATAATCAAAAATATGATTTTGACTGGCAAAAATACAGGCACGCCGGAAGATCAGCTCACCTAATTTCAAAATACAGTGATTCTCTTCCGCAACATGAATGAAATATTCCGGATTGATAAAGTTGCCTTCCTGATCTTTCATTCTGCTAAGCACCTCTAGCGAAGTGATCTTATCCTGTTCCAATGAATATACCGGCTGCATATGAATTTCCATTCTTTGATCTAAGATAGCTTCTTCAATATAACGCAGCACTTCTCTCTGTCGTTCGGTTTCTGTCATAATATCATAACGCAGAGTGATCAACTCTCCCTGTTTATGATGCGCCTTGTGATCAGACCTTGCATAGTGGATCCATTGCACTAATTTTTCAAAAGACGTATCATCGCCTTCATATGCCAACAAATAGTAGCAATAGTTCGTTTTGATCACTTCATCCTCAATCTCCCACCGTTTTGGCAGATAGGATAAAAAGAGTTCATGCAGACGCTTGATCTGCTCTTTGTCTCGACAATGGACTGCAAAGGTCGAGGCACCAATGCGATACACCGTTGCCTCCCGCTTTGTCCCTGTATCACGCAGTATTTCAGATATATTACTTCTTACCTGAGCCAGATTCTCATACTGATGTATACGCAGCAAAGAATTGTATTCGTTAATACGAACCAGCAAAAAATTGGCCGGCTCCCGGTATTGTACGCATTCCCGCAATATGTCAAAAAAGGCTGTCTGATTAAATGCCCAAGTCAAACGATCCATGTAGAAATCCGGACTCTGGAACAACAAAAAATACGCGAAGACGATAACTGCCAAGATGGGATACACAAAGCGGCAGCAAAAGATTCCAATGTGCTGCAGCCCAATTGCTCCAACAAACACTATATTACAGAGCAAAAAGAAACCTTTCTTCTGCTTGCCCATCTTTTTTTCATGCAAGAGCAGATAAATCATGGCACTCACCACATACACTACCGTGATTCCTTCGGTAATACCGGAAACCGAAATCCCATGAAAAACATACTTTCCATTGCTCCAAGAATTACTCTGTAAAAATGGAAGTACAAAGCAAACCGCAGCAAGCACCACCATCAAAATGCTCATTGAAAATATTTGCTTATTATGATAGTTCGTCAGATACGCCAAACTCAAGAAATACAGTACGTATACTGCGATCAACAGATAATAAATACTGCCATCTAACGCATTGCATAAACGTTGTGTATGTACACTGCATGTTATCATTCCGCTATTGATCAAACCACATAGCCCATCAATAAGATTTCCGGCGATCAACAGACATACATTACATAAAAACAGATTGTTGGAACGCGTGCGCAGTCTCTTTTTGCCGACAATACAGCACAAAAGCAAGATCATTAACAACGAAGCTCCGATCTCATAATGCACATTATAAGGTATCATTTTCATAATGTACATCCCCTCCTCTCCGTCTGAGCCAGTCAATCAACTCATCTTCTTGCATATACGGAGTCATCGACTCACCCTGCACGCCTGTCACGCCCATCTCCCGAAACGTACCAAGCGGCATACTGTAATCTACGCCATCCAGAAAAATCTGCCAATTCTGTCTACGCAGCATATGTACCAGATGCTTTAGCTCCATCTGACGATCCTGCATAAAACGTTTTGTCATGTTTTGATGAAACTTTGCCATGTCAAACGGCAACGCTAACATATCTTTAAGGTTGCACACATTCATACCGAATTGATCCAACAATACAACAAATCCCTTATCGCGCAAATACTGAATATTTTCCTTCAGAATATTTTCCGGCAACGCCTGATCGACATTAATCTCAATAACTAACTGCTCCGGACGTATCTGATGAAACAGCAATATATCGCAATACTGTTCGATCATTTCCTGTGAACTGATCTGCATCGTTGTCATACTAATATGAAGATGCCTGATACCCTGTTCAAAAATATAATGTTTCACAGCAAATCCTATCACCCGCTCCAAGCAGTACAATGTAATTCGATTGCCATTGCCATTTTTCTCGGCAAGTCTCCATATATCACTTTCTTCCAAATAGACTCCGTCCGGCATAGCAAGCATAACCTTGATTGCCAGTCCGGCAACTTCTCCTGCCTCCGTGTCATAGATCGGCTGAAAGCGGAATAAAAACTCATCTCCGTTTGTCATCTCGTTCAATCTGCTGACAGCTGACAATTCTCTCTGTAATAAAATCTTAATATCACCCTCGTAACAAAGTACCTCCTCTGAAATAGACCGTTCTAATATTACACGCCGCAGTCCTTCCATGATCCGGTAAAAATCACCGGCATTATACTCCGCATCGATGAACTGTATCATATAAAGCCCGTAACTGACCGGAATATTTTGTCCGTTGATCCGAAGTACCTTCGGCATACTCTGCAGCAAATAACGACCTGCTTCCCACGCCTTACTATACGTTTTGAACACTACAACATACTCGGAATTATGGAATTTATACACACCACGTGCTTTCGTTGTGCTTTGCAAATAGGAAGCAATACGATTATGAACTATCGACAACTCTTGCTCTGAACACATATTCATCATACTGGACAGATTACGGATATTAACCGATACACAAGCAAAATTATCCTGATATCTTTCGTACTCTTCAACAACTTTCCGAAAGCCGATACGGGAAAAACAGCGCATATTCTGTTCCAAATGCTGATCCGACATATGCATTGTAACATAGTACACAATAACGAGCAGTGACAAAATAAAGTAAGTAAGTCTCCAGCGCGTAGGTGTCATATATTGAAAATACATCGTTACCATAATGATCGGAACAGTCCATGTAAGAATAAGAAGCTGCTCTTTTGCAATCTTATGACGATATCGATAGAGGAAATATGCATCAGCCAGCATAAGTATTTCTGCACAGATCAATAACACTACCATGCCATAATGAATCTGGTATTGTCCTTTATGTAACCCATTATATTCAAAAAAGAAATGTGTCCATGGATTAGACAATAACGCAATATCAGCCAACAGGTCAAACACTAAAAACACTGCACTGATGCCTTGATAAAATACATTGGCACATCCGAGCGTATTTAGTGTGTATTTATAAAACAACAGG
This sequence comes from Clostridium sp. AM49-4BH, assembly GCF_003478335.1. Classification (GTDB taxonomy): domain Bacteria; phylum Bacillota; class Clostridia; order Lachnospirales; family Lachnospiraceae; genus Butyribacter. The sequence continues at coordinate 19,841 of NZ_QUFB01000047.1, forward strand.
CAAACCTGATATAGGCTAAGATTTACCACAGTGGCAACTACAGTTGCCATAAATAGAGCATTGCTGCCTACAACATATACACACGAACGTCCTATAAGATCCACGATCACCGTACAGATCGTCATGATCACCAGTAAATTAAACGTTCGGTTTCTCTTGATATCCAGCCATTTGTGACACGTATAGGACACCAAAATAAGTGCCAGTATCACGATCGACATCACCTCATAAGAAATTACATAATCCATCTTATTCTCCCATGCCCCTCATCGTCCGGAAACTCCGGACAATGAGTCGCTACATTTCCATCATCTCTATCCTCATATATTAATTATCATCCTTCGGCGATAGATATGATACTGATCTTTTCCGTTCGCTTTGGAATAATACAGAGCACAATCGGCTTGTGTATATAACTCCGTAAAGCTATCTCCCATATCCGGTGCATACGCTACTCCAATACTGCTCGTGATCGATACACTGGCTGCATTGTCCGTATAAGTACGACGGTTGCCGGCACAGATTTCCTGTGCTTTCTTGCCGATAAACTCTAATAGTCCCTGCTCATCAAATGCCTGATAGGATACGCATACTGCAAACTCATCGCCGCCGAGTCTGCCAATGCAATCCTGATTCGCAAATACTTTATTAAGACATTGCGCTGTCTCTACGATCGCCTGATCTCCATAAATATGACCAAGCGTATCGTTAACATTCTTGAAATTATCCAAGTCGACCATATAGAAAATAACGTATTTATCGCCTCGGTTTTTGAGCATTAAAGAAACACGTTTTTCCATTGTCTTCTTGTTGAGAACACCTGTCAACATGTCATTCTCAGCCCGCTGAACAAGCTCTTTCTCTTCGCTTAATTCCTCATCAACATTGACGATTTTACCGACGAACGATTCATTAGCGCCAAACTCATTACGTTCCAGTATACCGACAATACGATACCATCTGTAATTTCCTTTGATGTTACGGATACGTACTTCTGTATTAAATTTCGTATCCTCTCCCTCCCAAAAGCTGCTCATGCGACCTCTCAGAGAATAATCATCCTCATGGATCCAATCATATATATCATACACGGCTTCTCCGGAAAGTTTGCCGATCTCTGTTCCAATGATGCTCTTAACATCACCATAAAACTCCATTTTGTGTGGACGAAATGTCACCTGGAACGATACACTCTGATCACACTGCTCTAAAATGTTATGTCGCTCGTTTTCTGTGCGAAGCTTAATATTGCGTACCATTATGTATGCAGACATAGCAAGAAATATCAAGATAAAGATCACAGATATGACGGTTAACACTATTGTACCCGTGCTAACCACACCGACCGTTGAGCCAAAGCTGTCCATCGGCATCGTCGTAACAGCGTACCAATTGTTGACACTAAGCGGTACGTACTGCGCCGAATATTTGACTCCGGCATGCTGATAGTCTACTGATGCGATCAACTGATTCTCCATGCGTTCCTCTAATTCATCCACCGAACTGACACCATCTAACACCTGACAGCTGTTCAAGTATGAGAAATGATTGCCACCACGATTTTTCAACATGGATTCATAGTCGTTATCTCCAAGCACATAATCGCCTAATCCGTTGACAATACAGAGTGCACCGTCTCCTTTGTAATCCGCTTCATTCAAGACAGTCTTAATTTCCTGTGTCAAAATCCCTGCTGTAATCGTCATAACTGTCTTGCCGTTCTTTTGAACCGGTGCATAAAAGCGCAATACTTCCTTATCGTCCGTATCGACCTCTATCGACGGCGCTACAACATTTTTTCCTTGCATCAGCGTATCATAAAAGGGCTTGTCCTTAAGATTGTCTACCTCATAATTTGCCCCACAGATCTTCTTTCCTTCGTTGTTTAACAGGCATATTCTGCTAAATTCATTCTGTCCTACCAGAACTGTATGCAGATCATCAGGATCTGTGCTGCGAAGTTGCGCGATGCAGTCTGCCATTGTATTGAGCAGTTCCACTCTGTTCGTTAAATAAGAGTCAATATATTTGCCATAGACAAATGCGTTCATGCCCATGTTCTGCTCTGATAAGTTGCGCCGCACATTAACCACTTCACCGGCGATCTGAATGCCTGTAACAATTGACAAAATTAATGAGATAACCAGCACAGCAATGTAAACCCATTCCAATTTAATATGCTTTTTCATATGCTATCATATAGCTCCTCTCGTGTTTTGCCACCCAAGTATATACATCCCCACATATATACACATTCTTTGTTACAGCTTCGACTTTACAAAGCTGCACATAATTATTTACAGTATACTCTTTTTCTGCGGTTTTGCCAATATGCATTGCAAGCCCGATAAAGAAAAAGGTTTCACAACGCCAGGCGCATCATGAAACCTTTGTATCACACTATATGTAGTTATTTCTCGCATCTCAGTCAATGTCTGCCCCCGACCTTTTCCATTCATCATAATAAATATCTATATACGGACTATGGTTTGTTTTATCTTCATTCCACAATTTCTGAAATATCTGCACCCTGTCGTTTTTCCAGAAAACTTCGTAATCCGCTGGTCCAAATTTGTATTTCCTGACCTGCTTCAAAGTATTGTATCCTGTTTGGACATAAATAATGCTATGTTGCTTGCTTTCCTCTGGATTTGAACCAGAAACATACACTTCCTGTATACATAATACCCAATTCCCACCGGGCTCTTGCTGTTCATAACGGTAGAAATCACCAAAGCCATCATATGTTCCATCATTGTCCATGCTTTCCAGCCAGATTACAAAAGAAGTCCCTACAGCCACATGCAGGACAAACAACAATGCAAATAAAACAACGGTTCGTATTTTCTTTTTCCAAAAAATAAAGAAAACAACAGGCATAAGGATAAAAAATATATACGCCCATAAATATACGCCAGACAAGTAGGTAACATGTTTGCCATAAAAACACTCTGTAAGTTTATTATAATGAACAACCTGCCGTTTCTGACTGACCCAAAAATAAAGACAGTCAAAAGCAAATAGAAACAGAACAAAACTATATGCACCCAAACAGCCTATTTTCTTAATCTTGCCATTTTTTTCCATATCTTTTTATCCTTCTGATTTCGTGTTGCCATAGTGTTGCCACGAGGGTATTATAACATAAGTTAGCTTTTATTTCATTAAGTTATTTTTATTATCTTCAATTTGGTTTATTTTTTGCCACTAATCAATATACAACCTTACTTTCTTTATCTTCTCTTGTTTTACAACGTACAGAAATTCTTGCAAAATATTTTTAATTTTTTAC
>NZ_QUFB01000048.1 GCF_003478335.1 Clostridium sp. AM49-4BH
ACTACATTTATATACTGTCTTTTCATTCTTCTGTTGTGGTTTTTGCTGCTAACATTCAGTATACTGTCTTTTCATTCTTCTGTTGTGGTTTTTGCTGCTAACATTCAGTCATAATAACTTTTCTATTTTAAAAATATCTTTCGAGATAACATTACTCTCACATATTCATTATATCCATTTAATAATTCTCCTAATCATCAATATGTTCCTCCCCTAAAGCAACTAGTTTACACACCGCTATTATCCTATTCCAGATATCTCCCACAATGTTTGTTAATATCTGAAACATAAATTAACCAGGCAAATATCGAAAGGATTGCGGAGCTGACAATATTCCAAAATCTTGCAAGGCTAAGGGTTTATCATAAGTTACAACATTTTTCAGCCGATACGCAATAGCTTTTTTCTTTCCCTTATAATACTTTCTAAAAAACTTATAAGTTATTCCTGAATACTCCTTAGTCTGCCGCCAAACTTTTAACACATCATCCTCTATTATATATTCAATTTCGGCTTCTCCCACAACCTGTTTCCATGGGGTTGTTGCATAAATAATAATTTTATCGATATCATCCCGACATCTAAACTTCCTATATTCATAAAGTTTTGTCCCATTTAATATACTCTCAACGTATTCTGGATTAATTGATAATAACATTTGACACATTAACATTGCCCTCCATTAGTATTTTTTTAAATTGGTTCTCACTCAATCGAACATCTGTGGGATATTGATTTTGCATTGTCCAGCATCCATTTTTATCCAGCCAATCCATATTTACATTATTACCTGCGCCAAAATACCCAAAATACAACATCTCCATGACAACAACGTTATGATATTCATTATACTGTCTTAATAATTCTTTCTCATCAAAGACAGATTTATTTCCTATTCTCTGTTTTATTCCCCAAAAGACATCAAAAAACGATTATTACTTTTGGCTTGAATCACATCTGTAATGACACAATATGATGTAATGCATGATTTAAATCTTTTACCAGCACCCTGTGTATACTTACGATATATCAAAACAGGTTCCCCAATTTTATATTTTATTTGCGGGGCTTTGCCTACATATATTTTGCAAAGTCCATTACTTACGCTACTGCCAATCTCCGTTTGTAACATCATCTTATTTGCAAGCTCCGAATATGCAAACATCGTGTCATGATATTGATCTTCTACAATTACGTACCCTGCACAATCAAAACCTGCCTTTATAAACGGAAATGATCCATAGACACTACTAAAATCTATTTTTTTACGATTTTTCATCAAAACATTCTCACCATTACGATTTTTTCCAATATTTATAAAACCAAATCTCTCAAATTGCACAATAAGTGTTTTATGCTTATCAAACACTGTCACATAAATTTCATCACAATCTGATTGCTGCCATTTCCATAAAATTAAACCTATGGCCCCTTCTCCAATTCGTTGTCTTCTGTATCTTTCCGCAATTCTAAACGTACTTATTTTTATCCTCTTAAAAGCTGGCAAAACATCATTTTTTAACTCAATGCACTCTTGTTCTTCTTTTATAACCACAAAAGCACCAATTCCAATACCATCTTCGAATACTAATGCCGTGGAACCATTGTTTGCTTTCTTATTAAACCATTCAATAAATCCAGTACTATTGGCATTTCCAGGATAATCAGCCTTTAACGTATCAAAAAATTCATCATCTAAGTTTATATCTGCAAATTTTCTTAAATAAAATCTTCCTGCCATATCATCTTTTCTCCTCTCCTATTTTTTCTATAATGTTCATCAAATCGTTACTGCCCGTTGAAACAATTAGTTGTACATTTAAAGTCGTCGCAATCTCTTCAGCATACTTCTTTTCTTCTTCTTGAAAAGTATATAGGCTATTTTCATTTTCAAAGATTCCATCTCTTCGCAACCTACGTTCTGCAATAACTGAAGTTTTTTCCATTAACAGAACAATTTTATCTGGATTTAAGAAGGAGAATAGGCCTGGTGATATTCTCAAAATTTTTCCCTCTTTATTCAACAAGCAAAAATGACCATCTAATATAAATTCCTCTTGTTTCATACGCAACTCATTAATGGCCATCTGAAGGAACATCTGATTTTGGTCAACATCCATAACTTGTTTATCTGATGCCATCACCTGATTACTTTTTTCTGCAATTAATTCACTTGCCGAATATGCTTTAATTCCCAATCGTTCCCCCATCATATTACAAAAATAGGTTTTTCCTACTCCATGAATTCCGCTTACAAATATCATTTTCACCTCTCCAATCTAAAACAGTTCTTTACTTAAATCTCACCTGTAAATTCAATTTAATATACATCTGTCCGTCTTCCTCATAAAGGCTCATATATTCATGCCTTCCCGTGGAAGCACGCTCACAAATAGTATTATCAACCAAGTACTGTTCGAAGAAATTGCGGTTGTAAATATGATATGCCAACACTTCACCATCAGCCTTTACAATGATATAACCCCCATTCGCCTCATCCAATCCGTCCCACGGCTTTGCCGGCTTTAACCCTAATGCACAAGAACAGAGAAATTTTTTGAATTTATATTCATACATTGCAGCATCACCATATCCTAGCGGGTCACGCTCTCCTGCCATTTCCACCAATTTCTTGCAATCTTTAACATCTTCATTATAAAAATAAAGAAGCAAATCCCCTAAGATTTCAGGCATACTGCTGTCTACCATAATCAGATTACGTTTAAACCCCTTATGACTCATATCGGCATAACTGATTTTTCCACCATATTCCCTAATCTTTTCCATGCGATCATGAATTTTAGTTCTGGTTTCTATTGCATTAATTTCTTTCGCCTGCTCCCAATTCAGTCCATCAACTTTATATATAAAATTAGTAGTCTTTCCTGCATTCAAGAGTGTAGGTGCGTTTCCAACCTCTGACTTAATTGAGAAACCAACTTTACGAACAAGATTTGTATATACGTCTTGAATCTGCATTGTAATATCTGTCGTATCCGTCGATGGGGCTTTAAGTTTTGTTACTTTAATTCCATTGACAAAAGATGCCACTTCTTCCACTTCAAAGCTTCCGCTATGTACCGCAATTTCTTCCAACAATTTATCAGCTTCTTCCTTCAAAGATTCACGATCTATTGTCATAATTCTACGTGATTGCGTTTCTATCACTACTGCATCATTTTCTATACAATAGTCATAAACTTCTCCTTTTTGTTCTTCTCTGATAATCTTTAAAATCGGATAGTATACATTGTCAATTTTTTCCACTTTCTCATTTGCCGCATAAACTCTCCCCTGACTTAACAAACGCAAAAAAGCATATAATTCTGACCATTCACCTTTATTTCCCGCCATTTTGCCATCACTGTTATTTGCCATTTTCCAACACCTTCCTTATCTCCTTTGCAATCGCCTCAATTACATTGACTGTTACACTGTTTCCAAACTGCTTATACAAATGAGTATCTGCAAGCTCTAACCTAAAATCGTCAGGAAATCCTTGTAATCGTGCCCATTCACGAGGTGTCATCTTACGGATTCCTTCCTTGTTAACTTCTCCCTTTATGTGTGTTACCGGTGTGAAATTCGTAAGTCTCTTATCAATAATAAGATTCCTTTCTCGCCCCATTCCGCCGCACACAATGGCTCCTGCCTGACCATCAAGATCCCGAATCTCATAACCAAAACCATTTCCCTTCGATTGGTGCCTTGCCTTATGTCTACGTAATGTTTCCATATAAACCGTGGAAAGATAATATTTCACACTAACTTCCTTTTCTTCCATAATATCCTTAATGCATGTATCAGAATTATTTCCTTCCGGAAACTTAAATTCGTTGCTGTCAATATCATTTCGAAAGGCTACTATGTATATTCTTTCTCTGTTCTGAGGCACTCCAAAATCCCTACTATTCAAAACCCTGTCATACACCTTATATCCAATCTGCTCAAAAGCTCTCTTAATAACCTTAAAAGTGCGCCCTTTGTCATGAATGGTGAGTCCCTTTACATTTTCACAAAAAATAACTTTGGGCTTCCTATATTCACAAATTCGAACAACATCCTGAAACAAAGTTCCGCGACACATACCTTTATAATCATCATCAAATCCCATACGCTTTCCTGCCAGCGAAAATGCCTGACACGGAAAACCCGCTAAACAAATATCGAACTCTGGAATATCTTTTTCATCAATTTGAGTAATGTCTCCGGCAATATCAAAGTCATCATGATAATTTAATTTGTAGGTTTTTTGTGCATATTCATCCCATTCACTAACAAAGACAGTTTTAATGTCCTTTCCAAAGGCATTATCAAAACCTTTTCTTATGCCTCCAATTCCTGCAAACAAATCTATTGATCTATACATATTGCCTTATCTCCTTTATTCGTAATAATTATCCGTGCCCATCATTATATCGAAAATAGTTTCCTCTATAACTTGAACACACTCATCTGTATGTTTGGTTATATCTTTTCCCCAAAAGCGAATAACCGTCCATCCCAAATACTGCAGTTGTTTGTTCACTTCCTCATCCCGTTGCTGATTCTTTGATATCTTTTTAATCCAGAAATCAGCATTCTTACCCCTCTCCAACTGTGGCTTTAGGACCTCCCAGTCCTTTCCATGAAAAAATTCACTATCACAAAAAATAGCAATTTTATACTTTGTCAACACAATGTCAGGCTTCCCTGGTAATCGCTTGTCATTTTTCCGATAGCGATACCCCTTATTCCATAATGCCTTTCTTAAAGTCACCTCAATACCGGTATCTTTGTTTTTAATATTTTTCATATTTTTATGGCGTTGTTCCTTTGTCAGTCGATCCATTCAATCACCTCAACATTGTATCTCCTCATCGGGTACAACTTCCATAATATCTGATATATCACTGTTCAATGCGATGCATATTTTAAGTAAAATATCAGTATTCACATTTTCATTTCTACCTAATTTTGCAATTGATGCAGAACTGATTCCTGCTGCTTCTGCCAATTGCTTTTTCTTCATGTCGCGGTCAATCAGTAACTTCCACAACTTTTTATAGCTAATCTTCATCTTACTCCTCCAAAGATGCTCGATCAAATAAAGCCCCACCAAGAAATCGAACATACTTTCTGTTATCTTATCATAATTCGTTCATGATTTCAAGAGAAATCACAACAATTTATGAGAACGCTTAATTTTAATATTTCTGAAACCCTTCCTATATTCAAAACTCTTCCCAATACTACTTTACATATAAAACATCCCTGTGATATTCCAGATATGCAAGCAATTTTGTCGAAGGTTGCAGATCAACCTTCATCCCCTTAAATATGTGCAGTCGCGATTCATTTGCGGCTCCAACATACGGAGATATTATCATATTCCCTTCTATCGTAAATGTAATTAATCCACTGTCAAACAATCTATCCATATTTGCGCTCAACAATAGCCCATTTTCTGTGTCAATTCTCTCTTCATTATCACACACCCGCCATGGCTTAATATGGCTTGCAAACAACAATTTGGTTGTATCAATACCCGTGACAACACAATGATGATTATACTTTTTCATTAAGTTATCACGATATTTTCCCTGCCCTATTCTGGCTTTAATAATAACCTGTTTCTCCGTATCATTTAATATCGGTGAGTTCTTTATTTCTTCTTCTAATTTTTTCTCAGCACAATCATCGTCGTTTTTTCCCATCATATAATATCTATACTGCTTAAGTGCATTGCTATACATATGATTTCCACGAGTATTTTTCTCTATAAATAGTGGATTTTTAAAAATGTTGTATACTGCAATGTCCAATTCTACAAGATTCATATTCAACAAACTTTTATTTACAACTTCCCGTTCTAACATCTCATTAGATACAGTGTTCACTGCCCGCTTGTATTTATAAACGGAACTCTCACTAAGATTAGAATTTCGTATCATCCAATCGGAAAATTCGTTTAAAATTTCCATTATTAATCATCTCCTTCTCGTCTTTTCTTTTCATAAATCAACATATTCTCACTTGAAAATTTAAGTTAAAGAAATATTTTCCATCCTTCACATATACTTTTCCATAATCTCCATGACCAGAATCTGTTGACGGATAATCCATATAACAATGTTGATACAAATAATTCTTAAAAGCATCTGATTCCATTGCATAATTTGCAATCACATCACCATTTTTCTTGACTGTTATGTAACCGCCTTTAACTTTGCTACTTCCATTCCACAAAGTCGAGGCAGTCATGCCACAATAGACTGCATATAAAAATTGTTTTATCATAAACACATATTTAATTTCAGGATTAGTCAAATGACATGGATTTTTAGAAATCAGCAGATTAATAATATCAATTATATTTCTGTCATTATTTTTCTCTACGAAATGATTCCAAAGAATCCATTCTATAACCTCTGGTAATCTTGGATTTATTAAGTCTAAATTTTCTGCAAATGCTTGGCATTTTGCTCTCTTAGCGAATTCATATCCTTGATATACTAAGGTACATCCTCTTTGAATCATTAATTTGCACCTATCAGATACAGCTGCATGTCCTTTATCATCTACCAATGAATTTACCTGATGCATTAATCCTTCTGACATGCCAACCACCTTATATATAATCCCGGAAGCTCTTGATGTATTAAAAAGCGTCGGATCCTTTCCCATCTCGCTTTTAATAGAAAAGCCAATATTTTCTCTATCTATACCACTTCGCGGATCATGTGTATCTAAGAAAACATCACTTTTCTCAATACTTTTGGCTTTCAATGACGTCATCTCTATTTCCGGCAAAAAATCCATCACATCTTTTGATACATTAAATGACGCTCCCGCCCTAGAAAGAATATCTTTTTTTAGAGTTTCTGCTTTATCCAGAAACTCATCTACATTTACATTAGCAACCGGAACTTGATTAACTTCAATCACTACATCTCCAATATCAGTTCTACATGTATATGACACCTGACGGTCTTTAGTTTCCTGTCGAACCAATCTCAAAACAGTCATCCATTCTGACAAATTGATATTTCCATATTCATCTGCCATATATATTTTCTGATCCCCAAGAAGCTTTAATGCTACATATGGTTCGCTCCATTCTCCTCTGTTCATGTAACTCCTCCTCTCGCAATCATCCATACTATGATATCTGCAAACAATATCGCCACTTTCCTTATCATTTATTATAAATCATCCCTATTACCATCGCAACAAAAACAACTTCAGTCACTGCAATAACCGCCTCTCCACCTCCTCTTCCACGCGCATCCTAATCCCATTCACTCGTCTCACCCATTCCATCGGATTCTCCGCTTTCAGCCGTTCATCCACGCTCTCCTTCTCCATGATCCGCTTTACCGCCAGCTCCACTCCCCGGTGACATTCCTCGTCCACCTCATGCAGATACCGATTCCAAGTTCCATCCTGCAGCATCATCCGATATTCATGTGCTTTATGTTCCCACATATATTCCGCACGGATCAAACCATACTTTCCAATGGGATAGTCTGTTTCCTGCTCAAATGTCAGATCAGGATAGTAACAGCCATTCTCTGCCAAGTGATAGATCAATCCGTTTTCCTCTATTACTTCCGGCAACACTTGCTCCTCTAAATCTCCTGTAGAAACCTCTTCCATCTGCCTCATATCCTGTAATTCTTCTCTCTTCATAATTCTGTCATCCTTTCTCCCTAACGGATAAGAGAAAGAAATCTTTCCCTTATCCTGATCATCTAAATTAAATGCCCTTTTATCGTCTGTGTAAATGTTCTTCTCCTTTACCCGGCAGTATATCGGCGATCCTCTCCTTAAAGGCATCCCACAGATTCCTACCATTGATCTTCAGCTCTCGCATAAATCCTTCGGCTTTATCAAGAATCTGCCGAAGCGTATTGTTTTCACTTTGAATCTTCTGATTCTCATACTCCAACTTCTCTTTTTCATATCGTATTTTCACTATTTCATCAAAAAATTCTGCCTGCTGGTCTGTCACCGCTACACTGCTATATTTATAATACAAGTCCTCTGCCGTTTTCAGATGAGAAGTAACTTGTCGTTTGGCTTCCTCCGTTTCTTCTATTACACGATCACGCTCCGCCCTGACAACACCTGTTTCTGCCTGCATTGTCTCCATCTCATCCTTTGCAGTAGCCAATGCCAGTTCCATACTTTCCTTATCCGTCAGCAGCTTTTTAACTTCATCCTGCAACTTGCCGTGCTGATTTGCAAGCAGCTTGTAATCCCCTTGCAATAACCGATAGTCTCCCTGAAGTTGATCACATTCCAAGCGAAGCGTTTCCTTGCTATTCAGCAAATTTCCGTGTTCTCTTTGCAATGCATCATACTTCTGTTTCAGTTCATTACTCAGCGACAAATAATGTAAATACCTATCCTCTGCTTCCTCCTGCTTAACCTCCCATTGTCTGTAAGATTGCTCCATCTCCGCCATTTGCTTTCTCTGTGTACGCAACTTTTCCCAATTTGATTCCATACATCTTTCCTGCTGTTCCATAGTATCTGCCTTGTCCTGAAGTCTTCGTTCTAATTCTTCTACTTCCTGCTTTCGCATCTTTTTCTCATAGTTGTACACTGACAAATGCTTTTCATGAGTCCCCAGTTTCTTCCACCCAAAACCACGTTGCTGCATTAGAGTTGCAAGATTTTCCTTTTCATTTCGCACCCATTGCATACTTTCCGTATCATTCCGTCCTGTTCCGGCAAAACCAAGTGCTTTCATAGCACCCTTTAAGGACACCTTTGTTGATATGCCTCGTTTATTTCCTTCGGAAAAGGGAACAAAATCGATATGAAGATGCGGAGTCTGTTCATCCATATGAAGAACTGCATTGAACACCCGCAGACTCGGATTTCTTTCTTCAAATCCCCTCATATATTCTTCAAGGATCTGTCTGACCACTGCAGTCTCCTCCATCATACAGTTGGAATCCTTCATATTCCCGATCTGAACAATGACCTCCGTGAACAAATGCTCCTGATGACCATCCTTTATCTTATTGTAATAATCTTGAATTATTCGATCTTTCCGTTTTTGTTTAGCATTATATTCTTCCACAGCCTCGTCAAACAGTTCGTGATAAATTCCCCTGAGGTCTCTCTGCACAAATACAACATTTTGACTTATCCTGTCGGGATCTACATTCTCTGCCACAAATACCCTGTTATTATGTTTTAGGCATCCATTGCCTATCGTTACCGAAATCGTTCTCTCCATATGTGATCAGTCCTTTCTTTTTATCCGTTAATTGCTTCTGTAAAAATTCTCTGCTCATTGTTTTATTCCTCCAATCTGCTTTGCATTTTTTTAATCTCGATATCATCAATCAGCGCATTATTTCTGTGCATGATAAAGTTTCGAAGAAGCCTCGCTTCCCTTAGTTGAATTTCTAAAGTAATTCTTTCTCTGGGATTTCATATTCCAGTCAAAGTCAAGCCGCTAGGCGATGACTGAGACGGAATATGTTTTGTTACTTTTGTCAAAAGTAACGCAAAGGCACTTTTGGCTGCGACGCCTCCAAAAATGCAACCTGCTCCGAACGGTAAACCGTTCTTCTCAGGCTTTGCGCCCTGCTGGGAGCCTAACTTCCGCATCCAGTCAGTGAAAATACCGCTGCATTGCACCGATATTTTCCTGCCATCTGCTCGTAAGTCCTACTCCAATCTCTTAGAAATACTACTTTTACCTCGTAAAGCTGTCTTATCTTATTCTCTCCTCATACTACTTCAATCCCTTATATTCTCTAGCTTTCGCCACTTTGTCCATTACAGATAAAAGAGCATCCACCGTGCTTTCTTCCCACCCGGCTAACCATATCAGTGTCCGGATTTCTTCCTGCGACAGATCTACATCACGCAGAAATTTCAGTATCTTTTCCATCTGCCGGCTTTGATATTCCGTCAATCCAACCACCCCGTTTCATTCAGATGTGCTAGTGTAAAGTGATAGTTTTCCTGCTTTTGCTAGTGTAAAACGATAGCAATTTCTGAAAATGATAGTGCAAAGTGATAGCACCGTCTACTCCTTCTCCGGCACATATATATTTTTTGATAGCAATTTTTTAAAAAGATATAGTTTTTTCTATCTTTTTCGCTGAAAATATATAGAAACTGCTATCTATGCATCCATCTGTGACGGTCGTGACGATGGTGACGATATTTTCACTACACCCCGGCATCAAAAATACCGTCACAACCGTCGCATATCGTCACGCTTTCTAACCTGCAGGAGAATTTATCGAATTCTTTACAAGTTCCTCATCTTTTACAACATAGTCTGTTACATTATCTTTCTTCTCAAGGGATATCACCCGACCATTGTGTCCACGGCTGGCAGCATAACGAATGCCATGATCCAGATACAACCGCTCCACACTAACATTCAATTTTCGTGTCAGAACATTCGGCTGCATATTCAAACCACTTAATTCCTGAAGCAGTTCTGTGGCTGTTCCCTGCCACGAATGCCGCAGACTCATAAATTCCACGATTTGTTCCAACACTTCATCCGGTGGCTCTTTCCAAAGCTCCGTTTCCGCTTTCACCAGTTTCCATACACACTGCTCTCTTTCAAATTCAAGTGACAGTTTCTGGTCTGGTTGATCACGCCCGGCAATCTCCAATGTTGCTTTATTCTGCGTACGCTTTTCCTTCTGCATAACAAACGCTCCATCCGCCGCCCCAAGCAGACCGTTGGTGCCGGAGATCATATCGAAACTATCCGAAGATTCCAGTTTTCTCGTATGATGAACCAGCAAAAGACAAATTGCATGTTCATCGCTGAATTTCTTAAGCCGGGTAACAATATCGTAGTCACTGGCATAACTGTATTTGTCTCCGCCAACCTCCCGGACTTTCTGCAGCGTGTCAATAATGATCAGCCGTGCATCCTTATGTTCCGCTACAAACCGGCTCAATTGTTCTTCCAATCCCTGATTTAATGTCTTGGATCGTGTTGCCAAATGAAAAGCATCTGTACTTTCTACCCCAAACATTCTTGAAAGACGTTTCTGCAGTCTGCCATAATCGTCCTCCAATGCAAGATACAATACAGTTCCACCATTGACAGGATAATCCCACAACTGTATTCCCCGGCTCACATGATATCCAAGCTGTGCCATAAAAAATGACTTTCCAACCTTCGGTGCACCGACAAACAAATACGTCCCATTGTAGAGTAACCCATCCACGATCGGCACTTTCGGCGGATAAACGGTATCATATAGTTCTTCCATTGTAACCGTCTGCAGAATGTCCTGTCTGGATTTCCCCGGACTGACTTTTTTGTCTGTTATCCCCACATTTCCTGTGGCTTGCAGATTGTTTTGTCTCTGATCATCTGTTATAATTTCGTTGTGTTTATTACATAACGGCTGCTTCCCATCTGCGCCAACAGATGATCCCGGAGCAGTCGCTTTTTTCTTATCCATCATTCCTCTTCCTCCTTCATTCCATCGAGAGTAATCGCCACAAGCTGTAAAGTATAAAGAAATTCCTCACTCAGTTCCGCTGCGTTCTCTATGCGTTTTAATTCTTGATAGATCTGTAACATCTGATCCCGCAATGCTTTATATACCCGTGGATTTCCCTGCACAACAATGTCCTGGCACTGCAGCCTGCGGATAATATAATCCTGCTTGGTCAACCCGGATAATCGAACCATGCGGTCAATCTGTTCACTTTCCTCCTGCGACACTCGAAATGCCACTGTCTTATGTCTCCACCTTCCCTGATGATCTAATCTTCTATCCATCGTAGTCCAACCTTCCTTTCTGTCACCGTAAAATGTTATCACCCTTTATAACCGGCATCTTCTGCGTCCTTCTTGATCTGATCAACAGATATTTCTTCCTCAATATTTCCAGTCAGGACAATATCTGTTATCCTCTCAACATCCAGCCGGTTCGCCATTTCCGTCTGTTTATTCGGGAACAAATGAGCATAACGATAGGTAATGTCAATACTCTCATGCCCCACCCGGTCAGCAATCGCCAATGCAGAAAATCCCATTTCTATCAAAAGTGAAATGTGCGAATGTCGCAAGTCATGAATGCGGATTCTTTTCACCCCTGCCGCTTTGGCACCACGATCCATTTCATGATGCAGATATGACTTTGTGATCTGAAAGATCCGTTCGTTTTTGCCAATGTCATATAACATCCGAATATAATCCTGCATTTCCTCACAAAGAAACTTCGGCATCTTGATCGTGCGGTTACTTTTAACCGTTTTTGGAGAAGTAATGACATCACGCCCTTTTAAACGCTGATATGATTTGTTGATCGTCACTGTCTGTCTTTCGAAATCAAAATCCGCCGGCGTCAGTGCTAGAAGTTCTCCCATCCGGACGCCACACCAATACAACATTTCAAATGCATAATATGACCTTGGTTTATCCATCATAACATCCGCAAACTTCAGATATTCTTCCTTCGTCCAAAAAAGCATTTCTTTATGTTCTTCACACCCCATCGTACCAGCTTTCTGTGCCGGATTACTCGGTAAATGATAGAATCGCACCGCATGATTAAATATCGCACTAAGCTGACTGTGAATCGTCTTTAAGTATGTGGGTGAATAGACTTCCCCATTCTCTCCCTGATATCCCAAAAGTTTACTCTGCCAGGCAATCACATCCTTCGGCTCTATCTCCGCAATCTTGCAGTTGCCAAAATACGGCAGTATCTTCGTCCGTATAATATGGCTCTTAGATTCCCATGTGTTTTCCTTTACCCGTTTCTTTTTATCCGCTTCATAGATTTCAAAAAAGCTGGCAAAGGTCATATCAAGCTTCGATTCGCTTTTCAACATCACCTCCCGTTCCCACTGCTGCGCCTCCCGCTTCGTCTTAAAACCTCTTTTCTGCGTCTGCTTTCGTTCGCCCTGCCAGTTGGTATAACGATAGATCACACGCCATTTATCACCGTCTTTATACACAGCCATAGCATCATCTCCTTTCCGGCTGCACTAAGATCACTGTATCTACAGCAGTCAGCCTTCTTCGCCGTAGCATAACTTCTTGCGAAAGAAGCTGGTATTCACTCTCCCGGATATCGTCAGATAGCCAAGCTCCCGCATCTCTGCATTAAGCTCCCGGACCACCTTGTAAGCATAGGATTTAGACACCTTTAACTCTTCCGCCACTTCCTCAACTGTCATAAAATTCTTCTCCATCAGCATCACCTCCCTTCCAATGTTAAGGTTCATGCACTAACTCAATTTGTTTAAGTTGTTGTTTGACATAATACTAAACATTTTAATTTAAGTCAAGTGGTTTGCGGAAAAATATTAACTTTATTTGTTTAGTTTTCTCTTGCTATCCTATTTCCCTCATGCTATACTCTACCTAAACAAAAATGTTTATTATTGCATTTATAACCACAAAATGGCAACGAACAAGAAAATGGAGGAAATAAACATGGCAATCGGACAAAGGATCAAATTTTTCCGAAATAGAAAAGGCTTCACGCAAAAGCAGCTTGGCGAAGTGCTCGGTTTTCACGGCAAATCATCCGATGTACGCATGGCACAGTACGAATCGGAAGCACGCATTCCAAAACAGGAACTGATAAAAGAAATGGCTGACCGGCTGGAAGTTGACACAAAAGCATTAACTGTACCAAACATTGACAACTATTTGGGACTCATGCACACATTCTTCGCATTAGAAGATATGTATGGGCTGACCATCGAAGATCATGACGGCAATATCTGCTTTAGCTTTGATCCGGCAATAACAGAACCTCACTCAACACTTAATGACTACCTCAAAACATGGCTCCGGCAGAAAAACAAACTGGAGCATGGGGAGATCACCAAAGAACAATATGATGAATGGCGGTATAAGTATCCGGCACTGGAAACTCTGCAGAAAAAGTAAAATTTTTCCTATGTTACCAAAAAAAGCATCGTGACAAATATGCTTTAATTTGATAAAATTAATTTGCACATTGATATAACTATGCTAATAATCATTATTATCTTATCCACGAAAGCAGGGCTTCCTGTTGATTATATTTCACTCCTGTTTACCTCGATTCAAACTTGGGTTGTTGTGAAAGGAGATATCAAAATGACGAATTTGTTTGATTGGATTGTGAGCGGTGCATGCGGAGTGGATTCTTCAACTACTCGGCATTTAAAGTGAACAAGATAAAAATGATTTGGGCATCGCTTGGAGGTTCAAATCCTCCCCGCTCCGTTTAGGACTTTCTTAACATGAAAGTCCTCTTTTTATTTATCTCATCTACTAAACCACAACAAAAAAACCTTACCGACTTCAGTCCTCACAACTGAAAATCAGTAAGGTTTTTATATGCAATAAAATAATTTACTCAATGAATAACGGAAAAAATGTTGCCAAATCGTTGCCACGTTCTAAACAAATTTGTTTGGAATAAGCATAAATTCTAGCTTCATTCAGACGCATAAATTATTCAAACTCTATCGTTCCAGGCGGCTTGCTCGTCAGATCATAAAAGATACGATTTACGCCTTTCACCTCATTAATAATTCGCGTCATGACTGTCTGCAGCACCTCAAATGGAATCTGTGCGCTTTCTGCCGTCATAAAATCGATGGTCTGTACTGCACGCAGAGCAACCGCATAGTCATAGGTTCTTTCGTCGCCCATGACACCAACGCTTCGCATGTTGGTGAGTGCTGCGAAGTACTGGTTTGGCATCCAAGGTGCTTCTTTGCCGTGTTCGTTTTTGTAGGCTTCTGCAGCCTTGTCCACTTCTTCACGATAGATGAAATCAGCGTCCTGTACGATGCGAACTTTATCAGCGTTTACCTCGCCGATGATACGAATGCCAAGTCCCGGACCTGGGAATGGCTGACGGAATACGAGTTTTTCCGGAATGCCAAGTTCCAAACCTGCTTTACGCACTTCATCTTTGAACAGATCGCGCAAAGGCTCGATGATTTCCTTGAAATCTACGAAGTCCGGTAATCCACCTACATTGTGGTGGCTCTTGATGACAGCGGATTCACCGCCAAGACCGGATTCTACAACATCCGGGTAAATGGTTCCCTGTGCCAAAAAGTCTACCGCACCGATCTTCTTTGCTTCTTCCTCAAAGACGCGGATAAATTCTTCACCAATGATTTTGCGCTTATGCTCCGGCTCGGTAACCCCTGCCAGTTTGCTATAGTAACGATCCTGTGCATTGACACGGATAAAATTAAGATCGAAGTCTCCTGCCGGTCCAAATACCTGCTCAACCTCGTCGCCTTCGTTTTTACGAAGAAGTCCGTGATCTACAAATACACAAGTAAGCTGTTTACCGATTGCCTTGGAGAGCAGACCTGCTGCAACAGAGGAATCTACACCACCGGACAATGCCAAAAGCACTTTGCCATCGCCAACTTTTTCGCGGATCAGCTTGACCTGCTCTTCTACGAAGGAGTCCATACGCCAAGTACCCGCACAGCCGCAAATGCCGCGTACAAAGTTGTACAGCATTTCTGTTCCCTGCTGTGTATGAAGCACTTCCGGATGGAACTGGATCGCATAAAGATTACTTGCTGTATTTTGAGCTGCCGCTACCGGGCAGTCTGCTGTATGTGCAATGATTTCAAAACCTGGAGCAACTTTTGAAATATAATCAAAATGGCTCATCCAGCACACGGTGTTTTCATGAATCCCCTTGAACAAAGGAACTTCCGTATTAACAGCCACGTCTGTTTTGCCGTATTCGCGCACAGGTGCTTTCTCGACTTTACCGCCAAGAACATGCTGCATTAACTGAGCACCATAGCAAAGTCCCAACACTGGGATTCCCAGTTCAAAAGTTCTTTAGAATAAGTAGGGGCACCCTCTTCATAGCAGCTATTCGGTCCACCTGTTAAGATGATTCCTTTCGGATTCATCGCCTTGATCTTTTCTATATCAGTTTTGTAAGAATAAATCTCGCAATATACATTACATTCTCTGACTCTTCGTGCGACCAACTGGTTATACTGTCCGCCAAAGTCCAGCACGATGACTAATTCCTTATTCAATGTAGTACCTCCTTGTGTTTTAACAATATGGTTCTATCATACATTATTTTCGAATTGGTTACAAGAGTGAGCTTAATTCGTTTATTTCGGCAAACTGACACGGAAAGTCACCATGCCATCTCCCGCTTTTGCAGTAATAGATCCCTTATGACTATCGACGATTTTTTTTGCAATGGACAGACCAATACCCTGCCCTCCGGTTTTGGAAGATCTGGAACTGTCACTGCGATAAAATCGGTCAAACATCCGCTTAGTATCCGGAAGCTCTTTTTCGGTAGTATTTTTCACAACCAATACCGCACCATGTTGTGTTTTAGTAAGACGCCATACGATCTTGCCCCCATCATTGACATATTTCGCAGCATTTTCGGTAAGAATGGATACCAACTGTGCAATCTGTTCACGATTCACGCGAATCGTAACCCCCTCTTCCAGGTGCAGCTTTAATGTTACCTTCTTTTGTGTTGCAACTTCTTCAAATGGCTCAATTGTTTCTTCTAATAGCAGCTTAAGATCTGCTTCTTGTTTTTCACTCTTTTCTTGAACCTCATCTAACTTTGCGAGAACGAGCAGTTGATTGATAAGCTTTCCCATATGTTTGGTCTGATCAATAATATTTTGCGTCCATTCATTTCCATCACCTTTGTACTGCAGTACCTCCGCATTTGCTGAAATAATGGCAAGCGGTGTTTTGAGTTCATGGCTGGCATCGGTGATAAACTGTTTTTGCCGGTTGGAATTGAGTTCAAACGGACGAACTGCGCGTTTGGAAGCGATGGCAAAAATAACCGTGATCAAACAGGTGAGTAGTGTTGATACCGTGATGGTGATCGTCACTGCCAAGTGATAAAAGCTCTGATTTTCTTTGCAGTCCAGAAAGATAATGGAACGCACTTGACTATCTTTATACTCTTTGCGGTAACGATAGCTGCCTACCAGACCTACCTTTCCCCTGCGAAGCATCGCCATCTTAGTCATTCGAACTGCCTTTTTCACATCAACCGCCGCAATGTGATCCATATTTACGTTGGTCACTTTTTTGTCTTCATCCAAAAAAATCCGGAAAAATCGAGTGCGATAAGACGAATCCTCATTATAATTGTTAAAATATCTTTCAAAGGCCTGACTGTTTTTTTGCTGCTGTTTGTAATCTTTTAATTGTGGGACGGTACCATTATTTTCACTGATCATCGCTGTGATCTGGTCCGCCTGACGATTCCGATATGCTCCAAAACACATAACTAGAATGATCGTCATAACCATAAATGCAGCGACCACAGACGCAAAAACAATCCCGATCATTTTCAAGCGCAGTTTTTTCATAAGTCCAGCCACTCCTTCCTACTACAATCTATTTATGGTTAGCTTCTATGCAGTCTTACGAAGCTGTATGATTTCTTCCTCTTGCACCAACTGCAGATTGCCATGGATCTGCACCAATTTATTGTTGATATAGGCAATATATAGTGCAATTTCTTCCGTGTCAACTTCTCCCGGAAATACTCGTTTTACAATTTCTTCTTTGGAATAACTGACATTTTCCTTTTCCAAAAATAAAGCAAGGAGCTTTGCTTCTTTGACGCTCAATATCAAACTGCCGGATTTTGCGGACAGTTCATTGCTCTCCAAGTCAAGTGTTACGTTGGCAAGATTCAATACCGTCTGCTGATACTCCTTATTGCGGCGCACCATTGCTTTCACCCTCGCAACGAGTTCGCCCATTGCAAACGGCTTGGCGAGATAATCGTCAGCGCCCATATTCAGTCCCTCGATACGATCTTCGGTCTCTGCTTTGGCAGTCAGCAGCAAAACCGGCGTATAATCTTCTCGGTCACGCATATTTCTAGCCACTTCCGTCCCTTCCATACCGGGCATCATAATGTCAAGTATAGCAATATCAAAGTGCTCTTTTTGCAGTACCTCGTCTGCTGCCAGCCCGTCCATCACGGCCGTCACCTCAAATCCTTCCATCTTAAGGATCTCCGAAACTGCCATCGACAATCCCAACTCATCTTCCGCGTATAATATTTTTCCTTTTGTGCTCATATCCTTATCCTCGTTTCTGCATAGATTTCCATGCAAATATATCATGTATGCTAGTCTTTGCGTAATAACCATACATACCTGTCTTTGCACAATATCCGTACATACTAGCCTTTGCGCAATTGCATACGTACCTGCCTTTGCGCAACAGCCATACATACCTGTCTTTGCACAATATCCGTACATACTAGCCTTTGCGTATCATGTCCCGCAATGTCTGCATCGTCAAGTCTGTGGACGCCATTTCTCCGGCACAGCGCTTCAGCTCTCTCTCGATCAATTCCACATTATCAATGTGTTTCTTGTACTTCATTTCATGCTCCAGGCTTGCCCAGCAATCCATCGCAATCGTTCGAAGCTGTACCTCTACTCGAATCGTGCCGCTTTCTGCTTCCGAAAACGGACATTCCAAGATCACGTGATAACTACGATAGCCATTTGGCTTAGGATTTGCAATATAATCCTTTTCTTTGACTATGCGGAACGTGCCATCCTGTTTCATGCGCTCAACTATATCGTACACCTCTCCCACAAAATGTGTCACTAAGCGAAATCCCACAATGTCGGAAACATTAGCAAGTGCAGAATCGGCCGTTGTCTCAAATCCTTTTTTATGTAACTTTTCCTGCATCCCCTCTGCCGTCTTAATACGACTTCGAATATGTTCTACAGGTGTCTCCCCAGCTTGTTTCGCATAGGCATCTACCAACTTTCGCAACCATTGCAATATCTCCTGTTCCAGATTCTGCAGCGGTATATAATACTGTCCATAATAGGCACTTTGGTTTCCCTCCATAAAAATCCCCCTTCCCACAATCCACCTAAATTTTCCTATCGGATCGACAAAAGTCATTCTCCTTAACCAAGTTCTTCACCACAGTGGCAATAGTATCTCTTGCATTTTTCCGTCAGCAATCACCAAGGATTAGAATAGAAGTATAACAAATCTTTATGAAAAAAGTATGAATCTTTTTTTCCTTATACGCCATACTGCTAACTCGCCCCTGCAAAAGCCAGGATCACACAGTCTGCCGATTTTTTTCCGCCATCGCCTGTAAATGTTCCTGCATGATCTGTCTCATTTCCTGAAATTGCAGCATAAGTCCCTCGTTTGGACTTTGGAACGCTAACAATCGATCCAAATAGCCCTGTTCCTTGACAATTTCATAGCTTTGCGGAAACTCCAATTCAAAAACCAAAGCAATATGACCTGCCAAATTATCAATCGGCACTTTTTTCGTGTCTCTAAAAATCGCCTGTTTCTGTCGAAACTGCTGCATGACTTCTTCCGTGATGAGGTGTGCGTGGATCTGTTCCGTTGCCACATTATAGATTTCTTCCAGCGGAAAATCCGTAGCAACCTTTAGGATATCAATCTTGTCTGCATCCCGAATCACCTTTGCAAACAACATTTCACGATCATTCAACTGCGGATCGATCCGAAAAGCACTGTGCCAGTAAATCGCCTTCTTGATCAGCTCTTCATTTTCACCAGAGTTATCCACAAAGCGTGCCAATAATCCGTCCTGAAATAACAATTCCACACCAAAATGTGCATGATCGATCGATTGACTGTCTACAAAAGTATGAAAACGGCGAAGTTGTTCAAACCGTCCGATATCATGTAACATTCCGATCAGCCATGCCAATGCAATATCTTCCTCCGAAAGTCCTAATTTTTCAGCAATCTGTTCACTGATATCTGCCACTCGATAGGTATGTTCCACTTTTAATCGGATTTTTTCATCGTGTATATCATATGTGCCTGTATACTCTTGGAACGCCTGCTTTACTCGTTCTCTATCTATTACCACAAAATTACCCCTTTCTCTTTGCAATCAAGTTCATTATGAACCTTTCTGTTTCATTGCGCAAGACATTACGTTTGCAAGCCAAATATGGCTTACTTTTATTGCTGTAGCAGCAGTATTTTCAGCCATCCACCATGCACTTTGGTCTATCATCGATAACCAAGTTATGCTCTATGGCACATTAAAGGAACAAGAAAACAAACTGGATATGATAATGCGTAATTTGGAATCACAGTCGGTAAATACAGGTTTTGTGCCCCAACAGGCAACACTAAGCAATCCGCCTGCCGCTACCAATGTTTCCCAGCAAAATACTCCTAATTATGGTAGCTGGAGTACAGATGTTATTGATCAGTCCAGTTGGGAATGTCCAAGATGTGGTGCGACAACATTCGGTAGCAGATGTAAAAGTTGTGGATTTTTTAAGGATTAATTTTCAAAAATAATATTTATTGACAAACAAGGGGAGTGCTTTGAAAGCATTCCCCTTGCTACATCTCTTACAGTGTCTTTCCCAATTCCTCTAATTCCTTCATGGCATCTGAGTTCTGCGACAGTTCATCTCTGCCATTAGCGGAATAAGATTTCTAGAAAAGCATATCCCATGCCTTTCGACGGTTCTATCATCAAAGCTTTCACATACAGCCCGCACAGCTGCTTCCTGATAATATCTTCCAGCTATTTTCTTATCTATCGTTATATTTTTCAAACTACTTCTCATAGATTGAAGGTTAAATAATTTTTCTAAATCTCTCTTAGAATAGATTGCAGCTATCTTTCGTTCCGGATACTGATTATTAATAATGCGCATATCAAAACCATTTGTAAAAAATACAACCGGTCTTCTGCCATGTTGCTGTTCTATACTATCTGCATATAATTTTGCCTGCTGCCGTCCTTTTGCCGCATCGTCAGCTTATGTCTTACGTGCTTTGCTCTTGGTTATACCGTTGGTTCTAAGAGCAATGATAAAACACAAAAATGACCGCCCTTCAGTCTGGTAAACTAAGCGGTCATTTTTGATCCATATATCAGGCTAACCGTCTATCGGTAGCACCTTCTTTATTAGTATACTAACATCTAACCACTCATATGTCAAACACATATTCTATTTAATCAGTTCTGCAAATCCGAATTTGTACAAATCCTTATGTAATTGCAATATATAATTTGCCGTTACAGGAATATAATCATAGTTTTTGTGAATTGTGTTCAACACATCTCGATATCCTGCAATCTCAGACTCATTTCTGCTCGCAGGAGTCGTCTTTTCAAGAACCAGATTTTTCAATCGATCCTCCGAAGTAAAGATGCCCTCAATTCTATTAGAAGCCTCTGTACTTTGGATCTTCGCCAATTCGACCAACTCATTTAGTTCATCTCTATGAGCTTCAATAAACAATCTTTGCTCTCCCTTAAACTCGTGGATCAAGGTCAACTGTTTGACTATATCCGGGCTAAGAAGCTTTTGCCAATTCTCCTTATAATCAATGATTCTCACTTTTAATTACCTCATCCATCCTTCAATTTTACCGGTATATAGGCTGCAAAATTTTCTGTCAACATTATGAGACACAAACAGCAGGCAACATTTCGTTCCCTGCTGTTAAAAATCCTATCATCCGACAAAGATACTCCTGCCTGGCAGATCAGTCTCTCCATAATCAGTGTTCTGGCAATCAACTGATTTTCTCTCTGTCTTTGATTATTTACTAGGAATCATCCTAGCAATACGTCCAGCGAATTCGTTAATATTCTGCGTCTGCAAAATAACACGTCCCGGACCTACTAACCTGGTCAGGAAAAGACCTTCGCCACCTAAGAAAATATTTTTAAGACCTTTGACTGTCTCAATCTCGTAGCTGACAGAACGCTCAAACGCCACAACGTTACCTGTGTCTACTTTAAGCACCTCTCCCGGCTGCAGATCTTTAATGACTTTGTCACCATCGATCTCCAAAAATGCCATACCGACACCGGACAGATCCTGCAAAATAAAGCCCTCACCGCCAAACAAACCGGCAGAAAACTTTTTCGTAAATGCGACATTTAAATTTACTCCCGGTTCTGCACAAAGGAATGCACCTTTCTGGCATACCATTCCACCTGTCTCGCCAACGTTGACAGGCATGATCTCACCGGCTACGGTTGATGCAAAAGCAATGGTTGTGCCCGGTGCCTGTGCTGTGTATCTCGCCATAAACATGGACTCACCGGCAAACATTCTTCCAACACCCTTCATAATTCCACCGTTGGTGCTCGTGCTCATTTCAATCCCGTCAGACTGCCAAACCATTCCACCTGACTGTGTGTACATTGACTCTCCGGCCTGATCAAACAAAATTTCCACTGCCGGCATAGTGTTTCCTACGATTCTGTACTGCATAAATACCTCCGTTTCAAACGCTTTTTCATCTTTCCAAGTATATTCTAACATTTTTTCACTATATCAACAATATATTTTATTACTCATACTTCCCATACCGGAAGTTATTGCAAAACCACATATTGCTTATTATGTCAAAGAATACTAAGAATTTTGCAGCCACAACATCGTGGTTTCCGCCGACAGAGAACTATAGTAATTGCCTTGCCGCATTTACGTTTTTGGTGATTTCTAGATTTTGTTGTCTCTGATGATTGATTTACATGCCCTTCGGAAACTCAAAGTCCCGGAAGCAAGGTAATCATCATTTTTGAAAGGGACTTTGCGCTCGTCGTTACTTATGTCTCGTATTTCAGAGACATTAAGTAACGTGACGTAGCGCATCGTAGCGAAAGCGTCCCGTCCAAAAATGGATGA
>NZ_QUFB01000049.1 GCF_003478335.1 Clostridium sp. AM49-4BH
TGATTTACATGCCCTTCGGAAACTCGAAGTCCCGGAAGCAAGGTATTCATCATTTTTGAAAGGGACTTTGCGCTCGTCGTTACTTATGTCTCGTATTTCAGAGACATTAAGTAACGTGACGTAGCGCATCGTAGCGAAAGCGTCCCGTCCAAAAATTGATGATACCTTGCTAAACCGGGACATCTCAAACACTCCTTCAGGCATGTATTCATCAGAGACTTAACAAAATAAGAAATCACGCAAAAACTCTGCGTTCTGCGGCAATTGTCTTAGTTTCTTGATGGCAGAATAATTTACTTTATTGGCTGCAAAATAGCTATTATTTTACTTACATAATAAGCAATAAGTGACCAGATGGCAGCTTCGGATGTGCGAAGTTTGAATATTTAATAGGAACTGCTGTTGTGTAGCGTGACATCGCCAAGAATTGCTTTAGCAATTCTTGCAAAGCAAAGCGCAGGCTTTGCTTTTTTAAGGAATAGGAAATTGCTCGTAATGTTACGTTATGCCACCAAGAATTGCTTTAGCAATTCTTGCAAAGCAAAGCGCAGGCTTTGCTTTTTTATGCTTCAAGTGCTTTGATATCTGCAACAATTTGTTCTGCGGTCAAATGATTCTCTTTGACAACCTCATTAGGGTCGTAGCGATCCAAAAATTCCTTTTTCAGTCCATAGTTCCGTACTTTGATGTTCGAAGTACCGTAGTATCTGGCAATCTTCTCGCCAAAACCGCCATCCAAAATGCCATCTTCGATGGTCAGAACGAGCTCATGATCTTCTTTGAGCTTATCCAACAATTCGGTATCGAGTCCGGTGATGTAGTATGGATTGATCACGGTTGCCTGAATGCCGGTTTCTGCTTCTAACTGAGCAGCAGCTTCGCAGGCAAGTCCGTAAAAGGTACCAAGACCAAGAATGGCAATTTTGGACCCTTTTTTGGTTACCTCATATTTGTTGAGCTTACTAAAATCTTTGGTGACCGGTGTGCCGGTGGATACCATAGCACCGCCCGGAAGCTTGATAGCAACAGGAAGTTCGGTCTGTTCTAGGCTCCAATCCAGCATGGCAATATAATCCTCTTTGGAGGTTGCTGCCAAATAAACAAGGTTTGGAATGTTTGCCATCATTGGAATGTCATACAAACCTAAATGTGTAACGTCATTCATGCCATAAACCGAACCGCAGAAAGTAACGATCGTTGCAGGACTGTTATTGATACATAAATCCTGAGAAATCTGGTCGTAGGTTCTCTGTACAAAGGTGCTGTAAACACCATAGACAGGTTTGCCGCCATTTGCAGCAATACCGGAGGCAAGAGCTACTGCGGTTTCTTCGGCAATGCCGACATCGACGAATTGCTTTCCGGCTTCTTTTCGTTTATCTTCTGTAAAACCAAGAATAGTAGGAGTTCCGGAAGTGATCGCTACAACGGCAGGATCTTTTTTCATCTTGTCTAACAGGTATTCTGCTGTAACAGAAGAATAATCTTCTTCCGCATCTTGGAACAGTGCCTCACCGGTTTTGATATCAAACGGCGCGCAGTAATGCCAGTTCTCTTTATGCTCCTCGGCTGGTGCGTATCCTTTACCTTTCAGTGTGTTGATATGGACAACAACCGGTTTATTGCTGTCTTTTACTTGGGAGAAGGCATCGATCAAAGAGGCTGTGTCATTGCCCTGATCAACGTAAACATAGTCTAATCCCATTGCACGGAATAAGTTGCATTCAGCCTGACCTTTCGTGTCGCGAAGCAGCTTGAGATTGCCGTAAAGACCGCCATGATTCTCGGCGATGGACATATCGTTATCGTTTACGACAATAATGAAGTTGCCGTCTAATTCTGCAGCATAATCTAATCCCTCTAAAGCTTCGCCACCGCTCAAAGAACCATCACCGATGACAGCGATCACGTTGCCGTCTTCGCCATTTAGATCTCTTGCTTTGGCAAGTCCACAGGCGAGGCTGACAGAAGTAGAGGTGTGACCGACGGTAAAGAAGTCGTGTTCACTTTCATTTGGATTGCTGTATCCGGACACGTCCTCAAAATGTTCTTCGTATAAATAAGCATCTTTACGTCCCGTCAACATTTTGTGCGGATAAGACTGATGTGATACATCGTATACGATCTTATCTTTTGGTGATTCGAAAACGTAATGGAGTGCGATCGTTGCCTCCACCATACCGAAGTTCGGCCCGAAATGACCGCCGTGTTTGCTTAAACGGTTTAATAATGCAGCGCGCATTTCGTCTGCCAAAGTATTTAACTGTTCTACGGATAATTTCTTTACATCTTGTGGTCCATTAATCTGTTCTAAGTACATGAATTTTCCTCCCATGATAATTTTCCTGTTTTGACTGCAACTTCGTAGCGGGAAATTTTATAATCCAGTTTACTTATTGCAGCTTGTAATTGTTTCTGTTGTTCTTCTAAATTGCGTCTCTGTTCCTGCAGCAGTTCGAGACGCGCACTGAAAGTCTGGTCGCCCTGTTGATACAGTTCGACATATTCAATCAATGCTTCTACCGGCAGCCCGGCGCTGCGCATACAGATGACAAGCTCGACCCAGCTCAAATCAGATTCTTGATAATCTCGGATGCCGCTTGCCGTTCGCGTTACTTTCGGAATCATGCCGACACGTTCATAGTAACGCAGAGTATCCTGTGAAATGTTATATTTTTGACTCACTTCTTTGATGGTCACGGTAGGTCACCTCCTGCTTCTTAGTGTAACACTTGGAGTAGACTCCAAGTCAACCCTTATTTTATTTTAATAGGAACTGCTGTTGTGTAGTGTGACATCATCGCAAAGCGCGGATTTGCTTTCTTTGGTAATAGGAAAAAACTATAACACATAAAAAATAATTCCAATAGGTAAAATAGGAAATAGCAATTGACAGTGTAAGAGGGAGTCTTTATAATAATGCCTACAGGTTTACTAGGAAATAAACGGCGCCTGACAGCCAAGATTTTGTGTGGAGAAAGGATTATGCTATATGGAAAGAGAAATTGAGACAAAATGTTTGCATTTAGAGGAAGACGAAGGTAAAACAGATCATTTTGGTGCGATCAGTTACCCTATTTATCAGACAGCGACGTATGCACATCCGGGAGTAGGACAAAGCACCGGGTACGATTACAGTCGTTTGCAGAATCCAACCAGAGAACATTTAGAGAAAATGGTGGCTTCTTTGGAAGGCGGAATTGATGCGTTGGCACTTTCGAGTGGAATGGCGGCAATATCATTGCTGATGGAGCTGTTCAAGCCGGAAGATCATATTATCGCTGATTCGGATCTGTATGGAGGATGCATTCGTTTGTTTCAAAACGTCTCGGATAAGAACGGCATACAATTTTCAAATATTGATTGCTGCAGAGAAGATATTGAATCGTATATTACAGAACAGACGAAAGCAATCTATATTGAAACACCGACTAACCCAATGATGAATGTAACGGATATAGCGGCAACAGCAGAAATCGCACACAAGCACGGTTTGTTGTTGATCGTGGATAATACATTTTTATCGCCATATTTCCAGAATCCGCTGAAACTTGGTGCAGATGTTGTAGTACATAGTGGTACGAAGTATTTGGGAGGACACAATGACACGCTTGCGGGATTTTTGGTAACCGGTCGAGAGGACATTAGCGAAAAACTTCGCTTTTTGATCAAGACAACGGGAGCGGGACTAGCACCTTTTGATAGCTGGTTGATCCTGCGAGGTATTAAAACATTGGGGATTCGCATGGAACGTGCCGCTGATAATGCTTTGAAAATTGCCAAATGGCTGACGGCGCAGGATGTTGTTACGAAAGTGATTTATCCGGGACTGCCGGATCATCCGGGCTATGAGATCATGAAAAAACAGGCGCGTGGTTTTGGTGCAATGTTGACATTTCAATTGAAGGATAAAGAAAGTGCGCTGTCTGTATTAGAAAAGGTTCGTATGATCCGTTTTGCAGAGAGCCTTGGTGGAGTGGAGACGTTGATCACCTATCCAGCGACACAAACGCATGCAGATGTTCCACAGGAAATTCGAGAAAAGAATGGAATTACAGATGCGACACTTCGTTTGTCGGTGGGGATTGAGAACGTCAAAGACCTGTTGGCAGAACTGGAAAGCGTGTTTGCTTCTTTATAAAATAGTGTGTTTATTTACTAGTGGTATATTTGGCTGAAAATGCAGGATGATTATAGAATAGATTGCTAGCAAATGCAGCATGGCGATAGAAAGGATTGATAGCAATGGCAGAAAGAAATTTGAATTTTGACGCGGTAGTCAATCGTAAAAATACCGATTGCTTAAAATATGATTTTGCAAAACGAAGAGGTATGCCGGAAGATGTGCTCCCGTTGTGGGTGGCAGATATGGATTTTAAGACGTCTTCTTATATTGAGGACGCGGTGATAGAGCGCACGAAGCATGGCATATTTGGCTACAGTGAAGTGCAGACCCCTTATTTTGAGACGGTTCGGTCTTGGATGAAAAAACATCACGACTGGGACATTCAGGAAAAATGGCTTATCAAACGCCGGGCGTTGTTTTTGCGCTGGCAATGGCGGTAAAGGCGTATTCTGAGCCGGGAGATGCCGTGATGCTGCAGCAGCCGGTGTATTATCCGTTTTCGGAGGTGATCGCCGACAATGGTAGAAAGGTGGTCAGCAACGACCTGTACAAAGGTGATGACAACCGTTATCACATAGATCTGGAGGATTTTGAACGTAAGATCGTAGATAACGACGTTAAGCTGTTCCTGCTTTGCAATCCGCATAATCCGGTGGGGCGTGTGTGGACGAAGGAAGAGCTTACCGCGATGGGAGATATTTTGGTAAAACATCATGTTACGGTTGTGAGTGATGAGATTCATGAGGACTTCGTATTTCGTGGAAAGCATCAGGTGTTTGCGGCGATCAAGGAAGAATTTGCGCAGATCAGCGTGACCTGCACGGCGCCGAGCAAAACGTTTAATATTGCCAGTATGATGATCTCGAATATCTTTATCCCAAATAGAGAGTTAAAGGCAAAGTTCCGGGCGCAGCTTGATGCGGCAGGAATTAGTCAGCTTAATGTACTGGGGTTGGTTGCGTGCGAGGCGGCATATGCACACGGAGAAGAGTGGTATGAGGCAATGCACTCATATGTTGCCGACAATATTGCCTTTACAAAGGAATATGTTGAAACGCAGCTTCCGGGCGTGTCTATGGTAGACCATGAGGGGACTTATCTGGTCTGGCTGGATTTCCGCGAAACCGGCTTGAGCGTGGATGAGCTGGAGGATCTGATCGTACACCGGGCAAAATTATGGCTCGACAGTGGTAAGATCTTTGGCGACTGCGGCAAAGGGTTTCAGCGCATCAATGTAGCATGTCCGCGTGCAACGTTACAAGAGGCACTTGACCGTATTAAGACGGCACTGCAGGAGAGTGAGGCGCAGTAATGGCTTGTATCGAGCACTGCGTCTCATAGATGATCCCTATTAAATCGGTATCTTACACAAGCATTGTCATGTATATAGGAATATACAATATGTTATCTTTTTGCATAAGATCTTTCGTATAAATAATATATCTGTCCTGCATTTTCAATTGATACTTTTTTACGAAGTAATCAAATGATTTGTGCGAGGTGTAGGAGGAAGACTTCACCTCGATGGGACAGATTTTTTTATTCTTAACGGTCAAGAAATCGATCTCGTATTTTTTCTCATTACTCTCATCAGAAGGTGTATAGCGATATTCATGAAAATATAGGTCGTGTCCAGATGCTTTCAGCATTTGTGCTACCATATTTTCAATGATCATTCCCTGATTGATACCAAGTTTCCCAAAAATCAGAGATTTGTAGATATTTTCATCTACGTTGTCCTGGCTTTTCATAATCTGCGTTACTAACAGTCCGGTATCGCCCATATAAAGCTTAAAATTGCTTCGATCAGCAAAGAGTTCCAAGGCGATTTCGGGTTTTGTAACATGGATACATTCATTGCCGATCATGGATTCCGCCACAAAATTTACAGCATTGATATAATTCTGATAACGCGCATTTTTGTCAATCAATGAAAATTTAAAATGCGAATTTTTGTTTTCCAGTTGCTCTGGAATCGTACGAAAAATGATGGAAGCTCGCTGATTGTTTTCGGAATCGTATTTGTATAGATCCTCTTCGTACAAACTCAAAATATTACGTTTTACGAAATCAATCTGTGTGAAATCTTTGCCGGCAATATAGGCATCTACAGCCTGAGGCATTCCGCCAACTACCATATAAGTGCGGAATTTGTTCATGAGCTGTCGATGGATGCTGTCACCGAGTGGTTTGCGTTTTATGAAAGCGTCCTTGATTGCTTCATAGGAAACGGTATCATCGGTTGCCCACAAAATTCTTCGAAATCCATAGGATACATTTTAAGTTTGTATTCTTCGGATGGAATCAGAATGTTTTGGACATTTTTATGAATAGAGATCAAAGAGCCGGTTTCGATATATTCATACCTTCCATCCTGTACTAAATATTTTATGGCCTGTCTTGCCCATGGAAACAACTGCACTTCGTCAAAGATAATGACGCAGTTTTTGCCATGGAGTGATCGCCCTTTAAGCAGAAATAAATTGCGGAAAAAGGTATCAAGGTCATTGATATTATTTATAAAGTTGTCTTTTATGTCTGTACTTTCGCGTGCAAAGTCCAATAACATATAATCATCATATTCTGCTTTCGCAAATTCTTCTACAATGGTACTTTTTCCGATTCGTCTTGCACCCTCGATCAACAGAGCGGATGAACCGGCCGATATTTCTTTCCATTTTAAAAGCTTTTGGTATAATTTTCGTTTAAATAACATGATGGGTTCCTTTCTACAGTGCATTAGTCGCTTAAATCACCATTTTATAAGCTTTATTGTAATATAGTTTTCCACAAATAACAACCTGTATTCACGAAAATAAGAAAAGTTTTTGTGTGAATATTCACGAAAATGAGAAATGTTTTACTCTGAATATTCACGAAAATGAGAAATGTTTTACTCTGAATAT
Organism: Clostridium sp. AM49-4BH; assembly: GCF_003478335.1. Taxonomy (GTDB): domain Bacteria; phylum Bacillota; class Clostridia; order Lachnospirales; family Lachnospiraceae; genus Butyribacter. The sequence continues at coordinate 7,033 of NZ_QUFB01000049.1, forward strand.
TCACGAAAATAAGAAATGTTTATTTCTAATTCTTCACGAAAATGAAAAAGTTACATGACATATTCTGCGAAATATGACGATGCAGAATGTCAATGACAAATTTTTAACAAATTGTTGATAATTCCTATTGACAATATAGGAAAAGGTGACTATAATTGCAAATATCATAAATTGATAAAACCTATCGAAAAACTATGAATACAAAGAGCGCAATGGAAAGGGGGAGCAACGTGAGTAATACATATCATGATCTGCAACAATCCCATCCCTGCTTTGGGGGGCATAAAAATAATGTGGGACGCATTCATTTGCCGGTGAGTCCAGGGTGTAACATTGCTTGTCGTTTCTGTGATCGTGTTATAAACGATGTAGAGGAAAGACCTGGTGTCACATCGAAAGTGATCACACCTACAGAAAGTTTAGAGATCCTGGATAAGGCATTGAGGATTTGTCCGGAGATTACCGTGGCTGGTATTGCGGGACCGGGAGATACATTAGCCTCTGACTATGCGCTGAAGACGTTTCGCGGTGTCAAAGAACGATTCCCACAGCTTATTAAATGTATGAGCACCAATGGATTGCTTTTGGAAGAGAAAGCAGAAGAAGTGATCGAAATAGGAATTGATTCCCTGACAGTAACTGTTAATGCAGTGGATCCGGAGATCGAAGCTAAGCTAAATAAATACATTATTTATCATGGTAAACGTTATGATGGTGTAGAGGGCGCAGAAATCCTCATTAAAAATCAGTTGGCGGGCATACGAAAAGTTGCGTCTGCCGGGATTACCATAAAGGTCAATACGGTGTTGGTGCCGGACATCAACGGAGATCATATTGCAAAGATCGCTAAGACGGTAAAAGAGGCCGGCGCAAAAATATATAATATCATACCGTTGATCCCACAGTATGAATTGGCGGATCAGACAGCACCGACCTGTAGTCAGATCGATGCGGCGAGAACAACGGCTTCCCAATATATTGACGTATTTAGACATTGCCAGCACTGCCGGGCGGATGCAGTTGGAGTTCCGGGCAGATCAGAATACGGAGATCAGATTTATCAAAGAAAACTGCGTGTGCGGGAAACATTTTCACATGGTTAGGAAAGGATGATGTCGATGCAAAATGATAGGAAGATCCGCGTGGCAGTGGCATCTTCGGATGGCATTGTGGTTAACAGTCATTTTGGAAGAGCACGTGATTTTTATATCTACGAGGTGTCCGAAAATGAGGACACCGTACTTTTGGAAAAGCGTGAGCTCGTACCGATCTGTGAGGCCGGTAATCATGATGAGGGAAGATTACAGGATAATGTAAAACGTTTATCGGACTGTGATTATGTAGCAGTGAGCCGTATTGGTATGGGTGCACTGCGGGTTATGAATGAGTATGGAATAGCTGCAATGGAATTGCCGGGGGAGATTGAAGATTCCCTGCATCGCATTGTGGTATATGACCAAATACAAGGATTAATGACAACAAGGTAGGATCCTGGATAGGATAGGAATGGAGGAGACAATGGCAGAATTGAGACAGATTGCAATTTATGGCAAAGGTGGAATTGGAAAGTCTACAACAACACAGAACCTGACTGCAGGACTTGTAGAACACGGTAAGAAAGTAATGGTTGTTGGCTGTGATCCGAAGGCTGATTCTACAAGATTACTACTGGGCGGTCTGGCGCAAAAGACGGTTTTGGATACGATCCGTGATGAGGGAGAAGATGTCGAATTAGATAAGATCGTGCGTGAGGGCTACGGCGGCACGCGATGCGTTGAATCCGGTGGACCGGAACCGGGTGTAGGCTGTGCAGGACGAGGTATTATCACATCGATCAACATGTTGGAAAATCTCGGAGCCTATACGGATGATCTGGATTATGTATTTTATGATGTTTTAGGAGACGTTGTCTGCGGTGGATTTGCAATGCCGATCCGCGAGGGCAAAGCAAAGGAAATATATATTGTGGCAAGTGGCGAGATGATGGCGCTGTATGCAGCTAACAACATTGCCAAGGGTATCAAACGTTATGCGCGTACCGGTGGCGTCAGACTGGGCGGTATTATCTGCAACAGCAGAAATGTAGATCGCGAGCTGGATCTTTTACGTGCTTTTGCAAAGGAATTGGGAACGCAGTTGTTGTATTTCGTGCCGCGTGACAATATCGTACAGCGAGCTGAGATCAACAAAAAGACGGTGATCGAATATAAGCCGGATTCCAATCAGGCGCAGGAGTACCGCAATTTAGCAGAAGCTGTCATTAATAATACAAAATTTGACATTCCAACGCCGATGACGCAGGAACGCTTAGAGGAAATTCTACTGGAATTTGGTTTGATGGATTCTGCGGACGATTATCATATTTGATCAGAGCAATAGAGAAAGGATGGACATTGCATGGGAAAGATTTATAGATCAATTACAGAATTAGTTGGAAAAACACCGTTGTTGGAGCTGGCAAATTATGAAAAGAAACATGATCTTCCGGCAAAGCTTCTTGTAAAATTGGAGTATTTCAACCCGAATCAGAGCATTAAGGACCGCGCTGCATTAAACATGATCGAGGAAGCGGAGAAAAAAGGCTTGATCAAGCCGGGAGATACTTTGGTAGAGACAACGAGTGGAAATACCGGAATCGGTCTGGCAGCGATCGCAGCAACCAAAGGATATAAATTCCGTGTATACATACAGGATCAGGTTAGTGCGGAACGTTTTCAGGTGATCAAGGCGTTTGGCGCGGAAGTTATCAAATTGTCGGAAGAACCGGTTATCGTGGAAACAATGGAAAAGACGGGTGGGGATTTTATTGCTGCTGTAGCGGCACTGAGAGATCAAGTATTGGCGAAAGAGGAAGGCATCTTTTTCGTTGATCAGCTTTCTAACCCGGCCAATCCGGCAGTCCATGAATCAACGACCGGTCCGGAAATCTGGGAAGATACCAATGGTAACGTTGATATTCTGGTGGCAAGTGTAGGTACCGGCGGAACCGTTTCAGGAACCGGTAAGTATCTGAAGTCTAAAAATCCGGACTTGTATGTAGTGGCATTGCAGCCAGGTAAAAATTCATTGCCAAGCCCTGAAAACCCGGCGCCGGAAGAGATTATGGGTGTGCATCCGTTTGCCGGAGTGCCGAGAGAAATGGTACCGGAGATCATGGATATGGACATTTATGATGAACGCTATGATGTGGAGACGCCGGATGCATACCGTGTGACACGCGAAGTTGCTAAAACAGATGGAATTCTGGTTGGAACATCATCCGGTGCAGCAATCTTTGCGGCAACGGAGATAGCCAAACGACCGGAAAATGCCGGCAAAAATATTGTTGTTATCCTGCCGGATACAGGGCTTCGTTACCTGTCTACGAATTTGTTTAATGAAGACTTTGAGGTATAGACAGGAAACCTATTGTTTAACCAAAGTTTTGAGGTATAGACAGGAAACCAAGCAGCAACGCAAATTGGCAGATCATAAGGCTGGAGGAACAGCATGGGAAAATATTTGATTGCAGTTGCTACTTCAGATGGGGTGCATGTCGACACACCTTTTGGAGAAGCAGAGCGTTTTGAAGTATACGAAATTACAAAGGATGCATATTGCAAACTGGAAGAGAGAACGGTAGTGCAGCATGATGAAGGTGTCCTGAAAGATGGACAGGACGCAGATCTGCGATCACAGGCCAATGACACAGAGCATTGCGGATGTGATGCCGGTGGTCATTCCTGTGAAGGCAGTAATGACCGTGTAGAGTGTGTCGCGGACTGTACCTTTGTCGTATGCAGCAAGATTGGTTTTCATATGCAGAAGTTGCTTGCAAAGCATGCTGTAACTGCGTTTGACGTGGAGTGCACTATTGATGAAGCTCTTCACAAAATAGGGTGTTATTTAGCAAGACAAAGAAAGGCTTGGTGACGAAGATGAAAATATCCACAAAAGGACGATATGCGATCAAGCTAATGCTCGATCTGGCGCTTTACAGCAAGGGGCAGCCGGTAAAGATCAAGGAAATCGCAAAAAGACAGGGGATTTCCGAAAAATATCTGGAGCAGATCGTGGCGACGCTCAATAAAGCTGCCCTTGTGAAAAGCATTCGCGGTTCTCACGGTGGGTATATGTTGAGTGAGCCGCCGAGAAATTATACTGTGGGACGCATTCTGCGTACTATGGAGGGAAATCTATCCCCGACAGACTGTGTTGGTGCCAATGGTTGGCCTTGTGAAAATAAGGCAACCTGTGTCAGCTTGATCATTTGGCAGAAATTAGACGAGGCGATCAATGGTGTGTTAGAGGGTATGACTCTGGAAGATTTGGTGGAATGGCAGCAAAATCTATGGACGGATCAATATGTGATCTAGCAGCAAAATCTATGGACGGATCAATATGTGATCTGGCAGATCAGATCATCAATAACAACAAATCGTAAATCATTGACGCATTGCGAGAAAGGAATGAAAGATTGTTATGGCGAAAAAGCAGTATTCCGGTGTGAGAGAAAGTAAACCGGGCAGAATTAATGATTTAGGAACGACGGGAAAAGAAGTCGAGGAGCAGTTTCGAAAAGGCTGTTTGAAAAAAGCAGACCGAACGTTTGCGCAGGGATTGCAGTGCCAGCAGATCAATAGTATGGCGGCATTGATGTCTTTGGAAGACTCTGTATTTATTTCGCACTCCCCGCAGGGATGTGTTGGCTGTTCGATCATGGCAGTGGATATGTTCCGTGTCGGTCAGGCGCACCGCGGCATTAAAAATATCCGCAATCCACGCATTATCGTATCAAATGTGGATCAGAAAAGCGTCGTGTTTGGCGGTGAACAGAAACTTCGCGAGGCAGTGAAAAAGGCAGTGGAACGTTATCATCCGAAGCTTGCCTTTATCTATGCTTCCTGTGCCTCCGGTATTATTGGAGATGATATCGATGCGATCGCATATGATCTGCAGGAAGAGTATCCGGACACCGTTCTGGTGCCGATCCATTGTGAGGGCTTTAAGTCCAAGATCTGTGCTTCCGGTTTTGACGCAGCATTTTTAGCGATCAATAAGTATATTCTCAAGAAAGAGAGTGTGCCGAAAGAAAAAGGATTAGTAAATCTGTTTGCGCCGACAACGGTTAGCTATGCTGATCAGAAAGAGATGGAGCGTATGCTGCACAATATTGGCGTGGAGGTAAATTACATACCATTTTATAGTTCTCTGGAGAAGATCAAGCGCATTCCGGCAGCCGAGGCATCTACTTCAATCTGTAAAGTATTTGCAGATGAATTTATGAAAACATTATGGGAAGATTATGAGATCCCATATTCGCATACGGTGATGCCGATCGGTATCCGTAATACCGAAAAATGGTACCGTGGTATTGCAAAAGTGCTGGGCAAGGAAGAGGAAGTCGAAGAGATCATTGCGAAAGAGCGAGAGCGTATCATGCCGCTTGTTCAGAAACTTCGTGACAGACTGCAAGGTAAGCGGGTATTTATCTGTGGCGGTACCGGGCGATCTTTTGCGGCAGCAGCTTTGATCGATGATTTTGGCATGGAATTGGTGGGATTAGAGACACCAACCTATGATGAAGATGCACAGACAGATATCGAATATCTCAATGGCATTCATAAAGACTTCGTCGTTGATATTGCCAATATGCAGCCATTCGAGCAGGTCAATCTTGTGAATAAATTAAAACCGGATGCTTTTATTGGTGTTCCGGACTGGGCGGCTAAGCTTGGCATTCCGACTACACATGTATTGGACGGTAAGCGTCCGACGATGGGATATGACGGTCTGATCTATCTTGGCAACAAAATTGCAGATCAGCTGCAAAATCCGGGATTTAATGTAAAGTTAGCACAACATAGTAAATTACCATATAAGGATTCGTGGTATGAGCAGGATGCATTTAAGTATATCAAGAAATAAAGAAAGGCAGGAAAAGATATGTCACAGGTTACAGAAAATCCAAAAGGCGGCTGTGTTTTAGCAGGCATTAATTCTGTATTAGGAGCGATCGACCGTGTGTGTCCGATCTATCATTCAGGACCGGGCTGCTGTATGCAGACTACAGCAGCAGATCAAGGGCAGTCCGGACACAAATCTTCTCGTTTTGTGTCATTTGTATCACTGCCTTCTACCAATATGTTGGAAAAAGAAGTTGTTTTTGGCGGTACTGAAAAACTGCGCACAACTGTTCAGGGGGCTATTGATATTATTGATGCGGATGCATATTTCGTATTGACGGGATGTACCGCAGGAATTATCGGTGATGACATTGTCAGCGTTACAGAAGAATTTCAAGATAAGGGGTATTCCGTATATCCGATCGAGACGCCGGGCTTTGTCGGAGACAGCAATCTCGGCTATGAAACGGTTTGGACGACGATGATCAATCAGGTGATAGAAGAAGATGTGCCGAAAGATGATAAATTGGTTAATATTTTCGGGATCATCCCGTATCATGATCCGTTTTGGAGCGGTGCGCTTGAGGAGATCGATCGTATTTTATCTGCGTTAGGTCTTAAGGTGAATACGTTCTTTACAAAGCATCAGGGTATTGAAACGATCCGCAAATGTTCCGGTGCAGCACTAAACATCATCATCAATCCATGGCTGTTTAAGGGACCGGCCAAAAAGATGGAACAAAAATTTGGTATTCCAAGCATCCGCGTTCCAGGCTTATTTGTCGGGGCAACCGACACGACAAAATTTGTCAGACAGGTAGCAGAGGCAATGCACTTGGATCAAGAGATCGTGGATAAAGTGATCGCTGCGGAAGAAGAATATGTTTATGATTATTTAGCGCAGTCTGTCGGAGTGGTTAGCTGGAAGCGTTTTGCGGTTGTGGCAGATGCTAACAACGCTGTGGGTATCACCAGATATCTGGCAAATGATTTTAGTTTTACGCCGGTGCTTGTCATCGTGTCAGAACCACTGTTCCGTCAAGAGGATAAGGATCGCATTGTGGCACAGATTGAGGATTTGGAATATGCGAAACCGCCAAAGGTGATCTTTGCATCCGATCAGTATGAGATCAATCAGGCACTGCGGGAAGAGGAAGAAGAGATCACGCTGTTGATCGGCAGCAGCAATGAACGTGAGGTGGCATTGGAAAAGGATATTCAATTTATTCTGGCAGCCTTTCCGATGAATGAACGTTTGGTGTTTAACCGTACGTATGCAGGTTATCGGGGCAGCCTGACATTCACGGAGGATCTGTACGACAATCTGTAATTCTGTTTTTTGATGAAGAAGGAGTTTGATCTTCTGAAAAAGAAATTTTCTCAATCAGAAAAGAAGATAGTTGACAAATCCTACAAAAGGAGTATACTATTGTTAATTTCATAATAATAAACCGTTGAAGCGGAGATAAAAATGAAAGAGGCGCTTACAGAGAGCGGGGATGCTGAGAAACCGCAGAGAGCTGTTCATTAAATGGACCGCAGAGGGCATGGTCAAAAGCTGGTGATCCGGCTGAGTATTCCATGACGTAAGGCATGCGTCAGTTGCCGGGAATATGTTGGTATTTCGCAAAGAGCGTGAGGTCTCACGAAACAAGGTGGCACCGCGGGTAAAAGATTAACCGTCCTTGTTAGCATTTATATGCTAAACAAGGACTTTTTTTGTTTTATATATGCAAAAAATGCTCCGCTATTAAGAAACTCTTTGCTTGAAACGAAGGAGGTTTTCATGACAACACTGGAACAGGCAAAACAGATGGCAGACGGCTACAAAGTTGTGCCGATCAGCCGGGAGATCCTTTCGGATACCGTGACACCGATGGAAGTGTTACGCATCCTAAAAGGCGTGAGCAAACATTGCTACATGTTAGAAAGCGTAGAAAATCAGGAAGTATGGGGAAGATACACATTTTTGGGATATGATCCGAAATTAGAGATCACCTGTATGAACGGTGAAATGTGTATACGTGAAAGTGGGAGCGAAGAAGGAGCAAAAGAGCCGGTAGCTCATCCGGGAGCAAAGATCAAAGAGATCTTGAAAGAATACACCAGTCCAAAAGTAAAAGATCTTCCAAGCTTTACCGGAGGATTGGTCGGATACTTTTCTTATGATTATGTTAAGTACAGCGAACCAAAGCTTAATTTGGACGCCGACGATCAGGAAGGGTTTAAGGATGTCGACCTTATGTTGTTTGACAAGGTGATCGCTTTTGATAATCTTCGTCAAAAGATATACATTATCGCCAATGCAAGGACAGAGAATCTGGAACAGGAATATGACAGATGTCTCGCAGAAATTGAAGAGATCGTGGATCTTATAGAGCATGGCACACCGGCACAGATCACGCCGGGGAAGATCACATCAGATTTTCGCCCACTCTTTTCGGAGCAGGAATATTGCGCGATGGTTGAGAAAGCGAAGCATTATATTTACGAGGGAGATATTTTTCAGGTAGTGCTTTCCAATCGTTTGGAAGCCGATTATGAGGGAAGTTTGTTCAATGCGTATCGTATGCTGCGCACGATCAATCCATCCCCATATATGTTTTATTTTAGCAGCGATGACATTGAAGTGGCGGGTGCTTCGCCAGAGACGTTAGTGAAACTGGAAGATGGCGTGCTGCATACATTTCCGCTTGCCGGAACAAGACCCCGCGGCAAAGATGCCGCAGAAGATGAGCGACTTAAAACAGAGCTGCTTGGTGATGAAAAAGAGCGCGCGGAGCACAATATGCTGGTAGATCTTGGCAGAAATGATCTTGGCAAAGTAAGTAAGTATGGCAGCGTAGAAGTGGAAGATTATATGGCGGTGCTGCAATATTCACATGTTATGCATATAGGATCGACCGTGCGGGGTGAGATCAGAGATGACAAAGACAGCTTAGATGCAGTGGATGCAGTGTTACCGGCAGGAACCTTATCGGGCGCACCAAAGATCCGTGCGATGGAGATCATTAATGAATTAGAGAACAATAAGCGTGGCATTTATGGCGGAGCCATTGGTTATGTTGATTTTACCGGCAATCTTGACACTTGTATTGCAATCCGTACCGTGTTTAAGAAAAACGACAAGATCTTTGTCAGATCCGGAGCCGGTATCGTGGCAGACAGTGTACCGGAAAATGAGTATCATGAGTGCATCAACAAAGCGAAAGCAGTAATGGATGCAGTAGATAAAGCACAGGGCTTAGCATAATGGCAGTGCAGTAAGGAGGAGCCATATGATTTTATTGATTGATAATTACGATAGTTTTTCTTATAACCTTGTGCAGCTGGTTGGAACGATCGCCCCGGATATCCGTGTGATCCGTAACGATGAGATGACGGTAGAGCAGATCGAACAATTGGCACCGACACACATCATAGTGTCGCCGGGACCGGGACGTCCTTCTAAGGCAGGTGTCTGTGAAGAGGTTATCAAATATTTTAACGGCAAAGTACCGATCCTTGGCGTATGTCTGGGACATCAGGCAATCTGTGAGGTGTACGGAGCGACCATAACATATGCCAAGAAATTGATGCATGGCAAGATGTCGGTGGCAGCGCTTGACACCGAATGCCCGGTTTTTGCAGGGATTGGAGAGACGGCAGAGGTCGCAAGATATCATTCGCTGATCGCTCAGAAAGAGACGATACCGGAATGCTTGCAGGTCATTGCTACGACGGACGATGGAGAAGTCATGGGCGTGAAACATAAAGAGGCACCAACGTACGGACTGCAGTTTCATCCGGAGTCGATCTTGACACCCAAAGGAATTGATATGTTAAAGAATTTTTTGAAACAGTAACAGGAAACAATACAGCAAAGTTTGTAAATAACGAGAAAGGAATGAGTGATCACTATGATTAAAGAGGCAATTAGCACATTAGTAGCAGGTGAGGATCTTACACCGGAGACAATGAAGCAGGTAATGGAAGAGATCATGACAGGTGAAGCAACCGATGCACAGAAAGCATCATTCCTAACAGCACTTGCCATCAAGGGTGAGACAATTGAAGAGATTACAGAGGCAGCCAAAGTTATGAGAAGTCATTGTGCTCCGTTTGACAATGATATGGATACGTTAGAAATTGTTGGTACCGGTGGAGACAGATCCAACACGATCAACATTTCTACACTGGCAGCATTGATCACGAGCGCAGCAGGCATCAAGACAACCAAACATGGTAACCGTGCAGCCTCCAGCAAATGTGGGACAGCAGATTGCCTCGAGGCGCTTGGCGTAAAGATTGATGGAGATGCAGAGGAGAGCTTACAGTCTCTTCGTGACAACAATTTCTGTTTCTTATTTGCGCAGAAGTATCATCCGGCAATGCGCTTTGTTGGTGCAGTTCGCCGCGAGATCGGTATCCGCACAATGTTTAATATTTTGGGACCGCTTGCAAATCCGGCAAAAGCCAATATGCAGTTGATGGGCGTATACGATGAAAACTTGGTAGAACCATTGGCGCATGTATTAGTTAATCTCGGTGTGAAACGTACGATGGTTGTCTATGGAATGGATTGTATTGATGAGATATCCCTTAGTGCACCGACGAAAGTATGCGAATATCGAGATGGCGAGTACAAAACTTATGAGATCACGCCGGAGCAGTTTGGTTTCACATGTTGCGAAAAGAGCGATCTCGTTGGTGGAGAACCACAGGAAAATGCACAGATCGTGCGAGATATTCTTGGCGGAGCCAAAGGACCGAAAACAGATGTTGTATTGTTAAATGCAGGTGCAGCGATTTATACAGCAACGGAGGGAATTACCTTTGAAGAAGGCATTGCCAAAGCCAAAGAGGTGCTTGAGAGCGGCGCAGCATTAGAGCAGTTACAGAAACTTACCGCCAAATAATCTGTCGACAATGTTTTTTGTGTGAAATGTTGCGATAGGAGTTGCATAGATACGATACTGCGTGTAAAATCGTGAGCGGACAGAAATAGGAGGACTTGCGTGAATATATTAGAAGAGATTGCTGCTAAGACAAGAGTAAGAGTGGCAGAAAATCAACAGAAAATAACGCTTGCGCAGATGAAAGAGCAGGCGCAGGCACTTAACGCTGATACCGGATTTCCGATGGAACAGGCACTTAAGGCTGAGGGGATATCCTTTATCTGTGAGGTGAAGAAAGCATCCCCATCCAAGGGTCTTATCGCAGAAGATTTTCCGTACCGGGAGATTGCGGCAGATTATGAAGAAGGTGGTGCAGCAGCGATTTCCGTGCTGACCGAACCCTATTATTTTCAGGGGAGCAATGAGTATTTGAAGGCGGTGCGTCAAACTGTTAGTATTCCGATACTGCGCAAGGATTTCACGGTTGATGAGTATATGATCTATGAGGCTAAGGTGATCGGCGCCGATGCGGTGCTTTTGATCTGTGCGATCCTTTCGGATGAAGAACTCTTACATTTTCGGGAGGTTGCGGATTCGCTAGGGCTGACATCTATCGTGGAAGCGCATGATGAGGAAGAAGTTCATCGTGCGATCAAGGCGGGAGCACGTGTGATCGGAGTAAATAACCGCGATCTTCGCAATTTCACAGTTGATATTCATAACAGCGTGCGGCTTCGCGCACAGGTGCCGAAGGATATTATATTTATTTCAGAAAGTGGTATCAAGACGGCACAGGATATTAAAGAATTGGAGCGCAACGCGGTAGATGGTGTGCTGATCGGAGAGACGCTGATGCGTGCTAAAGACCGTGTTCAGGCATTGCTGCAGCTCAAGATTCACTTGAAAATATGCGGTCTGCGCAGACCGGAAGATGTTGCTTATGCCAATGAAGTGCAGCCGGATTTTGCCGGGTTTGTGTTTGCACCGAGTAAACGGCAGGTGACCCGAGAGGAAGCGGCAGAGCTTGTCGAACAACTGGATCCGCGCATTCATACAGTAGGCGTGTTCGTCGATCAGCCGGTGGACTTTATTGCAGAGCCTTTGGCGGCAGGGGTGATCGAATATGCACAGCTGCATGGCAGCGAAGATGCGGCGTATATTGAAGCACTTAGAAAACGCACTGCGCTGCTTGGCAAAACGGCAAAGATCATAAAGACGGTGAAAGTTGGATCCGCTGCAGATTTGGAGAATATCTCCGAGATAGACTGTGAGTATTTGTTGTTAGATGCGTGGTCTAAGGAAGGCGAAGCAGCGGGCGGCAATGGACGCACGTTTGACTGGTCGCTGATCAAAGCGCTGGAGAAACCATTTTTCTTGGCAGGGGGGCTCACAGTGGATAATGTGCAGCAGGCGGTCAGAATGACTTCGCCGCATGGTATTGATGCCAGCAGCTGTATGGAGACAGAGGACTGCAAAGACCTTAATAAAATGAAAGCATTTGCGCAGGCGGTACGAGTGACCGAAATGAACAATTAGTTACGATTTAGGCAGTACGAGTGACCGAAACGAACAATTAGTTACGATTTAGGCGGTACGAGTGACCGAAACGCATAATTAGTTACGATTTAGGAGGATTACAATGAGTAAAGGAAGATTTGGACAGCATGGCGGGCAGTATATTCCCGAGACGCTGATGAATGAGATTCACCATTTGGAAGAGGCATATGAGCATTACAAAAACGATCCGGAGTTTGTCGAAGAGTTGGATACGCTCCTTCGGGAATATGCAGGCAGACCGTCACTTCTTTATTATGCAGAAAAGATGACGAGAGATCTGGGCGGTGCCAAGATTTACTTTAAGCGTGAAGATTTGAATCATACAGGATCTCATAAGATCAACAACGTGCTCGGCCAGGCGCTGCTTGCTAAGAAGATGGGCAAGACACGTATTATCGCAGAGACGGGAGCCGGGCAGCATGGCGTGGCAGCAGCAACGGCGGCAGCATTGTTAGATCTGGATTGTGAGATCTTTATGGGTAAAGAAGATACGATCCGTCAGGCATTGAATGTATATCGTATGGAACTGTTGGGTGCCAAAGTGCATCCGGTAGAGAGTGGCACGATGACGCTTAAGGATGCCGTTAATGAATGTATGAGAGAGTGGGTCAGCCGTGTGGATGATACCCTGTATGTGCTTGGCTCGGTTATGGGACCGCATCCGTTTCCAACGATCGTGCGTGATTTCCAGAGCGTGATCAGTAAGGAAGCGAGAGCGCAGATATTGGAAAAAGAAGGAAAACTGCCGGATGTCGTTATGGCATGCGTTGGTGGTGGAAGTAATTCCATGGGTATGTTCTATGAATTTATCGGTGATGAATCGGTACGTTTGATCGGTTGTGAAGCAGCAGGTCTTGGTGTTGATACGGATCGGACCGCTGCGACGATGGCAACCGGAACCGAGGGAATCTTCCATGGTATGAAATCCTACTTCTGCCAGGATGAATTTGGACAGATCGCGCCGGTGTATTCAATCTCAGCCGGTCTTGATTATCCGGGTGTGGGGCCGGAACATGCATATCTCAAAGACATTGGAAGAGCGGAATATGTTCCGGTAACTGATGAAGAAGCCGTGAATGCCTTTGAGTACATTGCCAAAGAAGAGGGCATTATCGCAGCGATTGAGAGTTCGCATGCGGTAGCACACCTGATGAAGATCGCACCGACGATGAGCAAAGATCAGATCATTATCTGCTGCCTGTCCGGCCGCGGAGACAAAGACGTAGCAGCAATTGCCAGATATAGGGGGATTGATTTACATGAATAGAATACAAAACGCATTTGATAACAAAAAAGCATTTATTGGATTTATTACAGCAGGAGATCCCAGTCTGGACAAGACCGAGGAGTTTATTTTGGAAATGGAAAAAGCGGGTGCAGCACTTGTAGAGATCGGAATTCCATTTTCGGACCCGATCGCAGAGGGCCCGGTTATACAGGAAGCCAATCTTCGCGCGTTGAGCGCAGGATGCACGACAGATAAGATCTTTGATATGGTAGCAAAACTTCGGAAAAAGACACAGATCCCGTTAGCATTTATGGCATATGCAAATTCACTGTACAAATATGGATATGACCGTTTTTGCAAGAGATGTGCAGAAGTAGGGATCGATGGCTTGATCATTCCGGATATGCCTTTTGAAGAAAAAGGCGAACTGCAGGAATTTACTGGAAAATATGATTTGAAGTTGATCTCTCTGATCGCACCGACCTCACAGGAGCGTATTCAGATGATCGCCAAAGAGGCAGAAGGATTCATCTATGTAGTCTCTTCGCTCGGAGTAACCGGTGTGCGTGACACGATCACGACCGATGTAGGACAGATCGTTGATATGATCCGTCAGGTAACCGATGTGCCGACAGCAGTAGGTTTCGGGATTAATAAGCCGGAGCAGGTTCATCAGTATACACAGATTGCAGATGGAGCCATTGTCGGCAGTGCGATTGTTCGCATTGTGGCACAATACGGAGAGCAGGCAGGGCCAAAGATTTACGAGTATGTATCGGAAATGGTCGGAGGTCTGGCAGAGTAATCGTGTCTGATCGAGTTTGAATAGTATCCGTAAGTCTGGGGAACCTTATAAAATGGGGTTTCCCGTTTTTGTGCTTGCAGAAAATGGAAAGGGAATGTTTATTTCACATATTAATTTTGATTTTTTAATAGAAATTAAGTTTGATTGCAGCGTTCATAGTTGCAATAAGAGGCAAGAATTATATAACGAAGTAAATAATTATATATTCGATATAATAAATCGGTATTTATATCTTGTATGTAAGTGTAGCCCTGAATTGGATAATCCATCAAAGGCTCCAGATTTTGATGTGATGCAGTTAATGAGGGCAAAATTAAAGGACGTTATTGATAATATTGATAAGTATGTAAATGAAGACTTCTGTTTAAATAGCATTCGGTTATTACGAGTAAATGGTCTTCAGCATGTAGAAGAGGATATGGAATATTTTAAATTCATGGAATTTGAATTTAAAAACAAAATATTGAAAAGTACAAG
>NZ_QUFB01000005.1 GCF_003478335.1 Clostridium sp. AM49-4BH
TTTTGATTAATGTATGGAATTTAATCTGTGACAAGAAAATGAAAAGAGAAGTTAGTATCGAAAAAAGATACCAACTTCTCTCATAATTAGCCTTAACTTAATGCCATTGACCATTCGGTGTGATACCTTTTTTTACTGGGCTAGCGGGATTCGAACCCACGAGTGCAGGAGTCAAAGTCCTGTGCCTTACCGCTTGGCGATAGCCCATCATTATATAGGAAGAAGCCTCTGCAAATTCTTCCCTTGTTAGAAAAAAATCCTTGCTAGCTCTCTAACAAGGATAAAAGGTGGATACTGGGATTCGAACCCAGGGCCTCCAGAGCCACAATCTGGCGCGCTAACCAACTGCGCTATACCCACCATACATGTAAAGCGTGTCAAGAGGGATTCGAACCCCCGACCTACGGCTTAGAAGGCCGTTGCTCTATCCAGCTGAGCTATTGACACGTATAAGAGCGGGTGATGGGAATCGAACCCACGTATCCAGCTTGGAAGGCTGGTGTTCTACCATTGAACTACACCCGCATAAATTGGAAAGCTCCAAAATGCTTCCCTATATTAAAATGTATGTAAAGCGTCACTAGTCGGGGTGACAGGATTCGAACCTGCGACCCCCTGATCCCAAATCAGGTACACTAGCCAAACTGTGCCACACCCCGAATCACTTTCCGTTTTCCCGTGACGCAAGTAATATTATATGACCATGACACTAAAATGTCAACACTTTTTTTTATTTTTTTTTGCAACTTTTTTCTAAAGTCCTGGAACCCGCATATTTACTGGGTTTGCGTATATTTTATCCCCCTGCATACCGGTTTTTATTCGGGGGAAACATAATGCAGTAGCATCTGAGAAGGTTATGCGATAGCCGATATGCAGGGGATATTTTTGTATGGATTTTTCATCCATTACTCAAGCTTCGGATGTGCGAAGTTTGAATCTATTACTTTACTTGCTCTGACCATAATATGCGTTTTTACCATGTTTGCGGTAATAATGCTTATCTTGCAGTTCTTGGGGTGCAGGATTTACCTTCGGATCGATCTGCTCACAACGTGCCGCCATTTTGGCAACTTCTTCCAAGACCACTGCGTTGTGCACTGCCTCTTTCGCATCCTTTCCCCACGTGAATGGACCATGATTTTTGCAAAGCACTGCCGGTGTTGCAAGATAATCCACTGCTAAGCGTTCAAACTCATCTGCGATAAGCACTCCCGTGTTTTTTTCATAAGCAGTTTCAATTTCTTCTTTCGTGAGGGTACGCACGCACGGAACTTGTCCATACAAATAGTCCGCATGCGTTGTGCCATAGCACGGGATTCCTCTGCCAGCCTGCGCCCAGCTTGTTGCCCACGGTGAGTGTGTATGTACCACGCCACCAATCTCTTGAAAACGATTATATAGCACCACATGTGTAGGTGTATCGGAAGATGGACGGTAATCTCCTTCTACCACCTCACCCTCCAAATTAACAACTACCATGCTGTCGGGAGTCAATTTGTCATAATCCACACCGCTTGGTTTGATGACAAATAATCCCTTTTCACGATCAATACCACTAACATTTCCCCATGTAAATGTCACCAGATGATATTTAGGAAGCAACATATTTGCCTCATACACTTCTTGTTTTAGCTGTTCTAACATCTCATTCCCTCACTTTCCATCCAGGCGATATGTAACACCTTACATTATCTCTACAGCTTTCTGTTCTACACCAAGTCCCTGTTTATAGCTGGCAATAAACGTTTCAAAGCCCTTTACTGCATCAGGATCCGGCTGTTCTGTGCTTCCAACAGCTTCTGCAAATACATAATGATCTAAATAGGCAGCTAACGATTCAGCCTCACCTCTGTCTATCATATATCTTGCCAAGATCGCCATACCCCAAGGGCCGCCTTCACCTGCCGTTTCCATGACTGACACAGGCGTACCAAGCGCTGCGGCAAGCAGTTTCTGTCCTACATCTTTCGTGGTAAAGTAACCTCCATGCGCTAAAATCTGCTCCAAATTTACTTTTTCCTGTTTCAAGAGAATATCCATGCCAACCTTGAGCGCTCCTAAAGCACTTGTCAAATGCATCCGCATAAAATTGGCAAGTGTAAATTTACTTTCCGGTGTTCGCACAAACAAAGGTCTGCCTTCGGATAATTTGGTGATGTTTTCTCCAGAGTAATATCCATAGGACAACAATCCTCCACAGTCTGCATCTCCCGCCATTGCAACCCGGAATAGTTTATCAAAAACCTCTTCTCTTGTAGCTTCAACACCAAAGCATTTCAACGTTTCACCAAACACTTCGATCCAAGCATTAATATCAGAAGTACAGTTATTGGTATGTACCATAGCCACTGCCTCTCCGGTCGGTGTTGTTACAATGTCAATTTCCGGATATACTTTTTCTATTGGTTTATCCAAGACAACCATAGCAAAAGCAGATGTTCCAGCCGATACATTACCGGTTCGCACACGCACGCTGTTAGTCGCTACCATGCCCGTACCGGCATCTCCCTCTGGTGGACAAAGCGGTATTCCAGCCAACAGTGTCCCGCTAGGATCTAATAGCTTAGCTCCCTTTTCTGTCAAAACTCCCGCCTGCTCTCCGGCAAGCAAAATCTTTGGCAAAACATCTGACAAATGCCAAGAATAGTCTTTTTCGGAAATATATTGCTCAAATTGCGCAATCATCTCCTGATCATATTGCTTCGTATCAACATCAATTGGAAACATACCGGAAGCATCGCCGATCCCGATCACTTTTTCCCCTGTCAGCCGCCAATGAAGGTATCCCGCCAGCGTTGTAATGTATGAAATATCTTTTACATGATCTTCTTCATTCAAAATCGCCTGATATAAATGAGCTATACTCCATCGTTCAGGAATATTAAACCCAAACAGTTTCGTTAATTCTGCTGCCGCTTTTTCTGTTGTGCTATTGCGCCAAGTCCGAAATGGTACTAACAAATTATCTTCCTTGTCAAATGCCATATATCCGTGCATCATTGCGCTAAAACCAATCGCACCGATTTTCGTCAGAACCACGCCATATTTTTTCTGCACATCCAACACCATGTTCTGATAACTTTCCTGCAAACCTGTTATGATCTCCTCCAGAGAATATGTCCAATAACCGTCTACCAATTGATTTTCCCAGCGATAATTACCAGACGCAATAGGTTGAAATGTCTCATCTACTAAGACCGCTTTTACTCTGGTCGAACCAAATTCGATACCAAGCGTTGTTCTTCCTTCTTCGATTCTTTTTTTGATCTCGTCCATAGAAAACCATCCCTTCCTCTAATACCAACTCTCGTTAATTGGCTCTCTTTCTTTTCATGTGTGCTAACACAGCCTGTAATACAATAAAGAAGCAAAGCAGTGCTGATAACACAATGCGAACCCACCAGCTGGAAAGTGATCCCTGTGTGGTGATCAAGCTGGATATCGAACCTTTGATCAATACACCAAAAATTGTTCCAAACGGTGTACCAACACCTCCACTTAACAGGGTTCCTCCGATGACAGATGCGGAAATGGCATCCATTTCAAGCCCCTTAGCCTGCTCCACAAAGCCCGAACAGCTATTCAGGCAAAACAGGAATCCACCACATCCTGCCAAAAGTCCATTCAGTAGATATGCCTTAAACTTTGTTTTGCGAACATTTAATCCCATCATCATGGCACTCTGCGCATTTCCACCTACTGCATATACCTCACGGCCAAATTTAGTATACTTCATGATGACCGCGACGATAATGACGATCAGCAATGCAATAATAACGGTTGGATAAATATATGCCGGCAAGAATTTTCCACGCCTGCTGTACGAACCAATTGGCAGATAGATCTTATAATTGGCCCATGCAAGAAATGTTTTATTCTTGATTGAGATCATTTCCGTGCTGATCATGGAAGTCAAACCACGTCCAAAGAACAAACCTGCCAAGCTGACGATGAAAGGCTGTATCTCAAGATAGGAGATCAAAAATCCTTGCACCACGCCATAGGCGACACCAATGAACAGTGCCAAGAGAACCGCCATATAGGCATTCATTCCATGATGTTCCATTTGATTCGCAACCGCCATACATACCAGGGCAGTTACCGAGCCTACCGAAATATCAATACCACCGGTGATCATTACAATGGTCTGTCCAACAGCGATGACCAAAAGACCTGCATTGGAGATAAATAAGTTCAAAAACATCTGTGGTTTCGCAAATCCCTTATCCTCAAATATGATCATTCCTGCTATGTACATTGCCGCAAACAGGCCGATCGTGATAAACAGAAGAAAGGTATTGCTATTAATAGATCGTTTGGATTCTTCATTTCTACGTAAAAACTTCATATTATTTACCCCCTTCCGCTATAGCTGCCGCTCTCTTTGCACGTTGCTTGCTGATAAAGCTTTTGAATACAGGGCTTTGTAATGTGACAATGATAATAACTACGATTGCCTTATATACCGGCAACTGATCCGCTTTAACATTCATTGCATATAATGTCGTAGTCAATGCCTGAATTGTATATGCGCCGATCACTGATCCCATCAGACTAAATTTTCCACCGCCCAATACATTGCCGCCAAGAGCAACCGCTAAGATGGCATCCATCTCTAGGTTCAAGCCAATGTTATTTGCATCTGCCGAATAGATTCTACTGGAAGCGATCACTCCGGCGATTCCTGCCATTAAGCCACAAATCACATACGTTACAAATTTGATCATTGTAGAATTAAGTCCTACCAAGCGAGATGCCGTTCCATTGATCCCGACGCTCTCGATATATAATCCAAGCGCTGTCTTCTTCAGCACTAAGTGCACTAAAAGTACAACGATGATCGCTAAAAAGATTGGCACCGGCACTGGAATTTTGCCAATGTAACCACCAAACACTTTGTAGGAACCAACTCTTACATAAGTGATCTGTCCGGATGTAATGAGCTGTGCAATGCCGCGCCCTGCCGTAAACAAGATCAATGTAGCCACCATTGGCTGGATGTTAAGCTTTGCTACCAAAAATCCATTGAAAGCTCCACATAATGCAGAGGCTAACAGTGCAGCTACAACTCCTAAAGCAAGTGGTGCCGCCAACGCATCGACCGATACCTTTCCACCGGATAATATCTGGCAGCAAACTGCTGCTGCCACCGCCATCACAGCGCCTACGCTGATATCCTGTCCACCGGAAGCCGCTGTAACCAATGTCATGCCAACTGCCAATATAACAAGCTCCGATGCTCGGTTTACAATATCTACAACATAGCCATACAATACGCCATTGTTAATGGAGATCTTGAAAAATCCCGGTGTCGTGATCAGATTGACCAACAACACAGCAATTAAACAAACGATCGGCAAAAACAAGCGCATTGATGTGACTGCCTTTATCTTTTCTTTTACATTACTCATTGTTGTCACCTCCCGCTATTGCCTTCATGATATTTTCCTGTGTTAATTCATCTCCGGCAACTTCTCCTACCTTTTTACCATCTCGCATAACTCCCATTCTTGTGCAAGTACGAAGCATCTCCTCCACCTCAGAAGAAATAAAAGTTACTGCCATTCCCTGATCTGCGAGATCAAGCACCAATTTCTGAATTTCCGTTTTCGTACCAATATCAATACCTCTCGTCGGCTCATCCAAAATAAGATAGTCCGGATCAGTCAATAACCAACGTCCAATGATCACCTTTTGCTGATTACCACCAGACAGGCTCTTGATCGGTGTCTCACGGCTCGCTGTCTTGATCTGAAGCAGATCGATATATTTATCTGCTGCCTCTTCCATTTCCTTTCGGCTCATCGGATGAAACATACCTTTCTTTGCCTGAAGTGCAATGATCATGTTTTCACGCACCGACAGATCTGCCAAAATGCCATCTTTTTTGCGGTCTTCCGGCAAATATGCCATTCCCAGCTTCATTGCATCAAGCGGTGATTTGATCTTAACTTCTTTGCCATTTACCTTGATCGTACCACCATCTGGTTTATCAGCACCATATATTGCACGAACCAGTTCAGATCGTCCCGACCCCAAAAGCCCGGTAAGTCCTACAACTTCACCTTTATTGACGGTAAAGTCAAATGGACGAATGCTGCCTTTTCGGCCAACCTGCTCCGCTTCCACAACCGGAATATACTGTTCCAGCTTTTTATGATCTCCTTTAATATCTGCAAGATCATCGAAATTTTTGCCCATCATCTTAGCAACCAATTCCACACGAGGCAATTCCTTCACCGGATATTCTCCCACCAAATGTCCATTTCTTAATACGGTGATTCTGTCACATACTTCATACACCTGTTCCAGAAAATGTGTAACAAAGATAATTCCTACTCCCTGATCTTTCAGTTTACGCATCAATACAAACAACTTTTCTACTTCTTCATCATCCAGGGATGATGTTGGTTCATCCAAGATCAATACCTGACATTTCATATCAACCGCTCTGGCTATTGCGATCATCTGCTGTTTTGCGATAGAGCACTCTTCCAATTTGTCCGTTGCTCGTGCATCGATCGATAAACTTTTTAGCAATGCTGTCGATTTTTTATTCATTGTATGCCAATCGATCATTCCAAGTTTTTTAGGTTCTCTGCCGATAAATAAGTTTTCTGCCACCGTCAGGTTCGGACACAGATTCACTTCCTGATATACCGTGCTGATTCCATGTTCCTGTGCTTCCTGCGGAGATCGATTAATGATTGCTCCATCTGATCCTGCCATCAAAATCTCGCCGCTCTCAAAGGAATGTACTCCGGTAAGCACCTTGATCAATGTTGACTTTCCCGCTCCATTTTCACCCATCAACGCATGAATTTCACCTTTACGAAGTGTGAAATCTACATGTTGTAATGCTTTTACACCAGGGAATGTTTTGGAAATGTCATGCATACTTAATACCACATTGTTTTCCATAAAGATTCACCCACTTTCTACTGTTTATGATTTATTTTCCCGTGCCATATGTTTTGTACCTTTGCATTATTTTTCCGTACGATCCGTCCTGAAAAATTGCGCAAAAAGGGCGTGGCAGTAACCTTAGGCATCTGCCGGTTGTCCACCACGCCGCTTATTTTTTTGTCTGCTTATTTTGAAGCTGCTGTCAATTAATAAGCTCTCTTATCGATCACATCCTTTGTTACCTTGGTAACATCAAAATCTTTGTCGCCCGCTTTTACTGTTGTCACATCATCGCTGTGAGCAAAAATTCCTTCATCAACATAAGCTTTCTTATCAACCTTTTCATTCGCTTCTAATTTCTTAATAATCTCTTCTACACGTGGTCCATGAAGTGGATTGCACTCTGTATTTAAGATGATCTTGCCAGACAGGGTATCTGTGATACCAGCCTTTGTCGTATCAAAGGACATTACCAAAATATCTCCATCCGGTCCCACTTTTTTTCCTGCAGCTTCAATTGCATTGATGGCACCAAATGCCTCATTATCGTTTTCACAATATACAACATTGATATTTTTATATTGTTTCAACATAGACTCCATAACTTCCTGACCTTTTGCCTGTGTAAATTCACCGGTCTGCTGTGCGAGAAGATTCCAGCCATTGGCTTTTACAGCTTCATTTAGGGCTTCTGTACGACCAATTTGTGCGGATGCACCAATCGTTCCCTGGATGTCGACAATGTTTACTTCCTTCATGCCTTTAGCTTCTGTGTAAGCCTTCAGCCAAGCACATGCTTTTTCACCTTCCAGTTTGAAGTCTGAGCCAACCCATGCAGTATAAAGGCTATCGTCTGATACATCTACCATACGATCTACAATGATTACCGGAATATCTGCATCTTTTGCTTCTTTCAAAACCGGATCCCATCCGGATTCTGTTACCGGAGCAAGTACGATATAATCAACTTCCTGCTGGATAAAGTTGCGGATTGCTGTGATCTGGTTTTCTTGTTTCTGCTGAGCATCATCAAAAATCAATTTGTAACCATTTTTCTCACTAAATGTTGATTTCATTGATTCTGAGTTAGCTGTTCTCCAATCAGATTCTGCACCAACCTGAGAAAATCCAACGGTGATCACATCATCTTTCGTATCACCTTTCTTCCCTCCGGATGAACCACATCCAACTAACAACGTTGCCATCATTGCTCCTAAAAGAGCCAGTCCGAGTAATTTCTTTTTCATAAGCGTATCCTCCTTATCTCGTTAATTTGACGTTCTATTTCAGATGTTTAGCAATCAGTAACCATCGGGCAAACAGTTTTATGTATTGCAGTCTCATCTGTAACTTGTATATATAGAATACTGTTTTTTTCACCGTTCGCATACAGAATATCATTTTGTTTTGGTTGAGATTTTTTCTTTGCAAACAGAATAAGGGGGATTTTTTTGAAAAAAAGTGGAATTTTTTTCGACCGCCCCATCCCCATAGTCTTCTTTTCACAATGACACATGATATTTGTCACTGTATCACCGGAACCTCTGACACGTGATATTTGTCACCGTATTGCCGGATCCTCTGACACGTGATATTTGTCACCGTATCACCGGAACCTCTGACACATGATCCGCCACCTGTATACGGACAAGCGTTCCTTCTCCGGGGTGACTTTCATAGCTGATTCCATACTGCTCACCATAATAAATATGTATTCTCTGATTTACATTTGCCACCCCAAATCCACTTTGTCTGTCAGCACCGGAATCATGATCCATACCGTGGATCAATGCTTTCAGTTCCTCTTTATTCATTCCTTTTCCATCATCTTCTACCTCAAAGATCACATCATTTTCTTGAAAGTAACCCCGAACCGACAAGTGCCCTTTGCCTCTCTTATTGCGAACCCCATGCACCAATGCATTTTCTACCAAGGGCTGCAATAATAGTTTGGGGATTTTTACCGCATACAATTTCTCCTCGATATCAATACTGTACTCTAATACATCTTGATATCGGAACTGCTGGATCTTGAGATAACTTTCAATATGCCGCTTTTCATCATAAATCGTAATAATGTCCTGTCCCTTGCTAAGTGTTGTTCGGAAAAATTCTGACAAATAAGTCACAATCGCCACAACCTGATCATTTTGCTTTGCTTCCGCAAGCCACACAACAGTATCTAATGTATTATACAAAAAATGCGGATTGATCTGCGCCTGAAGCAGTTTACTCTCCAATATCCGCTGCGTTTCATGATTGTGCTGCATATCATCCACCAAATGACCAATCTCCTTCGTCATGTCGTTAAAGTTGTGTGCCAGCACTGCAATTTCATCCTTGGTATTCACTTTTGTCTTAGCTGTAAAATCTCCCTCTGCCACTTTACTTGTCATCTTGCATAATTTGCGTATCGGAACAATAATGCTTTTGGTCGCCTGTGCAGACAGGCAGATTGATAATGCCGTCACGACCATCGCTGTAATCATGCAAAGCAAGATCGTTCTTTCATTATTTTTATCCAGCGCTTCTTTTACCTCCTCAAAGTTGGTTGTTTCTATATAAATATAATTTTGTATGCCTGCTTGGATCAAGGCAGTCAATTCATAGATATTGTCATCCAAATATTTCATATTGGCATCGTACAATTCATTATTTTTGATATTATATTCTAACTCTGCAACATTCTTTTTTAAGGATTTTAAGGAATTTTTCAGGCGTTTGATCTGATTGCGATTGATATCTACTGTAGCTGATTCCGACAACTCATCACAAACAGTTTTTAACTCTTCAATATAATCATATGGATTCACCGTAACAATACCATTGATTGTCGTTTTTCCAATATCCAGCTCATTTATGCTTTTGTTCCGAATCACGGACAGATACATGGTGTAATCAATTCGTTCCTTAAAATCACGTACATACTGATTGGCTCGCTCCACATTTTTATTAATGCCGGCATATGCTGCAGTTGCACTGGATACCGTCCACACCAGATAGCACACAAGAACTATCATGGGCATGATCGCAACAAACGGAATCATGATCAAGCGCTTGTTGATGGATAGTTGATTATATCTTCGCCACTTCACGGACAATCACCCCTTTCTTGATGCGCGATATTCCTTCGGCGTACACCCCTGTGTCTTCTTGAACAGCGAACTGAAATAGTGAGGATCTCGATATCCCGTTTCAAATGCAATCTCTGCAGTTTTAAGAGACGAACAGGTAAGCAGTTCTTTTGCCTTATTCATGCGTATCTCTGTTAAATATTCAACAAATGTCTGATTCATTTCACGGCTAAAGATCGTGCTAAAATAGCTGGCGCTCATCCCCACTTCTGCTGCAACTGTATTCAGCGAAATGTCTTCTGACATATACTGTTTTTTTATGATCTTTTGCGCCGCAAGAATAACATCTGAATATCTCCTGTCACTTACTGTATTGCGCACTTCCAATGCATTTGCCAAAAGCTGTGTCATGTATGTTTGAATGTCTTCCTGTGACTCTGCAGTTGCCAATGCCTCCCGAAGCAATTTTTCACGATCTTTTAATTCCTGCAAATGTGCAATCTCTTCTGTCTGAGTCTTCTCCACCTTATCTTCAAATTTTTTGCAAAAAGAAGTTACCGTGGCAAAGATGTTTACAATAACATATTGCCGTAATATTATAGAACGAAAATGCTCTCTTGGCATCTTATCCAGTAACGCCTCAACAAAATGAGGGACGTCCTCAGGGCTTCCTTCGCTCAAAAAGTCTGCGATCGCATCCTGTATTTCTTTAAGATCATCTACGCTATTGATATCAAATCCGCGTCAGAACTCTTGATGGAATTGCTGTTATCGTCACGATCCTTCTTTTGAAAGGAAAGATATTTTTCGCGCATTTCACGAATACGTCGTTCTCGTTGCTCATATTCCTTCTGTTTTTCATGAATTTTGGAAGCCACCTCCCCTAAATGTTCCAACAATACATTGGAAGAGATTGGTTTCAGCAAATACTCTTCAACCCCTATCTTGATCGCCTCTTTTGCATATTCAAACTCATCATATCCACTAAGAATAATAATATTCGTGTCCGGCAGCTCTTTTTTGACAAGACGACTTAACTCCAGCCCATCCATAAACGGCATACGAATATCTGTGATAAGTATGTCCGGCTTTTCTTTCAAGATCATTGGCAATGCAAGTTCCCCATCGCTTGCCTCCCCAACAAATTCATAGCCCTCCTGTTCCCAATCAATACTATTTTTGATCGCATCGCGAATTACCATCTCATCTTCCACTAAAAAAACCTTAATCATATACATCACCCTTCCATACTCTTTATTGATCAACCTGCGGCTGTTCTTCTGTTACGTCACCTGTCTTGTCTCATATACTTTATTGTCTATACTACAAAAGGGCAAACGCTTCTGTCAATGTCATATACATATAACATTGTCATCACTGTTTGCCCTTCTTTATGTTTACATAAAACGAAAAATAATGCAAGTATTATTCTACTATTATTCAAGAATATAACACATTATTTCTTCTCTACACCGAGCGTAACTTTCTCACCATTGATGCTCCATTCCTTGGTAAATCCGGAAACTTCATCATAGGTTACGCCATCCGCCAGAACATCTGAACAAAGGCTTTCCTCGTTCTTCTGCACGATGTCTTTCACCTTGTCATTGTCCTTAACGTACAACTGAATGTGATCCATCACCTCGAATCCGGCATCTTTACGCATGGTCTGTACTTTACTGATAACCTCGCGCACAAAACCTTCCTCTAACAGTTCCGGAGTCAGGTTCGTATCCAGTACAACAGTTACTCCGTGATCACTGTCAGATACATAGCCTTCCATCTGTGCAGCCTCGATCAACAGATCTTCTTCAGCGAGTGCTTCGTCAACGCCCTCTACCTGGATCGTCAGAGTGCCTTTCTCTTTCAATTCTGCCATAGCAGCCTGTCCGTCCAATCCTGCAAGGATTTCACGAACCGCATTGATGTTTTTGCCAAAACGACGTCCCAGCGTCTTAAGCTGTGGCTTAAAGCTGTAGGTCGTGAGTGCACTGACATCTTCGGTAAGCTCTGCTTCCTTGACGTTAAGCTCGTCCTTGATAATGTCAAGGTAGAACTGTGACAACGCCGCATCTGCTTTGACAAACATCTTACCGATCGGCTGACGGTTCTTGATATTGGCAGTGTTACGACATGCACGTCCAAGTACAACTGCCTCGAGTACAACTTCCATATCTGCCTCGAGCTTCTTGTCGATATGCTCTTTCTGCACCTCAGGGAAGTCGCACAAATGTACACTTTCCGGTGCACTTGCATCCAATGAGCATACAAGATTACGGTAAATATCCTCTGTCATAAATGGGATCATTGGTGCTGCAGCTTTGGCAATGGTTACAAGCGCTGTATACAATGTCATGTATGCATTGATCTTATCCTGCTCCATGCCCTTTGCCCAGAAACGGTCACGGCAACGTCTTACATACCAGTTACTCATCTCATCCACAAATTCCTGCAATGCTCTGGCAGTTTCCGGAATCTTGTAAGCTGCTAAATTATCATCCACAGCTTGAACCGTACTGTTCAAACGTGACAACAGCCACTTATCCATAACGGCAAGATTATCGTAATCCAATGTATATTTTGTCGCATCAAAGTTGTCAATATTAGCATATAATACGAAGAATGCGTAGGTATTCCAAAGAGTACCCATGAATTTACGCTGTCCTTCCTGCACTGCTTTGCCATGGAAACGGTTCGGTAGCCACGGTGCACTATTGATATAGAAATACCAACGAATCGCATCTGCGCCGTATTTTTCAAGTGCATCAAACGGATCCACTGCATTTCCCTTAGACTTACTCATCTTCTGACCGTTTTCATCCTGTACATGTCCAAGGACGATAACGTTCTCATAAGGCGCCTTGTTAAAGAGCAGGGTAGACTCTGCCATCAAAGAATAGAACCATCCACGGGTCTGGTCTACTGCCTCAGAAATAAACTGAGCCGGGAACTGTTTTTCGAAAAGATCCTTATTCTCAAATGGATAATGGTGCTGTGCAAACGGCATTGCTCCACTATCAAACCAGCAGTCGATCACTTCCGGTACGCGCTTCATTGTCTTACCACAGTCCGGGCAGGTAAATGTAACGGCATCAATATATGGGCGGTGAAGTTCTACTTTGGCATCTTCCGGATTACCACTGCGCTCAGCGAGCTCTGCACGGCTTCCGATGGACTCCTGCTTGCCGCAGCCTTCACATTCCCAAATATTTAATGGTGTTCCCCAATAACGGTTACGGGAAATACCCCAGTCCTGAATATTCTCCAGCCAGTTACCGAAACGTCCGGTTCCGATCGACTCCGGAATCCAATTTACGGTATTATTGTTGCGCACGAGATCATCACGCACTTCTGTCATCTTGATGAACCAAGACTCACGTGCATAGTAAATAAGTGGTGTGTCACATCTCCAGCAGTGTGGATAATCATGTTCAAACTTCGGTGCTGCAAAAAGCTGTCCTTTCGCATCCAGATCTTTCAACACTTCCGGATCTGCTTTCTTTACAAAAAGTCCGGCAAATGGCGTCTCTGCGCTCATCTCACCTTTCTCTGTAACAAACTGTACAAATGGAAGATCGTAGTTTCTTCCAACATTGGCATCGTCCTCACCAAAGGCAGGAGCGATATGCACGATACCGGTACCATCGGACATGGTTACATAAGTATCACAAGTCACGAAGAAACCTTTCTTGTGCTGTTTGTCTGCGCACTCTTTGGCACAAGCATACAATGGCTCATACTCCTTGCGCTCCAGATCGCTTCCCTTATAAGTCTCAAGCACCTCATAAGCAGGTGTATCACTGTCTTTATCTGCCAGGCTTCCTAATACGTTGTCTGCTAATGCTTCTGCAAGATAGTACGTATAACCGTCTGCTGCCTTTACTTTAATATAAGTATCCTCTGGGTTTACGCAAAGCGCAACGTTAGATGGCAGCGTCCAAGGTGTTGTCGTCCAAGCCAGGAAATAAGCGTCCTCGCCAGTCACTTTGAAACGCACGATAGCGGAGCGTTCTTTCACTAACTTATAACCCTGTGCCACTTCCTGTGCAGACAGTGGTGTACCACATCTTGGACAGTAAGGAACAATCTTAAAGCCCTTATATAATAGCTTCTTATTCCAGATCTCTTTGAGTGCCCACCACTCAGACTCAATAAAGTTATCGTCATACGTAACGTATGGGTTGTCCATATCAGCCCAGAATCCAACCGTGCCGGAGAAGTCCTCCCACATACCTTTGTATTTCCAAACAGATTCTTTACATTTCTTAATGAATGGCTCCATACCATACTCTTCGATCTGCTCTTTGCCATCTAAGCCAAGCAGTTTCTCTACTTCCAGCTCAACCGGAAGTCCGTGAGTATCCCATCCCGCTTTACGTGGCACCATGTAACCCTTCATCGTCTTATAACGAGGGATCATATCCTTGATAACACGAGTCAGAACGTGACCGATATGCGGCTTACCATTTGCGGTAGGCGGTCCATCATAAAACGTGTAGGTTGGATTTCCTTCACGTGCTTTCATGGATTTTTCGAAAATCTTTTGGTTGCGCCAAAATTCGCCAACATTTTTCTCTCTGTCAACGAAATTTAAGTCTGTTGATACTTTTTGATACATTGTGTTCTCCTTTCCTCAAAAAGAAAAGCTTCCGTCCCCAAACAGGACGAAAGCTGTAATTTCGTATAACCACCTATTCTGCTGCACAATAATCTATGCATGACCCATGTAACGGTGGGCACCGACGGTTTGTACTGAGATATTTGATCCGTTCCAGCCGCAACTCGGAAGTGATGTTCGCGATCATAGGATACTCCGTGTCCGGCTCACACTCCCCCGGACTCTCTGAAACATTTCCCCTAAGGCTACTGTCTTCGTCATCGTCTTTGTAATCTAACCTTAATAATACTGTGCGATTTTTTCTTTGTCAAGGCTATTTCTGCTTTTTTACAAATATATACCATTGTCGGCTCCATTTGAGCTGGGACAATGAACTATTTCAGTTTTTTCTGAGAATACACGCTGTAAATGGTCTTTTTCTTGCCATTTACGGTTACCTTTTTGTAAGCACGCACGCTGTAATAGATCTTTCCCTTCTTTTTTAATACTTTACGCTGTTTGGCACTTATCTTTACCGTGCACTTGGTTGTTTTCGGCTTTTTGACCGTCTTTACCTTTTTCCACGCAATCTTACCGGCTTTTTTGCCTTTCTTAACAACCTTGCAGTACACAATATATCCATTTGCGTTCTTGCTCTTTGTCCATTTAAGATTTGCCTTCTTTTTATTTTTCGCAGCCTTGGCTTTCTTAAGCGATGCCTTGGCAACCTTTGGCAGCGGCGTCTTCAGATTTCGATGCAATGCCTTTGCCACAATCTTTTTGACAGACTGATTATTCAAACGGTCCAGGGCACCCCAAGTTGTGCCACCCGCTCCCTTAAAGGCTTCATCATCAACTTTGGCAGTATCATTGATCGTGATCGTTGTGATCGTCGATACATTCTCGAAGGCATTTTTCTCAATTTCTTTTAATGTCGTTGGCAAATACACTTTAGACAGTTTGCCGCAGCCGGAAAAAGTTCCTTCCGCTACCGAACTAAGACCATCTGAAAATGTCACCTCTTTAATCGATGCACAAGTAAAGGCATATTTTCCAATGGTATATGGTGTAGAAGACTGTATTGTCACTTTGTCCAAATTGCCACATCCGATAAAGGCGCGATCACCGATCGCTGATAACGAACCCTTGAGTGTCATTGTGTTGATGTGACAATTCTTAAATGCTTCTGTTCCCACGATCCCGACATCTTCCATATAAAAATCCTGAATACCGCCCGAACCCTCGAACGCATTCGCACCAATCGCATCTACCCTTCCATAGAAATAAAAGTTGAGCGTCTGTGCTCCGGAATTTTGAAAACAATTTTTACCGATCGTTCCAATACGTCCGGTCTTGCCGAGTGTCACACTGCTAAGCGCTGCGATCGTAGCATAGGCACCATCTCCAATACTGTCCACCTGTGCATCAATCTGAACTTCTTTCAACCGGCTATTATCAAAGCAATGACTTCCCATTGTCTTAAGCTGCATTGGCACACCCAATGCCGAACCGCTGCTGATAATATCTTCTGCTGATATTTGTGCAGGATCATATCGATATATATGTTCTATCGCACAAGAAGCAAAGGCTCTGTCTGCAAAACTTGTTATCGTATCCGGCAAATAGACATTCACAGCCTGCCATTTGCTCTCAAACGCGCCCGCCGGCGTTGTTGACCATTCGCTCGTATGACTTCCGATCGCCGTTACGGTATGTCCATCGATCACCGCCGGAACGATCACATCTGCCGCATTGGTTTTCACTTCGGTGATCGTTGCCGTTCCATCTTCATTGACAGCATACGCAAAATCGCTGTTTTCCTCTGCTGCGCTCACCTGCACGAAGGCGCTTCCACCGACTAAACCGGCAACCAGCGCAAATACCACCAGCCACGCCGTTAATTTCTCCCACTGTTTCATACATCTACCTCGTCTTTCTGTTTGTAATGTTCAATAATATATTGATACATTGTGCTGACTGCCGGAGCCATAAACTCCGAGTTCTGTGTGGCGAGTCCAACGATTCTGTATGCTTCAGGCTTAATCGGATAGCATTTCACCTCATATGGAATGTCTTTCATGACCATTTCCGGCATAATACATATTCCGAATCCATGCGCAACCATAGATACCATGGCAAGATCATCTACAACATGATACTTGGCATGTACATCCAGAGCACTTCCTTTCAAAAAGTTCTGTATATCTGCATCTGTAGACTCCCGCTGCGCTACAAACGGATACGTCTTCATCTCGTCAATCCCAATGTATTCACCATCGCCGTGCCGCTCCATATTTTGGGGCATAACGCACAGCAGCGGATCTTTGTACAATGGGACAATGGAGAGGTCACCTGCACTTGATGCCGACAAAAATCCCATGTCCACCACACCGTTCTTGATCCAGTATACCACATCGTCATACGTTCCTTGAAGTACTTCTATCACAATTCCCGGATAAAGTTTATGAAACGAATGCAAAATATCCGGGATCCAATTAGTACAAGTACTGGAAAAGCAGCCCAGCTTAACGGTTCCCTGTTCTAAGCCGTTAAACTGCGCCACTTTCTGTTGTAAACTCTCGTTGCTATTTAACACTGCGTTAACATAGGGGAGCAGCCGCTCCCCATAATCTGTCAATGTGACGCCGGATTTGCTGCGGTTAAGCACCGGAAATCCAAGTTCTCCTTCCAGCGAAGCAACTGCGTGACTGATCGCGGATGGCGTCAGTCCCAGCAATTCTGCTGCTTTACGAAAGCTCCCCTGTTCCGTCACTGTTTTTAATACCTGATACATTAATAAAGTCATAGCCGCTTCCATTTCTACGTTCCAGCTTGGCTGTCATTTCCTGTGAGTTCTATCTCAGATCCACACACAACTATCTGGAACACTTAAACTGCAAATCTTCCCAACGTCTGTCAACTTCTTCCTGAAACTGCTCGATCAAATGCTCATTGCCTTTTTTGAACAAATGCTTGAAACGTCCCTGCTCACGAAGAAAATCCTCGATCGGCAATTTTTTCTTAGGCTCATAAGATAAGATCCACTTACCATGATCTACCTCAAACAACGGCCAGTAGCATGTTTCTACTGCCAATTTGCATATCTTCATCACTTCTGCCGCATCATAACGCCATCCCCTTGGACACGGCGTCATTACATTGAGAAAAGAAGCACCTTCTGTGTAAATTGCCTTTTCTGCTTTGCGGTGAATATCCTGAAAATTCGTGGTAAAGGTTGTCTGTGCCACATATGGGACATCATGATCTGCAATAATACTTGCCAGATCTTTACGATTCTGCATTTTACCATTTGACTGCTTGCCAACCGGCGTTGTCGTTGTATCTGCATACATCGGTGTCGCCGAAGAACGCTGAATACCGGTATTCATATACGCTCCGTTGTCATAGCAGACATATACCATATCATGCCCACGCTCCATTGCACCGGATAACGATTGGAAACCAATATCATAAGTTCCACCATCGCCGCCAAAAGTGATGAATTTATAATTAACATCTTCCGGCAGTTTACCGCGTTTTTTCAATGCTTTATATGCTGTCTCAACACCACTCAACGTAGCTCCGGCATTTTCAAATGCGTTATGAATATAGCTGTCTTCCCATGCCGTATACGGATACATGAAAGAAGATACCTCCAAACATCCTGTTGCGTTACCGATCACTGCCTGATCTCCCTCATGCAGAGCGCGAAGTACGGCACGAACAGCAATCGTCGCTCCACAACCCGCACACATACGGTGTCCCGGTGCCAAACGCTCCGGCTTGTTCATCATCGTTTTTAATGTATAATCACTCATTGTCGTTCTCCATTCTATTTTTCATACTGTTAACGTAAACGGATGTACTGATGCTGCGGAACTTCCTTGCCATTTTCTACCAGATCCGTAATTTCCTCAAATACAGCTTTTGCATCAGATATGGTAAAATCTCTTCCTGCCAGTCCGTAAATATAATTTACTGCCTCGATCATTACCTTCTCGCGGAATAATCCAGCCATTACTTCCTGACCGAGCGGCCCATTGTTACCGTTATAGCTTTCACAACGATCCAAAATAGCCACTGCCTTGCAGCCTTTGAGTGCCTTTGCGATTTCCTCTGCCGGGAACGGACGGAAAACACGAAGCTTTAACACACCAACTTTTTTCCCTTGCTCACGCAGTTCATCCACTGCCTCTTTTGCCGTTCCTGCTGCTGAACCCATGATCAATATGATATAATCAGCATCTTCTGTGCGGTACTCCTCAAATAATCCATATTCTCTGCCAGACATTGCCGCAAATTTTTTGGCAACTTCCAAAATGACTTCTTTGGAATTTTCCATCGCAATTTCTTGATTTTTCTTAGCTTCCATTGCATAGTTGCTGACTGAATATGGTCCAACTGCGATCGGCTTGCCCGGGTTGAGCAAAAACTCTTCCGGCTCATACTCGCCAACAAAGTCTTTTACCAGCTCGTCCTCTAACAACATAATATTTTCCACCGCATGACTGGTGATGAAACCATCCTGACAGATCATGATCGGCAAATGTACTCCGGTGTCTTCCGCAATTGGATACGCCTGAATAAAATTGTCATACGCTTCCTGATTATTTTCTGCATATATTTGGATCCAGCCGGTATCTCTTGCGCCCATTCCATCGGAGTGATCACAGTTGATGTTGATCGGGCCGGATAAGGTACGGTTGACCAAAGTAAGTGCTAGCGGCAGACGATTTGAAGCTGCTAATAAAAGTTCCTCCCACATCAACGCCAATCCGGCGGAAGATGTTGCCGTCAGGCTTCTTGCTCCTGCTGCCTCAGAACCAATGGCTGCACTCATGGAGGAATGCTCACTCTCTACCGGAATAAACTCTGTATCCATTTCCCCATTCGCAATATAAGTAGATACCATCTGCGGAATCTCCGTGGATGGCGTGATCGGGAAAGCCGGCATAACATCCGGGTTGACTTGACGGATCGCATAGGAAACCGCCTCGTTACCTGACATACGTTCTTTGATCGCCATTATACATTTCCCTCCTTCATCTCAATTGCTCCAAATGGACATACATTTGCGCAAATACCACATCCTTTGCAATGATCCATATCAAATGCCAGACGCTTGCCATCGACAACCGGAATACATCCATCCGGACAAGTCGGTGTGCACAGCAAGCACTGTTTACATTTGTCGGCTACATATACCGGCGTGTTAGTACGCCATTCTCCTGTGTTAAACAGTTTGGACGTACCACCGGCAAATACCATCAATCCCTCTGTCAGATCCTGATGAGGTGTCTTTTCATTGATTTTGGTAATATCGGTTCTCATCTCTTGTTCTCCTATCTTAAACTCTATTCATTTTATTGATGCTGCAGGCTGCGTTGCTGATGCTTTCTTTCTACATTCGCAGTGCTGTCGCCTACATCAATGCTTCTACCGCATCAAACGCCATTTCCAGTGCTTTCATGTTACCATCGATCACTTCCGGCTTCTTTGCAAATTTATGTTCATAAGATGCCCGCATCTCTGTAATAAATTTGTCACGAGGCATCACCTTGCTTACTGCAACAATAGCAGCTAACATCGGCGAATTCGGAAAATTCTTGCCCAACGCATCCACCGAAATTTTACGACCATCCACAGTGTACACATCACCTTCATATCCTTTGAGATGCTCCATGATCTCCTCTTTAGACTTTGGTGTGTTTACAATGATCGCACCTTCTTTCTTAAGACCTGCTGTGACGTCAACAGACTCTAACAGCGTCTCATCCACAACGACCACATAATCCGGATGGTAAATATTTGAATGAACGCGGATCACATCCTGACTGATACGGTTGTACGCTGTGATCGGCGCCCCCATACGTTCCGGACCATACTCCGGGAATCCCTGCACATTCTGTCCTGTCTTAAACGCAACATCTGCCAGCAAAAGTGCTGCAGTCTTAGCACCCTGTCCACCTCTGCCATGCCATCTGATTTCTATTCCATTCTTCATGGTGTCCTCCGTCTCGTGAATATTTTTCATGTAATTGTTCATTTTTTCTCAACAATACTATTATATAGGGTGTATCGAAAAAGTAAAGCGAGAAAGTTTCTTTTCTTTCACTTTGCAGATGAATAAAATTCACCTGCGCACCTGTTGCGAGTTTTCTTGATACTGGTATACTATTGATAATAGTGTCTGCACATATATGAAGCGGCTGTTATCACATATTCATAAGCCGTACTATCGCATTTTTACCGCAGAGCAAGGAGGATATTTATGAGCAAAGTAAAAAAAATCGTACTTACCGGTGGCGGCACAGCCGGCCACGTCACCCCGAATATTGCATTACTCCCTGAGCTTAAAAAACAAGGGTACGATGTACATTATATTGGTTCCTATGAGGGAATTGAACGCACATTGATCAAAGAGCAGGGGATCCCTTATTACGGAATTTCCAGTGGTAACTTAGACGTTATATTGATGTCAAAAACTTAAGTGATCCTTTTAAGGTAGTAAAAGGTCTCGGTCAGGCAATTCGATTATTGGGCAGAATCAAGCCGGATGTTGTGTTTTCCAAAGGTGGATTTGTGTCTGTACCTGTCGTATTGGCAGCAAAGTTTCGTCACATTCCCTGCGTGATCCATGAATCTGATATGACACCGGGGCTTGCCAATAAGATCTGCATTCCATGTGCGCACCGCGTATGCACTAACTTTCCAGAGACGATGAAGCATATCCCGGCAGAAAAGGCTGTACTAACCGGCTCCCCGATCCGCCAGGAGTTGTTTAAGGGCA
This sequence comes from Clostridium sp. AM49-4BH, assembly GCF_003478335.1. Lineage (GTDB taxonomy): Bacteria > Bacillota > Clostridia > Lachnospirales > Lachnospiraceae > Butyribacter. The sequence goes on from NZ_QUFB01000005.1 coordinate 21,371, forward strand.
GTCGTGAAAAAGGCCTTGCATTCTGTGGTTTTGATGATACAAAACCGGTTCTTCTGATCATGGGTGGAAGTCTTGGTGCCGTAGCAGTCAACGATGCTGTCCGAGGCATATTGCCGGAACTGTTGCAAAAGTTTCATGTGATCCATTTGTGCGGTAAGGGCAAATTAGACGATTCGCTAAACGACACAAAAGGATATGCTCAATATGAATATATCGGACCGGAATTAAGAGACCTTATGGCCGCTGCCGATATTTTAATCTCTCGTGCCGGCGCAAATGCAATCTGTGAAATTTTGGCACTGCGCAAACCGAACATTTTAATCCCGCTGTCTGCTGAAGCCAGCCGCGGCGATCAGATCCTTAATGCTGCTTCTTTTGAAAAGTCCGGTTACAGCGTTGTAATACAGGAAAAAGATGTGACCAACGAATTATTGCTGAAGACGGTAAATGACGTGTACACGAACCGAGAACAATATATTCACGCCATGGACAAAAGTCAGTTGAATAATTCCATTGAAAAAATCGTGGGATTGATCAATGAGGCGCGTAAGCATAACCGCCGTCTGAACAGAAAACAGAAATGAGGATAACGAAACTATGGCACTACCAAACGATCCAATGATATTACTCAGTTACGTCAACACCCAGCTTAGGGACTTCTATCCCTCTTTGGAGGAAATGTGCAAGTCCCTGAGTATTGAGCAGGAAACCTTGTGCAAAACACTTGCCGGAATTGATTATCAATATGATCCTGCCAGGAATCAATTTGTATAATAAAGCGTCAGGCGGTAGCGGAGCATGCCGTTACTATGCGCAAACATTAGGCAGTAACGGACTTGTCATAAGCAAGCATTACGCAGTAATGATCTTACCGGAAATGTCGCGTGAAACCCACATAGACATTCCTGATCCGTGATTTCCAAAGGGACGGCTATGAAACCCGAAGCGGTGGTAAAAGCTGTCCCTTTTATATGCTGCCATCAGGCTGACCATAACCGTTTCACCGTCCATCACATCTTTCTGAATGTAATCCAACACTCTGCTGATCAGTTCTGTCCCAATATGATACCCTTGATAGTCCGGATGCACAATGACATCCGTAATAAAATATGTATATCCACCATCACTGACAATACGTGCCATTCCTACAGGACGTTCTCCATCCATCGCAACACACAAATAAAAAGAGTGCTGCAATGCAATAGATGCACGTTTTTCTGTGACTTGTATCCAGTCAACTGCCGCACGCAGTGCATTATAATTTTCTACCGTGATATTATTTGTAAATGTAATTGTAGATTTCATAGTCATCCTCTTTTCTGTATACTCATGCCTACAGTGTATCGCAATCATAATCTTTTCACAAGACCCCAAATATATTGTCTATTTTACACTCCGGATGCATACAATGAGAATAGTAATAGTTTCCGCATAAGACACTTGCCGCAAAATAGTGTTCTGCGGACGCAAATTGATTTCAATGCAGGAAAGGGAGAAAGCACCTATGAAACTCATGACCAGGCAAATCCGCACCAGTCTGAAAAATTGTCACAGCGATATGCAGTTGACGCTCGAGGATGACATTAATGTACCTGACAGCAAGCCCGATATTGAACACATCATTAAAATCCAGGGGGAGATCCATGTACAAGAAACCTCAGCTGAGACAGATCGCGCCATCATTCGTGGTCAATTAAGCTTCTCCCTCCTTTATTTAAGCGACGTGGATTTTCGCCAAATACATACTATGCAGGGACAGATTCCTTTTGAGGAAAGCATCAATTTAGAGAACGCCAACCCAGATCTGGAAGTTCACTGTCATTATGATTTGGAGGACTGCCGAGCCAGTCTCATCAACTCGCGCAAGATCAGCGTTCGTGCAATCCTAAGTCTTCATTGCTGCCAGGAAGAGGAACACATACTCGCCATCGGTACCGGCATTGTTTCGGACGATGCAGTACAGGCAGAGATGGGCGATCCCACCCCGCCGGCCGGTGTTGAACAACAACTGGCACCTATGTCCGTTACCACAATGACCTCCCACCAAAAAGATCTGTTTCGGATCAAAGATGAAACCTCGCTGCCGAAGGGAAAACCAAGTTGTGAAAATGTATTGTACTATGAGCTATCCACGCAGGGTCTTGCAACAAGGCTCGTTGATGACGGTATTCGGATCACCGGCGATCTTCTGATATTTGTTTTATACACACCCGAAGATGATGAGCGCAATTTGGAATATTTTGAAACTGAATTGCCATTTGACGGCATCGTCTCTTGTAGTGGCTGCCACGAAGATATGGTTGCTGATATTGAAATTGTTCCCGGCAAAAAATCACTGGAATGCCGCAGCGATGAAGACGGCGAAATGCGCATCTTTGATGTAGAACTTTCTTTGCTGCTGGATATCAAGTTCTATGAAGAAGAACATTTCGACTGCTTGCAGGACGCCTACTCCACCTCCTGTGATCTTCGTTTGACTAAGAGCAATTCGCATGCCAAACAATTATTGCTCAAAAATCAGAGTGCAGTACGTGTTTCGGACCACATCAAAGTCGATCCCGAAAAGGACAACATTTTGCAAATATGCAACGCTACCGGAACGATCCAAATTGATGAACAAACCATTGTCACGGATGGTATCTCTATCGAAGGTGCAGTAGAACTGGATATCCTATATATCACCGAAGATGATCTGCATCCGCTAAACGTATTGCAGGCAAGCATTCCTTTTCAACATACCATTGAAGTACGCGGCATTTCTCCGGAAGATGATTACGAACTGCAGACCGACATCAGCAGTATCAATGTACTCATGCTCGACCGTGAAGAACTGGAAGCTAAACTTGTATTAAATCTCTGTGTTCTCGTCTTCACTGAATGCTGTAACGACGTTGTGACTGACATTGAAGAGCATGAAATTGACATGGAAACCTTTCAACAAATGCCGGGATTAGTTTGTTATGTAGTACAAAACGGCGATACACTATGGGATATTGCCAAACTGTTCCGCACCACCACAAATGACATTCGCACAATCAATGAATTAGAGTCTGATGCTGTCACTCCCGGTGACAAACTGATCCTCTTAAAGCAAACAGACGGTATTCTTTAGTGTTGCGAAACATAACTTAAAAGCCTATCAGCATATCTCAGAATAATAAAGAGTCAACGGATCACGCTATATCAGCATGACACGAAACAACAAAAGACCAACGGGTCACACTATATCAGCATGACACAAAACAACAAAAGGCTAACGGATCACGCTATATCAGCATGACACAAAACAACAAAAGGCCAACGGATCACATTCTGTCTCTGCTCACATAACAGAAACAGAATGAATCCATTGGCCCCTATCACTTTTTATGTATTTATTACTTGATAACCTTGATCCATCCTTCTGGTGCTTCAATATGACCCATCTGGATACCAGTCAATGTTTCACGTAATTTTGTCATGATCGGTCCCATCTCATCCATACCACTTGGCATGCATATCTCGTTACCATGATCAACAATCTTTCCAACCGGAGAAATAACGGCTGCTGTACCACAAAGTCCACATTCTGCAAAGTCTTTCACTTCTTCAAAAAGAACTTCTCTCTCCTCGACCTCTAATCCAAGATAATCCTTAGCCACTGTTACCAATGAACGTCTTGTAATAGATGGAAGAATACTATCTGATTTTGGTACAACTAATTTATTATCTTTGGTTACAAAAAGAATGTTAGCTCCACCAGTCTCTTCGACCTTAGTACGTGTACCAGGATCCAAATACATATTCTCATCAAAGCCATTCTTATGTGCATCTACAATTGCATGCAAGCTCATTGCATAGTTCAGACCAGCTTTGATATTACCTGTTCCATGAGGTGCTGCACGGTCAAAATCCGAAACACGGATAGTAATTGGCTTTGCGCCACCCTTAAAGTATGGTCCTACAGGAGTCGTGAATACACGAAACTGATATTCACTCGCCGGTTTTACACCGATAACAGCATCACTACCAAACATATATGGACGGATGTACAAGGTTGCTCCAGATCCATATGGTGGTACATAATCTATATTTGCCTCAACTACTTTAGCAATAGCCTCCACAAAACGATCCTCCGGGAATACCGGCATCTCAAGTCTTGCTGCAGACTGTGCCAAACGCTGTGCATTTAGGTCAGGGCGAAAGCACACGACATGACCGTCCTCTGTTGTGTATGCCTTTAATCCTTCAAATACTGTCTGCGCATACTGCAATACACAGGCACACTCGCTCATGGTGATCTGGTCATCCTCAATCAAGGCACCATCATCCCATGCGCCATTCTTGAAGTTGGATACATAACGCTTATCTGTCTTTACATAACCAAATCCAAGATTGTTCCAATCAATGTCTTTCTTTGCCATATTATTACTTCCTTTCCTAATATCCGTTTCAAACAAACTGCGTCTGCCTCAAGCGAAATACATTATTTGAACTTCATTTTACGCCTTGATTCTCAGAGTGTCAAGACAAAGTATACAAGTATACTATTTCTATAATTTTGCGGATCCTTTATCCGTCGAATACTCTTAACAAAGGATTCTTTAATCTTCTATCTGACGAATACGATTTACATGTCTTTCTTCTCCCGAAAATTCAGTATTCAAAAACGTATCAACGATCTTTAAGGCAAGACCCGGTCCAACCACTCGTGCCCCCATAGCAAGAATATTGGCGTCATTATGTTCTCTCGTTGCCTGTGCGCTAAATGTATCATGACAAACTGCCGCACGAATACCTTTTACCTTATTCGCAGCGATAGAAATCCCAATACCTGTACCACAGATCAAAATGCCCTTGTCGCATTCTCCATCTACTATTGCCTTTGCAACTGCCTTGGCATAAACCGGATAATCGCATGGCGTCTCATCCAGACAGCCATAGTCTTTATACGGAATTCCTTTCCCTTCCAGATATGCTTTCACTTCCTGTTTCAAGCCGTATCCGCCATGATCACTACCCAATGCTATCATCTTTTTCTTCCTCCTCCAATCGGTGTATTGTAAGTCTGATTCTCTCCTCAATCTCTTCAAAGCATTTTTCATATGCTTCCTCTTCCGCTCCGTACGGATCTGACACATCCGTCTCTACTCCGGCAAATTCCCCCAAAGTATAAACCGCATAACCATCTCCATACGTTTCCAAAAATTGTACCTTCTCCGGAAATGTCATTGTTAGGATCAATGTTTTATCAGTTAACTCTTCTTTCTGCAATTGCATTGACTGCGAATGATTTCCCGGCGTCATCTCATGCTTACTAAGCAAAAGATTTACCTTTGGGCTGATCGGCTCCTCAAATAATACAACCAGTCCTCTCGAATATGGCTCCGGCATATAAACTGCCGCCTTCGAACGGTAGATCCCTTCTGCGATGGGACTTAGCAACGTGTTGGATGTGCATACAAAAAATATTTTGTCATATGGTCTCATCGTGTTACGCTCCTTTCACGCCTTAACTATGTGATACCCAGCAGCTTTGAGCATCCGGTTCATAATAGCCTGTCCCAAATTATCATCCTCAAAACTTTCTGCAAAGATATACTCAGCCCCCAAATGATCCATTTCTCTCAATATATCATATAACCCCGCAGCAATAGATCCCTCACATTTTCTAGAACCAATGCTATAAACAATGCCACTTGGATAACAGTTCGCTGTCTCCTGTGCAGCGATCACTGCTACCTTGTATCCCTCCTTTTGTTTATCATGTACCATCTGTAAGATAGACGCAACGACCTGTTTTGTTTCTCCCTCTACAATCGTCAATTGACCTTTCGGCGCATAATGTCGATATTTCATTCCCGGCGCCTTTGCTACAATCCCCGGCTTAACTTCTCGGCTGAGCACTGCCGGATCAACTTCTACATTTCCCAATACTTCTCGGAGCATCTCCAATGTAATATAACCAGGTCTAAGCACCATTGGCACATCCCCTGTCAGATCCACGATCGTTGACTCCAAACCAATTCCCACTTCTCCGCCGTCAATAATCATATCGATACGCCCCGACAAATCCTCGATAACGTGCTCTGCCTTGGTCGGACTCGGTCTGCCGGATAGATTTGCACTCGGTGCTGCTATATATACTCCAGACTGCCGAATCAATTCTTTAGCAATTGGGTGCGATGGCATTCGTATTGCAACCGTATCCAAACCACCTGTTGTTGATTTAGGCACAATATCTGCTTTTGGCAGAATCATCGTAAGCGGTCCCGGCCAGAATGCTTCCGAAAGCTTTTTGGCCGCTTCCGGGACATCCGCCGCCAGTTCATATAAACTTTTTACCTCTGAGATATGTACGATCAATGGGTTGTCGGACGGTCTTCCCTTGGCCGCATATATATGATTAGCAGCTTCTTTATGTAATGCATTTCCTCCAAGACCATATACCGTCTCTGTCGGAAACGCCACCAAGCCATCGTTCCGAAGTACCTGACATGCCTCCTGCAACTCCTCATCGCCAAACTGCTCCGGATTGACCTGCAGTATTTTCGTCTCCATTTGAATCCTCTTTTCTTTGCTTAGTTTCCCCAGATTCCCCTAAATAATACAATACCCCCATTCCAATTGCCTGTGCAACCTTTTTCTGATACTCTGCTTCCTGTAACTGCTTTGCTTCCTGCAGATTCGACAAAAAACCACATTCCACAATTACCATTGTGCTCGTTGTATTTTTCAGCAGATAATAATCCGCATTTGCCTTGATCTGTCTGCGATTATCGGGTGCTACATCTCGTTTCAACGTTTCTTGGATCTTAGCGGCCAACTGTTTGCCGCTTTCAGAGGTTGCCTGGTAAAACACCTGCGCCCCTCTCGACGTCGCATCTGTATAGCTGTTTTGATGAATACTGACAACAACATCCGCATCGCACCCGTTCATAATGCTGACACGTTTCGCCATATCTGCGCGTTTCTTATTCGTATCAGATTCCTCATATAATCCCTGATCCGCCTCACGTGTCATTATCACCTGACAGTTATTGCGTTCCAATACCTTTTGCAATTGTTTTGCTATTGCCAGATTGATATCCTTTTCGTATACACCATCAACGCCAATCTTACCCGGATCTACTCCTCCGTGACCACTATCGATCACAACAGTGTATTTTGCTGTTTTTTGATTCAATGTATGCACACTGATCCACCGATCTGCATCCATCACCAAAAAACCGACAGACAGTAACAAACCAACAATAATTCCAATTCCGTATTTCTTCCCCCATTGCTTCAAAAAAGATACATTATTCATACGCAGGCCACATTGTGGCATCCTCCGCCATTATTCTATACATATCTATGAAGCAAAAAACATACTAATGATAGGAATCCCAATTAATGTTTCACATACTTCTCAATCATATTCCACACAGAGGCATCTTCCAATCCCAGTTTCCAAAAGGCAACTCCACCCAGATTTGCATCCGATACCGCTTTCATCTTAAGTTCCAACGATTTCGCATCCTCAATCCAAATTTTATGAACCGTTCCACTCTCTGTATATTCTACATAATTCATTCCTGTTGCATCATCCCAAGTTGCCTTTTTGCCGGAATCCTTAAGCACAGTCTGCGCACCTTTCATAGAGCACGCCTCGGATGATAACTTTGCTTTCCCACCCTTTGTCTTCTCTTTCCAATGTCTGGAATAGAACGGCAATGCTATAACCATCTGCTCTGCAGGGACTTCCTCACCTACTTCCTGTATGGAATTCGTCACATAACTGATTGAAGAAACCGGACCGGCTTCCTTACTGCCGGCATAGTGCTCATCATATGACATCGTGATCACATAGTCAGCAACCTCTGCCTGCTCTTTGCGATTATAATATGCCGAAATTCCTCCCGCAGGTGGGTAATTGTCTATAGACAAAACAACTCCATTATTGCGGCACATAATTCCAAGTTCCCTTACAAACTGTATAAAGTCCTCGCCGGAATCCTTTTTAACATTCTCAAAATCAATGTTAATTCCGTCAAGATCGTATCGTATTGCCTCGGCAATCAGGTTCTTGACTAATTTTTGACGTTTGCTCGTTGTACCCAGCACTTTTCCAATCTTCATCTTAGGGCCGAAATCACTGCACAGGGCCCATACCTGTACACCGGCCTGATGTGCCGTCTGCACATAAGAATCGGAAGCCAGTGATGTAACATTGCCATCATTATCCGACGTCTCAAACCAAGTAGGCGCCACAACATTCACACCTTTTGTTGCAGATAATAAACCGGATAATCTTCCATTAGCTGACTGATTCGTCACCTGATGCCACACTAAATTCACCTGCTTATCCATTAGGATATGGCTATAGGACTCCTCACGAAACGTTGTTTCTGACTGTTTCTTATAGGTTTCCTTCATCTTCTTAGCCTGTACGTATCCTATCACACCGGACTCAGACATCACTTTCATAAATCCTGTGTCCTTATTTTCACCGGCAAGAACACGAAGCTTCTGTCCCGACTTTACATCTTGCAGGATCGGACTCTTAATGCTCTGTTTATTGCGGATCTGCACATCATCCTTCGCATCCGCATAGCTTATATCCTTATTGTATACCGTGTGGATCACAATACGATTTGGCTTTTTGTATTGTTTATAATCCATCGCCGTGTACTGCTGAACATAGTCCAAAGCCACATAAACAACATTGTCCTGTGCTACAGCAATTGTATAATCCTTGCTAACACGGCTTTTATTATTAATATAACAATCTTTACTGTTTAATGCAGCGGAGATCAGCTGGGTCGAAGTTGTATATAACAGCATATTTTCATTGGCATCCCAATAAAAACGATGATTTAACTTCTCTGTCACAAATTCTCTATCTACATAAATATGACCATCTTTCTCGATAGCTTTTAGTCCACATATATCATCTTCCAGCACAACCGGCATCATCCCCTGATCGGTCACCTGAAAATACTTTGTCAGACTCATGTGCGTTTTGTTTGGTGCAAATTTCTTAAGCATGATCACTGCAAGGATTGCTGCCAAAGCCAAAAGCACAACCACTACTCCAATGGTAATCCTCTTCTTGTTCTTCATTCGTCAAAGCCCTCATTTCTTAATCGTACTAGTCATACAACAATACTCTGTTTTAGTATACCACTTTTCCCTCTATCGGGCAAACTGAAATATCGGAGAGACATCGGGGCCTTGACGTCTCTCCGAAAAAGGTTGTGTGCGAAGTTTCGCACAGACATACATTCCCGTTATCAGCCATCCTGCCAATAAACGGTTTTACTCAAAATTCCGTAATATGATCAAAATCAATCTCACATATTTTGCCTGCTTCATCGCCAACATAACTCTTCATGTAATAATGATCCTCCATGACCTGATGCAGCACTCTGGCATCCCTCGTCGAATAGAGCACACCGTCTACCCGCACCGGCACACCAACGCGCTCTGCATCAGATATTTCGGAAATCACCCAAGAATACATTGTCTCCCGCAGACCTGTTGATTTTCTCTCCAATTGCTTATCCCCCTTTGCTCGATGACAGTACGACTTTCCTGAACATTGGTTGTATATTGTGACATGTCAATCTTTCATACTGCTCACCCATGCTCCTGCAGTTCATAAATCATAATCTGCAGGGCTCAAATCGCTCATATGAAAATCACAATTTCCATATAAACCATACTTGAATCACTGAGAATCGAATCCCTATCATACGCCGCAATCGGAACCTTTTGGTTATTTCAGAATACACTGCTATTATGCGAGACACAGTGTTTGAAACAAAAGTATCATATCCGTCCTTTTAACGAAACATCATCACCTCCTACACATCGGGTTCGTTTCTCTGAGGGCATTATATGCTCCCTGCAAACATTCTGGCAATACCAAATCGACAAATTGATATTAGAAAACAACCTCTAACTTTGTTAGTATTTACCAACTTTTTGTTTTTTTTGATAGATTTTAAATAGATTTCAAAATATTTGGAGAAATTGAGAATATTCTCCACGTATGCTTTTGTTCAAACTGACGAAATCTATAATTAGCATATTTCATTCCATTTTAAGTACATAGACAAAGCAGCTTTGATTCGATAGCAGACTTTCCTATCGTTTGACTTCTTTTCAGTATTATTTTATACTGATATATAAAGAACATAGGTCGGGATGACAACTCATCCAGGCCGCATATTCTAGCTTTTTATAAGGCTTAATATTAATTATTGACGAAGGGAAGTGAGCCTATGCGAATTGAAAAAATCAATGAACATCAGATCCGTTGTACGTTGTATCAAAAAGATTTAAAGGACCGCGAAATCCGCATTAGCGAATTGGCATACGGAACCGAAAAAGCTCGGGCTCTTTTTCGAGATATGATGCAGCAAGCGTCCTACGAATTTGGATTTGAGGCAGATGATATCCCATTAATGATAGAAGCAATTCCAATGCTTCCGGATGCACTTATTTTGTTGATCACCAAAGTGGAAGATCCCGATGAATTGGATACCCGCTTTTCAAACTTTACTGACGATCCGTCAGAGCATTATTTGGACGATTCCTCGACAGATGATTTTGTAATCATTAACGATGACGAAGAGTTTGATGCAGATGACTTTGATATCGATGGACCGGATTCCGCAGAGGATATGAATATTGAGCAAATGCTCAATGAAGTTAATTCTCAAACAAAATGGCCCGGTCGTGGCAAAGCAGATGCCGTCCTGGATCAACTTTTCCATGGTAATGTGCAAAAAGAATCGAAGGACAACAAAGCCACTGCCGACAAGAACAAACCCGACATCAATTTGGAACACCCTATGGAACCAGATGTAGATGTTAATGAGGCACTTGTAGATATTACCCGTATATTCTCATTCTCCTCTCTCGAGAAACTGGTCGAAATGTGCGAGCATTTACGCAACTTTTATAATGGACCTAATACAGCTTACCGCTCCACCTCTTTGGGTAAATATTATATCATTTTGCATAGAGGGATTTATGACCTTGCCCGCTTTGCCAGAGCTGAAGCTGTTGCAGCCGAGTACGGTACACCTTGTCCGAACAATCATGCTGCTCCGCAGTTTCTCGCAGAACATTGTGAAGTTTTGATCGCCGACCGCGCTGTTCAAGTTCTTGGCACCCTCTAAATGACGGATATAAACATCAAAAGCCATTGCTTAACTGATAAGCGACTGCCCCAATGTCAATCTTTCGGGCAACCTATCAAAGCAATGCTTTTTTATGATTGTTTACTATAAAAACAGTTCTATTATGCCTCTTTCTTGGCCAGATACTCATTTACATTTACAACAAGCTCATCTGCGTTCATGCCATGAACCATAGCCGCTTCATCCAATGTCTCTCCCTGTGCAGAAGGACATCCGATGCAGTGCATTCCTGATGCCATAAGAATTGCTGCAATGCCCGGATCAATTTTAAGCATATCTGCGATTATCATATCTTTATTAATTGTTGCTGCCATATCTATTACCTCCATTATATGATATATTCAGCGATACAGGCAGAATGACTGCTGTTCGCTTAAGTACGCACCGATTATAACACTCTCTTTCTATAAAAACAAGCTGTAATTTTTTATTACTGATTCAAACTTCGCACATCCGAAGCTGTCATCTAGTCACATATTGCTTATTATGTCGATGGGCTAATTATATTTTGCAGCCGCTATATAGTGAGTCCTGCCATCAAGAAACTATAGCAATTGCTTTGCCACAATTAGTATTCATCAGAGACTTAACAAAAAAAGCAGTCAGTCTGTCATTCATCAACAAACTGGCTGCTAATTTTGTTTATAGTTGTCTCAACCATAAATTAAGCCTCAGAAATTGCTCCGGATGGGCATGTTCCTGCACAAGCTCCACAAGAAATGCAGCTATCTGCATCAATTTCATAATGAGCCTCACCCTCAGAAATTGCTCCTACAGGGCATCCACCTGCACAAGCTCCACAGCTTACGCAATCATCACTAATAACATATGCCATTATAAAGTACCTCCTTTTGATTTAAGTATGGCTTAATTTTAATACAATTCATCTAAAATGGCAACCCCCAAAATTCTCCAAACGCCCTGTTTTACTGGGTTAGGCGCAACTTACCAAACGTACGTTTACGCTCAATATCTTATTTAAACTTTTAAAAAAGTGCGTGTTTTCGACAGTGCTCGGCAAGTAGTTGTGACTAACTCCGTTAATTTGTCAAGGTGATTTATTGATATTTTTTATCATTAATTCAAACTTTACACATTTGAAGCTGCTGCTTGTTTTTCCGGAAAGAACATTATATGATAATAACCACATATACCATAAATAGAAACGAGGACTTCAATGAACAATTATAAATTAACAATACAATATGATGGCACACGCTACAGCGGTTGGCAAAAGCAGGGCAATACTGCTGATACGATCCAAGGTAAAATTGAAACCGTATTGCAAAAATGGCTGAAAGAAGACATTGAGATCCATGGATCCGGCCGCACGGATGCCGGCGTCCATGCCCTATGTCAGGTGGCCAATTTCAAAACATCTGCTGCCTTATCGTGTCCACAGATCATGACAGCGCTTAACCAATATTTACCGCAAGACGTTCGGATCACGAGCGTGACACAGGTAGATCCACGATTTCACGCACGCCTCAATGCTAAGCAGAAACACTACCGTTACCAAATTGACAACGGCTCTGCCGCTGAAGTGTTTGAGCGAAAATACATGACTCGCTTTGCAGATACGGACTATTTCTATAAATTATGCAGACAAACCGGTCACTTATCCGCCACATTTGGCGATAGTTCTGTCAACACGGATATTTCAAGACCTTCTGAAAGAAACAATGTGGCATCCAACAACACAATGCCGCCTCAAAGAAACAATGTAGCATCCAACAACACAATGCCGCCTCAAATAATATACGATTTGGAAGCGATGCAGAAAGCCGCTGCCCTGCTGTGCGGCGAACACGATTTCAAAAGTTTTTGCGATAATAAGCGTATGAAGAAGTCAACCGTCCGTACAATTACGAATCTGACCATTCGAAATGAAAATAACAAGATGATACTTGATTTTTATGGGAATGGCTTTTTGTATCATATGGTACGCATTCTGACCGGCACTTTGTTAGAAGTTGGCATTGGGCTAAAAAGTCCTGAAGATATCCCTGCCATTCTACAGGCACAAAAAAGAGAGGCAGCCGGTTTCACTGCCCCTCCACAAGGATTATTTCTTATGAATGTTACTTATTAGCTGTTCTCAGCAAATGCATCCAAGATAGTATCTGCTGACACTACTCAACTAATGCATCTAAGACAGGCCTTGCTGACGCTACTCAACTAATGTATCTAAGACAGGCCTTGCTGACACTACTCGACTAATGTATCTAAGATAATATCTGCTGACACTACTCAACTATTTCATCTAAGATGGCGCCTGCGACTTCCTCTTTTGTCATTTTCGGCAGCTCGCGGGCTCCTTCTCTTGTGATCAAGGTCACCACATTTGTATCAACGCCAAACCCGGCTCCTTCTACTTTCAAGTTGTTCGCAACAACCAGGTCCAAATGCTTTTTATCCAATTTTTTGCGGGAATTTTCCAACATATTCTCTGTTTCCATAGAAAATCCGCATAAGATCTGTTTCTCTGTGCGATGTTCTCCCAAATAGCCCAAAATGTCTTTCGTGCGTGTAAGTGCGATCGCTGCTTCCCCATCTGTCTTTTTGATCTTATTGTCTGCTACAGTAGCAGGTGTATAATCAGCCACTGCAGCGGCTTTGATAATAATATCCTGCTCTGCCATGCGGGAAGTAACTGCCTGAAACATGTCTTCTGCACTTTCTACCGGAACAACATCTACAAAGAGCGGCGGTTCTAAAGAAACCGGTCCGGACACAAGTGTCACCTGCGCACCTCGCTGCATAGCAACTCTCGCAAGCGCATATCCCATTTTACCTGTGGAACGATTAGAAATAAAGCGTACCGGATCAATTGCTTCGACGGTCGGACCGGCAGTAACAAGTACTTTTTTGCCTTCCAGATCCTTTTCGAAGCGAATCTCACGTAAAATATATTCCAATAAAACTTCTTCCGATGGGAGCTTACCCGCTCCAACATCTTTACAAGCCAGATATCCAACTGCCGGAGCAATAATTTCATAACCATAATGACGAAGTTTCTCCAAATTATCTTGAACGATTGGATTTTCGTACATATTGGTATTCATCGCCGGAGCAATGATCTTTTTACATTTGCATGCCATGACAGTTGTTGTCAACATGTCATCCGCAATGCCGCCTGCAATCTTTCCAATAACATTCGCAGACGCCGGAGCGATCAACACCACATCCGCCTGTTTTGCCAGCGCGACGTGCTCTACACTATATTGAAAATTGCGGTCAAATGTATCAACCAGACATTTGGTACTTGTCAATGTCTCAAATGTGATCGGATTAATAAAATTGGTCGCATTCTTCGTCATTAATACGTGTACCTGCGCATGCATCTTCACAAGCATACTTGCCAGATTTGCGATCTTATATGCTGCAATACTCCCTGTCACACCGAGTACCACCGTTTTTCCCTTAAGCATCTTTCTTTCCTCCATGCGATATCTGTCTACCACATCGTTTCAAACTAATTCGTTATTCCACCTTACTGCACCGGGCCAAGCTAATTCGTTATCCCGCCTTACTGCACCAGGCCAAGCTAATTCGTTATTCCGCCTTACTGCACCAGGCCAAGCTCTCCGTGCTTCTCATAACGCGACACTTGATGAATCTTATTTTCTTCATCCACAAAGACCACCTTTGGCCGATGCGTTTTGGCTTCTTCCGGGGTCATTGATGCATAACACATAATGATCACATGGTCACCCACCTGAACCTGTCGTGCTGCTGCACCATTTAAGCAGATCATTCCACTGCCGGCTTCACCACAGATCGTATATGTCTCAAAACGATTGCCATTCTCTACATCAACAATCTGTACCATCTCATATTCTAAGATCCCAGCCGCATCCATCAGCTCCGGATCGATCGTTATACTGCCAACGTAATTCAGTTCCGCCTGCTTTACAACCGCACGGTGAATCTTTCCTTTTAGCATCGTAAGTTCCATAAGAATCCTCCATTCTTTTGCTTTGCAAAGTTTTTCTCAAAATCTCCGCATAATTTTTTTACTGTCGTATCCTGCACCTCAATGCTACTTTTCCGTAATAAAATTATCGATCAGACGTGTCTTTCCAATATATACAGCCATTGCCACAAGAACCGGCTCCTTAACCGTCTCTACCGGCTCTAATGTATTCCAGTCAACAACTTCTACATAATCAACCTTTGCAAGAGGTTCCGTTGCAATCTCATCCAAAATGATCTGACGGATCTTCGCTGCATCTGCCTCACCCGCCTTCAAGGCTTCCTTACCCTTTGCCAAAGACTTGCTGAGGATCAGCGCTGCTTCACGCTCCTGTGCACTTAAGTACGTATTGCGGGAACTCTTAGCCAATCCATCCTCTTCTCGAATGATCGGGCAGCCGACAATCTCAATACCAAAGTTCAGATCACTTACCATATGACGGATCACTGCAAGCTGCTGTGCATCCTTCTGCCCAAAATATGCTTTGTCCGGTACAACAATGTTAAACAATTTGGACACAACCGTGCACACACCGCGGAAATGAATCGGTCTTGTTTTTCCACAAAGACCACCCGTCAGCGTTGTCATATCAACAAAAGAAGAAAAATCCTTGTGGTACATTTCGCTTGGATCCGGATGGAAAATAAGGCTTGCACCTGCTTTTTCACAAAGTGCTGCATCACGATCCATATCACGTGGATAGCTTTCCAAATCCTCTGATGGGCCAAACTGCATTGGATTTACAAATACACTGACAACGACACGATCATTTTCTGCAACCGCACGGTCGATCAAACTCTTGTGTCCTTCATGGAGATATCCCATTGTTGGGACAAGACCCACTGTCAGTCCCTCCTTACGCCATTGTTTTACCTGCTCTCTGACTTCCGCTATTGTCTCTACTATTTTCATGATCCCATGTCCTTTCTGCTCTCAATTAATACAATTTATCTAAAACATCATCGCTGATCTGGAACGTATGCTCCTGTGCCGGATAACTTCCTGCTCTCACTTCATCGCCATACGCCTGAAATGCTTCTTTCATAACGCTTCCGACATCTGCAAAACGCTTTACGAACTTCGGCACATAATCCGAAAACATACCTAACATATCCTGATAAACCAAAATCTGTCCGTCACATCCTGCACCCGCACCAATACCGATCGTCGGGATTGTCAATTTCTTCGTAATAATAGAAGCTAATTTCGCCGGAATGCATTCCAATACAACCGCAAAAGCACCTGCTTCCTGTACAGCCAAAGCATCCTCGATCAGCTTTTTAGCTGCCTCTTCGCTCTTGCCCTGCACTTTATTACCGCCAAATGCATTAATAGACTGCGGTGTCAGTCCCAAGTGTCCCATAACCGGGATACCCGCTGCCGTAATTGCCTTTATCTGTTCTACAACAGCAGCTCCACCTTCCAGTTTTACAGCGTTTGCACGACCCTCTTTCATTAATCTGCCGGCATTCATAACCGCATCGTAAACCGATGTCTGGTATGACATAAATGGCATGTCAACCACAACCATAGTATCTTTGGTTCCTCTTGCAACGGCTGCTCCATGATGGATCATGTCTTCCATCGTCACAGAAATCGTATCCTCATAACCAAGAATAACATTCCCTAAGGAGTCACCCACCAAAATACCGTTAATACCTGCTTCATCCATTAATTTTGCGGTGGAATAATCATATGC
The DNA here is from genome assembly GCF_003478335.1 of Clostridium sp. AM49-4BH. GTDB lineage: Bacteria > Bacillota > Clostridia > Lachnospirales > Lachnospiraceae > Butyribacter. Next base: position 38,217 of record NZ_QUFB01000005.1, read on the forward strand.
GGTGAGCATCGTTAATTTCTCACCTTTTTCTTTTGCTGCCTGAAATGTACTTACTGTGTTTTTCATGTTTCGTCCTTTCCGGATATCCGCTGCTCTTCAGTCGGATTCCTATCACTTAACTCAAAAAGCTGTCGCATGGCGGTATCATCTCGTCCCTTATATTTTTGTTCTGCGATCTTAACTAATACTTTGCCAAGCACTCGGTACACTTCCCCCGCCTCGCTGTCTGCCAAGCGTCTAAGTGTTTATGAACCGTTTCTGTATCACCACGATCTACCGGTCCTGTCAGAGCCGCTACCGGTCCCTTGTCCAACATATTGGACACATTACCCATAACAAGCGGACGAAGCAATCCAACGCTGTCCTCTCGTGCAAAACCACACTGTTCCAACAGATCCAACACAGTTTGAAACAATGCAATCATATCATTGCTCACCATCGCCGCCGCCGCATGATATTTTACCTTGTTCTCTGCCTGCAGATAAAGCACGGTATGTCCTAATTCACGAAACATCTGTGCCAGTGGTTCATATGCTGCCGGCATTCCCTCTGCCACCAAATAAGCAGTTGAAAAATTTTGATAGGAAGTAAATCGATCGCTGAACGCGTACATCGGATGAATCGAACAACCAACAGCTCCGGTCTGCTCGATTCCAGAAAATACATTAGATGACAAAGAGCCACTACAGTGGCACAAAATTTTACCTGTTAAATCGTATCCTGCAATGCAATCCCATACTTCACTGATCACGCCATCCGGCGTTGTGATCATCAGGGTGTCGCTCGCTTCTACAATGTCCTGCAATGTTTTATAAACCGTTGTATCGGTAAATTCTGCTGCTTGCACAGCACTCTGCGTAGTTTTACTATAGAAGCCTGTCACTTCTACACCGGCGTCACCAAGGTATTTCCCCATCGTTACGCCTACACGACCTGCTCCAATAATACCAATTCGCATATCATCAAACCTTTCTATGCTCTACGCACCTGTCTCTGATGCAGTTTCTCTCGAATACCGCTCATTCCTTGTGCAATTGTAATTGCCATAAAGATCACTTAACATCTTTCCTCATTATACAACCGCACAATCAGACAAATAATAGCACAGTCTCTTTTTTTTGTAAAGAAGCTAACTGCCTCCGGTATGTTTTGCTCTGCATCCCTCTACGTTACGAGCATTTTCCTATACCATTAAAAAAAGTAAGAAGCAGGGCTTACGCCCTGCCTCTTACATTACGTAATAATGCTTTAAGTACATGTAAAACCAGCCTCATAGAAGAGACCAATTCCTTTTTCTACAATTACGAAACAGTTCTAAAACAGTTCCGTTGGCCTGTATTATAGAAAAATATCTGCACAGAAAGGAGCAAAATTATTTCTGAGGACCTGCAGCAACAAGTGCCTTACCAGCCTCATTACCCTCGTACTTGGCGAAGTTCTTCACGAATCTGCCTGCAAGATCCTGAGCCTTAGCTTCCCAATCAGCAACATCTGCATATGTGTCACGAGGATCTAAGATTCCGCTGTCAACACCCGGAAGCTCTGTAGGAACTTCGAAGTTGAAGTGTGGAATTGTCTTTGTTGGAGCCTTGTTGATGTCTCCGCTAAGGATTGCATCAATGATTCCACGAGTATCCTTGATAGAGATACGCTTACCAGTACCATTCCATCCTGTATTAACAAGATATGCCTTAGCACCACTCTTCTTCATCTTCTTAACAAGCTCTTCAGCATACTTTGTAGGATGCAGCTCCAAGAATGCCTGTCCGAAGCAAGCGGAGAATGTAGGAGTTGGCTCTGTGATTCCACGCTCTGTACCTGCAAGCTTAGCTGTAAATCCAGACAAGAAATAGTACTGTGTCTGCTCAGGTGTCAAAATAGATACCGGAGGAAGTACACCGAACGCATCTGCAGAAAGGAAGATAACGTTCTTAGCTGCTGGTGCAGAAGAAATAGGACGAACGATGTTCTGGATATGATCGATCGGATAAGATACACGAGTATTCTCTGTTACGCTCTTATCTGCGAAATCAATCTTACCATTCTCATCCAAAGTAACGTTCTCAAGAAGAGCGTCACGCTTAATTGCATTGTAAATATCCGGCTCGGACTCTTTGTCAAGGTCAATAACCTTAGCATAGCAGCCACCCTCGAAGTTGAATACACCGTTGTCATCCCAACCATGCTCATCGTCACCGATCAAGAGACGCTTAGGATCTGTAGAAAGTGTAGTCTTACCTGTTCCGGACAAACCGAAGAAGATTGCTGTGTTCTTGCCGTCCATGTCTGTATTAGCAGAGCAGTGCATAGAAGCCATACCCTTAAGTGGGAGATAGTAGTTCATCATAGAGAACATACCCTTCTTCATCTCACCGCCGTACCATGTATTGATGATAACCTGCTCACGGCTTGTGATGTTAAATGCTACTGCTGTCTCAGAGTTTAATCCAAGCTCTTTGTAGTTAGATACTTTTGCCTTAGAAGCGTTGTAAACAACGAAATCCGGCTCGAAGTTCTCAAGCTCTTCTGCGGAAGGCTTAATGAACATGTTTGTTACGAAATGAGCCTGCCAAGCAACCTCAACGATGAAACGGATAGCCATGCGAGTGTCTTTGTTAGCACCACAAAATGCATCTACTACATAAAGTTTCTTATTAGAAAGCTCTTTCTTAGCAAGATCTTTCAAAACTGCCCAATTCTCCTCAGAAAGTGGATGATTGTCATTAGCATACTCATCAGAAGTCCACCATACAGTGTCTTTAGAGTTCTCATCCATAACGATGTACTTATCTTTAGGAGAACGACCTGTATATACACCTGTCTTTACGTTAACTGCACCAAGCTCGCTCTCCTGACCCTTCTCATAGCCTGTGAGATCTGCCTTAGTCTCCTCCTCGTATAACAACTCATAAGAAGGATTGTGCACAATTTCAGTTGTTCCAGTGATTCCATACTGTGTTAAATTAATTTCTGCCATCTTGAATCTAACTCCTTTTCTTATAATATAGTGTGATAACATTGCGGCTGTCATGCCTCTTTCCCGCATAGATCAAGCATTTGCACGCTGTCCCTGCAGTGGACCTTTTTCAGCCATCGCAACCATTATACATGATTTGTCAAGAAAAAGCACTAAAAAAATAAATTTTATCCAAAAAAAGGCAAATTGACGAGAAACTTTATCGACAATCTGCCTTTTTTATGAATTATTTGGCAACGGTTCGATCTGTTGGATCGTAGTAGCCGCGCTTTGACTTCTTAATCTTCTTTGCCTTTGGTTTCTGAAATGGTCCTTTGGAAAATTTATCTCGAATCGTCGTTGTCGACTGAGGTGCATGATCGTAAATCCATTTGGCATCCTCCACCTGCAGACGAATACAACCATGCGATGCCGCCTTGCCAAGCTTGCGGTATTCTGCCGCTTGCAAAGAATAGTGATTGCCCAAACGATCATAGGTTACTGAATGGAACATGTAAGGGCCCGAATATCTGGTCGCATACTGGCCGTTCGAATTGTAACGCAGCACATGCCACCGTCCGGAACGACTCAAAGAATATGTCCCCTTACGCGTTGTGTGCCCGCTCATGCCCACCGAACAAACCATTGCTTTGACCGGAATGATGAACCCCTTTGCACCATCTTTTGCGTAGATCGTAACCATATTATCCCGCAGGCTGACTCTGATCTGATAACGTGCTTTACTGCCGAGCTTTTTGGTTGGATCAGACCGACGGCCTTTCTTATCAAAATACAACTTATATTTTTTGCCTTTGATACGCACATATTTCCAGCCATTACATACAGCATAACCGCTCTTTTGGCTAAAGAAATAATAGTCTTTTTTGATCTTGCGGTAGCCCTTCAAACGATTTCCTGCACTGTTATTATAGTATTTATAAGTTTTGCTGCCTTGCGTCTCCGTATGCCAGCCCGGTGAATTATCAGATTCCTGTTCCTCCTCAAGAATATCAAAATCCTGCTCAGCTGCGGCCGCAAGGCGAGTTAATGGATCGGCCTTCTGACTTTCTGCTGCCACACTGCCGGCACTATCGGAAATCATATAATGATTTGTTCCTATGCAGACACCTGCTGCCAGTAAAACGCTGCACAATCCCACTATAATTCGATTATTTTTAAATACTTTTTTCAAATCAGTTCTCCTTATACTTTTCTCTCATCATTGTATCAATAGTGTTTATATCATATCATCTCTAATCTTTTCATACAACACAAATGTCATATAATTTCATCCGGTCAACCGCCAAACCTGTATTATATATTTACGATGCAGCCAGACGATCTCTTGCCACCACAAAAGGCACCTCCCCCAACGATAGGAAAAATGTGTGAAATCTCTTGTCGCTGTATTGTTTGCCCCATTTCGCCTTCGCTTGTTTCTGCAAATCAATAATCTCCAAATATCCGAGCGTATACTGCATATATCCCGCCGGTTCGGCAACAACTGCATCAAATATCGTCCGACAGGCCGTCTTGTCATAGCCAAAATCCGTCAGATAATCTCGCACTTCCGCCTCTGTCCAGCCATTATAATTAACCTCCAGATCAACCTTTGCATAAATCGCTAACGTAAGCAGCGTATTTGTTTTCAAAAAACTTGCCACATTTTTCGTCAAACCTGCCAGAGAATAACTGTACAATTCCGCATAAGTCCCCCATCCTTCTGTGTAACCGCCGATGTTCACGACGCTCCGCACCGGCAAAGGATTCTGCGACTGGTAAAAACAATTTTGATATAAATGCCCCGGATAGCCTTCATGTGCAATCGTTGTAAACGCTTTCGTAAGGTCATACTTTGCATTCCCGTTCAAATAAATCACATTGTCCTGATATGCATCTAATGGTGTTGTCAAATAAAACGCCGGACTAATATGTTCTTCTAACGATTTGTCAACATACTTCATTTGACAAGACACTTCCGACGGCAGATCAGGAAATGATTTCTTGATCTGTTTCTTTAGATACTGCAATGTTTTGTCCGGCTCCTCTTCCGGGTATTTTACAGATAACGCTTTCTCATAAATAGAACCGTCCTTGACCAACAAATCGGACATTATATTTTTATTATCTTCAATCGTTTGATCCAATAATTTTAAAATATTTTTCATACTTCGATCAGTTCCCACCATTGAACGAACCAGATGCTGATAATATGCTTTTCCCTTCGGCAAATTGCAAAGACCTTCCTGATTTTTGCCGGTATCTGCCAATTCTTCCAAAGCTTTGATCAGCTTTTGATAAGCAGGGATCACGTTCTGCAGCACCGCGGAACGATTGCGTTTTGCATAATCTGCTTTCTGCTCCGCCGTAAGCGTCAGACCGCTTAGTCTCTCCGGAAAAGTCGTGATCATAAAATTCTTCTCCGGCAGTGCAACAAATTCCTTGCACTGCGTTATAATATCTTGCGCCGTGCGCTTGCTCATAAATAAACCTTCTTTGGATCTTTGTTGCTCAAATGTAATAATTTCATCAAAATAATCCGGAATTTTCTGCAACAGCTGAAGATAAGTATCAACACTCTCTTTGTCCCAAAAGTGGTACTCTGTGAGTATGACCGGAAGCTGTGTCTGTGTCCCTGTTGTTGGACTCAACGGTTCCTGATATTCGTCTACATTATCCCCTGACAGATCTTGTTTCCACACCGTATGTAAAACGTCATACGCCAACTGCTGCTCTTCATTTAACTTGTCATAATCATAACGCTCTAAAACTGCCAGTTCGTTTTCTGTCAGCATCCGTGCATTTTGCATTGCCTCCTTCGTATAATGCCCTAACGTAGGTTTCACATTTTTTATCCCATAATCCGTAGGATTTTTTAATGTATAATTTAATGTGATTCCATCACTGGTCACATTTTCCCGAAACACCTCTTGCAAAAACTGTTCAAAATCTGCACGAACCTCCTTTTTGCTTCGCGAATCATGAACGCTCGGATGCGACAATACATTGTCATCCTCCATCGAATAAATCGATGTTTTCCATCCCTTTTGCTGCCTGCCATAACACAACAATGTGCCACATGCTACAATGACAAGAAAACAGCTTACCATAATCTTTGCCGCTGTTTTTTTTGCATAAAACCGCTGTTTGCTTCTTCCTACATATTTTGCCATCTACTGAATGCCCCCACATTTATATTGCTATTTATAAAATTCTGACACTTTCCATCTCAGGAATACTTTCACAACCACATATCCATTTTGCAGCCAACAAACTAAATTGTTCTGCCATCAGGGGACTAAGACAATTGCCGCAGAACGCAAAGTTTTTGTGTGATTTCTTATTTTGTTTAGTCTCTGATGAATACATGCCTGAAGGAATGTCTGAGATGTCCCGGTTTAGCAAGGTATCATCGATTTTTGGACGGGACGCTTTCGCTACGATGTGCTACGTCACGTTACTTAATGTCTCTGAAATACGAGACATAAGTAACGACGAGCGCAAAGTCCCTTTCAAAAATGATGATTACCTTGCTTCCGGGACTTCGAGTTTCCGAAGGGCATGTAAATCAATCATCAGAGACAACAAAATTTAGAAATCACCTAAAACGAAAATGCGGCAAGGCAATTGCTATAGTTCCCTGATGGCAGAATCCACTAGGTAGTAGCTGCAAAATGCGATATAGCTATCGACATAATAGGCAATATGTGGCCTGTTAGCGTCTATGGACGTGTGAAGTTCGAGTTAAATACATGTATATGAATTAGCATTCAAATTATTCCGGGAATCACATTTCACCGCCACGTACATATATATGAATTAGCACGGAAATTATTCCGGCAATAAATAAAGAAAGAAAGGATACTCGCAATGAATAACAGAAGTGAGATGAATGTTTGCTGTAATTCCTGCTCCCGTCCTAGTACAGACTGTCCGAACACTGATCCCTTACGCGGCATGCCTCTAGGTATTGGCTATGTTCCTGTCCAAGAATGGGGACAGACGTATTGTCCTGATAAAGCATTACAACGCGGAACTATTTTTCCACCACTGGATCTGCCGTTTTGCGGCTGCATCCCTAAAGGATTTCGCTGTCAAAAAGGAGGTCTCTCATGAACGGAAATAAAATGAATCGACCGAACAATGGCTGTGGCAATCAAATGAATCGACCGAACAATGGCTGTGGCTGTGGCAATCAAATGAACCGACCGAACAATGGCTGTGGCTGTGGCAACCAAATGAACCGGCCGAACAATGGCTGTGGCTGTGAATCTGTGGATTTTTCACAAAATCTTATGAATTTATGTCGCGATGATCTTCTCAAAGTAATCAACGAAGTGAGCTTCGCTATGTATGACTGCTGCCTGTTCTTAGATACACACCCTATGGATTCTTGTGCATTGGATTATTTTCAAAAAATGAAGAAAAAAAGAAAAGCTGCCATGGATATTTATACTCGCAAGTTTGGTCCTCTTGTCCTTGACTGCGCCGGTGATGGCTGCACTTGGGACTGGGGACAGGAGCCTTTGCCTTGGGAATAATCGGGCATTAAAGGGCAACACAAGTTTAAGAATATATGAGAACGTTTTTTGTTGCGTTTCTTAAATTATAACTTCGAAAGGAAACTAAATTATGTGGAATTATGAAAAGAGACTGCAGTATCCTGTGAAAATCACACGCTGCGATCCAAAAGCTGCCATGATCATAGCAAGTCAATACGGTGGTCTGTACTCGGACAGTAGCAAATTGTTTTTAGGTAAATTAAATTATACTAAATACTTTTTATTCATATATCCAATTTTACCATTTTTCTCCACTTTTGCATACCATTTAATCGATGACCGAAATAACACTTTAACAGATGCATTGTTAGCCACACGGAAATACTGTTTTTTCTTTTTTATGTCCTGCCACAAAATCAACCCCACAGGACGCTTAACTTTAGCCTTCCATGTCTCCTTAAATATCATAGGCGTTCCGTATTTTCTCTTCAGTTTTGTCGTTGTGCTTCCCCATTTAGATATGTACAGATGTGGCGTATCTACAAGGCTCTTCCAATCACCACCCCACGCAAGACCTACTGCTTTGGATTTTGCAATTTTAGCCACCTTTCTCATTAAATTGGTATCATATAATTTCTTGGAATCGTTGATTGCAAAATCAACAGCAATCCCCCACATGTGTTGGCTGGAATAGTTGCTGCCTTTGGCATTAGTAACGATCTTCCCCGGTTTAGTCCGTCCCTTTGCATACAGGGCATCCTGCTGTTCCTTCGTCCGGAACCCTTCGGTAACGATCAGATAAATTCCTTTCTTTCCACATTCTCGCAATAAACAAGTTAATTTATAATCCATCCATGGATGCAGTTTTGACCTGTCTATTCTTACATCATGCTCTTTTTTCATTTCGATTTCTCGCTTTCTGTAGATCATCATTTGTCTATTGGTGTTACTTGTGTCTTTTGCATATATCCCCCTATTATTTCCCAGATAAAGACTCCCTGAAAAATCCACGGTGCCACCAAACAATGCAGATGTACCTGTTATTTTTGTTTCAATTGTATTTGCCGAGTTTGTGAACGACAACATTGGATAGATGGAATTATAGCAGCCAAGGATAGCTTTATCACCTGCTGTGGCGGTGTTGGAAAAATCCAAATAATTACCTCGAATAGTACACGTATTGATACGCGAATTGGCACTGTTTTGTATAAACACTCCACCATTATCAATATTGTTGAGTCTAGCTTTAGACATTGACTTAATATTTTTTGCCATAGATCCTGTCACCTGTTCCAGCGATACATCCACCAAATTTTCCATGTATTTCAATTCTTGTAATGTATCCGTTGCTACTCCCGTTTGCGTGGCAAGTGTATTCATGTCGTCAGCATAAAGAGCAACATTTTTTGCCTTTTTCCCATACTGATCTAATGATTTCGCACATTTATCAGTAGCGTTTTCTGCCTCATGCATGTATTTTTCATTCTGCTGCACTGCATGATTTGCTTTTAACACCTGTGTTTGCGCTCTATTTAACTGCGTTCTCCATAAATCAACCCTTCTGGAAGCTGTATCATAATTGCGTTCCCCTTTTTCTATAGCCTGTGCTAATTCTTTGACCCTTTTCTCTTGTTTTTCAAGCTCTTTATCTGTACCAGAAGAGGATGCCTTCATTTTATTCATGCCATCCTGTGCCAATTGATATTCTTGTTTTAGTTTTCTCAAACTTTCAGATACTTTCTGCTGTGTTTTTTCTGCATGCTCCAAGCCTACACGCACTGATTCTTGTTTGGATTTTTGCATGTTCAAAATATTTGTCAGCACCGTATTTTTTTCTTGCAAAGCAGTCAAACTATTGGCATTCTCTGCGTACCTTTCTTTAACGAGGCCCAATTCAGACCTCATCGTTGCCAGCTTTTTATTACAGGCCGTCACCGCACTTTTAAACTCTTTTTCCCCATCTAATACTATCGATGCCCCAATCTTTGCCTTGTTTGCCATAAATTCCTCCAATCAAAAAGGAGACCTTTTACAGTCTCCTAATCGCTTATATTCTTTTCCACAGTTATCTAACCTTTTCATATAGTCTGTTTAGCTATCATTTTTCTCCACTCTGCTAATTTACATGTTTTGACCAGTTTTCCAGTCTATTCATGTATTCTTTTTCTCTCCGGGTCTCTTCCATGCTATCTATAATGTTATTAACTTTTCCTGCCTGATCGTGGTCAAATTTGACCGTCAACCATGCAACTATTTCCATTATTATTATAAATGCACCAATGCCAATAAGCGCCCACCCCAAAATAGGACCAACAAACTTCTTAACAATCATTCCATACACTATCATGCACAATGCCCAAAACAAACCTCTAGTATATTCATTTTTCCTAAAAAACAAAACAATCAATAATATAAGCATTCCACTAATGGATATTGGCGAATAGTACATAATCATCCCCCCGTTTCTACAACAATCATTACAATATTTTGTACTAATATTATAATCCAAAACATCCTTATTTACAACAAAAAATCCCCTATTATATCGCTAAAAATCAAAATCTATAGGCTTTTCTATCTCATTTTCTGCTTTTATCAAATGCTCATAGTTTTGCCCTGTTTTATGTAACATATTCTCAACATCAAACAGCCTCATATATGCTTGATACAATTCTTGATACTCTCCAAACGAGAGCCACATTGTTTCCGTGTGACTAAAACCCAGTCTGGCCACACTTACATATTTCAGCCAGCCGAAGTCAATATTTACTCTGTCTCCGTCTGGCTCTCCTCGTTTTTTTCATCGACATTGGAAGCGATGCTCTTCGAGAATATCACATACAAATTTGCTGCCAGGTCATATACACCGCCTGCATTGTCTATGATGCTCTCTATGGCCTTTTTCGTCAACTCTGATCCGGAGGCTTTCGCACCATCTTCCAGAAACAGTCTCGCCGTGTTACGCACTGTCGCTATGTCAAGCGACACATTTTCCTTTGCATCACCAATTAGCTTTTTCTCAAACACATACAACGAGCATGAGTTCTGCATTCGTTTTCTGCAGCCACTCATTCGCCGGAAGCACTGTTAAACTGCCAGACTTTGGTGTTCTGCAGTAATCATCTACGGTAATATCATCAGATACAGATATGCCATTCTGCATCAGCTTTGCCATGCCGCCAAACGATGCAGAATACGCTCCAAACACTTTTGACGAATCGCCTTGACAATCGGCATCTGCAAATAATACCCTGTTACTTTTGCTTAACAAATATGCTATATTGGTGGCGGTCGTTGTCTTACCTACGCCACCCTTTAATGCTGCAACACATATGGTGTACATTATTACCCTCCTTCTTTGACGATCGTGTGCTTCGGTGTCTCCGTATACACATTTTCGCTGTGACAAAAGCTACACACTGCATTGCTCCGTCTGGTACTCCAATACTTTTTTCCACAACTTTTACAATGCACGATAAAAAACGGATCACTGACCCGATATTCGTCTTTCCACATAAATCCCCCTAACAAAATATCCGTCAGTGGATTTATTGACGGATGAACCATATGTTTGTTACAATAGATTTGTACGGTGTAACTTGTATGGTTCATCATAGGGGCAGTAGATTCGTCTACTGCTCTTTTTTTACTTTTGGCTGATACACCTGACTGATCGTATAGATAAATCCGCCACACGGACAAAACTTTTTGTCATGCCGCAGTGAATAGATCTTGCCGCACAATCTGCATTCTTTATGGCTGCCTAACGTAGTCGCCCTCTGTACTGTCATAAGGTTCTCCTTTCTTGTTCTCTAATCCCCCCGGCAGGCTAAACGCCGGGGGGATCAAAATAGGGTGGGAGTTTGCCCGTCATGCCGGTAGCTCAGCAATTTGTATTATCCCGCTTTCTCTTTTCGCTGCTTCGCAACTCTCTTGTATCCAAGCTGAAGCATGAGCGTATCTGCTAACTTACCAGTCACATTACAACGCACTGTATCTTTTTCCTCTGATGTTAATGTTTCAAAATCGACAAATTTGCCGGCTTTTTTAATTAATATTCTACACATAGAATCACCTCCAAAATTGTGACAATATATGAAGTGATCTGGTTGTCTTATGCTTGCTTAGGGCGTGTTTGTATCATCAAAACTGTATTGTGTCGTTATGGCACATCGTCTGCACGCTTTTCCACAATATGCTTAATACATATCCATTGAATGTCATCCCTTACTTCTTTGCATTCCTTTTTAACTTGCTATGTAATTCTTCCGGCAATCTTATTGTTGTTACCATACAATTTCTTTCCTTTCGTTTTGATGGCAATATCATACAAAAAATACCGAGGTTATCTCGGTACGTTAGCACCGAGGTTTGTCAATCAGCGCCAGCTCTCGCTTTCAGCGAGATTTTTTTCAAAAAAAATATAGTCTAATGGTATATTATATATAGCCGATAATTTTTTCGATTCATCATATCCAGGAATTTTATCTCCCTTTTCCCATCTTCTAACAGTAGATCTATCGACTTGCATTTTTTCTGCCACTTGTTCCTGTGTCATTTCTGCATTAACCCTTGCCGCCGCCAAACTAATTTGTAACACTTCCATCTTTCCTTTCTCCCCGTGTAGCCGATAGGTCAGCCTTCTTACCTAATCTCTACTCATTAGCTTATACAGAATCATCACCAGTAACACTACTGCTAAAAATCCCATACATATCTTTACCGGAATAGGCATCCCCATTTTAACACCTACAATAGTTGCTAAACAGAGAATTACAGTCAATGTGTGTCTAATCTTATCACTGCTTTTCATTGTATTATTATATACGATGTGCTATACTTCAAGTGGTTGGGGCTTTCGCCCCTCCCACCCTAGCTATCAACTCAGTCTTTTAATAAAGCAATGAGCGTTGCGAGTACTCCGACCGCTTCTATTATAAGACTTAATATCTCATAAGTTGATAGCTTTTTTCTTTTTGTCTTTCTTCTTTTTATTAGCCATCGTTTTCCTCCTTTCCAAACACATTGCACCTCGCTAATAGCGAGATGTCAACCCTTTTTGCGAGATTTTTTTTACTTTTTGTTGTATTTTTCTCGCTTTTATGATATTAGTATCTTATAAGGAGGTTGTATCATATGGCAGAAAACGAATATAAAAAAATTTTTGCAAAAAACCTTAAACACTATATGACATCGCAAGGCAAAAACCAAATGGATCTTATGCACGATTTAGGATTGAGTTCTTCAACCGTATCAAATTGGTGTACAGGTGCAAAACTTCCACGTATGGATAAGATACAATTGCTTGCAGATTATTTTCATATTATGAAATCCGACTTGCTAGAAGAAAAATCTGCCAGTAATACAGATGATTACTATCTCAATCCAGAAACAAGCAAAATAGCACAAGAGATTTATGACAACAAAGAACTATCCTTACTCTTTGACGCAGCCAGAGACGCAGATCCCGAAGATCTGCAAACTGTGCATAGCATGTTAATGGCATTAAAACGTAAAGAGCAGGGTAATTCATAATTATAGACTAAGGGGGTGACGCAAATATACGATGATATTAATAGTTTTCTAATCGACTTTGGAAATTCTGTACCTGCATCAGTAACGGTCAATGAAGATGGCAGTTATAGCATTTTTCTCAATGCAAGAATTTCCCACGAAAAACGGCTACAGGCCTATCAACACGAATTAAGACACATACTTAATCACGACTTCGAAACTGCAAACATTAACGTCAACGACATCGAATTGACAGCACATCACAACAAATTATGAAAATCTAGGAGGTACAAAATGATCTATCTAATTATATGGGCGGTTCAAGGCGCCATTTGGGGATTTGCAACAAACAAAATCGTTGAAAATAAAGGATATGATGAAAATTGGTTCTGGTGGGGATTCTTTTTCGGGCTCATCGCTCTTCTTGTTGCTTTATCCAAACCAACAGTATACCATCATTCCGAATACGAATCATCAGAGTATTTACCGCTCTCTAGCGCAGCTAATTCTTTCGTTGCAGAGCATCGCAAAAACAGCATGAATGATGGCGATTGGGAATGCTATTTTTGCCACAGAATAAACGCCGACTATGTTACCAATTGCGGTTGCGGCAAAAGCAAGGAAGAAAGCGAACAGCAAAAAGCAATAAATGCAAAAGCACAAAGGGAATTGCGCGAACGACAGAAAAAGCAACAAGATTCTATATCCGATAATGCTAATACCATTGAACTTATTAAAGAGTATAAGGAATTATTAGATTCTGGAGCAATCACGCAAGAAGAATTTGACAAAAAGAAAAGCGAGTTACTTTAATTGTGATATTCCGGAGTGATTTGGAACGTACTCCGGCGTCCTTCGGACCCGGAGTTTTTTATTGATTAACATAATAATGTACATTTAACTGGGGAGCCAAAGGGTGCTACGACAGCCACCGGACTTTACGAAAGGGGCTGATGCCAATGGTTACATACAGTGATTTATTTACTTTTGTGATTATGCTTTGCGCAGTGATTACTCTTGTTATATCGCTTATACGCAAAAAGTAACGCCCCAGCTTCGACAAAGTAAGGCGTTACTTTTTTCTTCTTATTTATGCCGGCGGCTAGTCTGCACCTAGCGTTTGGCTCTCTTGTTAAGTGTATTATAGCAAATCTGCTGTAAAAGTCAACTGCCCCCGGTCAACGACCAGAGGCAGTCAACACGTGTCTGGTGATACAAACACGCCCTAAGCAAGCTTATTATATCACACACAGGCACATTTTGCAAAGATGTGTTATTTTTATACACATTTTTATAAATTATACCAAAGGAGTGTGTGAATATGATAAAAACAGCCTGCGCCTATGTGCGTGTATCCACTGACAAACAAGAAGAACTGTCCCCGGATAGTCAGATCCGTGAAATCAAAGAATATGCAGCTAGAAACAATATGCTTATCTCCAAAATATACGTAGAAGAGCATGGCATTTCCGGCAAAAATGCCAGTAAACGCCCGGCATTTCAGGAAATGATCGCCACCTGCAAGGAGAAATCACATCCATATGATGTTGTGCTGGTATGGAAATTCTCACGATTCGCCCGCAACATTGACGAATCGACCTATTACAAATCAATCTTGCGCAAGAAATGCAATGTAGATGTCCAGAGTGTATCAGAGCCAATTATCGAGGTATGTATGGACGTTTGATCGAGATGGTGATCGAATGGTCGGACGAATTTTATTTATATAACCTTTCCGGCGAAGTTCATCGTGGAATGACGGAAAATGCTCTGCGAGGCGGTTACAACAGCAATGCGCCACTAGGTTACATCAAAAAGAAAGGCTGCATACCCGAAATAGACCCACCTAAAGCAGACATCGTTAAGTACATATATGATATGTACACGAAAGATGATATGGCAATGGCTGACATCGCTGCCAAGCTCAATGCTCTCGGTTATCGTAGCAACAGGGGTAGCAAATTTGAGTTAAAAACAGTCGCATACATCTTGGATAACCCCTTTTATATCGGGAAGATCCGTTGGAACTATTACGACAGAAACAATCACCAGCGTAAAAATGAGGATGAAATTATCATAGTTGACGGAAAGCATGAGCCGATCATTACAGATGAGCAATGGGGATTGGCACAAGCCAAGCGCTGCAAGGCAAGAAAACATGGTGGATTTGGCCGCAAACGAACTTCCGTTACTGCCGGGCATTGGCTGTCAGGCATGATAGCCTGTTCCGAATGCGGATCCAATTTAGGCTATCACCGTGATGTGCATTTTTTTAATTGCTGGAAGCATGCTAAAGGAGTGTGTCGTTCCACCAGCAGTATCACAGAAGCCAAAGCGATCCAAGAAGTTTTATCTGCACTACAGTCCCTTGCCGCCTCCGATTTTTACTATATATACAGCGAGCAAGCCGGAGCGGAAACGGATGACCTTGAGGTGAAACGTACTCAATCCGAACTTGACAGCTTGAGCGTAAAACTCAAGCGCGTAAAAGAAGCATACCGAAACGGAGTAGACACACTCGATGAATACCGAGAAAATAAGCAATTGATCATGGCACGACAGAACGAACTGGAAGCCAAGCTAGCTACCTTAGAAACACCTATCGCTCCAAAACAAAATCGCAAGAAAGTTGATTTTGGGGAAATAATCCGATTGATTCAAGATGAATCTGTTACCACAGAGCAAAAAGCCACCGCTATACGAAAAATATTTGATCATTTTGAATGGAATCGTGAGAAACAACAGTTTTCTGCATTTCTGTCTGATGATATAATGAGCACACAGTGCTCATCTTAGGAGTTTCTCCGAAACTCCATTATGATATCTATATAACAAATGCCGCATTTTAGACATTTTGGGGCAATTGCTACTATCCGAGTACGGTGGTCCTGACGGCGAAATTGGTGCTTCCATGCGATATCTGTCACAGCGTTATTCCATGGAAAACCGCATTGCGGCCGGAACGTTGACTGACATCGGCACCGAGGAATTGGCCCACTTAGAGATGGTTGCAACCATCATCTGCCAATTAACCAGGAATCTTACCCCGGAAGAAATCAAGGCTTCTGGATTTGACAAATATTATATCGATCACACCTTAGCCATTTGGCCACAGGCCGCAAGCGGCGAGCCTTTCAGTGCCAGCCAGTTCCAGAGCACCGGCGATACGATCACAGATCTTTACGAAGATATGGCGGCTGAACAAAAAGCACGCTTAACTTACGACAATATTCTCCGTCTTGTGAAGGACCCAGAGATTGCAGATCCGATTCGCTTTTTAAGAGAACGTGAAATTGTTCATTTTCAGCGCTTTGGTGAAGCGCTCCGCAAAGTACAGGATGAACGAGACTCACGCAACTTCTATGCCTTCAACCCACAGATCGATAAAAAATCATGCTAAAATTACATTGGGTTGAAGGCATTGCATTCCAACCCACAGATTGATAAAAAATCATGCTAAAATTACATTGGGTTGAAGGCATTGCATTCCAACCCACAAATTGATAAAATATTATGTTATAATTACTAACTACTTCCCATATCGGAGGTTACTGACCGATCCACATATTGTTATTATTTTATTGGCAAAATAGCAATATGTGGTCAGGCAGTAAATTGGGATACGCGATAGTTGTATGATGCTTATAAGGAGATTGTAAAATGACAATATTGAACATGATAGCTGCAGATGAAGAGATATCACAATTAAATAAAGAGTTAAAGGAAAAGACCGGACAGAGTCTGGGGTTTAATTATGATTGTTATACGGGAATAGAAGACTACAAAGAACATCTTCGAGAGTGTGCTAAAGATGGAAAAATAATAATACGCCCACAAGATGAGGCCGCGAGAAATAGATTTGCTACTGTGATAAGTAGACAATAAATTAGAAGGCGACAACGCTACCCAAAAGTTAAAGGAGGGATAAAATGACTCAAAAACATAAGGAAGCCAGTATGAAATTTATCGAGCATTTTGGATATTACCCAAATCATCCAAATGATATAGATTTTGATCAGGATGCCTATGCAGAGGAACTGTTAAAATGTGTCGAAGATAACTTTGATTATACAATAAAGAAGTATGGAACGGTGCCAAAAACAGAACAGCCTAAACCTGAAATAATTTGGGATTAAATACCACCAGTCGGAGATGACATGGTGGTATTTTTTGTATTACCGCACTTCGATCTGGCACATCTTCATTGCTTCTAAAGCATTCTTATGGCTTTCAGGCGTGACACCGGCGCAGCAATCCTGCAATACAGCAACCGGTACTTCCGGTAAATACGCTTTAACGAGCAATGCATTGGAAATAACACAAATATCCGTACACAGCCCCACCAACGTAATTTCTTCAATGTCTTCCTCAATAGCCAGTCTCTGTAAATAGTCTCCCAACTCTTTGGAGCCGAAGGTCATCTTCTCGAACACTTTGTCCTGTGGGCATTTCACCGTCTCTATATCCTCTGCCAGATTCCAACCGTCGGTTCCTTTGATGCAATGTGGCACCGGCAGATTTTTTCCTTCCTGCGTATCCATGTAATCATCAAAATGTGTGTCTTTCGTGTATAAAATCGTTCCTTCAAAGCCCTTAATTGTCTCAATAACGTTAGGTACAATAGCAACCGCTTCTTTCGTGCCAAGTGCACCGTCAATAAAATCATTTTGCATATCTACAACAATTAATACTTTCATAAATTCACTTTTCCTTTCCAACTATATCAAGCTTAAAAAGCTTCTAACGTTCTGTTTATTAACAACTCCAACTTCCCATACCTCAAGTCCTCCACAACCACATATTGCTTATTATGTCAATAACTCAAACTTCCCACACCCGAATGTACGCCAAAGTCCCATAATACTTATTACGGGGTACGTTTACTAACATTTTGTAAGGACAAAATCACTGCAAATATTTTGCCTCCATTCTCGACAAAACGCTCTTCTCTTGACACTCCTCGTCTTGCCGCAGCAATGCTTCCATCGATTTACGCTGTTCTACAGTAAGTGCATTTGAGAGATTTGCCACAATGAAATCCTTTTGTTCTGCCGTCAATAGCATCATTCTGCTTTTCGCACCAAATCCTATGCAAAAACGATGTTGCACGCTATTCGCATAATAAACAACATAGCCTTGTTCCATTAAAAAGTTCTCAGCTCTGATACCTGTCAAATATTCGCCATAGGTCTCCTGTACCAATTTTTGGGCAGATGCCACATGCTGCCAACATTCACAAAATGTAAAAGTTCCATCCCCTGCTAAAAATCCGCATAATTCCATAACATTTCTCCTCCCTGGCAAATCCAGCATCCCCATCTCATTTATCACTTAAGAATTTGTTCTATCTCCTGCAATTCTTCCTCACTAAACTCTAAATGTTCTATACAAGCCGCATTATCAATGATCTGCTGCTTTCTGCTTGCGCCGGCAAGTACTGTGACAACCGCCGGATTATGCAGGCACCAAGACAATGCCATCTGAGAAAGCGTCTGTCCCCGTCGCTCGGCGAGGGTATTTAACTGTTGCAATTTGCTGACCAATTCTTTATTCAATTGTTCTCCAAGCCATGTATTTCCTCTTCCCACGCGCGAATCTGTTGGAATCCCATTTAAATATCGGTCTGTTAAAAATCCCTGTGATAATGGAGAAAAGACAGCAAGTCCAATCCCATGCGCCAACGCGTATTGATCCAGACCATCCTTTTCCACTTGACGGTTAAGCATCGAATATGACGGCTGATTTGCAATAAACGGCGTCCCCAAGTCCGTAAGCAGTTGCTGCATTCTCTCGGTCTGCTCTGCATTATAATTCGAGATTCCCACATACAATGCTTTGCCCTGACGAACAATCTGATCCAACGCATGTGCCGTCTCCTCAAGCGGAGTATCCGGGTCAAAAACATGATGATAAAAAATGTCGACGTAATCCAATTTCATCCGTCGTAAACTTTGATCCAAGGAAGCGATCAAGTATTTGCGAGAACCATTTCGATCACCATATGGTCCGTCCCACATCTCATAACCCGCCTTCGTTGAAATGCAAAGTTCATCACGAAATTCACGCATTCCCCGGTCTAATATCCGCCCAAAATTTTCCTCTGCACTTCCATTATAAGGATTCCCATAATTATTCGCCAGATCGAAGTGTGTAATCCCCAGATCAAACGCTGTATGTACCATTTCTTCCATATCGCTGAAACGACCCTGATGCCCAAAATTCTGCCATAATCCCATAGACACTTTAGGCAGTTTTAACCCGCTGCGGCCACAACGCGAATAGATCATTTTGTCATATCTCTTATCACTCGGCAAATACATTTTCTGTTTCCTCCTGTTCCAAAAATAACAACATAACGTCACAATTCTCTTTCAGTGTATCATATATTTTACATAGAATCTATCCCAATCATTTTTTCCATAACAAACACGACGTACTCATCTCAGGAGTTCCCCGGAAATTCCATTAGGCATAGAAATCCTGTGCCGTTATTTATGACCGTATACATACAAACTGCAAGCAAATAGAAAATATATTTCCTGCAGATCTGCTGTGATCTGTCCATTCATCTGTTCTACAAGCTGACGTGCAATTGCCATTCCAAGTCCGCTCGACGTGGTACTCCTCGCCAGATCTGCCTTATAAAACCGTTCAAATATCCGCTCCACATCAATATATTCCGGGTGCATCACTTCATTTTGTACAAGCAGGCATGCCTCTCCCTCCTGCTCTGACAAAACGATCTTTACATGTCTGCCACCATGTTCCCATACATTTTTAATCACATTTTGCAGCACTCTGCGCATTGCCTGATCATTGCCAAGCACCCATAATGCGCCCTCCTCAAGCTGTAATTGCGGTTCCATCTGTTGTTTTTGCCACTCATTATAATACGAAAACAAGGCTTCTTTGACCAATGCTCCAAAATCGCATTTTGTCAAAGGAACCTCATAACTTCTGCTTTCCAATTTTGTGTAAGTAAACAACTCTTCTAACATATCCCGCAACGCATGAATGCGTTCTTGAATAATTTGCAAATAACGTGTTCGCTCCTTTGCATCCTCTGTATCCTCCAACAACTGAAAATACCCATCCAAGGAGGTTAACGGTGTGCGAATGTCATGTGACAGATTGGTATACGTCTGCACAAGTCTTTTCTCCTTTTGCACCCACTCCTGCCTGTTGCTGCGCTGCTTTTGCAAGATCTCATTCAATGAATCCGTTAATTTGCCAATCCCCAATATACGAATATCACTGACCAATATCCCATCACTTTGCTTGTCCTGCACAAACCGGAGTTGTTCCTCCAGCTTGCGCATCTGCCACCGCACCTTGACCAACAAATAGGACATTACCACCAACGCGGACAACGATACTGCCACATACCACGTCATACCAAATCCCTCTTTTCTATCTGTATTATATTTATCAAAGACATCACTATGAAATAGCCGACCACTAACAAGCACACATTGCGAATTTCTGTTGCAGTCATGTCAATCTGCAATGTTTTCATTTTGGTCGTCAGCAAATACGGCTGCAAGTCTACACTTCTGTCAAACAATTTCTTTATCACCGCAGAAATCCCCATGCAGGCAACCGGTGCCGCCCCCATGATCAAACACATTCCCAATGTCATGCTAAATGCCATACTTCGAATAAGCATTGCGATCGTCATACAAAGGATCAAAAACACATACTGCAATGCCATTCCCAGTAAAATCTCCGGCAAATATTTTGTCACATCACCCCATTTTATATAATGAAATGTTTTGTATACCGCAATGCTCTGCACAGCCAAGCTGATCAGATCAAATACGACTGTATATATCGCCATGGCGATCCACTTTGCATACACAAGGTGACGCCTATGTTCCATCTGCCCGCCAATATTTTTGATATATCCATTTTTGATATCTAACATCACAAACATTATCGCAAAAATAAGCGCCATCATTGTCAAAATACCCGATTTCAAATGCAATAAAAACATATCTAAGACTTCTACTGACTCTGCATCCATCTCGCTGGTGTCCTCGGAAACACCAAAAAATATTGTAGCGTTATTATCGTTCGCTGACTCTATTTCCAGATTTGCCTGGTCCTTTTTCTTCGATTCACTTGTCTGCAGACCATCTTTGTTCTGCTGTCCCGAAACATTCCCCTCTGATGTACTTTGTTCCTGTCCCGAAATATTCCCCTCTGATGCACTTTGTTCCTGTCTCGCAGCCTTCATATCATCACAGTTAAACTCTGTTGTCATAAAAACCAAGCCGATCATAATAATACTGATCACCCAAAAAGATCTCATCCGAAATATTTTATATAATTCCATGCGAATACTATTCCACATATTATTGCTCCTTTCACCGACAACCTATTTTTCTGCTGTCATATTCAAAAAATAACGTTCCAATTCTTCCTGGTAAATCCGTAATTCCCTCGGAAACACCCCCGCTTCAACCAACTGTGCATTGATCTGCGCGCTATCCTCCAGCCGTTCATACAAATACAAATGGTTGACATCGATCATCTCATAACGAGTTATTCCCAGTCGATCCAAAATCGGCATCGCCTGCTCCGGCTGATCTAATGTAAGTTCCAATCGTTTGCTGCATTGCTGTATCAACTGTTCCTGCGAAATCTCCTGTAGTAACACACCATTGTGAATAATCCCAAAATCCGTACACAGCTTTGATAATTCTTCCAAGATATGGCTGGAAATCAATATTGTAATATTTCGTTCCTCAGACAAACACTGCAACATATCACGGATCTCCACAATGCCTTGCGGATCCAACCCATTGATCGGCTCATCTAACACCAAAAAATCCGGGTTGCCTACCAAAGCCAAAGCAATACCAAGCCGCTGTTTCATACCAAGCGAAAAATGCTTTGTCTTTTTGCGCCCGGCATGTACCAGACCGACTAATTCCAACAATTCTTCTGCATATTTTTTATCACGGATTCCAAACAACTCTGCCTTAATCATAAGATTGTCCTGCGCTGACATATTCGGATACAATCCCGGCTGCTCAATAAGGCATCCCACTCTCGACCGTACTTTCGCTAATGATTTTCCGGAACAGCCAAATATCTCATACTCGCCAGCAGTTGGGTCCGCTAATCCCGCGATCATCTTTAAAACCGTCGTTTTGCCTGCACCATTCCTGCCGATAAATCCATATATCGCACCCCGCCGTATGTGCATATCCACGTGGTCAACTGCAACATGTTTGCCAAACTGCTTCGTCAAACCTCTCGTTTTCAATAACATTTCTCTATTGCCTTCGCTCATATTCATCCTTTCTGTGCTCTCTCTTGTTTTACATAGACTATCATAACTGCCATTTCCGAATATATCGCTAAGAAATAGTAAAGAAATAGTAAAGATTTATAAATGCGCGACCATACAATAACCGATTCCCCATACCGTTTGTATATATTCCTGCTCTGTAATTTTCTTAATCTTTTTGCGAATATTGCTGATATGAACATCCAATGTTTTGGTTTCCCCCATATACTCCTCCTGCCAAGCATAAGTAAACACTGCCTCTTTACTAAATACCTGCCCCGGATGTTCCAATAACAATTCCAAAATTGCAAATTCCTGTCGCGTCAAGTGTCCCAATTCTTGACCATCAATCATCACTCGATGCGTTTCCTTATCCAAATCCATCCCTCGACATTTTAAATGTGTGGACTCTTCACCTGCGCCATGCTGCAAATGTCTCAATTGAATCTGCACTCTGGCAATGACTTCCTTCACGTCAAAAGGCTTTGTCATATAATCATCTGCACCACTTGTCAACAGATCCAATTTTTCTTCCATCTCACCCTTTGCCGTCAACACAATGACCGGCACATTACTTGTTTGCCGGATCTGCTGCAGCACTTCTTCGCCGGATAATCCCGGCAACATAAGATCCAGCAAGATCAACTGACATTCATTGTGTTCTAACCACAACAAAGCCTCTGTCCCAGAAAACGCCTGACTACAGGCATACCCCGCCTTGCCAAGCGCTTCCTTCAATAAATTATTAATATGTAAATCGTCTTCCACGGTCAAAATAGTATACATTTTTCTCTCCAATATTACCCAATCAGCAAGCTGCCTTCCTCTTTTAACCAGCGCTCGCATTTTTTATAATCCGGCATCACCTTTGCCACTTCTGCCCAAAACTGCTTCGAATGATTCATGTATTTGCGGTGACATAATTCATGCACCACAACATAATCCAGCACTTCCGGCGGTGCTAACATCAACAAACAATTAAAGTTCAAATTGCCATTGCTGCTGCAACTTCCCCAACGGGTTCTCTGATGACGGATCGTAATGCGTCCATAAGTCACACCCATCCGGGCCGCATAATGCGCCACGCGCTTTGGCACCACCTCAACCGCCTGCTCTGCAAGCTCATGAATTTTACTGTCCGATAAATGGTACTTTGCCTTAGCCGCCATTCGCACTTTATTTCGCTGCACCATCTTTGCATAATTTTCTTCCAGCCAGCTTTGTTTCTCGTTCAAAAATCGAACAATGTCCCGCTTCGGCATCCGATTTGGCACACGTAACACCACCCGGCAGTCTTTTTTGATCTCCAATGAAATCGTTTTACGCCGGGAGCGGACAATTTGCACCGGAATATTTCCTATTTGATACATCATAAGCCGATATTCCTTTCTTCCTTTAACCTCTCATTTCGCCTACTCAAACTTCCCATACCTCAAATCCGCCGCGACCACATATTGCTTATTATGTCAGCATTAAAAAACTATTTTGCAGCCAATATATTAAATTGTTCTGTCATCAGAGAACTAAGATAATTGCCAAAGAACGCAGAGTTTTTATGTGATTTCTTATTTTGTTATGTCTCTGATAAATACATGCCTGAAGGAATGTCTGAGATGTCCCGGTTTAGCAAGGTATCATCCATTTTTGGACGGGACGCTTTCGCTACGATGCGCTACGTTACGTTACTTAATGTCTCTGAAATACGAGACATAAGTAACGACGAGCGCAAAGTCCCTTTCAAAAATGATGATTACCTTGCTTCCGGGACTTCAAGTTTCCGAAAGGCATGTAAATCAATCATCAGAGACAACAAAATCTAGAAATCACTAAAAACGAAAATGCGGCAAGGCAATTACTATAGCTCTCTGATGGCAGAAATCGCTCCTTGGTGGCTGCAAAATGCTATATAGTCATTGACATAATAAGCAATATGTGGTTGTGCAATAACTTCCGGTATGGGAAGTTTGAGGCACTTAAGTGTTGTCTCTGATCACGTGCACATATTCAATATGCGGTTGAATCTGGCGAAGCGCTTTATATTGTGGAGCCTCTTCTTGCTGCAATGCATCCAGGGCAAGTTGATACACTCGATGTTCATTCGCCCACCACACTATATATTCCAGTAATTGGTAAGATTCCTGTTCGGAAATGTTGTTACGGATTCCTTGCAAAACCCGGATTCCCACGCTGTCTCCTTGGGGAAACAGACAGTCCAATAACCGTTCCAGGTTAAATCCACTCACATCTGCCTGCAAATCCATCTTCTCACCGTGCAATTGACAGGAAAATCTGTCGATCGTCAAAACGCTCTCGTCTTCTTTCCCATCTGTACCTGCAACACCTGCCAGCCAATGATTGACCGCCTCCGTCGCTTCACGAGATAAATTACGATTGACCGCCGGGACACTAAGCACATTCAATGCAAGCTGCAATTCTGCCTGGCATGGTATTCTCTTAACCAAAGAGCCCGCAACCTTTTTGAACATTTTCTTAGGACCGGATTCCTCCGGCCGATACTTCTGTATCTGCTCTGCAACAAAACATTGCAGCCCTTTTGCATCATACGAGGAAATCTGCACCTCAACCTTCAATCGCTCTTCCATGAAATCATGCCTCCTCTTCCGGATAAACAATTCCCCACTCGCGGCGCAAACTTGTCATGATCTCCATGACCTCTTCCGTATACTCTGCATATATGTGCGATGTATCTCCTTGGATCGCCATTTCCATATCCTGCAATTCATACATAAGTGCATCCTCATGCGCACCGGCACGCACTGTCTCCTTCGTTCCGTCAACATAAGTGATCACCGCTTCCTCTGCGCGCGGATACTCCATGATCTCAATATAACCTTTTTCGCAGGAAATCATTCCCCTTTTGGGCTGCTTCGAATGCAAACTCAATGCCACTGTTGCCATTTGCGCTTCTGCATTTTTGAGTACGAAAACCGATGACTCGTCCACTCCGGTCGGTGCCGGATTATACTGCGAAAGCACGACGTCCGGTTTAGACTCCATAAACCACCGCACAAACGACAAAGCATATACACCGATATCAAGCATCGCACCGCCAGCAAGATTACGATTGAAAAATCGATTTTGCATATCGTATTCCTTAAAACTGCCAAAGTTCATCGTTATAAGATTCACCTTGCCAAGACGTCCGGAAGCCAAAATCTCACGTAATTTACGATACAGCGGCATATGATAGATCGTCATTGCCTCCGCCAAGATCAGCTTCTTTTCCTTTGCTAACGCACGTACTCGTTCCAGCTCTGCGCTATTTAATGTGATCGATTTCTCCGCCAAAACATGCTTGCCGCCACGTAAGGCTTTCTCCATAAACGGCAAATGCGTATTGTGGGGCGTTGTAATGTATATCACGTCCACATCCGGATCGGTAAACATTTCCTCAAAATCATCATACACTTTCTCGATCCCATACTTCTCAGCAAACGCAACAGCTTTCGAGTGCGTGCGGTTGCCCACCGCATAAATGTTGCGTCCACCCTTTGCCAACGCAGCCGCCATCTCATTTGCAATCACACCTGTCCCAAGAACCGCCCACTTAATCTCTGCCATAAGTTCTCTCTTTCCTTTGAATCCTCAATGTATGTTGTGGCACCAGTCACCACAGACACTGCAGCATCAGCCACCACACGTCGCAGCACCAGTTACCACAGACACCACAGCGTCAGTCACCACAGACACTGCAACATCAGTCACCGCCGTTACTGAGTACAGCCACCACTTTCCCATTCTTCATATAAATTTCACCGGCATATCCACCATTGTAATACTTGCCGACATTCTCTATCTGTGAATAGTAAATCTTTAACTCCTTCATGTACTTCTTGACCGATTTCTTGGACACACGACGATATTTTCGTTTCTCCCCATCTAACGGAAACAATACATCTGTGTAATAAAATCGGCATTTTTTCGATAACTTCAACGTAATCTTTTTCTTCAAAAAATAAGGATCGGCACTGTCGAAATATCCTTTTTGCGGACGAACCACAATGCGCTCACCCGTCATCTTCACAATTTGATATTGCGTAGCTTCATCCTTGCGATTGGTTCCTTTCGTATAATGCTTCTTTCCCTTCGTAAGCGATGCCTCCCGATACACTTTCACACCCTTCTTGTACATAAACATCTTGTACGCAGATGCAGAAGCTTCCGCTCCAACTGTTGTCACGCAAATACATACGATCACCAGCATTGTCAAAATCTTAGAAATTTGTTTGTTCATGGTGAACCTCCATTCTCCCAGATCCGCTTAGAGCGAATCCCAGGGCATACTGTTTGCTTTGTTGCTTGCTCTATTATTGTGTGGATCGTACGAAAATCCATACACAGTAATTATAGTTATATATTAACAGGCAGGCGGAGGATTAGCAAATGAAAATCTAGTGGCACTACCATTGCGCATCCAAAAAACAGACTATCCGATTGTCATTGTTCTAATTATAGAATATAATATTTTTATTATATCAACTTCCATTATGGTACATGATACAAGCTATAGAAAGTATGGTGGAATCAATGAAAAACAATTATTATGATTCAACAATTTTATACTATAATCGCAATGCCGCTGAGTTTTGCGACAACACAGTCAACGCAAATATAACTCAAATTCAGGATTTGTTTCTTTCCAAACTCGAAAAGAATTCTTACATTCTGGATTTTGGTTGTGGATCAGGTCGAGACACGAAATACTTCCTCGAACTCGGTTTTCATGTAGATGCCGTTGATGGTTCTGAAGAACTCTGCCGGCTGGCAGAAAAATATACGGGAATCGAAGTGAAACAAATGTATTTTCAAGAACTATCCGAAATCGATAAATACGATGGCATTTGGGCGTGTTCATCAATTTTACATTTGCCGCACAATGAACTGACTGACGTGCTGAAGAAAATGACCAAAGCCCTAAAACAAGGAGGGGTTATATACACATCATTTAAGTATGGCACTTTCGAAGGAGTAAAAGATGGAAGATATTTTACATATATGACAAAAAAATCCTTTGATATTTTTATTCAAGAATTTAAAGAATTAACGATAGAAGAAGAATGGATTACTGCTGATGCCAGACCAGGAAGAGGTGATGAAAAATGGCTCAATTTAATTTTACGAAAAAGCTAGACATTGACGAAACGCAAATAGAACAGACCGACGTCATGACCGGTGACAATAATAGAAACCGCTATTTATATTACCAGTTAAAATTAAGTATGTTACATGCTAAGAAAATTGATATTATCGTTTCCTTTCTCATGGAGTCCGGAGTCAGGCTCATTTTAAATGACCTAAAAACAGCTCTTGACAGGGGTGTGCAGATCCGGATCTTAACCGGAAATTATCTCGGAATTACGCAACCCTCAGCCTTATATCTATTAAAAAACGAACTTGGAAATCGCGTAGACATGAGATTCTATAACGACAAACATCGTTCATTCCATCCGAAAGCATACATTTTTCATTACGAAAATTACGAAGACATATATATTGGTTCTTCCAACATATCACGCAGTGCCCTCACTTCCGGAATTGAATGGAATTATCGTCTTAACAGCCAGGACAACCATAAAGATTTTGTGTTATTCTATGACACATTTCAGGATTTGTTTGAAAATCACTCTATCATAATTGATGATAATGAATTGAAACGATATTCAAAAAATTGGCATAAGCGGCTGTATCCAAAGATTTAGCAAGATATGATGCTGTTGAGGATAATTCCGATACGCCGGTAAGAAAACTATTCCAGCCAAGGGGTCCACAGATCGAAGCCTTGTACGCCTTAGCAGATAGCAGGTCAGAAGGCGCCACAAAGGGGTTAGTCCATGCCGCTACGGGCATTGGAAAAACGTATTTGGCAGCATTTGATTCTGCTAAATACCAGAAAGTCTTATTTGTTGCACACCGAGAAGAAATATTAAAGCAAGCTGCCATATCATTTAGAAATGTCAGACAATCAAACGACTACGGATTCTTTTATGGTAAGCAGAAAGATAAAGATAAGTCTGTAATATTTGCATCTGTTGCCACGCTTGGCAGGAGTGAATATCTGACGGAGAATTATTTTGCCCCGGATTATTTTGATTACCTGATTATTGATGATGAGCGCGTTATAATAAGGACAAAGTTAGAGAAACCCAGTAAAATCAAGGGGTTAGCACTAATTTAGTCCTTATTTTTATACCATTTTAGCGGTAAAGATAGGGCAGCGCTGCAATATTAAACCGAAAATTCAAGTCAGCATCACAGATGTCCACAATCAGTCTGAGAGTGAATCTGTGCGCTTAGATTAGGTACAATTTTATATCAAAAACATTTAGTGAGGACTAAATTAGCACTTGAGATGGAATATTCCATCAGCTGATTTGGTCCTCTTTTTATTTGAGAGGAGTGGTCGAATGGGCAAGGTGTTAATTTGGTTCGTAATCATTATTAGTACAGTGGTTCTCTACTGTCTTATGAAAGTTAAGGCAGAGAGTGATGAACTGTATGAGAAATTAGTGAGAAAGCATTTTTATGGCAGGTCTGATGATATTCCTGCATCTGACAAAACTGAGCACTTGAAAGGGTGTGGGTAATTATATGAAATTTTGCAAAACAATAATGCAGACAATACAGAAAAGGAGTGAAAGGAACATGAATAACAAGTTAGAAGTAATCGGCATTGATCATGGCTGGTCAATGATGAAAACAATCTCTCAGGTATTTGTCACAGGTGTTAAGGAGATTACAACAACTCCGGCACTTTTCGGCGATGTACTTGAGTATGAAGGAAAGTTCTATAAGGTTGGAACTGTGAGGCAGGAAGTAAAGGATACCAAGGTTGAAGATGACAGCTTTTATCTTCTCACTCTTGCAACAGTTGCTAAGGAACTTAAAAGAAGAGGTCTTGAAGAGGCAAAAGTATTCCTTGCTGTAGGACTTCCACTTACAAGATTTGGAGCTGAGAAGAATGATTTTATCAAGTACCTGACAAAGAATAAGCGTGTAAGCTTCAAATATGAGAATGAGCCGTATCATATTGAAATTGATGATGTGGCAGTATTTCCTCAGTGCTATGCAGCAGTAGTGGACAAGATTCCTACAATGGCAAAGAAAACGCTGATAGTAGATATCGGTAGCTGGACAATCGACATTATGCCGGTAATCAACAAGTCACCGGATGAATCAAAGTGTGTGACGATTCCAAAAGGTCTTATTACCTGTATGCGTTCTATCAATGAGCAGTGTGTAAGACAGCTTAACGGAGAGGTAGACGAGTCAGAGATACAGAATATCATGCGATATGGCAGGTCAGATATTGATGATGAATACTTTGCCATTATCAAGGCAGAGATAGAGGATTTTGTCGATAAGGTATATAACTCAATCCGTGAGTTTGGGTATAACTTAAAAACTACACCGATTGTATTTGTCGGAGGCGGGGCAGTTGTGATGAAGAATTTTGGTAGTCATGATGCTAAGAACATTTCCTATAACCTTGATGTAAAGGCAAATGCAAGAGGATATGAGCAGCTTGCCACAATGGGACTTAAAAGCACTAAGCGATTATCATAAGGAGGCAGATGATGGGAAGAAGACTTGAATATGAAGTAAAAACTTCTGTCCGCCTCAACATGAGCAATCCTCAGCATGTGAAAATCAATGATGTGATTCAGAACCTTGATCCGAAGATTTTCAAATCTAAGAACCAGTTCATCATAGATGCGATTCAGTTCTATATTGATAATTATGGAAAAGAAACCTTTGTTATCAAGAAGAAGGAAAAAGAGAGGGCTGAATATATCCGGTCAGAAGATATTGAGGATATTAAGGAAGAAGTCATTGAAGTAGCAACCAATGAGGCTAGGAAAGAGGTCATAAGGCTGTTAGGCGGAGTGATATCCGGGATGAATGTTGGTCAGCCGGTAATAATGCAGGCAGCCAATAGTGAAGCACAAGAACCTACAGAAGATGTTATGGACGATGCAGATGTTGCAGGACTTGCAATGGGATGGATGTCGAAAGGAGACTGATTATTATGAGAAGAGTTATGGGAGCCGTAGGAACAGTAATTTTAGAGATACTCAAGTGGATATTAAGGATAATTCTTGGAGCGTTGAAGCTGGTCTTAGGACTTGCCAGAATAATTCTTCTTCTATTCGCTATGGTGGCAAGGATATTTCTTTCATTCGTAAGAATGGGCACATTCTGAGAGGAGGTGAGCGTATGCAGGTAAAGGGTTTATTCTTAAATTATAAGAAAAACAGAAGACTTATGCAGTATTTCTTTAAAATAAGAGAGCTGGTATAATGAAAGGAGTTTAAGATGCACAGAATACGGGACAGTCCTATGTGTCCCGTGCATTACAGATAAATAGTTCACTGCAAGGGTGGATGGCACGATGTAACACTTCGATATGATGATAATGCACCGGATGTTGTTGTAGCAACTCTTAAGCTTGTCAATGTACCGACAGAGCCTAAGCTTCCACAGACAGGAGACAATGCAAATCCGCTTCTTTATCTTGGAATTGGTGCACTTGCACTTATTACAGGTGTTGGAGTCGGACTTCGTGGAAGAAAGAAAAAGAATAAACAGTAACAATTAACCTTGCGGGGAATGTAAGCCAGTGACTTATGTTCCCTGCTTTTTTAGATTAAGGAGGAACCGTAATATGATGAATTATGAGATTTTTAAGGAAGTAGTAAAAGAAAAGTTTATGGATTATATGCCTGAGAAGTTCAAAGGAGTGGAACTTGTGGCAGAGCCAGTGGAAAAGGTGAATGTGACTCTTGATGGCATCATCTTAAGAGAAGAAGGCAGGAACATTTCGCCTACGATTTATATCAATGACATGTATAAGAAGTATCAGGACTGTGGTGATCTTGAGGAAACACTTATGGCTGCATGTGACTTCATGGAAAGGGCATATGAGCAGGCTCCGGATGTTGATGTGGACAGCATTATGAGGGATGCTAACGAGAAGATTGTATTCCAGCTCATCAATACAGAGCAGAATAAGACATTTTTGGAGCAGGTGCCGCACAGAGAGTTCCAGGATCTTTCTATTGTGTATAAGGTAATAATCAGTGCAGATAAGGATGCGGTGCAGAGTTCAAAAATTACAAATGAATTTGCAAAAAGACTTGGAATGAGTGAGGAACAGCTCTTTAAGTGTGCAGCGGAAAACACAAGAAGACTCTTCCCACCTGTAGTACGAAGCATGAATGACATTATGAGAGAAATGTTCGCAAGGGATGGGATGCCACAGGAGATTGCAGATATGATGATAGCCGAGATTCCACCGGAGCAGACGATGTGGGTGATTTCCAATGAAAAGGGTATCAATGGTGCAGCATCCATGCTTTATGAGAATGAGCTTCATGAGCTGGCAGAGAGTTTAGAGAGTGACCTTTATATTCTCCCTTCGAGTGTGCATGAGGTTATTGCAGTATTTTCAGATATGGGAAGCCCTGAGATGCTTGCACAGATGGTAGTCGAGGTAAACATGCAGGAGGTGTCTTTGGACGAGAGACTTTCCAATCAGGTATATCACTATGATAAGGATTTAAGAAAACTCACCCTTGCAACTGATACACCAAACAAGAGACTTGATGGTATCGTTGCAGAACCTCCCCTTGTATATGACGCGAAGGAAAAGTCCAGATAGGAGGCAGCTATGGAGCAGGAACTTACAATGGAAGAACTCATTGCTCTCATAAATAGCCAGAA
Source organism: Clostridium sp. AM49-4BH (assembly GCF_003478335.1). Classification (GTDB taxonomy): domain Bacteria; phylum Bacillota; class Clostridia; order Lachnospirales; family Lachnospiraceae; genus Butyribacter. The sequence continues at coordinate 70,225 of NZ_QUFB01000005.1, forward strand.
AGGTGACTTTGTTATCCGTGTCGAGTTTGGAGAGGAGGCGGTGTCTGATGCCAAAGAAGAATGACTTCAAGCTTGATGTGGTTTCGGTAAGACTTGTAAAGGATGCTCCGATTTATTCGGAGCACACCTTTAACAATCCGGCGGATATAGCTGCTGTCATGGGAGACTGTATGTGCCAGTTTGACAGGGAAGTAGTGTGTGTGGTCAATCTAAGGTCAGATTTAAAACCTATCAATGTGCATTTTGCAAGTGTGGGTTCTTTAAATGAGGCAATGGCACATCCGAGAGAGCTGTTTAAATCAAGTATCCTAAGCAATGCGGCAAGCATGATGTTAATCCATTGTCATCCATCCGGGAATGTATTCCCAAGCAAGGCAGACACGATGATGACAGACCGCATGAACAAGCTGTGTGAACTGATGGGAATACCGCTCATTGACCATATCATAGTCGGTGGAGACAATCGTGAATTTTTCAGTTTCAGGGAAAAAGGCATGATTGATAATCCTAAGATTACACTAAGCACAGATTACCGGACACTTGATATCAAGTCACCGCTTGTAGCAGAGCAGGGAAAGGCAAGGTGAAAGCATGGATGGAAGATTTACGGATGAAGAGCTTGCCATAGCAAAGAGTGTTGACCTGTGTGCAGTAGCAGAAAGCCTTGGGTATACAGTAAAGAGGATTGGCAAATACCACACTTTAAAGGAGATGGATTCCATCCGTATCTATAACAGAAGCCATTGGTACAGATGGTCAAGGCAGTTTGACAAAGGCAACAATGGCGGCTCACAGATAGATTTCTTACGGGTATTTTGTGGAATGAGTGTAAAAGAGGCTGTGTTCTGGCTTTTAGATTTCGCAGGATACAGAAGAATTGAGAAGCCTGTAAAGCAGCCTCTTGTTCATCAGGTATCGCAGAAGCAGGCAGAGGAGAGAAAGCCATTTGTCCTACCGGAACTGGCAGGAGATAATTCCTATCTTATTTCATATCTGAATCAGGAGAGAGGAATCAGCAGGACTGTCATAGATCTGTTTTTAAAAGATGGACTGATTTATGAGAGCAGGCATTACCACAATGTTGTTTTCAAAGGAAATGATAAAAATGGAGTGACAAGATTTGCAAGTATGCGGGGAGTGTTTGATAAGCAGGGCAAGCCATTCAAGTGTGATGTCACAGGAAATGATAAAAACTATGGATTTAATGTGGTAAATGTTAACAGTACAGAGCTTGTAGTATTTGAGGCTGCAATCGACCTTATGAGTTATGTCGATATCTTCGCAGATTATGAATCGAATAAGCTGGCACTTGGGATGCTTGCAGATGCACCACTTGAGACTTTTCTTCGGGAACATCCGCAGATTACTTCCATCCGGTTCTGCCTTGATGGAGATGAGCCGGGGAGAAAAGCAGCAGCTGAACTTATGAGAAAATATTATGAGCTTGGATATGAGGTAGAAGACTGCCCGCCTCCAGCCGGATATAAGGATTACAACGAGTGGCTTGTAGCGGCAAAGCTTAATCTGAACAGGATGAATAAGCGAGCAGATGAACCAGTCAGGGCATGAGAAACCGGATTTTGATGTGTGGGGGCAGAAAGTGCCCCCAAAACAGCAAAGTGGGGGCAGAAAGCGCCCCCAAAATGTCAAAGTGGGGGCAAAAAGTGCCCCCACAATTTGGACACGACAAAATCCGGACTGAAGTAAAAATAAAAGTGGGGGCAGAAAGCGCCCCCAAAATAACAAAATGGGGGCAGAAAGCGCCCCCAAAGTAGCAAAGTGGGGGCAAAAAGCGCCCCCACTTTCATAAACAGAGGGTTTTAGGGAGATTTTCTCCCTAACTAGATGGCATTAGGACAGAGATGTCTCTAATGCGTATCTAGCCGTAAACCTAAGAGATTCAGACAGGCGTGTGGGTGGAAGAGATATACAAAACACGGATAAGGGAGGTGCAGGAAAGCAATGGATAAAGAACTTACAATAATCGCAGAACCAGAGGAACTTATTGCCTGGGCAGACACATTTGATATCTTACTAAACCCTTCGATAGAAGATGCTGCAATTCTGCTTAACTATATGGAAGGACATGATTATGCCATTGGCATAGATTCAGATGGGAAGATGTACAGGCAGGATGTAGCTGAGGAGAATGGTGAAATTGAACCATACCCGATAGATGATGTTATAGATATTGTCTGTGAATGGAACTATGAACTGATACTTGATGCGGAAGCACACAGGAGTGATCCAAAGGATTTTAACGACTATAACGAGTATCAGAGCAAGTATGAAAGTCTGAAAGCAGATGAAAAGAGACTGGACAGATTGTTTGATAAAACCTGTTATGGTAAGGAACTTATAGAAGTTGCCACAGAGCTTGCAGACAGGGTTATTGCCCAGCTGGGTAATAAAGAACTGGAAAAAGTTGCTGTAACAGTAGCAGAAGGAGTAAGAGAATACAGTACGGGTAAGAGAGGAAGGTGATTCTATGGCGGATAAAGTTCATTGTATAAGGAAAACACTAAGACTTATGCCACAGGAAGCGAAGGTACTTTCTGATAAGGCAAAGGCAAATGGAATGAATGAAGCCGAATATATCAGGCTTCTAATCAGTCAGAAACCAAATGATTATCCGGAAGTAAGGAAACTTTTTAAAGAGCTTATCAATGAGATAAACCGAATCGGCATTAACATCAATCAGATTGTATTTAACAGCAATGCACAGCTGTATTCCAAGAAAGATAAGGAACAGCTTGTGGCATATATGAAAAAGCTGAATCAGTCTGTCAGCGAGGCGGTGGTAAAGATTGGCAATCAGTAAGATACTTCACATGAAGGACAGCGGGAATTCTTTTCATGCAAGGCATTTGAAACGGGCACTGGATTATGTGATGAATCCTGAGAAAACGCAGAGAGGAAGACTTGTGGGAGCTGTTAACTGTCAGGCAGATATGGCTTTTGAACAGATGATGGATACAAAGAAGCAGTTTGGAAAAACAGACAAGCGACAGGGGTATCACATCATTCTTTCCTTCAAAGAGGATGAGGTGGAACCGGACAGGGCTTTTGAGATAACACAGAAGTTTGTAGCAGAATATCTTGGCGATGCCTATGAAGCGGTATTTGTGGTTCATGATAATACAGACCATGTTCATTCACACATTGTATTTAACAGTGTAAGCTTTGTGGATGGGAAAAAGTATCGCTACGAGAAAGGTGACTGGGCAAAGTATATCCAGCCGATTACCAATAAGCTGTGTCAGGAGTATGGTCTTTCCATTATAGATGTGGAGGATGGCAGCAAAGAGAAACAGCACGAGAATTATAAGGATTGGAGCGAATATCGTGAAGGCAGCTTTGTGTGGGCAGATATGATAAAAAGAGATTTGGATGCCTGCATTTTACAGGCAAATGATTTCAGAGGATTTCTGGAACTGCTGTCGGAAAAAGGATATGAGGTCAAGCAGGGAAAGTATCTGGCAGTCAGACCACAGGGGATGACAAGATTCAGAAGATGTAAGACTCTTGGCGAGAATTATTCACAGGAAGCTATTGTGGAGCGTATTGCTAAGGAAGATTTATCTTTTTACCAGTCACAGAATGAGGAAAAACAGGCAGCGATAGTAAAGTGCTATGTCAAAAGATACCGCAGGGCGAAGATGTCAGGCTTGCAGAAAAGATATTATGCAAAGCTTTATCGGATTGGAAAGCTGAAAAAGAAGCCATACAGTCAGGTATGGAAGTATAGGGATGATATCCGAAAGATGCATAAGCTGCAGGAGCAGTATCTATTTTTGGTAAGGCATAAGATTGAGAGTGCGGAAGAACTTGTTTCGGTACTTGATAATCTGACGGATAAGAAGAAAGAAGCATCAAAGGAAAAGAGTAAGACCTATAAGGCTAAGGAAAGATTCAAAGATATTTTTGACAAGGCTGAACAGATCCGGGAGCTTGATGATGCGGAATCGTGTTATCAGAGTGGGGATACCTTCTTTGAAGATGAGCACAATGCATGGGAAAGGCTTAACACTGAACTTTTAGCACAGGGATACAGTGTGGAAGAGGTCGAGAGTCTTAGAAAGAAATATGAGAGCAAGTATGCACAGGACTGTAAGGCAGAACGGGCGGTATCAAAGGAACTTAGCCTTGGAAAATCAATATGGAAGGAACTTACTGTATCAGCTTCGGCAGAAGAGAAGCAGTATGACAAAGAAACAATAAGAGACAGAAAAGAACAGCCGATACGTTAGGCTGTTTTTTTAGTGGTTAGGAGGCATATATGGAAGAAAAAAGAGAGCCATTAAGTGAAATGGCGATTGAGAGAAAGATACAGATTCTTCGTAATAAGCATATGGACAGTGAGGTCATTGCTCTTGTCAAAAGCGATTATGAATATGGACTGACTGATGATGAAATCGGTCTGTATCTTAACAAAAGTTATGACATTGAACAGATGAAGGTGTTATCAAAATGCCTGCATAAGGGTGTATCAGAAGAGTTGTTAACGCTGCTGAAAGATAGCAGGATGGCAGCACCTAAGATGCAGACAGCATTGGATTACTATGAAAAAGGTGTGCCGATTGATGCAATCAGAGAGGTAGTCCAAAAAGATGATACAGCAGTAAATATGCGCAGGATGTTTGATGTGGTATTAGAAAAGCTTAATAAAGCCAAAGAGCAGATGCCACAGGATTTAGAGTATGTGAAAAGTCTTGTAGCTCAGATGGATGAAGTGGTTGAAAAGATCAATCACCAGAATGAAAGGTATGATGCCTTGAATAAGAAGCTTTCTGAAATAGAAACTTCCAAAGATGATGAGGAAGTCAGGGAGCGTCTGGTCAAGGAGAACCAGGATAAGGATGCTCTTATCAACAGTCAGCAGAATGAACTGAATAAGGCAAGCAGTACGATTGCAAGACTCAGGGATGATATTGAGAAAAAGGATAAGGAGATGAAGCGTATGGGAGACAGAATAGAGTCATTGGAAGATAAGATCATAAGTGTTGCCACAGAGAATAAAAAAGAAGCAGAAAGTAAGGCAGAGCCGCAGGAAAGCCAGTCCGTATCACAGGCAGATAAAAAGATGGTTGATACAGTTGCAGTTCCTCAGAATATGCAGGCTGTGGCAAACGGGATTCCGGTCTATTATCAGATTCCGGTAGTTGATGGTACTGGAAATGTGGTGCAGAGACTTCCGATTGAGAGAAGTGTGAGAAAGAGCAGCAACAGCGGAGTGGTGAGCCTTTTTGCAAGACTGTCATTTAAGAAAAAGTCAAGGGCAGACATTGTAAAGCTGGTTGCATCGGGAGACCTTGTTCCGGCGCAGCTTGTGCAGATTAAGAGTGCAATAGAAAAGGGACTTACTGAGTCACAGCTTGTAGAGCTTATAAACAACAACATTTCAGCGGAAAAGATGAAGGAGATCATTGAGATTGCTGTGCTTGAAAACAGCATGGCAGATTAGGAGGAACTTATGAATTTAGCAGTAGTAAATGAAGCAGTAACAGAGATGAATGGTGTGGAGCATCAATTTACAGAGGAAGAGAAAAACTTTGTTGTCCAGTTCGCATTCAGAAGCGGCAGCAAGGAAGACACGATTTCTCTTATTGAAGCTTTGGCACATTCAGCGGATAAGGCTGAGTCGGACGAGATTATGGTCACATACAGGTCTAAATATGATATGAAGCCTGCATGGGTGGAACAGGTGGAAAACCTGCTTGTGGCACTTGAAATGTATCGTATCGAGGAGGAGAAAGCAATCAATCATCTGGCAGATATTTTGACTGCTTATGGTATTGATGTATCAGCCGAGGAAATCCGTACTACAGAGACAGAAACACTTAAAACAACAGTCAGAGAGAAAGTGGAGGTGCGATAATGGCAGAAGAGATTCAGGAAGCGGTGCAGATCATCCGTGTAGCTTATGATGGCATTGAGATTGCCATGAAGGTAGGAAGCGGCGGCATTGCTGCCATGCAGAAGGCAATAGATTTCTTAAAAGGGATGCTTGATTATGAAAAGTCACTTGGCAAGACATCCATGAGAAAGCTGATCTTAAAAGGTGGCGATTTACAGGTGTTGCAGTTTAATACCGAAGATATGAAAAAGGTTGAAAAGATGGCAAAGAAGTATGGAATCCTGTATTCGGTACTTCCAGACTGTAACAGGAAAGATGGACTGAGTGAGGTTATCTTCCATACTGAGGCAGTTCCCCGTGTGAATATGATGATACAGAAGCTCAAGTTTGGTAAGATTGCCACATTTGACGATTATCTGAAGAATGGAGATGAAAAATCCCTTGGCAAGCTGATGGATTTTTTGAAGAAACAGCAGGGAAACGAGAAAAGCCACACGATAGAAGGGGATAGGGTTAATACCGCTATTGACGGACTGATCGAAAAGGTCGGAATGTTTGCAATGGAAAAGAAAGCTATCAGTGTGGATCAGGTCAAGGAGAATTTCAGTATCAATGGTGAGCAGGCTGAAAGTGTTATCAAACAGCTTGAGACAATCGGTGTGCTTGGCAGCAAGAATGAGGATGGCACCCATACAGTCATGATGGACAAGGATGCATTTATCAACCGTGTCAGAGGCTATCAGGACCTTGCTGAGAGAATGAGGGCAGTTGCAGCATCAAAAAATGCGAACCTGTCAGATGTGACAATCAGCAAGAAGCTGATTATCGAAGAAAATGACCATGCTGTTAAGACCAGAGTTCCCGGCACATGGGGAGAAGAGGCAAGATATGTATGGCTCCGTAAGGAAAACATCATGGAGATTCATGGTGGAAAGACAATGCTTACCTTCCTTGATTCAACCAAGGATTATAAGCTCTACGATGAGCAGAATCGTGTGGTGACAACCCAGAAAGGAACCGAGCTTTATACTCACTACGACAAGGTGGAGTCATCTGTCAGGGAGCGTTACGAGAAAGTGCAGAAGCAGCAGAAAAAGACCACACAGAAGAAAACTGTTACCACAAAGAAAGCGAGGTAGCAGCCTATGCAGACAACAAAGAAAATGCCGTCACTGATATTCATCCTTGTGGGTGCAGTGTTAGCAGGGTATCTTGGTTATCTGATAAATGGTGCGTGGACGGAAGGGATTGCCTTTAATGAATTTATGGACAGATTCAATGAGGTATGTGCTGTTCCTTTTGCCAATTATTACAATTCCAATACAGTAAAAGCAGTAGCCATTGCATTAGGTATCTATGCGATGGCTATTGTCATGTATTACACCAGTCAGAGAAACTATATGCCTGGCAAAGAATTTGGTACGGCAAGATTTGAAAATCCGAAGCAGGTCAACAAGATACTTGCAGATAAGGATGAAAATTTCAACCGGATACTCAGCCAGAATGTGAAGATGTCGCTGGATTTCAGGAGACTCAAGCTCAATGGAAATATCCTTATCTGTGGTGGTTCCGGAGCAGGAAAAACATTTTATGAAGTAAAGCCGAATCTGATGCAGATGCCGCATAACTGTTCCTTTATCTGTACCGATCCAAAGGGAGAAATCCTTAGAAGCTGCGGGCAGATGTTAAAAAATAACGGATATAACCTGAAAGTCATTAATCTGTTAGAGATGGATAAATCAGACTGTTACAATCCATTTTCCTATATCAGAGAGGAAACAGATGTGGTCAAGCTGATTACAAACCTTATCAGCAATACGACACCAAAGGGAGCGACACCAAGTGATCCGTTCTGGGAAAAAGCGGAAGGATTGTTCTTACAGGCTATCTTTTATTATGTGTGGCTGGAGGTACAGCCGGCAAAGAGAAACTTTGAGACAGTACTTAAACTTCTTGGAGAGGCAGAGGTTACAGAGCAGGGGAAGGCATCAAAGCTGGATGTGCGTATGAAGTTTTTAGAGGAAAGTTCCCCACTCGGAGCCAATCATCCGGCAGTCAAGCAGTACAACAAATGTATGAGAGGTGCAGGAGATACCGTCCGTTCCATTATCATCAGTGCCAACTCAAGACTTGCATTTCTTGAAAATAAGCAGGTTTTACGATTACTCTCCAAAGATGAGCTTAATCTGTCCGATATCGGTATTGGTGTAAACGGAGATGGGGAGACAAAGACAGCACTCTTTTGTGTAATCCCGGATAGTGACAAATCCTATAACTTTATTATCGGTATGTTATACACGCAGATATTTCAGGAATTGTACTATCAGGCAGACTTTAATTGTGGTGGAAGGCTGCCAATCCATGTGACATTTATGTTAGATGAATTTGCGAATGTCGCATTGCCAGATGACTTCTGTTCACTGTTATCGACAATGCGAAGCCGTGAGATTTCAAGTATTATCATTATTCAGAACTTTGCCCAGTTAAAAGCACTTTTTAAAGATACCTGGGAGACAATTCCCGGCAACTGCGATACGTTCATCTATCTCGGTGGAAACGAGCAGAGTACGCATAAGTATGTGTCAGAGCTGCTTGGAAAAGGTACGATTGATAAGAAGTCAAGTGGAGAAACAAAGGGCAGACAGGGAAGCTCTTCAAGAAACTATGATGTATTAGGCAGAGAATTGTTTACACCCGATGAAGTCAGAAAGCTGGATAATAAGAAATGTATTATCTTTATCCGTGGTTTTGATCCTATCATGGACAATAAGTTCATACCGTTCAATCATTCGATGTTTAACCAGACAGCAGATGGCAAGGGAGAGCCTTATGTTCATCAGATAAGAGGAGCAGATAATCTTATCGGTCCGCCATTTGAGATTCTTTCAGACAAGGCAGTTAAGTATTATGAAAAGCTGAGGGATAAGGGCGAGAATGTGTATATAGATTCTCTTACCTATGAGCAGTTTATGATGCTTGGTGATGCGGAGTTAAGCAGAAGATTCTCCATGCAGGATGAGGCAGAGCAGAAAGCAAAGATTGACAGGGAGCAGGCAAATGAGCTTGAGTATGTCGATGAGTCACAGAAGTCTGATACTACAGAATGTGCTAACTCTTCTAATGGAAGTGCTGGTACTAAGCCTGTAAGGAATCCTGAGAGGGAAAAGCCTAAGTGGGAGGATACAATCACAAACCGAATGCTGCACTGGTCATATACACCGGAGCAGAAAGAGGAAGTGAAGAAGGCACTTGCGGCAGGAGTTCCGAAGGCAACGATTCTTACTTACTTTTATCCGGAGGTTACTGTGGAGAAGATGAGTTCATATCGAAAGAAGCAGTAATGTTTTTAGATATATTACAGAGTATATGATATAATTTGCTCACATGGTATGCTTCAGCTTATTGGACTACTAACATGTGAGCAGTTACAAAAGACAGAAATTATTTTATATTGGAGGTACAGGATGAATACGGAAAAGACTTTTGCAGATAGATTAAAAGAGTTGCGTAATATACGAAACTATACACAGGAAGAGCTGGGTAAGATAACAAATATATCTGTTCAGAGTATACGACGTTATGAACAAGGTAGACTCAATGAAGAGCCAAGTGCGTATAATCTTTTACAACTAGCAAAGGCACTAGATGTAACACCTGAATACTTATTGATAGGAGATAATAATATGACAAGTTACACGGAGGCAATTAAGAGAGAATTGAAGCAACTTAATGACTATGGACAAATATCTGAAATTAAAGAAACCGAGTTGAATTCCACGATTTTATCACATCTTGAGATGAGTAATGATTTAGTAGATGCTGTAAAGACGGATTGGAATGAAAAAGGCATATTTAAGAGGATAGAGAAAGAGGAAGATAAACAGATTGTGGTAGACAGTTATTGTACAAGACCTTATGTACAGGATGTCATATTACGATATTGCCAGAATAGATCTATATTTAAGACAAAGTTTGCAATAATTGATGGAATGCTTTTAGAATAAAGCAAATTTGAGAGTAAATTAGCACTTTAGCCATATGGTTAAGGTGCTTTTTTTCATACCTTGAAAGGAGATGGTCACAGCAAAAACGCATCGGGGAAAGCCCGATTAACCAGTACAACAGGCATTGCCTGATTATCATAGAGTAACTATCAACAGGACAGAAAGGAATGCATATATTCCGTTCGGAAAGCTAGCCGGATTGGAATATGTGTATTCCTTTCTGGCTTTTTCCGCTTCTGTCACTTCAAAAAAGGAGATTAAACAACATGAGAAAAGAACAGGTTATTTCAACAACAAACAACAATCAGATGGAGGAGAAAGGCATGAAGAGTAGATTCATTCACTTAAAAAAGAGATTCGTTCCGGCAGTATCCGGAGCACTTATGGGAGTAATGCTTATGAGCACTACTTGTTTTGCAGCAGGTACAGGTACTTCCGCAGTAACACAGCCACTTGAGAACTTAAAGACACTTATTATTGCAGTCATTGGTGCTGTTGGTGTCATTATTCTTGCAAAGAATGTCATGGAGTTCGCACAAGCATATCAGCAGCAGGATTCATCTACCATGAACTCCGCTCTGAAAGGGATTGTGGCAGGTGTCATGATGGCTGGTATTTCAACAGTTCTGACATTCTTAGGCTTCTAAGATTGGGGAAATGTATTTCCCCTTTTAGTAAAAGGAAAGAGGTGAATAACAAGTATGGATATTTTTAAGCTTGGAGACAAGATCCTTGCACTTCTTGAGGCGGTGTTTGGGTTTTGGAACAATCAGATATCCCTGGTCTTTGCAATGCTTGGACAGTCACCGGTCAGTTTCAAGGGCGGAGGTCCCTGGGCAGTCATTGAGGGTATTGAGCCGGTCTTTGTAGCGGTCGGCTCTTCCCTTGTTGTGCTGTTCTTTGTTATCGGTTTCTGCTCGGAAAGCATAGACGTAAAAGATGAGATGAGGTTTGAATCAATCCTGCGTATGCTTATCCGACTGGGACTTGCAGAATGGTTTGTTGCAAATAATGTCACGATTATGAAAGCATTTTTTACTTCCATAGGAAATCTGGTGGGACTTATATCTGCCGGGACAACGATGCAGCTTGCCATTGACAGTACACAGGCAGACATCATTAAGGGACTCGGATTTGGTGAAAGTCTGGTAATGCTGATACTTACAGCTTTGCTTGCAATCATCATTATTATCTGTGGATTTTTTATCATCTACACAGTGTATTTCAGGTTCTTAAAGATTCTGATTATTGTGCCGCTTGGTGCGATTGCCTGCTCCACGATGGCAGGAAACAGAATGGTCAGTCATACAATGGCTACCTACTGTAAATATTTCTTGTCATGTGTGTTTGAGGCAGTAACGATGGCACTTGCGATTGTGGTATGTAATGCATTTATCAATGCAGGACTTCCGGCATTTACAGGAAGTTATGCTGACTGGGCACAGACACTTATATATCTGTGTGAAATGACATTTACGATAGCAATGACTGTTGGAAGCGTGAAGGGTGCACAGACACTTACAAGCAAGGCATTTGGATTATAGAAGGAGGTAGAAATGGATAATGAAAAGAAACAGGTTACTTATAATTCAAGTATAACCGGAGAAACGCAGGTGACATTTGATATCCAGCAGTATATGAATAACAGGGCAATGTTTATCGGTCTTATGTGTAATGAAGATGGATATGAGGAGCCTTTTGGGGATGTGACTGTGAATTTGTCGGTTGCAGCACCAAATTACTGCGGATATCTGAATGTGAATGACATGCCGGATATTGAAAAGTTTATTACAGATAACGACCTTGGAGAGTTTACTGGATTCACGCAAAGGAGCGGGTTCTGTGAATATCCTCTTTATCTGTTCAATGTAGACAAGCTTAGGGAACTGTGTCCGGATGGAATGGATAAGTATGAGGCGAATATTGGAATGACAAGAAAGCCGGAGAAAAAGGATTTATCAAGATAGGAGGAAGCGACAATGGTAATCGAAGTAAACAAGGATATTGACCGCTATCAGGAATCGGTTGCGATGGGACTTACTGCAAGGCAGCTTATATTTTCCATTGCAAGTGTAGTGGTTGGTGGCGGTATTGTCCTTCTTCTTTACAAATATATCGGTCTTACTGGTTCTGCTTATGTGGCAATTCCATGTGTGGCACCGATTGCTCTTGGCGGATTCTATTCCTTTAACGGGATGAATTTCTACGAGTATATGGGAAAGAAACTGCATTTTATGTTTGGTAACAGGGCACTTACCTATGTATCAACAGAGGGAGAGCCTGCAATAAAGCAGTTAGAAGCAGAACAGAATGAACAGGTAAAGAAGAAAGGCAGAAAGGCTGAACCGGAGACTGTAACAGCTGATTCGGCTGTAAAGAAGCAGGAGGAGTTTGAAGCAATGAAGAAAAAGACGAGAAACATGCTGTTTGGACTTGTCGCAGTCATCGTGGCGGCAGTAGCAGGCATTGCAGTATATAAGGCAATGCATTAGAAACGAATAGTATCTGACCGAAAGGTCGGGAACACAGCCCGCAGGGTGAAGTTCCCGGCGGGCTTTCATTATAAGAAAGCGAGGTTAGAGACATGGGTTTATTTACAGACGGATTTAAGTTATTAAAGAAGGCGAGTGAGCCTTTGTATAAGACACCTAAATCCATTCAGGAAACCATAGAGATTATGGCGGTGGCTGAAAACGGTATTTTTGAAGTAAGCAGGAATAAGTATTCCAAGTGTTACCGCTTTCAGGACATCAATTACACAACGGCAACGGAGGATGAGCAGATCGGCATTTTTGAAAGATACTGCAAATTCTTAAATTCGCTGGACTGTAATTATAAGATTACGATTAACAATAAGAACAAAAATATGGAGGACCTCGTGATAAGGTTCTTATTACAGAGAAAAACGATGGCTTCAATAATTACCGAAGAATCTACAATGACATTATTGAGGAGAAGATTATTGAGGGCAGACAGGGGATTGAACAGGAAAGATACCTGACGATCACGATTGAGAGAAAGAACTTTGAGGAGGCAAAGGCACAGTTTGCCACACTTGAGGCAACAATACACAAGGCTTTCATTGAACTGGGGGCGGAGATTGTGCCGCTTAACGGCAATGAAAGGCTGAAAGTGCTCTATGACTATTACCATCTTGGCGATGAGGGCAGTTTTGATTTTGATATCAAAAGGCAAAGAAGGTCGGAGCAGATTTTAAGAATGATTTATGTAATGGTATGGTGAAATATTTCCCAGACCATTTTGAGGACGAGAGTAAATACTGCAAGGCACTTTTCATTAAGAAGTATCCCAGCAGTTTATCTGACAGATTTATCAATGAGATTACTTCCCTTCCTGTCCACTCCATTACCAGTATTGATGTAGTGCCTGTGCCAAAGGATTTGACCACAAAGGTGCTTCAGAAGAAATACCTTGGTATTGAGTCGGATATTATCAAGCAGCAGAGAGTCCGTAATAAGAACAATGACTTCTCCACAGAAATCTCTTATGCAAAGAGAACGGAGAAAAAAGAGATTGAGGCAATTATGGATGATGTCCGTGAGAATGACCAGTGCCTTTTCTTCGTGGGAGTTACTATTATTCTTATGGCAGAGAGCAAAAAAGAGCTTGATAGCGTCTGTGAGACAGTGGAGACTATCGGAAAGCGTAACAGTTGTACGATTGATACACACTACTTAAAGCAGAGGGAAGCACTCAACACGGCACTTCCGATTGGTGTAAGACAGGTGGAAACAATGCGTACCCTTCTTACCCAGTCGCTTGCGGTGCTTATGCCGTTTAATGTGCAGGAACTGAATGACAGCACAGGTAATTATTACGGTATCAACCAGATCAGTAAGAATGTAAATATCGGTAACAGAAAGAAGCTGATAAACGGAAATGGCTTTGTATTCGGAGTGCCGGGTTCCGGCAAATCATTCTTCTGTAAGATGGAAATGGGCAGCGTATTCTTGTCGGGAGATGATGAGATTATCGTCATTGATCCGATGAACGAATATTTTGATATTGCACAGACTTATGGTGGAACCGTGGTAAATATGTCCACATACACGGACAATTATGTAAATCCGCTTGAGATGGATGTGTGGAGTCTTGATCCGAATGATTCAAAGGGAATGATAAGGGAAAAAGGGGAATTTATGCTTGGTCTTTGTGAGCAGTGTATCGGGGACAGCTTAAATTCCAGACAGAAATCAATCATTGACCGCTGCGTGAGAAAGATGTATATCGACATTGCAAGGGGCAGGGAAAAGTATATTCCGGTAATGAGTGACTTCTACGATATCCTTATGGAACAGCCGGAGGACGAAGCAAAGGATATCGCATTGTCTTTGGAACTTTTTGTAAATGGTTCCCTTAATATCTTTAACCACCAGACAAATGTTGATGTAGATAACCGATTCACGGTATATGGTATCAGGGACTTAGGCACGGAGCTTAGTCCTATCACAATGCTTGTTATGATGGAGTCTATTCAAAACAGAATTGTAGAAAACGGGCAGAAGGGCAAGGCAACCTGGCTCTATATTGATGAGTTCCATGTCCTGCTTAATTCGGAGTATTCTGCAAAATATTTACAGCAGCTCTGGAAGAAGGTGAGGAAACAAGGTGGACTGTGCACGGGTATCACCCAGAACGTCGTGGTGCGCCCAGATAGGGCATTGTGTAAAGTAGCGTAGGTGCTACCGCTTATGATAGTGAGCGAATCAACTCACCTTACCGACTTGGTGGAAACACCATACGGGAACATCGCATGGTGAGAAAGGGGTTAGTCACCAAAAGGCTTTAGGTGCGACTGTACTCCAATGATAAGAAGATATGAGGATTAGATTGTATTTATCGAATGTGAGGTTCGAGTTTCTGTTTTTTGCAGATATGGGAATAAGCCTTGAAACCCATGCCATAACACTGTTTTATCATCGACTACGATAAAGCAACTATCATTATGTTATGGGACAGGCGTGAGAACACGTCATAAAGAACTGGAAGCAGGTCCGACAATCTTCGTAAACCTATACACAGTGTTAACTGGGGATTGCCTAAGTCAGGCTCATTTGTCTGATATGGTAACGGAAGCTCCGTAGTAGTCCGAGGGCGTTAATAGCGTCTACATGGCGAAGGGAGCTAGTTAGTAACATCTAAAATTGTAAGAATGAAAGGGAGGAGAAACCTCAATGAAACCAACATCAGAGATTTTAGAGCGTATCGCAAAAAGTTCTAAAGAACACAAAGACGGTGTATTCACAAGGCTGTACAGATATTTGCTACGTGAAGATATTTATTATGCCGCCTATCAAAAACTCTATGCAAACAGAGGTGCAACAACAAAAGGTATTGATGATGATACCGCAGACGGATTCAGCGAATTATATATTAAGGAACTAATCCAGGATTTACAGAATGGAACTTACAGGGCAAATCCCGTAAGGCGTGAATATATCCCGAAGAAAAATGGGAAAAAGCGTCCGTTGGGAATACCGTCCTTTAGGGACAAGCTATTGCAAGAAGCTGTCAGAATGATACTGGAAGCAATCTATGAGCCAGTCTTTCACGACCACTCCCATGGTTTCAGACCAAACAGGAGTTGTCATACAGCATTACGTCAGATTTCCTCTGACTTCACAGGCGTTGTATGGTTTATAGAGGGCGATATAACAGGTTGTTTTGATAATATCGACCACGAAATATTGATTGATATTCTTGCAAGAAAAATCAAAGACAGTAAGTTTCTGAACATTATTCGCCAGTTTCTAAAAGCGGGATATGTGGAGAATTGGAAATATAATAAAACGTACAGCGGTACTCCACAAGGCGGTATTTGTTCTCCGATACTTGCAAATATCTATCTGAATGAATTAGACCAAAAGTTTGAGGAAATCAAGAAAAGATTTGATAAGCCAAGAAAAGCGGAAGAACGAAAAACACCCGAATACAGAGAAATGGATAATGAGATGAAGAAAATATCTTATTGGATTGACCACACAGATGATGTCAATGAAAGGCAAAAATTAATTGACCGATATAAACATCTGAAAAAGGAAATTCATAAGATACCATGCCACCCACAGACAAACAAGAAATTTACGTTTGTGCGTTATGCCGACGATTGGTTGGTAGGAGTGTGCGGAACAAAGGAAGAGTGCATTGCACTCAAAGCGGAAATAGCGGAATTTCTGAATAATGAACTGAAATTGACACTTAGTGAAGAAAAAACGCTGATAACACATAGCTCTGAAAAGGTACGCTTCTTAGGATATGATATTTGTGTCCGAAGAAGTCAGGAAATAAAGGGCTATAAGATGAAAAACGGAAAGTGGCGTAAGTCACGTTCCTTACACCTCAAAGTTGCTCTTACAATTCCTCATACGGAAAAGATAGAGAAATTTATGTTTGCAAAGAAAGCCATTATTCAGACAGAAGATGGCAAATTTAAGCCAGTCCACAGAACAGCACTTTTAAATCAGTCCGACAGTGAGATAGTGGAACAGTACAATGCAGAAATGAGAGGATTGTTGAATTATTATAATTTAGCGGTTGATTACCATACCCTTGATTATTTCTGTTATTTAATGGAATATAGCTGTTTGAAAACGATAGCCAATAAGCATAAATCTACAATTCACAAAATTATCAGACAGTACAAGGACGGAAAAACATGGTCTGTTCCCTATGAAACCAAAGAGGGAACAAAGAGAGTGCGACCTGTAAAAATCGCTGATTGCAAAAGAGGCGAGGCTAGTGACATCGTGTTCCAAAGAACAAAATTCAATTGGAAATCCACAATCAGACAAAGGTTAAATGCTGGCGTTTGTGAACTATGTGGGAAAAAGCATGCAGATTTATATGAGGTGCATGTAGTAAGAAACTTAAACGAATTGGGTAATTCTGATTGGGAATTGACTATGAAAGCTAAGCGCAGAAAAACGTTAGTGGTTTGTAGTGATTGTCATAGAAGAATCCATAAATAAGCGATATGTAAATTACTAATGGGGAGCCGGATACATGGAGACATGTAAGTCCGGTTCCGAGGGAGGGTGTAGGAAACCTGTTGTTTATGCAATAAGGCGCCTTTGCCCTACCCTACGACCTTTTACAGAACTACACCGCCACTACAATGCTTGCAAACTCTGAGTTTGTTGCACTCTTAAAGCAGGCGAATACAGACAGTTCCAAGATGGCAGAGGTTATCGGTGTATCAGAGGCACAGCTTCGTTTCGTAACCAATACTGCATCGGGAATGGGACTTATCAAGTGTGGTTCCGTGGTAATTCCGTTTGATAACCAGATCAGCAAGGACACTGACCTTTACAGACTGTATAACACCAATATCCACGAAAAGATTGCGGAGCAGAAGAAAAGGGAGGCAAAATTTGCTGATTAGAATTGCAATGTATCAGCCATTTGGACTAAGTTCCGGATGGCTACTTTTTTACCTTTTTTAAGGATACAGAAAGAAGGTGGGAACATTGAAGATAAAAAAAGTGGATGACAAGCCTATGGTCATTCACACTAAGAAAAAAGCTAAGATTCATATGCATGAACCGAAGAAGGCTAAAATTAAGGGCAGTAACATTTACACCGTACAGCGTGGTCCGAAAATTGCCAGTGCAAAGATAAATGATACAGGTAAAAAGAAGTCTTATCGTAAGAGTACCATTCATCAGGCAGAGAAGAAAGAAAAGGAACCTTCAAAATTTAAGAGAAATATACGGGAGTCCAATACTTCTATCAAGACGAAGAATACCAATCTTCATATAGCAGGAAGAACGGGAGCACTTGCGGCTGGAGCAGTTACAGAGCAGGTGGAAGGCGGGCAGGAAGTGTCACAGGCAGCTTATCTTGCATATGAAGTAAGCCGTCCGGTTACGGGAACTGCTTCAAGGGGAGCGTCACTTTTCAGAAAGAAAGCGGCAGCCGAAGCAAAGAGGCGTATCAAGAAGGTAGAAACAGGAAAGAAACTGGCAAAAAAGATGGGAAAGAAAGCTGCCAGTGATACGGCAAAAAAGGTTGCCGGTGACACGACAAAGACAGCAGCGAAAGAAACTGCTAAGAACACTGCAAAAGAAACTGCCAAAACTACGGCAAAAGCGGCAACCACAGCGCAGGTACAGCGGTTGCACCGGGAGCAGGTACAGCAGTCGGCATGGCGGCAGGCTATGCCACAGGTGTATCTATCGAGGCGAAGGATGTGAAAGCAGCGAACCGTAGCAGAAAGATTAAATTTTTTCTGGATAAGATGAAAGAACAGGAAAATCAGACGGACAGTGTTGTAAAACTGGTAAAAGATCTGATTGTAAAAAAGGCAGTTCTTTGGATAAAGGCGGCAGCTCCGATTATCGGACTTGTACTTTTGCTGTTGGTTCTTTTAGTGGTAATCGTTGCAGTTCCGGTTATTGCTGTGATAGCGATTCTTTATAATTCACCATTTGCCTTATTTTTACCGCCGCTGGAGTCAGGAGATACAGTGCAGACAGTTACAAGTGCTTATGTGTCTGAATTTAACCGTGATGTGAATACCAAAGTGAATGAACATACCGGATATGACTTTGGCGAACTGGTGTATGTAGATTATGAGGGAATGGATGAAAATCCAAGTAACTACTACGACATTATGGCGGTCTACATGGTTAAGTATGGTGTAGGCGATACTGCAACAATTATGAATGATATATCAAAGGGGTGGTTGCAGACTGTAGTAAATGATATGTGTTCTTATACTACAAGTAGTGGAACAAAAGATGTGGAGGAAACAGACGCAGATGGCAATGTAACAACTGTTACGAAGTCGGTACTGTATGTAAATGTTACGCTCAAATCATACAGAGATATGATTTCCGTTTATGGATTTAATTCTGATCAGGTAGAAATGCTTGAGCAGATCATGAGTCCTGAGTTTATGGGACAGCTTGGATATGCTGGAAGTGGAAGCGGTGGAGGCGGTGGAAGCCCCGGAGTAAGTTCCATGACAGAGGATGAAATAAATGCAATCCTCAGTGGTATTACAGATAGCAGGCAGAAAGCAGTCTGCTCTTATGCCCTTCACAGAGTGGGTTATCCTTACAGTCAGGAACTAAGAGATAGTGGCAATTATTATGATTGCAGTTCACTTGCGTATTATTCATGGAAGGATGCAGGTGTGAATATCAGTTATGGAGGAGCAACTACAGCAGCGGCAGAAGCACAGGGACTTGATGAAGCAGGAAAGACCGTATCTTATGATGAAATGCAGCCTGGTGATCTTATCTTTTACAGTTTCACAAACAACGGAAGATATAAGAATATCAGCCATGTGGCAGTATATGTCGGCAATGGCAAGGTGGTAGAAGCCCTGAATGAAAGAGTTGGCGTAGTTTACCGTGATGTGGCAAGTGTCGGAAAGATTGTAGTAATTGGCAGACCATAGAAAATTGGCAGAGAGGGCGAAAGTCCTCTCTGGGACAGGAGGTAAGAATGGATTTAAAGGATATGATTCTTGTAATGGAGAATTATAAGGGAACAGAAAGAAATATGCTTATGACTTTGGAAGATTATAAGAAGTTCGTTGCCATTGATGATATGTCAGAGCTTGCAGATCAGATGCTGCTTCTTGGAAGAACGCTTGCGGAAGGTTTTACAGAGTATTACAGGGCAGCAAATGTTACAGTTTTTGCAAAATTCTGTAGAGATGATGTGGAACTGGGACGCTTTTTGCAAGGATATTATAATGATTCAAAGAAATTTTACTTTGATAAGGCAACAAGTTCCCCAGAGTGTATTACAAAGATGGATGAGATTGGAATGACGGATAGAGGCTGGATAGATGACTTTATCCTGCATTATGAAAAATGCGACAGGACATTTGAAAGGGGGCAGACATTTCATAATTTTAATGACCACGATTATATGGTACTTGAAGCATTATCTCCACGCAATCTTGTGGTAATGGATATGAAAAGCGGCTCTCTCACGATTGCTCTTGGAGCAACAGAGTATAAGCGATATCCGAAAGACGAGGAGCCAACTAAGGATAACACAACGATTGGGGTATCGTGGGAGCACGGGATTTATCTTGGTTCCACACTTTCGCAGACCAACTTTAAGGCATATAAAAGAGAATACGGGACACCTGAAAAGATAAAAGATGTTTATGATTACAGGGCGAAACTCAAGCAGAAGTTTTATTTTTATCAGGATTTGTCAAAGGATGATGATATTCCAAAAAATATGCAGAATGATTTCCTGCACCAGATGTATAAGGAATTTGGAACGATAGAGGAGGAATATTTTTATGACAGGCTTGAAGATGGAAAGTATGATGAAGGTTTTAAGGAAAGACAGGTAAAAGAAAAAAAGAGCCGATGAGGAAAAATGGAATTGGAGGCTGATATCGAATGGAAAAAGAATTTGATATTGAGATAAAAGAAGTTCTCTCAAGGGTAGAGACAGTAAAGGCAGAGTCACTTGACGATGCCATAAACAAGGCAATGGATATGTATTATTCAGAACAGATAGTCCTTGATGCGGAGGATATGAAGGGAGTTGATTTTTCGCCATACAGCGAAGAACAGCTCCCTTCTTCATTAAAGGAAAATGGAGGAAAGACACGATGAAAAATGAGCAGACAGCAGTTATTAAGGATATGGAATTTTTATTAAACGAACTTCATAAGGAATGGGAAAGACCGGGAGAGGTAAAATCGTCTGTCAGTATTCCATATGAGAAAGTTGAGGAAATCAGCAGAAAGCTGAATGTGATTGTCTATGAGACACAGCAGTCGGCTGACAGCGACGGACTTGCCTTTAAGCAGAGCATAGCCAAGTCAAAGCAGTGTTATGTGCTTCTCAGGATTATGCGAAAGATTGTAAAAGGAAAGGGCAAATGTGATGGACAGGCGGTTGATGCAGAATTTGTGATTGAGCTTGACGGGGAGGAGTCAAAGCTCTTTAAGGAAATGTTTGCAGAATTACTGAAGTAAAAGGAGGGTGACACATGAGTGTTGATATGAAGGTCAAAGCGATATATGATTCAGAAATCAGCAACATCACCCGTTCTGAAAAGAACTGGAAAGATGTATTAAAAGTTGCTGGTCAGTTATATCGCTATGAATTTGATAATATCGTTATGGTAACAGCTCAGAGATCACCGGAGAAAAGTACCCTTATGGCAGATTATGACACTTGGAAGAAAGTGGGAAGATATGTAAAGCGTGGAGCAAAGGGCTGTGCTATCTTCCCCTCAAGGGCACTTAATCCCCGTATGAGATATATTTTCGATATCAGTGATACAGGCGGAAAGAATGTGAAGCTGACTTGGGATCTGGAGGGGGAAAACCTGAAAAGTTATGCAGACTTTCTGGTATCGGAAGGACAGATGGAGCGGTATAAAAGCGATGACAGAGAATCACTAAAAAATACGTTAAAACAGTTTACAGGAACAAATGTTTGGAATATAATAAAAGAGGAGTTCGGGGATAGAATGTCCGAACTAATGCAGCTATCAGGTAGTGTGATAAAGGAATTCAACGAAAAACGCAAGGGCTTACAGCAGGATAGCGATATGGAGCAGTTAGTATATTCCAGTGTTATGTATGCTGTAGGGACGAGATGTGGATTTGACTTATCTGTGCAAGAACAGGATTTCAGTCAGATTGTAAATATCAAAGATGAGGAGATAGTTTACCGTCTTGGTTCCCTTGTATGCGATGTCTCCTGTAGTGTTCTTAGAGAATTTAGTAGGAATTTACAAACGATTGAGAGCGAAAGGAGAATATCATATGTTAGAAGCAATGACTTACAAGGAAGTGGACGGACTGCTGTATCCGGAGCTGACAATGCCGGACGAGACAGAGGATTTAACGAAGCTGGGCAGATACGGGAGAATGGCAATGAAGTATCTTCTGGAGAACGAACCGGCAAGGTACAAGACACTGATGAGATTCGGGAAGATGTACGAGAAGATGTCGGCAGTAGAGGAGGAAGCAAACCAGCTTTACGATCAGTTGGAGGAACAGTATCTAATGAAGCACAAGCCACAGAATCCGTCATCGACAATGGAGATGTGGAAGATAAGAGAGCAGGCGAAGATGCAGGCAGAGGAAGTAGTGCTCCACCAGATCGTGATGAAGTTTCATTAGAAACACAGGAAGAATTAAATAGAGAGCTTGATGAGATTAACTCATTGGGTGTCAGTAAGGAAGCCGAATATACACAGGCTTCCTTTTTTTTCGACCAAAACGGGCAGGCAAGTTTTGGTGTGAAGCAGCCGGAGGAAACCAGACACAATGAATTTATGCGTCAGTTCGAGGAGGATAAAAAGGCTGCCCTTGCCAGAAAATATAATTACCTTAATCCAAAGAAAGCAGAGAGTGTACCAAGTGAGTATGTAAAAGAGATACTTATGAAAGGAACTGGCTTTGTCGGTGGAAAAGGCAGGGTGTGTGAAATCTATCAGACAGAGATAGACGCAGGAACCAGAGCAAAGCGTATCAAGGCAGAATATGGTCAGGGGGGTGCAAGCTGGCCGCTTGACGGTCTGGGCTTGCACGGGTATGACACATTTCACGGTTCGGGACTTCGTATCCAATGGAAAGATGAAGATGGAGAAGTAGAAGGATACGTTTCGTGGAAGAATGTCGAAAAGGAAATCGGTGTACTTATCTTACCGGAGAATACCAGTCGGAGACACCTCGTATTGATGAGCTTGCAATGGACGGACTTCGTGAAGATGATGAAGTCATTGACGCAGAGTACCGTGAAGTTGATACGCAGGAGGAGAAATCAGAAATTGATGATTATGCTATTCCTGATGAGCCTGACAGTTATGCTGTAAACAGAAAGGCGGCTGAGTTACGGTATAT
Source organism: Clostridium sp. AM49-4BH (assembly GCF_003478335.1). Classification (GTDB taxonomy): domain Bacteria; phylum Bacillota; class Clostridia; order Lachnospirales; family Lachnospiraceae; genus Butyribacter. The sequence continues at coordinate 92,942 of NZ_QUFB01000005.1, forward strand.
CAAGCCGATTGATTATGCTGACCGTGTAGCTGCAATGGATAAAGATTTAAGAGATGCCATTGAGATACTTGTGTCAGAATGTAGCTGTTACACACCATTCCGTGCTTTCCTTATGGATGTGGTGCAGTCGGATTTTGCATTTATGCCGAATAAGCTGGAACTGATCTGTGAGATAGCGATGGGAAATGTTCAGGGTGAGAGAAAGGCATATTGCAATAATCAGTATGGACTCACAGAATACACTTTAAGCAGTGCAGATGTGAAAGTAAGCTACAAAAACAGAAATGGAGAGAGGGCAGGGGATACCGTATCATGGCGTGAGGTATATGAAATCTTATCCTATATGGTAAAACAGCCATTTTACTGTGGAGAGGACCAGAAGGCAATCTATCAGACCATAAAAAATAAGATTGACAGGGAAAAGATGAATCCTGTTTACCGCAAGTTCTTTGATATTGAGGACAGTGTGAGAGAAAGCCGTCTTAAAACCAGAGAACGGGCGATTGCATATGGCTTGAATACCAAGATTGACACGGATGGTCGTATAATTTCTGATGAGGATAAGAATGTATCGGCAGATATTCCACAGAAGGATACCGAACCACAGGAGGCTGCCCCTGAAACACCTGCACAGGAAGTATTACCGCCAGTGGAAGGTCTGCGTGGAAAAGAAAAAACACAAGACCAGACAAAACTCAATTTCCATTATAACCTGTGGGAAACAGAAAAGGGTGGTGCAAAGACCAGATACCAGTGGAACATTGATGCAATCTGTACACTAAAGCAGATTGAAGCAGAAAACAGACTTGCAACACAGGAGGAGCAGACTGTTTTATCAAAGTTTGTCGGCTGGGGAGGCTTGTCACAGGCATTTGATGAGAATAATGCTGCGTGGAGCAAAGAGTATGCAGAACTGAAAGAGCTTCTTTCCGATGAGGAATACAGTGCGGCAAGAGCAACTGTAAATAATGCCTTTTACACTTCGCCGGAGATTGCAACGTGTATCAATTCAGCCCTTGTGCAGTTTGGGTTTAAAGGCGGAAATGTCTTGGAGCCGTCTATGGGTATCGGTAATTTCTTCGGAAGTATGCCAGCACCAATGCAGCAAAGCAGGCTGTACGGAGTGGAGCTGGACAGCATATCGGGAAGAATAGCAAAACAGCTTTACCAGAATGCCAATATCAGTATTACAGGATTTGAAAACACCACATATCCGGATAACTTCTTTGATGTTGTTATGGGAAATGTGCCATTTGGAGATTATAAGATATTCGATCCAAAGTACAACAAGTATAACTTCCGTATTCACGATTATTTTCTGGCAAAAGCACTCGATCAGGCAAGACCGGGAGGTATGGTTGCAGTGATTACCACAAAGGGAACACTGGATAAGAGCAATCCGACTATACGAAAGTATCTGGCTGAGAGGGCAGAACTTGTGGGAGCAATCCGACTTCCGAATACTGCATTTAAGGATAATGCAGGAACTGAGGTGACTGCGGACATTCTTTTTTTACAGAAAAGAGAGCGAAAAATTGATATAGAGCCTGACTGGGTACATCTTGGTGTCACAGGTGATGGCATAGCAGTCAATTCCTATTTTGCAGAGCACCCGGAGATGATGCTTGGTACAATGCAGTATGATACAAGGATGTTCGGACAGGACAGCAAATATACCGTCTGTGTGAATAATGATGAGAACTTCAATCTGTATGAAGCACTCAATAAGGCAATCAGTAACATCAAAGCACAGATGACAGATTTTGAGAGACTGGCAGATAATGAGGAACAGACAGAGGAAGTCATTCCCGCTGATCCGGATGTCAGAAATTATACTTACACATTCTTTGAAGGAAAACTTTACTACAGGGAAAATTCAGAGATGGTAAGGCAGAAAGTATCACCGACAGCGGAGGGGCGTATTAAGAGCCTTGATGAAATCAGACAGATAACAAGAGAGCTGATTGATATCCAGATGGAGGGCTGTAGTGATGAGGAGCTTGCAGACAAACAGCAGCTTTTGAATGTAAAATATGATAAATTCGTTGGAAAGTATGGAGCAATCACTTCCAAAGCAAACCGTACAGCGTTCAGGGATGACAGCGATTATCCGCTTCTTTGCAGTCTGGAAGAAGTAAATGAGGACGGGGAGGTGAAGAAGGCTGATATGTTTTATAAGCAGACGATTAAAGCAAAGTCCGTGGTGGACAGGGTAGAAACTGCAGTTGAGGCTCTTAATGTATCGGTCAATGAGTTTGGATATGTAAATATTCCTTATATGCTCTCCATTTATGAAACAGACAGGGATACTCTCATAAAGGAACTCGATGGAATTATTTTTCTTAATCCTGACCGTTACAATGAAAATAACCCGGACGCAGGCTGGGAGACAGCAGATGAATATCTGTCAGGCAATGTAAGGGATAAGCTGCGTGTTGCAAAGGCAATGGCGGCTGATACCGACGATCCACAGGCAGAAAGATTTGCCGCCAATGCCGCAGCCTTAGAGAAAGTTCAGCCGGAATGGATTGAAGCCTCGGATATAGATGTAAAGATTGGTACAACTTGGATTGAACCGCTTGATTATGAACAGTTTATCTATGAGCTGCTTAATACACCAAAAAGGGCAAGGGCAATCAGAACGGAGTATTATAATTCCGGTATTCAGGTACACTTGAATAAAATGAGTATGGAATGGTTCATTGAGAACAAAAGTATGGATAAACATTCCGTGGCGGCAACGAAAACCTATGGTACAAGCCGGATGGATGCTTATTCTATTTTTGAGGATACCCTGAACTTAAAAACGGTCACTGTCAGGGACAGGATTGATGATGGTGAGGGCAAGTACCATTATGAAGTCAACAAAAATGAGACAATGCTTGCAAGGGAAAAGCAAAATATGATCAAGGAGAAGTTCAAGGAATGGTTATTTGCAGAACCGGAACGCCGACAGAAGTATGTGGAATATTATAATGAAACCTTCAATAATATCCGCCTGCGTGAGTATGACGGAAGCCATTTGCAATTTCCGGGAATGAACCCTGAGATTGAATTAAAGCCGCACCAGAAAAATGCGGTGGCACGAATCCTTATGGGAGGAAATACCCTGCTTGCCCACTGTGTCGGTGCCGGAAAGTCCTTTGAAATGATGGCTGCGTGTATGGAGCAGAAAAGGCTCGGACTTGCCAATAAGACAATTATGGTAGTGCCAAAGCCGCTTATCGGGCAGACAGCAAGTGAATTTTTAAGGCTTTACCCGTCAGCAAACATCTTGGTTGCAACGGAGCGTGATTTTGAAAAGAGCCGAAGAAAGCAGTTTGTATCAAGGATTGCGACAGGCGATTATGACTGCATCATTATGTCGCACTCGCAATTTGAGAAAATTCCAATTTCGGCAGAGAGAAAGGAGCGAATGCTTAATGAACAGATAAATGAGATCACCTATGCGATTGATGATATGAAGGAGCGGAACGGGGAACGCTGGACCGTAAAGCAGATGGAAAGCCAGAAGAAAAAGCTGGAGGAACAGCTTAAATCCCTGACCGATGAGAGCAGGAAAGATGACCTCATTACCTTTGAGGAGCTGGGTGTTGACTCTATTATGGTAGACGAAGCACACAATTTTAAGAACCTTGCCACATTTTCAAAGATGAATAATGTGGCGGGAATCAGCAGTAGTGGGGCTAAAAAGTCAACGGATATGCAGCTTAAATGCCAGTATTTATCAGAGATAAATGATGGCAGGGGAATTGTATTTGCAACAGGTACACCGATAAGCAACACAATGTGTGAGATGTATGTTATGCAGCTTTATTTGCAGAAATCGGCACTTGAGGAGATGGGAATTCATCATTTCGACTCGTGGGCGGCTAACTTCGGAGAAGTAACAACGGCACTGGAGCTTACGGTTGAGGGCAGTGGTTTCCGTTTCAAGAGCAGGTTCAATAAGTTTACCAATCTGCCGGAACTTATGAACATCTTCCGTGAGGTTGCTGATGTGCAGACAGCGGATATGCTTGACCTTGATGTGCCTGCACTCCGTGGCGGCAAGCCTATTATCGTGGAGTCGGAGCCGGACTGGTATGTGAAGCAGGTAATGGAAGAATTTGTTGTAAGGGCAGAAAGGATAAGGGGCGGGGGTGTTGATCCAAGTGTTGACAACTTCTTAAAGATTACGCACGAAGCAAGACTTCTTGGAACAGACGCAAGACTGATTGATAAGGACGCACCGAACAACCCGGACGGAAAGCTCAATAAGGTAGCGGAAAATGTCTGGAAAGAATATGTAAAAGGAAATGCTGATGGTCATATAGGCTGTCAGCTTATTTTTTCGGATATTGGAACACCGGGACCGGACAAGGACTTTACGATTTATGATTATCTGAAGGAGTCACTTATCAAGTATGGTATCCCTGCGGAGGAGATAGCATTTATTCACGATGCAAAAACAGACGCACAGAGGGATGCACTCTTTAAGGAAATGAGGACAGGTAAGAAAAAAGTCCTTATCGGTTCGACAGATAAGTGCGGAACCGGAGTTAATGTACAGACACACCTTGTTGCAATGCACCATGTCGATTGCCCGTGGAAGCCTTCTTCCATTGAACAGAGGGAAGGCAGAGGTATCCGACAGGGAAATAAAAACGATGAGGTGGCAATCTACCGATATGTTACAAAACAAACCTTTGATGCATACAACTGGTCACTTGTGGAAAACAAGCAGCGTTTCATCAGTCAGGTTATGACAAGCAAGGCAGTGAGCCGAAGCTGTGAGGACATTGATGAGGCAACACTTTCTTATGCGGAGATTAAGGCGGTTGCTACAGGCAACCCTTTAATCAGGGAAAAGATGGAGGTTGACAATGATGTCCAGAGATTAAAGCTCTTAAAGGCGTCTTATGATAATCAGAGATACGGATTGCAGGATAATTTTATGATCAAGTATCCAAAACTCATCAAAACTGCGACAGAGAAACTTGCCAATGTCAGGGAGGATATAAAGGCAAGGGATAAGGAATTGATTGATAACCCGGATTTTGCCATTACCATAGGCAATGCAACTTATACAGAGCGAGTGGATGGTGGAACCGTAATGCTTGAAGCAATCAGCAAATGTAAGACAGGCGAAACCACTCCAGTCGGTAAGTTCCACGGCTTTGAGCTTCTGGTGGAAAAGAATTTCCTCAGTATCAACTATATGGTGCTTCGTGGAAAGACGGAATACAAGGCAGAACTTTCCACAAGTCCGGTGGGAAGTATGGTAAAGCTGGAGAACCTGTTCAACGGACTTCACGAAAATGTTGATTTTCTGGAAAAGAAGGTTGAACAGTACCAGAATGATCTTGAGGCTTCAAAGGCGGAGTATGACAAGCCGTTTGCATATAGTGCAGAACTGGAAGAAAAACTTGCAAGGCAGTATGAATTAAATGCCCAGCTTGACCTTGAGAATGCAAAAGCTATGGACGCAGATCTTGGGGGACCGGACGAAGAAAAGTCTGAGGACAGAATAGAAAATGCGGGCATTGTTGCAGAGGATAAGGGAATCTATATGCCAGACAGAAACAGGAAAAGATAGGAGTGAAACTCTATGAGCATAAGGAAAGTGGTCACAGGACTACTGATTACAGCAGGGATTGCCATTATGGCAGTCCCTTTTTTCTGGGGTACAACCGGAGAGAGAAACACGAACCAGCTCATAAATGAATTTGAGCAGACATTGGAGGAGAAGCAAGATGAAAGGTCAGAGGTTGAGAAAGAGCAAACCACCGTTAGTAAAGAGGAGGAAGCCATTCTTAAAGAAGGCAGTGTCATCGGCATTATTGAGATACCGGGCATAGATATCAGATACCCGGTAATGGAAGAAACCGGAAGTGAAATGCTGAATGCCGGGACAGGGAACAATGCGTTTTGTTGTCAGGTGCAGATATAAGGAGGCGGCAGATGAATAAGAGATACCGACTGGGGGAGATAGAAGAAGCAGTATCGGAAATGGAGGAGCTGATCGACACTCAGGACGATATTGCAGAGATTGATGATGACTTTCAGATTGTCGTAAGCGGCTGGTCTGTGTATGTCGAAAGCCTGAATCTGACACTCAGACAGGGAGTTGCCTGTATCTGGGATACGGAGGCAGGATTATTTATGCCTGATTTTGATGTGACTATCGTGTATGAGGGAAACATCGAAACACAGGAATGGCTCTACTATGAGCAGGACGGAATGGTTGTTACACTTGGCAACTGGTTAAATGGCAGATTGTCTTGTGAACAGATAGAACAGCTTTGGTGTGAGCTTATCATACCAGAAAACAATGATAATTCAGAAGTATAAGAAAGAGAGGAACAGCGTATGAAGTATTCAATTAAGGTAAACGAGGTAAGAGCAAAAGATGGCAGCAATATCAAGGGTTTTGCGACCGTGGTATTTGGTGATTCATTCAAGATTACCAATATCGCAATCCTTGAAAATAAGGAAAAGGGAGAGCTTTTTGTATCAATGCCAAGATACCGTTCCAATGAGCGTGATGAGAAAAACAGCGTGATTTATAAGGATGTATGCAATCCTATCACGGCAGAGTTTCGTGAGGAACTCTATACTAATATCCTTGAGGCTTATGTAAAAATCAGGGAGCCGGAGAAAGCAGAAACACAGACACAGGGAAAAACTCAGGAAATGCCGGAGTTTTCTGTGACGGTAACACCTTATGAAAGGGAAGGCAGTAATATCAAGGGACTTGCCCGTATTTACTTTGAAAACAGCTTCATTGTAAATAATGTAAACATCCTTCAGGGCAAAGAGAAAATCTTTGTATCAATGCCTTCTTATAAAACAAAGCAGGTGGACGAGCACGGCAAACCGATTTATCAGGATGTCTGCTATCCGGTCACAAAGGATTTCAGGGAGAAGCTCTATAATGAGATTATTGCAGAATATGAGAAAGCAAAGGATAAGAGCAACGAAAAAGCAAGGGAGAATGCCGGACAGAACCACGGAAATCCCGACAGGGATAAAAAGGATACACCTTTTCGATAATTAAGGCTAAGGGGCGGCATATGCTGCCCCGTTTATAAGGAGGAAAAGCAGATGGAAGCAGAAAAGACACTTACTAATGAGGAGATCATAAGAGAACTTCTCGATTTATTAAAAAAGAATACTATGAAAGAACAGGCAAATGATGTATTTGAGATATGCACCTATGTGGATGGTCTGGAAAAAAAGATTGTGTCTATGACAGAAGAACTTACCAGTATGCAGGACCAGATCAAGAAAATGCAGGAAGATACCCTTATCAATAATGCAAAAAAAGCATTAACAGAAGCACAGGAGCGACTCAATGCCAGATGTGAGCAGATAAAGTCACAGGTATCTGAGATAAAGGTACAGGTAAAATCTACTGCCAAGAATATTGTTGATGAAACAAAGGCAAAGGGCAGGGCGGCACTTTACAGGGTGACAGAATTTGTAGGAATTAAGAAAAGACTTCTCAATGTCAGAACAGTGGTAAAAGATACGATTGTATCTACAGACAGGGATATTGCAAGGACAGCACTTCTTGCAAAGGGACTCCGAAAAGCCGGGCAGACCGTAAACAATGCGTTCCGTACCTTTGCAGATAAGCCGGAGGTGGATTATTCACAGAAAGAACAGAAACACCATCTCACAAAGGCTGTACTTGCCCCTATGAAAGCAGTGAGAAAACTGCTTGTATCAATGGAGATGCATCTGGACGCCTCGATTGATAAGCTGGATAATCTGGATATGACTGTGCAGTTTGATAAGGAAAAGCGTATGGAGCACACAAAGGATAAGGAACAGAAAGCACCGGATACAGAAAGAGAGGTCATCTACTCACCGATGGTAGCTGAACCACAGGAGTACAAGTATAATGCAGATGCTTTTGAGGCAAGAAAGACATCGGAAGCAAAGCAGGAAACGGTGGGGAAGGAGCTGCCAAAAGTCAGGGAAGATAAAGCCAGATAAGTTTAGGGGCGTGGGAGTAAAATCCTGCGTCCTTTTTATTTGTCTGAAACAGTTTATGATCTGGAGGATGTTTCAAGAAATAACCAGAATGGACTAAAAACAATAGATTTATTTGCTTTGTAAAAAATACCTTGATTGAACTTTAGGGTTGATTTATGGGTGATTCAAGGGGATTTTTTATTTGGATGGTCATTTTCTGCAAAGACAGGTCATTTTCGCAAGGTACATTGTAAATACGATTTGAATTTGCTATTGTAAAATTGAAATTTTAATTACTTTATCAATAATTTAGTGGAAAGGTGGGAAACAAAATGGTAAAAAGAAAACTTTTAGCAATGTTAATGGCAGCAGCGGTTTTTTTTACAGTAGGTATTAGTAGCAGTATGAATGTTCAAGCAACAGAAAATGATGAAAGTGTAGCTCCTGTAACTACATTTGAGAATTTTGAAAAAGAAGAAATCGAGATACCGACAGTTGAAGTGCCGGAAATTACTTATAATGCTGAAGGAAATAAAAAATGTGAACAGACCTTTTTCTTTGAAGGGATTCAGACATTGGATACGAATGATGAGGAGGACAATACTGATCCGAATAATGCGGTAGAGATACTGAATGGTGAAAAGAAAACAAATTCGTTAATAACAGACGAGTTTCGTTGGTATCATTTTACCATACAACAATTAAGCAAATTAACGATATATTTAGAAATGGACGATACAATTGATGCAGATTTATATTTGCTTAGTTTAAATGCTGATAGTGGAGAATTGTCGATCATAGGAAACAGTTTGAACGAAGGAACTGGAGTTGATGAGGCAATCGCTGGAAAGATTGAAGCAGGAACTTATTTTATTGCGGTAAGAGGGTATGAAGGCAGCGGCAATTTTTCATTAGGTCTTTATACCAGTACAAGAGATGTGGACTATGAGTTTAATGATTCTCCTTCAACTGCAACGGAAGTTTCAGGTGTGTTTGATTTAAATGGAACATGCGGTGTTATTGACAGTCCATATGATGTTGATTTTTATAAGATTACTCTTTCAGAGGCTAGTGCTGTAAGGTTCGAATTAAAATATACTTCAGATAAGTATGCGGTCTATTATTATTCTGGCGATGCACTGTATGCAGTCAAGGATAATCTATACGCATTAGATGAAGGAACTCATTATTTTGTTGTTTTAAGTACGGATGGCAGTTATTCGGCAACAAGAGGTTATACCTTATATATACATAATATTGCGCCAATATCAACAGATACAACTGCAAAATTCTACGCCGTTTGTGATAGGGCAAATATAGTTTTTCAATTTAATGCCGCCAGAACAAATTTTTATGTAAATGGAAATGAGATAGATTTCTCATATTCTTACAAGAGAAGTTCAAGCTCGGTAAATTATGATATTTCTTTGAGAAGAACATCAAATTTTAATGTTTGTCTTTTACAAACAGAAGGAACATCACTGCCATTAGAATATCAGCAGGTAATTCCTGATGCGGTATATGTTTTAAACTCATCATTTTCAGGAATAAAAGATAAGTATGTTTTAACATTATCGGTATTTGACTGGAGTACGCCTTGTTATTGGATTCATGTTAGAGGGACAGGAAGTTCCAGTGACATGACATGCTGGAAAGATTTGAACATGGCAAATTTATATATTGATCCGGATACAGGTAAAGTGATAGATATTGAATGGTACAATTATTTTTATGAGAACTTAAATTATAGACTTTCCTTTACCAGACCTTATACCATGAAATATTATTATCCTTATTGGAATGGAAAAGAACCAAATGGAGGAGATGATTGATGATAAGGGTAGGAGAACGTGTTGCAGATATCCATATGGGTAGTGAGCTGAAACAGCGGAAGATAGGACATTCAGATGAAGTAGATGGGGGAAATCAGGAAAACACATATATACATAATAGTTTTGCCTTAGACGCTGGTTATGCAAATTATATCAGAGAAACGGTGCCTAAAACTGTTTGGTCAAATGATTATCTTCGAGAATTATGGGATGAAAATGCTAAATATTTAAAGAGTATCCGTGAAAGTAAAAATGGGTATGGTTTCGATGATATTGGAATGGGAGCTGCATATGCCTATTCTACTATGTATCAAAAAATTGTAGAAGGATACAGTAATGGAACAAGAGAAGTGTATGTATGCGATGATTCAGAGAGTGGAAAAAGACGTTTGCTGTCAATGGATGAAGAATTGGAAAAGCTAAATAAAGGTTTTGAGGAATTGATAAAATGGGATAAAATGGTTGCCAAAAGTCAAAAGCAAAATGCAGAAAATAAGCAGAAATTTCAGAATATAAAATTGAATGAATCGTTTGATACTTTTGATATAAATCAGGCATGTGACTATATTCAAGATTCTTATTTAGAGTTCCGTTCACTTTATCTGGAGCAATATGAAAAAACGGAAGGAAATATAGATATAAAGTCTTTGTTTTCTTCTGTTTTAAGAAGCGGAAATCAGGATATGCATAAATATTGTGAATTTCTGTTTGAAAAAATTGGGTTTATTGTTTAATGCGGGCATTAAAATGTTTGAGAAATATTGAAATAATAAGGAGGTATTTTCCTTTATTTGGACGTTTTCTGCAAAAATAGGTCACTTTCTGCAATGCTGATTGAAAAGTATAGATTTCATGTTATATTAAAACGGTAGACGCTAAAATGTTCCTGATGTGCTATGGAAAGGTTTTAATAACTAAGAAAAGGAGGGATAGAATATGTCAGTGGCGATAAATTCAAATTATTATGCAGGATACGCTATGAATTCAGCCAATAAGTTTAAAAATGTATCAGACTATTCAAAGTATTTGACTAACAAGTATAAATGTTTGACTCCATGCAAAAATGCTTCTGTATTGATTGACGGAAGTGTAATGCGAAAGGCATGTGGAGATGAAAAAACTGCGAAATGGCTTGAGGAAAATTTAGCAATTATGCCAGATGTTATACGAAATGCACAGAAGGCGGCAATAAGTCATGGTAGTAAACTGATATCAGTGGAGTTTAAGTTTACGAATAATGGAACCGAAATGACAACCTGTGGCATTTTTGGAGAGACTGGTACGGATTCAGAAATTGACAAATGGCTGGAGAAAATGAAAGAGGATAAAGAAAAAGAAGATAAAAAAACAGAAAATATGATTGCTGTAGAAGCGACAACTAAAAATAAGGTAGGTTTTGATACATATGCATAGTATCAATTTCTATAATTTTGAAGAAAGGAGGAGTTCCATATGAAATTAGGGAAGAAAACAAAGACTGAAAAAGGAACATTTATGGCATATGCTTCTTGTTCATGTACTTGCTTCTGCGTATGTAAGTGCCAGAACTGTCATTCTATCGGGGAAGCGAACGGCACACAGATCGCTAATGACGCTCAGTATAATACAACTGGCGTGACCAACAGGGGACCTATTTTATTATTGAATAACTGATGCCAAGTATACAGCGGGAAAGCCTTGTCGAATTTAATTTTTCGTACAAGGCTTTCTTGTCGAGGAGAGGAATGTAATAATGAAGATTAAAAAACCTAACATACATATTTTTGTTGAACATAAAAAATATTACTTATATGATGTGAATATAAATGCAGTTGTTACTATTCCATATGAATTGTATGAATTTTTTTCATTATGGGGAAAAGAAGATGAAAAAGAAATTACAGCA
>NZ_QUFB01000050.1 GCF_003478335.1 Clostridium sp. AM49-4BH
GTAGCGAAAGCGTCCCGTCCAAAAATGGATGATACCTTGCTAAACCGGGACATCTCAGACATTCCTTCAGGCATGTATTCATCAGAGACTTAACAAAATAAGAAATCACGTAAAAACTCTGCGTTCTTCGGCAATTGTCTTAGTTTTTTTGATGGCAGGATAATTTACTTTATCGGTTGCAAAATAGCTATTGTTTTACTGACATAATAAGCAATATGTGGTTGTGTGGGATAATGAGGTATGGGAAGTTTGAAGATATTATTTAACAGCATTTTTATCCATCAATTTTTGATATGAATAGAATCGAAAGAATTGATTGAACAGATGGTATGAATTGTGTTAATATAGTATCGTTGGAAAATAAATTATTCATTACAAACGAATTTAGGAGGTTACAAATGTCAGAGAATACTTGTCTCGAGAAGCAGCCGCTTTCTCAGGAAATGCTTGACAAAATGGACGCATATTGGCGTGCCGCAAACTATTTATCTGCCGGTCAGCTCTATCTTTTGGACAACCCATTGTTAAAAGAGCCTTTGACCATGGATCAAATTAAGAAAAAAATCGTAGGTCACTGGGGAACTGTTCCAGGACAGAACTTCGTATATGTACACTGCAACCGTGTTATCAAACGTTATGATCTTGATATGATCTTACTTTCCGGTCCGGGACACGGTGGAAACTTCATGATCGCTAACACATATCTCGAGGGATCCTACAGCGAGATCTATCCTAATATCAGCCAGGACGAAGAGGGTATGAAGAAAATGTTCAAACAGTTCTCATTCCCATGTGGAGTACCTAGTCACTGTGCACCAGAGACTCCTGGTTCTATCAACGAGGGTGGTGAGCTTGGTTATTCTATCGCTCATGCTTTCGGTGCTGTATTTGATAACCCAGACTTGATTGCTACTGTTATCGTTGGTGACGGTGAGGCAGAGACTGGACCACTTGCTACTTCTTGGCAGTCCAACAAGTTCTTAAATCCTATTACCGATGGTGCTGTTCTTCCTGTTTTGAACTTGAACGGTTATAAGATCAGCAACCCTACTATCTTCTCACGTATTCCTCGTGAAGAGATCGAGAGCTATTTCGTTGGTTGTGGTTGGGAGCCAATCTTCGTTGAAGGTGACGATCCAATGACAATGCACAAATTAATGGCTGAGGCTATGGATGAGGCAATTGAAAAGATCAAAGCTATCCAGGAAAATGCACGTAAGAATAATGATCCGGAGCGTCCTAAGTGGCCAATGATCGTTCTTCGTACACCAAAGGGATGGACTGGTCCTAAGGTTGTAGACGGACAGCAGATCGAGGGATCTTTCCGTGCGCATCAGGTGCCGATCACAATGGAAAAACCAGAAGAGCATTTACCACTTCTTCAGGCTTGGTTAGAAAGCTACCATGCAGAGGAGTTGTTCGATGAGAAGGGTCGCTTGATCCCAGAGCTCGCAGAACTTGCTCCAAAGGGAGATGCACGTCTTGGTGCAAACCCTCACGCAAATGGTGGATTGTTATTAAAAGACCTTCGTCTTCCAGACTTCCGTACTTATGGTATCGAAGTTGATCCTGGTAAGACAAAAGCACAGGATATGATCGAACTTGGTGGATATATCCGTGACATTTTTGTATTAAATAAAGAAAATCAGAACTTCCGTATCTTCGGACCGGACGAGAGTATGTCCAACCGTTTATACAAAGTATTTGAAGCAGAGAACAGAGATTGGAACGCTGAATTACTGGACACAGATGACTGCTTATCCAGAGGCGGACGTATCATGGACGGTATGTTGAGTGAGCATATGTGCGAGGGATGGCTCGAGGGTTATCTTCTCACAGGTCGTCACGGTTTCTTCGCTAGTTACGAAGCATTTATCCGTGTCGTAGATTCCATGGCTGCACAGCATGCAAAATGGTTGAAAGTATGTAACCAGCTTACTTGGAGACGTCCTATCGCTTCCTTGAACTTCATCCTGACTTCTAACGTATGGCAGCAGGATCACAACGGATTTACACATCAGGATCCGGGATTCTTAGATCATATTGCTAACAAGAAAGCAGACGTTGTTCGTATGTATCTCCCACCAGATACTAACTGCTTGCTTTCCTGCTTCGATCACTGCGTAAAGAGCAAAAACTATGTAAACGCAATCGTTGCTTCTAAGCATCCAAGTTATCAGTGGTTAAGCATGGAACAGGCTGTTAAGCACTGCACACAGGGTGTTGGCATCTGGGAGTGGGCAAGTAACGACGAAGGCGAAGAGCCGGATATCGTTATGGCATGCTGTGGTGATACTCCAACACTTGAGACCATGGCAGCAGTTACCATCCTTCGTGATGAGCTTCCAGAACTTAAGATTCGTGTTGTCAATGTCGTTGACTTGTTCAAACTTGAGTCTAACCACAAACATCCACACGGTCTTAGCGACAGTGAGTACAATGCAATCTTTACAACAGACAAGCCGGTAATCTTTGCATTCCATGGTTACCCAACATTGATTCACGAGCTCACTTATCGTCGTGACAACCAGAACGTATCTGTTCATGGTTATCAGGAAGAGGGTACGATCACTACTCCATTCGATATGAGAGTCCAGAACGAGATCGATCGTTTCAACTTGGTAAAAGATGCGATCATGCATTTACCACAGTTAGCAAACCGTGGTTCCTACCTCATCCAGAAGATGAACGACAAGCTTGTTGAGCATAAGCAGTATATCGCTGAGTATGGTCAGGATCTTGAAGAAGTTCGCGATTGGGAATGGCACACTCCAGAGGATAAATAATCCTTTGCGATACGCAGCCAATTTCGTTAAGAAAACAACGCCCCTGCAGGAGTTTTGCTCTTGCAAGGGCGTTTTCTTATAGAATAGGAAAATGCTGTTTTATAATTGACTGAAATGTTCCAACATAAATTTTCGAAATGTCGTTGCCGCAATACTTTGAGGATACTCTGTATCATATACAAGGGAAATACGACGATGCGGCATTTCATCCGGAAAGTGAATCTGAAAGACGCTTCCCATATCCAATGCTCCTCGCACAAACTCCGGTGGCAAAAAGCCAATACCCAAATTGTGTTCAATCGCAGGCAGGATCAAATCTGTCGTAGCCAGCTCGATCGCAGGCGCAAATGGCAGCCCACGCTCCGCAAAATATGTATTCAAAAAGTTACGGGTAATCGTCCCCGTCATTAAGCTTACCCACGGATAACGACATAATTCCGGCAAAGAAGTTGTCTTTCCTTTCAGATGACTGTACTTTGTACCGCCGATCAAAATATCTGTATAGGAATGCACTGTATGTACGATCAACGGATCCTCCATGGCAAACGGTATTGACGAGATCATTGCCATATCAACCTGTCCCTGTTTTAACGAGATGACAGATTCTCTGGAACTATTGTTTAATATACGAAATGTAACTTTTGGATGAAGTTCACTAAATGCTTCCATCGCCTGAAGCAGGCAGCAGTGTAACGCCGTCTCTGTTGCACTGATCGTAATGGAACCGCCATCTAATGACCGTAAATTGCTAAGATTCTGCTCTCCCTTAAAAAACTGCGCACAGCCTGCAGATATATATTGATAAAAGGTATTTCCTTCGGAAGTTAATTCCATCCCCGATTTACTACGAACGAACAATCTGCATCCCAACATATCCTCCAGCTTATGAATCGTTCTTGTCACCGCCGGTTGGCTGGTCTGCAAAGCGGCTGCCGCTTTTGTCAAGTTTCCATATTTTGCCACATAATAAAAAATGCGATAATATTCAAAATTTGAATTCATGGTATACCTCTCTAAAACACTAGGATATTTAAATACTTAATGTAAATATCCTCTGCTCACTCAATAACCTCTTCTTCAAAATAAATCTGTTCGGATTCTAAAACCTTATACTCTCGATATATAATGCCCACTAATGTTAATGACGTAACAATAATTACGATCAATATACCTACAAGAATACGTTTTATCCATCTTGATTTTACGATCTTATTTGAAATTTCATCAATATCCATACCAGTCAAATAATTATTGACAACATCATTTGGTTTACCGAATTGTCGGCATAGTTCATCAATATCCTGAATATCATTCTCCTCACAATATACCCATACATTATTCGAAAACCAAGATAAATATTTACGTTCACCCCGACCACGAAATGGATAGATTGCTTTAATCTCTGAAATATATCTGCGAACAATCCTCTTATTCACTTTTATCCACCTTCCCCTTCAATGTAATATTAATTTTACCAATTCATAAGAAAAACTTCGCACAGCCGAAGCTGCTATCGGCTCACATATTGCTTATTATGTCTGCAATAAATGTGATATTTTGCAGGCGACAAGTTAACTTACTCTGTCGGCAGCGAACTAAGATAATTGCCGCAGATCGCAGAGTTTTTGTGTGATTTCTTATTTTGTTAAGTCTCTGATGAATACATGCCCGAAGGAGTGTCTGAGATGTCCCGGTTTAGCAGGGTATCATCCATTTTTGGACGGGACGCTTTCGCTACGATGCGCTACGTCACGTTACTTAATGTCTCTGGAATACGAGACATAAGTAACGACGAGCGCAAAGTCCCTTTCAAAAATGATGAATACCTTGCTTCCGGGACTTCGAGTTTCCGAAGGGCATGCAAATCAATCATTAGAGACAACAAAATCTAGAAATCACCTAAAATGAAAATGCGGAAAGGCAATTACTATAGTTCTCTGCCGGCAGAAATCGCTATGTTGTGGCTGCAAAATACTAAATATTCTTTGACATAATAAGCAATATGTGACGATATGATGATATTGGCTATGCGAAGTTTGCGTTCATAAGATAAATTTACCAATAACGAACCTCATTTTTCGTTCGAAGTGCGTGTGATGATCTTACCTATTGCCCCTGTAATACTATAGTATTCATCTAACAGCCGATCCAGATATTCCAAACCACTTTCTGTAATTGAATAATATACACGCGTTCGTTTCACTCCAACCTTGATCTGTTCATACTCTAAATAGCCTTTCTCATTCAGCCGATATAATGTTGGATACATAGTTGCCTCATTAAGTTTATATCCCCCCTCACTATACTCTAAAAGTTCATTGGCAAGCTGATAGCCATACTTCTTCTCTGAACGCAGAAGTAACAACAATACCAGCTCAATTGTCCCATTTTTGATGTTACCTTTTGTTACTTTTGGTTCTTTCTTTTCTGCCATATTCTCACACCTTTAAGGTTATTAGCTCATGTTTAGCCTGTTTCAGCCAATTACGGCTGTCTATTGTTAGTATACAGATTTTTTTATGTACTGTCAATCGATGCATTAACGTTTAATACTTTACAAAGTAAATTACTTATTGACAGACTTATAACATAAAGATATAATGTTATACATCGAAAGGAGGGTGGAAAATAATGAAGAATACAATAATATCTATATCTCAATTGTCAATTATAATCTCACCAAAAAATGTTCTTGTTCCACGACGGGCAAGCCCATCATAAGCAGAACAAAAACATAACAAAAAATCCAAAAATCATTATACCATACAATCTCAAAATGGTATAGTAAAAATTCTTTACAAGTAAGGAGGAGAACATAATGAAACAAAAACGGTACAAAAAATTTAAAAAATTTCTTATTGGCATTGTATTAATTAGTGGAATTCTTTGCAGTAATCAACAAAACGCACAAGCAAAAGATGGATATATATGCAAACATGGTCTTCATACGTTTGGTGATCATACAATAAATGGAGGGGTAGGCAATTATGGATATACCAATCGTTATTACTGGATTCATAATGCGTTCTCGAGTACCTATGAAGCTTATATAAAAAAGGCTGTTTCACAGTGGGTACATACAACAGATTCCTTAGGAGTAACAACACCAATATCAATAAAAAAAACATCAACCGTTCAAAATCAGTATTCGATTTTCTAAAGGGCACCTTGGATGTTGGCGTTCTTGGTCAAACATCTTTTTATAAACACGGTGGAACTTTGTTGAAACTTAACAAAAAAGGAGCGCTTAGCAAAAACTATAGTTATGCTTATATAAAGCTAGATACCTCAACCTTGAACTCTATTCCCGCTGCACAACGGCAAGCTACTTGTGCTCATGAATTAGGTCACGCAATGGGGTTGTCGCATCATATGATCAGCAGCAGTATTATGTGCCAATACGGTGATGGAAGAAATGCTAAGCGAGCTTCTAAAAATGACTTAAAGGCGATAAATCATTTATATAAATAGTATAATTAATAGTATAAATTTTAAAAATATTAGAAAATATTATTATATGATCTAGAATCATAGGAAGGTGGTCAAAATGAAAAAAATTTATTTTGCAACAGGCGTTTTATTAATCAGTATGTGTATGCTATTAGCATGTGAAAACAAGAACGCATCCCAAGGTGACAGTAAAAAAGCAGAGCAGTCAAAACAAGCAACTGAAGCTCCCAAAGATGCAAAAGTTGCCACCGCAGAAAATGGCAAACATACTGAAAGTAATGACGTAACCGTTGATGTCCAAAAATATCATAATACTGAAAAAATTGTTTCCGAAAACGACTATGCGATATCCTCCGATCTGCAGGACATGAGCGAAGAAGCCCAAGAAATCGTTGAAGCAAAAATACGCACTTTTCAGTATGTTGTTATTGATGGGGATGCTTGGACAAAAATTGAACTGGACATTCAAAACAGTCTGTCTGGGACCTTGAAAAAAGGCGATTCCATTACTTTATATCAGTCTGGCGGTTATGTCCCTTTGACAGATCACATTGCATATTATAAGGATGCATTCCGATACAAAGAATGGTCCAAAGAGAAAATAAACGACACTATTTTGCAGGAAACCATTAATGGCGAAGGCGAACCTGTAGTAGGTACAGAAGCAATATACTACTTAACCAAATTTAAGAAAGATGGAATCCTAAATGGCAATTATGGTCGAGTGTGTGGCAAATATGCCCAGTTAAATAAAATTAACGATAATTCGTATAAACATGAGCAAATGAGTGGCAGCAACAGCTCCGAAAAAGTGACCATTTCAGACATTAAGAAAGAACTCCACGAATAGCAGCCAACTCATCGTCTGCTCAAAATCTTCGGGTAACATAAATACAATATCGCAGCAAAAAGACCAATGACAGCAATCAGAATACCGAGCTTAAAGCCTGGGGAAACATATCGAAATTCAACGGTGTGTTTCCCCGGACTGCATTTAAATTGCATAAACGTATCGGCATATGTTGTATAGTTGACTTTTTTACCATCGACGAGAATAGTCCATCCCTTATCATAAGGAATGGAGGTCATAACTGCCTGCTGATCGTCAGCCAAAGTGATGAAACCGGTAATTTTGCCGTGGCTGTGAGACTTGACCTGAAGCGCATTCCCAGCTAACGATTGCATCGTTTCTCTAACAGTTGCCATATCTAATTGGACAATTTCGGCATAAGACGGTCCATACGTATTGCCATCATCTGTTGTTACCACCTGAACCGTTACCGTTTCGTTTTGTTTGAAATTGCCCAGATACAAAATACAGTTGGTTTCATTGGAAAAATAATCTCCAATATAAGTCCCGTTCACATAGACATTGGCATAAGGCGAATTACCCTCCATATACAAATACATAGGGTTATTTGAAGCAGCAGTTATCTGATAGGTCCATGTATTCGCAGCTTCCTGTGAGTATGTAACATTGCAATTCCAAAAATAATTTTTATGTTTGCCGGTAATTCCTGTTACGAAGGAATTTTCATTGCTAAATACACTCTGTTGTGCGATATTATCCGCTTTGCGCAGATCAGATACCGCATAAGCAAAAGGAAGTGCCATATTATTTTGATAAGAAGCGGCCATGTCGTTTAACGTGTTATCCTTACTGTCTATAGTTGCATATACTGCAGACAGATCACGCCGTGAAAGAACGTATTTACATCCAAACAAGCTGTCAGTCAGAGGCGTGGAACCATAGCCTGAATTCCAAAAATAAGATTGTGCCAATCCTAAAGTTTTTGTCAATTTGTTGACATGAACATTAAACGCAGAGGAGTAATGTGTCATACCGTTATAACCGAGCAGCATCGCATCGTTTTTAGAAAATTCATAGGTCTGGTTAATACGGTACAAATCTTTATCTTGTTTCTGAATCTTTTGCACCAATGTTTGTGTTTCTTTGATAAATTTCGTATATTCTGCCATTTCGGTATAACCAAACTCCTTGTCCAGACCGTCGAACATTTTGCGGCCGTTACCGGTCATATCAATGATCGTGCCAAGCAGGCAAAGGGTAATCGCTGCCGATAATACATATTTTTTATGAACAAGCTGCGTGATTACCATAATACTCCGCAACGCCATATAAATCAGCGTAAAGCTGCACAAAAAAGCATAGCGATATGGAAACCAGTTTGGATACTGGAAGCCATGCCACACTTTGTCCAAAGGAATATAATAGAAACTGATCGCAAATAATATCAGCATTGCTGCCATTCCAATTTTTTCCCGCAATTTTATCTGCCGCAGCAAAAAATATATCACAGCGAGCAGCAAAAGCAACAGTCCCGGATAGATCGAAGGAAGCCCGCTATTGGTAATGCTGTCGTATTTACCGGGAAGCAATTTTGTGAAAAGATTCTTGAATACAAAATTCGTAGATTGCTGTGGTTCATAACCGGTAAATCCAGAGTCCAATTTTCCGGACATGAGTGCTTTGAGAGCCGGCAATAAAATAGGCGCTGTCATAGCAACTGCGAGCAAAGCAGCAATTACAAAATGCAGTAAGCGTTTCCAATGTTCTTTATTAGAGTAAACCTCACTAATTGTGGAATGACCCGAAACGTGTTGACGACTTGAGCGAGCGTTGTAATCACGAATCCACATGATCAGAAAATATAGACCGGTAAAAATACCGACCATATATCCCGTATAATAATTACTCATACACAAAAGTGCATAGCAAATAATGAAACAGATACCACGTTTCCCATCCAATATTTTTTCTGCTCCCAGCAATACTAGCGGGAGAAAAATAACGCCATCGAGCCACATAATACTAAGAGAATATACCATAGTGTAAGACATAAAAGCATACCCGATCGCAGGGAGCAACAGCGCAAAATATCGCTGGCCATTGTATTTTCGGCGCAGATAATTCGCATAAATCACAAAAGTCAGTGAACACAGTCCTATTTTTAGGACAGTAATAATTTCAATAGCCACCGGCATTTTGCTGACTGGAAATAGTAACGTCAAAAACGAGAGCGGACTGGAAATATAAAAAGCGAATACTCCCATGTAATTGCCGCCCATAGAGCGTGCCCAAGAGAAAAATAAAGAATTATCACCATGTATCATACTACGCAGAGAAGCCAAAAATTCCACATTCTGATCGCGCATATCCATGATCAGCATTGACTTCGTACCAAACGGATAAAAATGATTTGCTTTTAGGATGAATAGCATCATCAGTTCGGCAAGAAGAAATGCCGCACTATAAAGTAATACGGATTTACTGCGTGCAGAAACTTTAGAGGTTTGTTCGTCCTCTGCAGAATATTTGGAAGCATTATTGCTCATTTTAGTATGGTTCTTTTTATGATATGTGGATATTGTTTTCTTTTTTGCTTTATGCATAATAACCCTACACTCCTTTTTTCAGCTCTATCCTATCGTTCAACACATCAATGCAAAATTGCCGACAAATTATTCATAATACCGGCCGCAACTTCCGGGTCGTTCATGGTATAAACATGAATATGTGAAATGCCGTTAGCGATCAAATCTATGATCTGATCCGTTGCATAGGCGATACCAGCCTGCTTCATTTTGGCTGGATCATCTCCAAACCAGTCAACGATGGATTTGAATCGCGCAGGAACGCAACTGCCAGACAATTGAATACTGCGTTCCACTTGATTTTTACGCGTAATCGGCATGATCCCTGCAATAACCGGAACCAATACCCCCGCTTCGCGCAGACGATACATATAATTATAAAATATGCTGTTATCAAAAAACATCTGTGTTGTCAAAAATTCACAGCCTGCGTCTACCTTCTCTTTAATATGTTGAATGTCCTGTGCTTTGCTAACCGCCTCCGGATGTCCTTCCGGATAACAAGCGCCGCCAATACACATTTCCGGTGCAATTTGTTTGATATAACGCACTAATTCAACTGCATAATGAAATTGATCAGGCAATGGGAATTCAGCGTCTGCCGGAATGTCTCCTCGAAGTGCCAATACATTTTCAATCCCGGCCTCCTGCATACACTCCAACTGTTTTTTTACAGTTTCTTTAGTAGAGGAAACGCAGGTTAAGTGTGCCATAGATGGCACATTGTATTCCGCTTTAATATCTTTTGCAATCTGCACTGTATAAGCACTTGTGCCACCCCCGGCTCCATAAGTAACACTCATAAAATCCGGTTGAAGTGCTGCAATTTCTCTTACAGATCTGCTTACTTGTTCTACTGCTGTATCCTTTTTAGGTGGAAAAACCTCTAATGATAATGTCACTTTGTCTTCCTGCAATAATTGTGTAATCTTCATTTGCTCCTCCTGTTATTTCTCTCCATGTTGTTTGCGGTATGCATGATCAGCATAACCATTTTGGACAGCTCAATCCCTCATGATCATCACAGGCATTTTAGGCAGCTCAACCTCTCATGATCATCACGGTCATTTTTGACATCCAAGATTCAACACCGAATCTGATCGCGTCCATTTTCTTTTGCTTCGTATAGTTTTTGATCTGCGCAACGAAGAATATCGTCAATTTCATCTTCTGCTTTTACAGAAACAAGACCCATGCTCATTGTCACTCGAATCTGCTGCTCCTGATATGTAATCGTTTGATTACGAAGCGTATCCAATATGCTTTGCAATATGTGTTCAGCCTGCTCTATTGTGTGACTTTCTATAACGATCAAAAACTCTTCTCCACCCCAGCGGCACACAAAACCATTTGCTAATAATTGTTCCTTTAAGACTCTGGCAACGTGAATAAGCACTTCATCACCAGCTTCATGCCCATAATTATCATTTACTTTCTTGAAAAAGTCGATGTCTCCAATTGCCACACAATACTTTATGCCGCTTATCTGCATTTGCGCTTTCATTTTAAGTAAATTTTTGTCGCCATAACGACGATTGTATAATTGTGTCATTTCGTCATATTCCACCTGCCGGCGAATAGACTCCTGCATCTTTTTGCCGCTGCGCGCCAGATCGCCGATTTCATCTTCTACTTTAAGCAAACCTGCCGGCATCTCTGCTTCAAAATCATCTTTGGTCAACTTTTTCATAAACTGCTGCAATATGCGTATTCGTTTTGTCAATATGCGTGTATACGAAATGCTGATCGCACCGATCACAAAGATTGCGGCGATACTCAATAGCAAAATCGGGCGAACTGCCATCCGAATATTTTTTTCAATATCGGTTGCTTTCCTGCATACGCCTACCATTCCAAAGCAGGTGCCATCTTCCAAAAAAATCGGCTCATAGTAAGCAAAATACCGCTCATCTCCTACATTTGTCGTACTGCGATAAAAATGCGCTTTTTTCTTTTTCAAAACATCTTTCGTAATCACCGAAGAAACTGCTGTATTGATAAATAAACGTCCTTTGCTATCCCGAAGCGTTGTCTGCAAACGTACATCCTGACAAAAAAGTGTCACTTCCACACCCATAATTTCTTTCATGTTATCAATAAATTCCGTGTCTTTTGTAATATCTTTTCCGCCTTTATAAATATGATAATTTCCTTTTACATCTTTATTCAACGAAAACTCACCTGGATAATTCTCGTCTAATATTTTTAAGATCAGTTTCGTCTGCTGCGTCATCTCTTTTCGAACATGACCTTCCATTTTGTCAGAAAATGTTTGCATGCTGACCACCATCAACACAATACCCAGCACCAAAATCGGCAGCACCGCCAACGCAAGCATTTTATCTCCCAAACCATTTCCTCTAAACTCTCTCTTTGGTATCTCCATAGCCATCCTCATTTCTGTTTGCTAAACTTTAAGGATCCATATCCCCCTATTTGCTGTGCACGCTTTTTTTGCACCTATCGGAGTTTCAAAGAAACTCCTAAGATAAACTCGTCAGAGTTTATTATATCATATAACCACACTTCTTTCAGAGCTTTTTCTCGCATTACATCCTATTTCCCAACAAATATTTTCCATTTTAGTAGTGTCTTTTTACCCAATTTTCCTTATAATATATCCATATATACAACTCTAAGATCTGTACAACGCAAACTTCCCACACAGTGGCTGTTCACTAAAGCCACATAATAAGTATTACGGGACACGGAAATGTAAATTGATGTGTGAATTTCGTTAGGAATATTTTTTGAAGGAGGTATGAGTCATGAAGACTCGTGAAGAGGTTTTAGCATATGGGTTATCCTTTCCTTATACGTATCAGGATGCCCCATTTCGCGATACCAACTGGCAGTTGGTTCGAGTTCACGGCAGCAAAAAAGCGTTTCTGTGGACTTATGAAAAGGACAGGCAAATACAGATCAATATCAAAGTCGATCCGGAATGGCGCGACTTTTGGCGCAATGCCTACGATGCTGTACTGCCCGGTTACCACCAAAACAAAGAGCATTGGAATACGGTTATCTTAGATGGTTCTGTTCCAGATGACACGCTCAAACAAATGATTACCGAAAGTTATGATCTGGTAGCTGACAGTCCGACCAAACGAATCTACGATGCTGTCAAGCAAATCCCACGAGGAAAGGTCGCAACCTACGGAAAAGTTGCGGAGCTTGCCGGCAATCCACGCATGGCACGTGCAGTCGGCAATGCGCTGCACCACAATCCGGATCCGGAGCATATTCCGTGTTACCGTGTCGTAAATTCAAAAGGGGAATTAGCCGGAGAATTTGCATTTGGCGGTAAAGATGTGCAGACAAAAATGCTGCAAGCCGACGGCATTGAAGTTGTTGATGGACGTGTTGACCTTGTAAAATATGGAATCTGACAAGCCGTAGACAAAACAAGAGCAAAGCCCACGCTTTGCTCTGCAAGAATCACTTCGTGATTCTTGTTGACATCTTGTATATTATGATTCCCTGCTAAGTTCCCAAAACATAACTGCACTTGCAGCCGCTACATTTAATGAATCCACACCATGTGACATCGGAATCCGTACTGTATAGTCGCATTGCTCGATCGTACTTTTCGCAAGTCCTTCCCCTTCCGTTCCTAAAATAATGGCAAGCTTTTCTTCCTGCCGCAAACTTGGATGATCAATCGAAACAGAATCATCACATAATGCCATTGCTGCAGTTTTGAACCTCAATTGCCGCAAGAGTTCTACATATTGCTCATCATTTGGCAAAAATGTCCACGGAATCTGAAACACAGTTCCCATACTTACTCGAATTGCACGACGATACAGTGGATCACTGCAAGCCGATGTAAGTAGTACAGCATCCATATTCAATGCTGCCGCCGAGCGAAAGATTGCTCCAACATTTGTCGGATTCACAACATTTTCAAGCACAGCGATCCGTCTCGCCTGTCGACAGGCTTCCTCGACAGACGGCAATTCTCCGCGGTACATGGCACACAACATACCGCGCGTGAGCTGAAAGCCGGTGATCTGCGTCAACACTTCAAACGGCGCCGTATACACTGGAATGTCTCCACATCGTTCAATAATTTTGCGCCCTTGTTTGTCAAAGTGCGCATCTTCCATAAGAAGAGAAATCGGTTCGTACCCGGCATCAAGCGCCCTCTCTATCACAATAGGACTCTCCGCAATAAAGATTCCCGGCTGATGCGCCGGGCGAAATTTCAACTGTGCCTCCCGCTCTCTGACATAAATATCCAGCTCCGGATAGGTTATGTTTTGTATTTTGATTCTATTCTGTACTGCCATACAAATTATCTCCCCATATATCCGCACTCCGTTTTCACCGGATGATCTTTTTCTGAAATATATTGCGCGCGAAATGCCATATTGCATTCACGAAGCTCCATTTTTCCTTCGATGTAAGGTTCGTACATTTTTAAAATTCCTGCAGAGCAGCCATCGCATCCACCGGCATCGTCTCCGACAGATTCTTCGATAATAGCCATTCTTTCTTCCTTGGTCGTGTCTTTTATCAACAAACTTTTCATTGCGATTTCTCCCTTCGTTCTTAGGTATTTCATTTACGGACTTACACTATACAAAGCCCGTTTCGCATTAAAATTATCTTAACGGTACCATCCTTTTATGTCAATGCATTGAATCACAAAAACAATTTGACTTTTTGATTTGATATTATTATAATGAAAACTGTTTGAATTATAACTTTTTACGAAAAATGCGGGCCGACTGTGAAAAATACAACTGATACTGTATTTTATTGCAATGAACGCTCAGAAATGGAGGTTAATATGGAACAATCATTTCATCATCAGCTGATGGCAGTTCAATCTTTAGTACAAAAAAAGATTTTAGAGCAGCTTAACGATACCAATCTGACGATTGGACAGCCAAAAGTTTTAGAATATCTGGGGCATCATGACGGCATGAGCCAAAAAGATATCGCACGAGCTTGTCACATTGAACCCGGATCAATGACTTCCATTCTGAATCGAATGGAAGATAAAAACTTGATTGAACGCAAAATGCTTCACGGAAACCGCCGCAGTCTTTATGTATTTCTGACACCTTATGGCAAAGAAATGTGGCAGCGCGTGGAACAGGCATTTGCACAAATTGAGCAGGAAATTTGGAAAGATATCTCTGTCACTGCGCAGAAAGAATTTATGGAAACTTTGCAACAGATTTACAATAATCTGTCAACAAAATAAAAAATGAAAAGAGAAACAATTAACAAAATCCCTTGTTTTAAGGGAAAAAAGACTTGACTATGTAGGGAGGATTATCATGGATAAACTAAAACGTTATATTATATTTTTAATAGGACTTTTTATCAATTCATTGGGCGTAAGTCTAATTACGAAAGCCGCACTTGGCACTTCTCCAATCTCTTCCATTCCCTATGTATTGAGCCTAATTTTTCCTTTTACATTAGGACAATTTACCATCTATTTCAGTGTCCTATTGGTCGTGTTACAGCTGCTTATACTCCGCCGAAAGTTTAAGGCCGAGCATTTGCTGCAAATACCAATCTCTATAGCTTTTGGCTATTTTATTGACCTGACAATGGAAATGTTATCTTTTGTCAATCCGCAACTGTATATTATCAAAATCGCTGCACTTTTGATTGGCTGTGCCATTCTTGGATTTGGTGTGTATACGGAATTATTGGCGAATGTTGCAATGCTGCCCGGCGAATCTTTTGTCCGCGCCGTCGTTGAAGTATGGCATACTGAATTCGGTGTCACTAAAGTTACATTCGATGTATCTATGTCGTTGACCGCTGTAATATTGTCTTTTGTATTTTGCGGACAGCTACAGGGTGTTCGTGAAGGTACGATCATCGCTGCTCTTCTGGTCGGTTTCATCGCCCGTACACTGGGGCGATGGTTAAAACCATTCGAGACGATATTATTCAAAACAACACCAGCCGCAGATTCTGTTTCTGCCGAAACAAACGCTTCATCTATCCCAAATACCGTACAGGTCATTGCAATCGGACGGGAATACGGCAGTGGTGGTCATGATTTGGGACAGGAGCTTGCGAAACGACTTGGCTTTGCCTTTTACGACAAAGATATTATAAAGCTTGCTGCCGGAACTACCGGCTACTCTACGCAATATATTGCAAAAAATAGCTCATGAAGAGAAACTGCGTGCTGCCAACTACCACTATTACACACATCGCATGTGGGGTCATGCCGGCAATTACGATCTCACTCTGGATACAGCAATTGGTATTGATCACATCGAACAGATCGTACGAATAATGTTGTCCAATGAATAACAAACGAATTCATAGTCATTGCGATTACATGTCACCCGATGATTTTGAAAGGCTGTATCAACAAGCAAAATGATTTTATTTCTGCGAATACACAACTGCAAAGTATTTCACTTTATTTCTGCGAATACGCAACCACAACTCTAAAAAAAGTGTCTTTATAAGTAGAGGAAGCAAATTACATTTGATATTGGCTATATTGTGCCGCAGGCGTCACAAAGCAGCTTGATTGCAGATGCTAAAAATGTGAATATAATTCGCATAAATATTTAGCTCGCAATTCCTTCGACGCAAAAATCGTCTGCGGAATGGAGATTTTTATGGAAGAAAAACAGATCATAGCAATGCTATGGAAGCGGGATGAATACGGATTAAAGCTGCTTCAGGAACAATATTCTGCAAAGCTTATGACATTGGCATGCAACTTTGTTTCTGTAGAGGACGCAGAAGAATGTGTAAACGATGTGCTACTTGCAGTATGGCACAGTATCCCACCAAAGAAACCAGATAATTTATTCGCATACACTGCACGAATCTGTCGGAATAAGGCACTAAATAAGATTCGAAGTAAAGAGCGTCAAAAACGCAAAGCGGAAGTCATAGAATTATCTAATGAACTCCAAAATATCATCCCAAATAAAGTGGACGAAGAAAGTTTACTGACGGAATTGATTAATGATTTTCTGGCTGTTGAACAAGCACAAGACCGCTATCTCTTTGTACATCGTTATTGGTTTGGGGAGTCTATTGCTGAATTGTCTGAGCGAACCGGTTATGGAGCGAGTAAAGTCAAAAGCAAATTATTTCGTACCAGGAACCGACTTAAACATTATTTGGAAGGGAGATATCGCCTATGAAGAATAAAAACTATTTTGAGAAGAAGGAGCTTGTGAGTGATAACCAACTTTGTAAAGAGAAGAAGCTTGCGAGAGATAACCAACTTTGTAAAGAGAAGAAACTTGCGAGAGATAACCAAATTCGCAAGAAAAAAGAGCTTGTGAGTGATAAGATATATTTGGAATGTCTTGCCAACATAGAAGACCGTTTTTTATTAGAATCATGGGAAGAGTGTACTTCTAAAAGGAAATCGAAGCATCAATTTTCCAAAGTTGCTGCAGTTATCCTTGTCATTCTATTGGCTATGGGGTCTACCGCATATGCAACACGGAAATATGGAATGTGGATGAGTAAGCATCATTCTAAATACGGGAAATCAGAATACACTATAAATTGGAAAGCACAGGAAGTAGACCCAAATTCCCTTCAAGGCAGTTTTGACAGCATGAAAAAGGCTCTTGTTGAAAAATATCAGCAAGATAACTTGACCGAGGAAATACCGGATTCCGGTGCAATGCCGGGTTATTATGAACAAACTTTTTCATCTACCGAAGATGCCATCGATTTTTCCGGATATAATAAATGGGTAGCCGCCAACTGGAAATATCGCCCCAATGACAAAGTCACGCTCACATTAGAAGCAACTATAGGAGAAAACGACTACACTTTAGATTCTCTTCGCATCGAAACCTCGTACGAAATTGACCACATTCGTCTCCAAGAAAATAAAGAACTATATTTCAAAGGTGGAAATGCAACCCCAGGGCAAATAGGAACTATATCAGATGATGTAACTGCCAAAACGAAGCAGACCAGATTAAAATCAAAGCAGGGTGATGAATGGCTGATTGTCGATAGCAGCAACCTAAACGGTAAGTTCCCTTATTATAACAAATGTGCTTATCTTTTCCATGATGGTGCTTTGTATGATCTGTACATGGTTTGGAACATCAATGGCATGGATAAAAATCAAATTGCAAAGGGCAAAAAAAGAATGGATTCTCTGATGAACGAGTGGATCAACGCTTTTCATTTTTAATTCATTCGATGATCAAGCTATTAAAATTTCATTTGCAACAATATATTTAATGAAATAAGCCGCCTTAAAGATGCATCCTATTCCATCCAAAGTTGGATCGACGGCGAAGATGCTGAAACAGATCATGTTGGGCTATTCCGATACCGAGCAGTATATATATGTCTTGGAAGCGGGACGTATTCTTCGCAAGATCCACTCCATTCCTGCTCCTGCAACACAGGAGGATTGGGAAATCCGTTTTAACCGCATTGTGTGGTGTGCTCAGAAAGCCCCTCTCTTTGCTTCCGGCATTGTGAACGGATACTTTGATGATAACGTACCTATGGGGTTTTGGAGATTGCTTGCACTTTACATTTCAAGCAATACTCTCTCGTCTGTATATTCCTCCATTGTAAAGACGTTTTCACGTTCAATCAAATCCTCTATGTAATCCAAATACCCTGTAATAGCACGTTCCAATTGACGAATCTGTTTTTCGTCCAAATAGTTTTTTTTGCAATCGGTGTATCAGATTTGAGAATACGACCATCGGGAGCATTTTTCCATGTGGTCAAGCCCATATTTTCCGAGTTGTGGTCAGCTTGATTATAGACGATTTCAGCCGCTGTTTTACCGGTAATGGCATAGTGGAATTTATTCTGTATGGTGGCATAAAAATGATATGCGGTATCGGAATCTCTATCATAATCAATGCTGCACCCGGCAAATATATCAGTTATCTGTTGCTGTATTCTACGTTCGCTGGCACGGATGGAACGAACTCTTTCCAGCAATTCACGAAAATAGTCTTTTCCAAAAGCTGTTTTATCCTGCATTGCTCCGTGCTGAGTTGTTATTGCAATTTTTGCAACAATCATTTCCTCATCCAGCTCACCGGATTCAAAAATCTTTGCTAAATGGCGGCTGATCCCTTTTTTTACAAAATCAATCTTATCAAATAGAAAGAAGTAAGAAAGATATTTTTTCGTGGTCATGCTTTCCTCTTTGATGAAATGGTTTTTCAGCAAATACACCGCATGGCAGGTAATAAAGCCCGGTGTGGTAGGAAGTGCGGTCATAAAGCCAAGCAGTCCGTAACAGGTAACAAAATCCATAATGGCATTTTGTTACTGTTCCTTCGTATTCTTTTTATCCATGCACATCAGTCCGAGGTTTACCCCGCCTTTAATACCATCTGCTCCGAATTCTTTAGCGGATTATAAAGAGACACTTTTGCATCCGGTGAAGGTATGATGTACAACGTACCTTCTTTATCTTCCTTCCATTCATATTTGTCATATCGTACCCAATTGGAGCTGGTTTTCTGGAATAGGTTACTCATAAAAGCCTCCAATCTGTCTGTCCCAAAATGTAATCTGTATTATCAAAAATATATTACTACCATACCAAGGCTGTCTTATAAGGTCAAATAGTATTTGCGATTTCTTTCATTTTCTTATTCTTTTTACTCTTTCATCTTGATCAAAAAAATTAAGGAGACTATATCACAACAACACAAAAAATAAAACAAGCTTCAATTACAGATCTCATACCACTTTATAACAAATATTTTTGTACTAGTTGTTCTATAATTTGGGAATTTAACAATGTCTGTTCTGTCTCAAAGGTTGCTATTAGACGTTCCCCTAAATAGATACCGTTTTTTTGATATGACTCTAACTTTTTTACTGCTGTCTTAGCATAATCTGATTTATCCATCATACCTTCATGTTCCCAATAAATTTCCTCCCCTGTTTTCCTTGATAAAAAAGTAAAATCCGGATATACCGTACCATATCCTTTCAGAAATAATGGTTTTTCATATTTATATATAATATTGTTTCGATAAAAATAATCTGCAAGAATTTTCTCTGATTTTGATCTGACTCGCTCCCCTTTTTCTGTAATAATTACTGCCGTTCCCTCATAAAATTCTTTTCCTTGATATGTTTCTCCATCCCACTGTGCCAACTTCTGCTCCCATGTTGGCTCAATGGGCATCACTAGCAATTGTCTTTCCTTATGTAATTTGTCGTAAATTTGCTCAATTTCATCATCAGAATAATCTCGCGTGATCTTCTTAACCTGTTTAAGTCTTATTTCAGCTTTCTTCAAGATTGATTGATTATATTTCTTTTGGGCAAGTTGTCTTACTAACTCCATGTCATTGCTTGAAATATAAGTCCCGTTACGATTTGTCGTGCAATGATAATATCGAATTCTATACTTATCTTTTGATACACGCAAGCATCCATCCGGGGACGACTTCAATTCTTCTTCTGCCTTACTACAAATAGTTTCCAAATACTGTTGTTCCTTTAGTAACATACTCTTTAATCCCTTCATAAATCTACTCCTTCCATATTTCACAATTGACTGCTTTGATGGTTTTGGCGATTCCAGCTTGCTTTTATCGCCTTATTGGGTGACTGCTTTTACGGTTTTGGTGATTTCAGCTTGCTTTTATTACCTTATTGGGTGACTGCTTTTACGGTTTTGGCGATTCCAGCTTGCTTTATCGCCTTATTGGGTGACTGCTTTTACGGTTTTGGCGATTCCAGCTTGCTTTTATTGCCTTATTGGGTGACTGCTTTGATAGTTCCATCATTTTCAGCTTGTCTTTTTAGTTACATCCATCGACAACATCTCTATTATTGGATTTTCCGTGATTTTTAGAGGGAGTAACTAGCATGAAATCCTTGAATTTCCATCCACTGTTTTGTTATTTTTTATAATATGTGCACTCTATAGGTTGAAAAAAAAGAATTCTAGACTTCAAACTTGCAAATGCATCATAAAATTTAACTTTTATAAGAATATCCTTGATTTTCCGTTATATTTCTCTTTT
>NZ_QUFB01000051.1 GCF_003478335.1 Clostridium sp. AM49-4BH
TTTCCTATAAAGCAAAAAACGCTCCGCGAGGATGCGCATCTCGCGGAGAAGAAGTTAGCTGCAAACAGCACCGCTCGAGCGCGAAAGAGTCGCAAGCGACTCTTTGTTCTGTTGTGTGACGTCGCATCACGAAGAATGGCTTTAGCGATTCTTGCCCTTTTGAGATGATTCCTCCGTGAGATGGATGCGGTAAAGAATGGCATCGCGATTTTTGTATATAAGATCTTTTTCCGGTTTCATGCCAAGATTTTTTGCAGTATGCAGTGATCGTACATTTTCTTTATCAATGACTGCAACAATATTGTCAATATCCAGAGCTTGATAGGCATACTGAAATACTGCACGGCAACATTCCAGCGCATAGCCGTAGCCCCAATGATTACTATCTAACAAATAGGACAACATGATCTCATCCTGTCCGTCAACAACATGGTTCTCAATTCCGCAACGTCCAATGAGCCCACCGGAAGTTTTACTGAATACGCCCCATAATCCGTAGCCGTAGAAATTATATACATTACGGATATAGGCAGCCTGTTTTGCCATCTCCATTTCTTTATAATCGTCGATGTCATCAATGAATTTGGCAACCTCGGGATCCTTATAAATCGGATATAAATCCGGAATATCCGCAACGGTCAGTTCGCGAATGATCAGACGCCTTGTATTTGCAATGGTTACCGGTATTTTTTGTTTGCGCTGCCAAACATGCAGGAAAAACGAAGGAGTAAGTCCTTCGAAACTTTCCAACAAAACATCGGCACGTGATAGATCCTGTTTGCCGGAATGTGGATTGTCGTATCCGACGCAGGCAATTCCGGCGGCGATCGCCGCTTCGACGCCATAAGAAGAGTCTTCAACGACAATGGCTTCCTCTGCGGATACGCCAAGCTTTTTAAGTGCTAGTTGAAATGTGTCGGGAGCAGGCTTTGGATGGGCAACATTTGAACTGGAAACGAGCTGATCAAAATATTTGCGGATGCCTAATGAACTGACAACAGCGTTGATCTCAGCAGGATTAGAGGAGGAGGCAATCGCTAACTTCCAGCCACTGGCAGCAAGCTTCGGGATCAGCTCGCAGATGCCGGGCAGAGAAGGATACCCCTCTTCTTTGTGGATTTCGCGTTTGGCTTGATTTAATTCCGCCAAAAGCTCTTCCGGAGATAAAGAAAGAGAAAAGTCTGAGATAACTTTTTGTGCCATATTTGCAGTGGAACTGCCAATAAACTGTTCGTGATAGGACATGTCGGCATCTGCACCATATTTGTGCAGTACTTTCAGTGCTGCTCTGCCATGCTGTGGCTCGCTGTCGATAATGACACCGTCCATATCAAAAATAATCGCTTTTAATGTTCGCATTGTATAGAACACCTCCCCGTAAATTCGCTATTGAACCTTTATTATAGCAGAAAAATCATTGTGCCACAATCTTAGTCATGGTATAATTATAAAGGTGATTTATATATGTACCCCCGAGGAAATAGAGAAAGGACGAGAGAAGATGGCAGTGATCAGACCGTTTTGTGCAGTGCGCCCGGCAGTAGAATATGCCAATAAAGTAGCCGCATTGCCATATGATGTATATAATCGTGCAGAAGCGAAGAAGGAAGTGGAGAGAGAACCGTTATCCTTTTTGGCGATAGACCGCGCAGAGACACAATTTGAGGATAGTGTATCCGTATATGCACCTGAGGTGTATGCCAAGGCAAAGGAACTGTTCGAGGAACGTATCTCTCAGGGGATTTTTATAGAGGATAAGCAAAGTGCTTACTATATTTATCAGTTGGAGATGAATGGACGCACTCAGACGGGTATCGCAGCGTGTGCCAGTGTAGACGATTATCTGGATGGCACGATCAAGAAGCATGAAAATACAAGAGAAGAGAAGGAACAGGATCGTATTCGGCATGTAGACACTTTGTCTGCACAGACCGGACCGATCTTTTTGGCATATCGTTCCCAGGCAACGATCAACCAATTGGTGTCTAAGATCATGGAAACGCAGGAACCGTTGTACGATTTTACGGCATCGGATGGTATTGCACACCGTATGTGGAAAGTGACAGAAGAAGCGGTTACCACATTACAGGAGGCTTTTGCCGGAATACAGGAGATTTATATTGCAGATGGGCATCATCGTGCAGCATCCGCAGTCAAAGTCGGCTTGAAACGCCGTAAAGAACATCCAGATTATGATGGAACAGAAGAGTTTAATTATTTCCTTTCCGTACTATTTCCGGACGATCAGTTAATGATCATGGATTATAACCGCTGTGTGAAAGATTTGCATGGACTTACGAAAGAAGCATTTTTGAAGGCTGTGGAAGAGTGCTTTGATGTTACTGTCTTGGATGGTGCGAAGCATCCGCAGGCAAAGGGACAGATCACCATGTATTTGGAAAATCGCTGGTATTTGCTGCAGGCAAAGCAGGAACTGCTTGCTATCACGGATCCGGTTGCCGCATTGGATGTGTCATTGCTACAGGAATATCTGTTAAAACCGGTGCTTGGTATCGAGGATCCAAGGACAGATGAGCGTATTGATTTCATTGGAGGAATCCGAGGCTTGGAGGAATTGGAACGTCGTGTGCAGACGGACATGACGGTCGCATTTGCAATGTATCCGACTTCGATCGGAGAGCTGTTTGCTGTGGCTGACGCGGGGCTGCTTATGCCGCCGAAGTCGACTTGGTTCGAGCCAAAGCTTCGCAGCGGATTGTTGATGCACCGCATTTGATCCGGCCTAAAATCAATGTTTGCGGCTCGAACAGAGCCATGGAGATTTGCATATGAAAGAATTTTTTTCTATTGAAGGACCGTTTATGCAGTTTTTTGGAAAACTGTGGGATATTATATTATTAAGTGTTGTATTTTGTGTGTGCAGTATTCCGATCATTACGTTTGGGATGAATTGTATTGCACTGTATTATACGGTTGTAAAGGTGGTTCTGCCCGGGGAGAGACATGCTGTGCGGACGTTTTTAAAAATGGTTCCCCGCAATGCAAGACAGGGACTGCCGCTTGGAATATTGTTTGAAATAATTATCGCTGTTTTGACGTATTCGCTTATAGTGATCCTGCATAACGACATGGGAGCACTCGGTGTGTTTTTTGGTGTTGTGTTTGTTATGTTGTTTATGATCGTGTTAGTAGTTATGGCGTATGCATTTCCAATGTCTGCACGTTTTGAAAATACGATCGGAGAAATTGTTGCTAACAGTGCTTTTATGGCATTGGAACACTGGAAAGAGACAACATCTTTGCTGATCCTGCAGGCGGCATTTCTTGTGGGAATGATATTGATCGTGTATATTCCACCGATCATACTGATCTTGCCGGGAGCAATTATGTGGATGCAGGCAAAATTGTTGGAGCCGGTGTTTGACAGCTACTTAAAAGAGGGGGGAGCAAATCATGAAACAGAGACTATATGATCTGATGGACTGGGAAGCCATTGAAGCGATCGTTTATTCGGAAGAGGATCATCCTCAGCGTGTACTCGGACCGCAGAAGGTAAAGGGCGGTATTTTAGTACAGGTATTTGTGCCGGGAGCAGTTAAGGCAAAGCTTCGTCTTAAAAGTACAGGTAGAAATTATACAATGGATCAGTCAGACGATGCAGGCATGTTTGCAGTTCTTTTGCCGGGAAAGACAATCACAGAATATACGATCATTGCTTCCTATGAAGATGGTTCTAAAGTGGAGTTAGAGGATCCGTATCTATATCAGGATTTATTCGGGGCGAATCACATTGAGCGTTTTGAAAAAGGGATTCACCGGGAAATATATCGTTATATGGGTGCGCATCCGGCTGCAGTACGCGGCTGTATGGATGACACAGACATTCTTTGGGATGTAACGGAAGATGCCGTGAAAGACGATGCAGAACTGTTATATGGAACACACTTTGCGGTGTGGGCACCGAATGCAATGCGTGTCAGTGTTGTTGGGGATTTTAACGGCTGGGATGGCAGAAGACATCCTATGATGCGTCAGGGAGATTCCGGTGTATTTTCGCTTTTTATTCCGGGGATCGGACCGGGTGAATTATATAAATATGAGATTAAATCAGCACCGCAGAAAGTGACGATGAAGACAGATCCATATGGGTTTGCCTGTGAAAAGAGGCCGGCTAATGCCAGCATTGTGACGAATCTGCAGGAGTACCGCTGGAACGATGATAAATGGCTTGCAAAGCGTTCTAAAAGGGATTACACCAAGGAGCCTATGAATATCTATGAAGTTCATTTGGGATCTTGGAAAAGGCAGCAGGGAACAGAAGATGGATTTGTCAATTACCGGGAGCTGGCACGACAGCTTGTGCAGTATGTTCAGGAAATGGGATATACACATGTGGAGTTACTGCCGGTCATGGAGCATCCATTAGACGAGTCTTGGGGTTATCAGGTGACTTCGTATTATGCACCGACTTCCAGACATGGTTCGCCGCAGGATTTTATGTATTTTATGGATACGATGCATCAGGCCGGGATCGGTGTTATTTTGGACTGGGTACCGGCACATTTTCCAAAAGACGAGAATGGATTGGCGAGGTTTGATGGAACTTGTCTGTATGAGCATGCGGATCCGAGACAGGGAGAGCATCCACATTGGGGGACATTGATCTACAATTATGGAAGACCGGAAGTTGCTAATTTCCTGACGGCCAATGCATTGTTTTGGATCGAGCAGTATCATGCAGATGGAATCCGTATGGACGCTGTAGCATCAATGTTGTACCTGGACTATGGTAAACAGGACGGGGAATGGGTTGCTAATATGTACGGCGGCAATGAGAATCTTGAGGCAATAGCCTTTTTGAGGGATTTAAGCGATGTGATGCATGAGAGAAACAAAGGTGCATTACTGATCGCAGAGGAATCGACGGCATGGCCGAAAGTGACAGAGCCTTCGACAGTTGACGGTTTAGGTTTTGATCTGAAATGGAATATGGGCTGGATGAATGATTTTACAACGTATATGCAGACGGACCCGCTGTTTCGCAAGGGCCGACACGGCATGCTTACGTTTAGTATGATCTATGCATACAGCGAAAAGTTTGTGCTTGTATTCTCACACGATGAAGTGGTGCATCTGAAAGGCTCTATGTTTGCAAAAATGCCTGGTGAGCCGGAAGAAAAATATGCGAATCTTCGCGTGGCGTACGGTTTTATGATGGCACATCCCGGCAAGAAGCTGCTCTTTATGGGGCAAGAGTTTGCACAGGAGACCGAATGGAATGAGAAGCAGGAATTGCCTTGGGAGCAGGCAGAGGAGCCGGATCACAGGGCATTGCAGCAATATGTAAAGGCATTGAATACATTTTATCAAGAGCATCCGGCTTGGTACGAGACGGATTTTGATGCAGAGGGTTTTGAATGGCTTAGCAGTATGGATGCCGATCACAGTATTATTACCTTTATGCGGTATGATGCGAAGAAAGAGGAGCGGCTTCTGGTGGTGTGTAATTTCACTCCGGTTACGTATGAGAATTTTAAGATTGGAGTGCCTGTTGCCGGAAAATATAAGGAAATCTTTAATAGCGATCAAATTTCCTTTGGTGGAACAGGCTGCATTAACGCAAGGCAAAAGAGTGCGAAGAAGATACCTTGGGATGGCAGGGAGTATTCGTTGACGATTTCCGTGCCGCCGTTAGGAATGAGCGTATATCGCTGTGTGCCGACTGACACGATGACAGCGGCCGTTCC
Organism: Clostridium sp. AM49-4BH; assembly: GCF_003478335.1. Classification (GTDB taxonomy): domain Bacteria; phylum Bacillota; class Clostridia; order Lachnospirales; family Lachnospiraceae; genus Butyribacter. Next base: position 5,709 of record NZ_QUFB01000051.1, read on the forward strand.
GTCGAAACGTGGAAGCGCTAGAACAGGAAAAACAGTAAAAAAGAGGAAATAAATGATGTTGTATGATAAAATGGGAATAGGCATGATGGAACTGCAAAATGCAATGCTTGCAGTGCAGGATAATACAACCGTCAAGGAGCTGACCAAGGTAATGGGGGATGACTCTGTTTCCAATGAAAAAAAGACCAGCTTTTTATTACAGTATTTATTAGATCAGCGAGAGCCGCTGCTTCGCTTCGGTCAGACGTTGCTGATCGCTTTGATCGTGTTTGTGATCGGCCGTAAAATGGTGAAGCTGTTACTTCGTTTTACGGATCGCTGGATGGAGCGGCGCAATGTAGAGGTTAGTGTCCGCAAGTTTGTGATGTCATTAGCCGGCGTTATCTATAATGTGCTATTGATCTTTGTGGTTGCAGGTATTCTTGGTGTAGGAACCAGTTCTATTGTGGCTATGGTCGGATCGGCAGGATTGGCGATCGGCCTTGCTCTGCAGGGCAGTTTGGCCAATTTGGCGGGTGGGGTTTTGATCTTACTTCTCAAGCCGTTTCAGGTAGGAGATTATATTATTACGCCACAATCGGAGGGAACCGTACAGAGTATTGATATTTTTTACACGCGATTGACGACAACGGATAATCGGGTGATCGTGATACCGAATGGAACGATTTCTAATTCGGATATTACCAATACAACGAAGCAGGATAGGCGTTTGCTTGTTTTGGAGTTCTCTGTCAGTTATGATGCAGATGTTGCATTGATCCGAGACATTTTACTCAAAGAGATGAAACACAGGAGTGACATTTTGGTGAAAGAGCCAATGAGAGTTGTTGTGACCAGATTAAGCCCTGTGAAACTGCGTATGAATGCGAAATGCTGGGTGGAAACATCAAAATACTGGGATGTTTATTATGATATGTTGGAGAGGATCAAAACATTGTTACAGGAACAAAATATCTCCATAGGATAAGAAATTAGCAGAAATAAGAGGTGACGATAATGATCAAGTTTTATCGAACAGATGACCGTAAAATTCACGAGGAGGGTGGAATTGTTCCGGGAGGCTGGATTGATATGGTCAATCCAACAGTAGCAGAGGGTGAGTTGATTGCCAAAAGACTGCAAATTGATATTCAAGATCTGTTGGCTGCTTTGGATGAGGAAGAAAGTTCTCGTGTGGAATTGGAGGATGGATATACGTTAATTCTGGTGGATATTCCAACAATTGAGATTCGTCATGATAAAGAAGCATATACGACAATCCCACTGGGTATTATCTTGACGCAGGATATTATCATCACCATTTGTACAGAGGAAACTCCGGTGCTGCAAGCGTTTGTCAATGGTCGCGTGAAAGAATTCAGTACCAAGAAGAAAATGCGTTTTGTGTATCAGATCCTGTTCCGTGTGGCTGCGTTATATCAGAATGACCTTCGCGTCATTGATAAGAAACGAACCGAGATTGAGGAACGCATTGATGATGATACCGAAGACGTAGATCTGATCGATCTGCATGCATTAGAATCAACATTGGTCTACTTTGCGACATCTTTGCGTGCAAATGGTGTTGTCTTAGATCGCTTGACACGTTATAAGCGATTGGAACAGTATCCGGATGACACGGATCTGTTAGATGATGTCATTGTCGAGAACCGGCAGGCGATCGAAATGACAACGATATATAGAGATATTATCAACGGAACGCGTGAGCTGATGTCTTCTGTGCTTGATAATCGTTTGAATAATGTCATGAAAATACTGACGATTGTAACACTGGTTATGGGTATTCCGACTCTGATCTCAGGAATTTACGGTATGAATGTTTCCAGTAAGTGGATGCCGTTAGCAGATACACCGCATGGTTTTTCCATTATATGTCTGCTCATCGTGTTTATTTGTATGATTGCAATGTTCTTATTAAAGAAAAAGAAAATGTTTTAGCCGGTTAGGCTTACATGACAGTAATATATCAGGAAATAAAAAAGCAAAGCCAGCGCTGGCTTTGCTTTTTTGTTCCTAGAAAATTGCCACCCTGTACAATTTATTCTTCAGCGAGATAAGCTTCATATTTGGCGATCACTTCTTTCATAGCCTGTGGTCCCGGAGCACCGATCGTATTACGCTTAGCAACACAGGTTTCCATGCTGATCGCATCATAAATATCTTCTTCGAATACCGGGCTGATCGCCTTATACTCTTCCAAAGACATCTGACCCAGTGAAATATTCTTGTCAATGCAGTACAAAACGAGCTGTCCGACAATGCCATGTGCATCGCGGAATGGAACACCATGATTTACCAAATAATCCGCTGCGTCAGTCGCATTTGTAAATCCACCCTCAGCGCTTGCACGCATACGGTCTTTGCGGAAGGTGATCGTGTCTAGCATACCATTAAATAATACGATACATCCTTTCGTGGTATCAATGGCATCAAAGACAAATTCCTTATCTTCCTGCATATCTTTGTTGTAGGCCAAAGACAGTCCCTTCATCGTAGTCAACAGAGAGATAAGAGAACCGTATACACGACCTGTCTTACCGCGGACAAGTTCTGCAATGTCCGGATTCTTCTTCTGTGGCATGATACTGCTTCCGGTAGAATAGGAGTCATCAATATCAATGAACTGATATTCGTTCGTGTTCCAAATGATGATCTCTTCGCAGAAACGGCTCAAATGCATCATAATGATGGACATTGCTGCACTAAATTCGATCAGATAATCACGGTCAGATACAGAATCCATACTGTTTAACGTTGGACCGGTAAATCCAAGCAATTCTGCGGTGCGTTCACGATTGAGCGGATAGGTTGTTCCGGCAAGTGCACCGGAGCCGAGAGGGCAGTAATTCATGCGCTTATAAATATCCTGCAGACGGGAACGGTCACGGTAGAACATTTCGAAATAAGCACCCATATGATGTGCTAAGGTGATCGGCTGTGCTTTCTGCAAATGAGTAAAGCCCGGCATGATCGTATCAATATTTTCCTTCATGATCTTTAACAGGCTTTGCAATAAACCGAACAACAGGTGCTCCATTTCCTTGATCTCTTTGCGGGTATATAATTTCATATCCAAAGCAACCTGATCGTTACGGCTGCGTCCGGTGTGCAGGCGTTTGCCGGCATCGCCAATGCGCTCGATCAAATGTGCCTCCACAAAACTATGAATATCTTCGTGCTCTTCGGTAAAAACAAGTTTGCCATCACGAATATCATCGCGGATCGACTGCAGACCTCCGATGATCGCCTCTTTGTCTTCGTTGGTCAAAATTCCCTGCTCAGCTAACATTGTGACGTGTGCAATGCTGCCTTCAATATCTTCCTCATAAAACTTCTGGTCAAAAGAAAGAGAAGCATTAAAGTTATGTACTAATTGATTGGTTTCTTTCGTGAAGCGTCCGCCCCAAAGTTTCATAGTGGTAATCCTCCATTTTATGTAGTAAATTATGCTTTATGGTGAAATGTGCTTTACATAGTTAAATCTGCAGAAACAATGGAAGAAAAACATTCTGCCATCCGGTTACTGCAGATTTAACGGTAATTTTTACGCTTAGTTGTTAAAATTAGTCCTCTGCTTCTGGTGTTGTATCTGAGAACTCAATAAAGTCATCATCAAAATTGTCACCAAAATCATCCGCATCAAAGTCATCCAGATAATCGCGTTCCAGATGGCGGAAAACAGCATAAGCAATAGCTGCAACTGCTGCAACTGCGCCTATGATAGCGAGTGCAATGATGATGCCGTTTTTGTTTTTCTCCTCTAACTCTTTCTTGTGGAGAAGTTCGTTAATCTTTGCTGTATTCATTAATTCTTCGAGCTTATTTGACATAGCGCCACATCCTTTCCATGATTGGTCAATTGTTATACGAATAGTATAACACATCACACGTGCAATATCTATATTTTTTTAAGTTTCGCAAAGGAAGCCATCATGCGCCTGGTTGAGCCATTATCGAAGTCGACAGTCACTTCGTGATCTCCATTTTTTTCTTTGAGAGCAATTACGGTTCCCTCACCAAATTTCTTGTGTTTGATGCGGTCGCCCTCACCGTAGGACAGTGTGCCGGATGTGGTCTTGCCGCTATTTGCTTTGTCAAATATCGAGCTGTCCCGCAGAGAGGAGCCTTTGGAACGATAAATATCTCCAGTCTGGGAAGAGCTTCCGATCCCTTTGCGGATCAATGGATTCCCGGCAAACAGGTCAGCTCCGGAACTGCGTCTGACTGCCTGTTTGGCACTACGTTCTGCCATAGGATCCCAAGTAGATGACGCATTTGTGCGTACATTTGGAAGCTCGTTCATGCGAACCTGATGATACGACTGCCTGCGGCTTTCAGTAAAGGAATTGCCGCTAAAAGGAGAGGAAGCAGTTCGGGAACTATCCTGAAAAGCATCTCCATTTTGCTTGAGCAGATACCGCGGGATCTCATTCAGGAATGAAGATGGACGGTTGTATTGCTGCTCACCATTGCGAAAACGGCTTCGTGCACAGCTTAGCGATAATTTCTGTTTGGCACGGGTAATACCGACATAACATAAGCGGCGTTCTTCCTCCATTTCCTCCGGGTCATCGCCCATGACAGCAGCATATCCCGGGAAAATACCGTCTTCCATGCCGACCAGATATACATAAGGAAATTCCAATCCTTTCGCACTATGTAATGTCATAAGCAACACCATGTTGTTGTCATCGTCTACCGTGTCAATATCTGCAACAAGAGCAACTTCCTCCAAAAATCCGCTGAGCGTTGGCTCCTCTTCACAGTTTTCCTCATAAGTGACCACTTTATTAATGAACTCTTCGATATTTTCAATACGTCCGTTGGCTTCCTCGGTATCCTCTTCCTCCAGCAGGCGGACATAACCGGTTTCTTCGATGATCTCACGGATCAGATCTTCCAAGCTATACTCGGGAGATGCTAAATGCCGCTTGAACGATTCGATCAGACTGACAAAACTGCCCAGCTTGCCGGCGCTGCGTTTGATGCCGTCAATGTATTCGTAGTTTTGCAAAGCACCGTAAAAACTGGTCTCGTGCGTGAGTGCATAGTCGGCTACCCGGTCGATCGTTGTAAGACCAATGCCGCGCTTTGGCACATTGATGATTCGTTTTACGGAAATATCATCTAAACCGTTTTCCACCGTGCGCAAATATGCCAACAGATCCTTGATCTCACGGCGTTGGTAGAAGTTTACCGCACCGACAATACGATATGGAATATTGGCCGTCACCAGTTTTTCCTCCAATACACGAGACTGTGCATTCGTACGATACAAAATGGCAAAGTCCTTGTAGTCTGCTTCGCCGGTCTGTACAGCGTAAGAGATACCGTCGGTAACAGCCTCCGCTTCTTCGTATTCATTACCATATTGCGCAAAATAGATCGGATCACCTTTTTCCTGGTCTGTCCAAAGCGCTTTATCCTTACGCATGGAGTTATGACTGATCACAGCGTTTGCCGCATCCAAAATATTTTGGGTGCTTCGATAGTTTTTCTCCAGCTTGATCACTTTAGCGTCAGGATATTCGGTCTCAAAGTTCAGGATATTATATATATTGGCACCACGGAATTTGTAGATAGACTGGTCATCGTCACCGACAACGCACAGATTCTGCTCGCGTCTGCCATCTTCTCCGGTAGAGTCAGCCAACAGGCGTACAAGCTCAAATTGAGCTGTGTTAGTATCCTGATACTCATCGACCATAATATAGCGGAAACGGTTTTGGTAATAGTCCAGGATTTCCGGGTTATCCTGCAATAGCTGAATAGTCTTCACGATGAGATCATCGAAATCCAATGCATTTGAGTCGCGAAGACGTTTTTCGTATTCCCGATAAGCTCTGGCATATATTTCTTTGAGATAGTCACCGGCAGCACGGCGTTCATATTCTTCCGGAGTGATCATCTCATCTTTGGCAGATGAGATAGCACCGAGTACACTACGTTCTTTGAACTTTTTGGGGTCTAGCTGCAGATATTTCAAAATATCCCGCATTAATGTCCGCTGATCGTCTGCGTCATAGATTGTGAAACTTCTCGAATAACCAAGAGCTTCAATATGGCGGCGCAGTATGCGCACACATGCGGAGTGGAAGGTGCTGACCCATATGTATTCTGCACCGGAAGTAACAATATTATCAACTCGCTCACGCATTTCTCCGGCAGCTTTATTGGTAAAGGTAATGGCAAGGATGTTCCAAGGGTTGACGCCATATTCCTCGATCAAATAGGCGATACGGTGTGTCAATACACGGGTTTTGCCGGACCCGGCACCTGCTAAGATCAGAAGTGGTCCCTTAAAATGTTTAACTGCTTGCTCCTGCTCAGGATTTAATCCTTCTAATACGTTCATTCGTCACCAAGCCTTTCTTTAGAATCGAATATGATCGCGGTAATTCTTTGCCGCTTCAAAAAAATGCATTAGTCCATCTTTGTCGCCGTCAGCAATCTGTTGTTTGGCAGCGGTCAAAATTTCTATATATTTGTCTAAAAAACTGCATATTTTGTCGGAGTTGGTCAGACAGATATTCTGCCACATTTCCGGGGAAGAGGAAGAGATTCGCGTCGTTGTGTGAAATCCTCCTGCCGCCAGTGTGCCGTAGGTACCGTCTTCATCAAGGGCGGCAACCGCATTGACCAGTGCCGCAGATATTACATGTGGACCGTGGCTGATACCGGCTACTACGGCATCGTGATAATCCGGGTCGAGCAAAATACAGTGTGATCCGATGTCGTGAATGAATTGTTTCATCCATGCAACATATTCCGGTCTGCTCTCTGCAAACGGTGTTAAAATATAGTATTTATCACGGAAAAATGCAGATTCAGAATGTTCATAACCGGTCTTTTCAGAGCCGGTCATTGGGTGCCCGCCTACAAACTGCTCACAGAGACCATGTTCTCTGACTGCAGCAAGAATATCGCTTTTGACACTGCCAACGTCTGTCAGCAGGCAGTCTTTGGAAAGATAGGGAAGCAACTTATCCAAATAGGCGATATTTTTGATGACAGGTGCGCATAGAAAAATACAGTCACAGTCAGCAAAATCAGCGAGATCTGTTGTGATCTTGTCTAAAATCCCATCCATTGCAGCCAATTCGAGGCGCGGGTGTGGTTTGGTAATATAGTAATTGTATGCCATAAGTTCACTGTCCGGATACTGTTCGCGCAGTGCATGTGCTACGGAGCCGCCAATTAATCCGAAACCAATAAATCCAAAATGGTGCATCGTTGTCATAATAATTTTTACATTCCTTTCAATAGAAACATATGTTTGCGTTCTGTTCTATTTTATATGACGATAGTGAGCGTGTCAACTTGAATTATTGCATAAAAGCAAGTATAATGTTTCTTGTCATGCTCTGTCCTAAAATTTGGATAGCATAGGATGGACTGTCTTGTGATCTGAATGGAAAGACGATACTGCAGACTGAGACAGCAGAGTAAAGAATATACTTGGAAAGGCAAGGAAATTTATGAAGCAACTAAAGAAATATATCGGTGGAACCGGTGATGTGTTGGGCATAATCGGAAAGACTTTAGGAAGTTATTTAGGAGTTGTTTCCAATATAGCGGGGACGATCATCGGCATTTTTGCGACGGTATTGGTAATTGCGGGTATTGTGGGATTATGCCTGTATGTGAAGTTTTTGCCGATGTTTACCGAAGCCAGAGAGACGGTATTCGACAAGTTAGTCAATATGAGCGAAGATGACTTCGTGATGAAAGAAGATACCGTTGTTTACGACAAAGATGGTAAACTGGTCGGTTCTGTAAACGCAGGAAGATATAAATATGCGGAGATCAAAAGTATTTCTCCATATTTGTATAATGGTTATATCGCTGTGGAAGATAAGCGTTTTAAGACACACGGCGGTGTGGATCTGCTTGCAACGATGCGTGCCGGCGTTGCGTTAGTCAAAAATGGCGGAGACATCAAGCAGGGCGGTAGTACGATCACACAGCAGGTGATCAAAAACAATTTATTGACACAGGAAAAGAGTTATACACGTAAAATGATCGAAATTATGCTGGCACCAACGGTGGAACAAAAGTTCACCAAAGACAAGATCATGGAATTTTACTGTAATAGTAATTATTACGGGAACCGCTGTTATGGTGTAGGGGCAGCGAGTGAATATTATTTTGGAAAATCAGCGGCAGATCTCGAGCCGTATGAGGCAGCAATTCTGATTGGTCTGTCCAATAATCCATCTGCCTATGACCCGGTGAATAAACCGGAAGCGGCATTAAAGAAACGGAACGAAGTACTTAAAAAGATGTACGATGAACAGGTGATTACACAGAAGCAGTATGATAGTTCTGTCAAAAAGAAGATCAAGATCCAGCAGTTGACCAAAGACGGTACGAATGAAAGTTATGTGGTAAGTTATGCAATCCATTGTGCTGCGCTGGCTCTGATGGAAAAGGAAGATTTCAAATTCCAGTATACGTTTAAGAACAAAGAGGACTACGAGAGTTACAACGAGAAATACAGCAATCTGTACAGCCAGAAGACCAACGACATCCGTGAGGGTGGATACAAACTGTATACGGCAATTGATATGAAAAAGCAGAAAAAGCTGCAAAAAGCTGTTGATAAGGGACTTGCCTACAGCAAAGAGAAAAACTCGGACAAGACAAAGTATGCACTGCAGGGAGCAGCGGTCTGTGTAGATAACTCCACCAATTATGTTGTGGCGATCGTCGGTGGCCGTGGCACGAAGGATTCCTATAACCGTGCTTATTTATCAGCACGACAGTCCGGTAGTTCGATCAAACCATTGATCGATTATACGCCTGCCTTTGAAACAGGAGCCTATTCACCATCTACTGTTGTAAATGACCAGCCGATTGAAAACGGACCGAAGAATTCCGGTGGCGGTTATCGTGGCAGCCTGCATTTGCGTGAGGCGGTACAGCGTTCGATCAATACGATTGCATGGCAGGTATTAGAAAAGATCACACCGAAATATGGTATGTCTTTCTTAGATAAAATGCATTTTCATAATTTGAGTTATGTGGATAATGACAATTTATCGTTATCGCTCGGCGGATTTACCGAAGGTGTCCGCGTAGTCGATATGGCAAAGGGCTTTTCAACACTTGCCAACAACGGAAGCTATAGTGAAAAAACCTGTATTCAAAAAATAGAACATGTATCAGATGGAACGGTATATAAGAGCTCTAATGATACGACACAGGTATATACTGAAGATGCGGCTTGGATGATGACAGATGTATTGAAAGGTGTTTTGAATGAGCCGTATGGTACCGGACGTTCTCTCAAATTAGACAATGGTCAGATCGCAGCCGGTAAGACCGGAACGACCAACTCCAGCAAAGATGTATGGTTCTGTGGATATACCAAATATTATACAACTGTAGTATGGGCCGGCTATGACACGCCGAGAGCTATGCCGGGCGTATATGGTGCATCTGTTCCGGGAGGTATTTGGAAGAACTTCATGAATCAGATCCATAAAAATAAGAAGCCACAGGATTTTACGGCACCATCGGGTATTTGTCTTGCAAAGTATGACGGCAAGGGAAATATGATCAAAGGAACAGAAAGCACGGATCTGAAGCGTACATCGGGCAGAGACTTCTTCTCGATAACGATCCTGAAAGCAAAGGCAGCGTATGCGGACAACTTGGAAGAGGCATCCTATGAGAAAAAAGTTCGTCGTAAGCTGGAAACATTTGAAAAGCTGACAATTCAGAGTATGGCAGATTACTATACGTTAGAAATCAGTTATCAGGAGCTTCGCGATATGATCTCTTCAATTGAGGATGATGATATCCGCAAATCATATGCGACGCGTGCGAAGAACAAATATGATTCGCTGAAAGACGAGACTGTAAAGTGGAAAGATGTTGTGAAAGCATATGAAGAGCAGCAGAAGGAGTCTAATGCAGAACTGGCCCGTGAAAAGAAAACGGCGTCAAAGAATGCAAGAAATAAACAGCTTCGCAAAACCAGGGTTGCGCTTGCTAATACAAGATTGAAGGCATTACGTGGCTATGATTATCAGCCGGACAACATGGCGACTCTGTTAGAAAAAGCCAAGAGTGCGGTAGAGGCATGCAGGGGATATTCAGAATATGCAAGCTTAAACAGCAAATACCAGACTTACCGTACCGAATTATATATGTTGCCAACGAAAGCGGAATATGATGCACAGAATAATCACCATACTCCGGGAACCACAAGTATACCACAAGCGACAGCAACACCAATGCCGACAGTAACGGCTCAGGCTGGTGCACAGTAGAAATTGGAAATCGGAAGAAAAGAGGACATATATGGCAGAAGATAGAAGAGAGCAGGAATTGCGTGCGGCGGCAAAACAGCTTGCCGGGGTACAGAGACAACATCGGCCGGATCAGACAGCAGCCGCACGATCACAGGCGGGCCAGAAAGCACAGCCACAGAGAGCAGCGCAGCAGGCGACAGCTCAGGCAGCAGCCGCACGATCACAGGCGGGTCAGAAAGCACAGCCGCAGAGAACAGCCCAGCAGGCGACAACTCAGACAGCAAATTCCAACGGTAGTGGAAAGGCTCTGTCCGGGCAGCAGATACAGCAGATGCGGACGACAAATACACCTGCGAAAGAATCCATGTCACAGACAAAGCAGATCCAACATCAGTTGGAACAAGAAGTCGCAGATATTATGGATGCAGAATCCTTTGCGGATCTCGTCTTTATCGATCCGGATCCGTTGCCGGAAACGTCCAAGAAGGAAGAAGGTCGTACCGGTTTCTTTGCAAAGAGAAACAAAGAGACAGATGCAGCCACAAAAGCACAGACACCACAGGAAAAAGATAAGGAGACAGTCGTTTCTGCAGGGCATACCGGATATAAGGAGACAGCTGTAGACAAGACGACGGAACAGGCGCAAGAATCGGATAAACAGGAAGAACAGATCGAGAAACTTCAGAAATGGGGCAGGATCGGTCAGTGGTTTCAGACTTTTTGCTGGATGCATATTCCGATTTTTGGATTCTGGTATATGGTTGTACTGGCTGTTCGTAAGCGGACGCCGGAAGAAAAGAAAACCTTCGCCCGAGCCTATGTATTGTACCGAGTGCTTGTGATGCTGTTGGCGCTTACCATTTTGTATGTGTTCTATCGAATGGGACTGAGTTTCGTAGACAGATCCTTGCCTACATTGATATGCACTCCTAAAAATTGCTATAGTTTTTTGGAACGCAGGATAATTTACCTTACAATATATTTTAAGTAGCAGACGCTTATTGAGAAAAAATATCAATAAGCGTCTGTACTTTTTTTAGGAAAACCGTTATTCTATAGTATAGTTAGTGGAAACTAACCAGCTTGAGTCTTACCGGTCATACAATATGAAGAGGTCATAAGCAATATATGATCTCGGTATATCAGGGATGTTTTGCATGACTGGTGCTGTATAGAAGAAAGGTATGGTAAACGAATATGTTTTTGGAAATTCATGATCTGAGAAAGGGATTTGGCGAGGGAGAAAATCGAACAGAGGTATTAAAAGGGATTTCGTTTGAAGTAGAGCGTGGAGAAATCTGTGTACTGCTCGGACCTTCCGGATCCGGAAAGTCCACTTTGCTCAATATTATAGGCGGGATTGATAATGCGGATGCAGGATATGTTGCTATTGACGGAGAGCGAACTGCAGACATGTCCGAGAAAGTATTGACATCATATCGGCGTAAACACTTGGGCTATGTGTTCCAAATGTATAATCTGATCCCGAATCTGAATGTCAAGGAAAATATAGAAGTGGGAGCTTATTTGAGTGACTCGCCGTTAGATATTGATGATCTTTTAAGGACATTGGGGTTGTATGAGCATCGTCATAAAGTGCCAAATCAGCTTTCCGGTGGTCAGCAGCAGAGAACGGCAATTGGCCGAGCAATTGTGAAAAATCCGGATATCCTTCTTTGTGATGAGCCGACAGGTGCCCTTGATTATAAAACGTCTAAGGAAATCCTCAAATTATTAGAGGATGTCAATCAGAAATACGGCAATACGATCATTATGGTTACTCATAACGATGCGATCAAGCAGATGGCAGACCGTGTGATCCGTTTTAAAGATGGGCAGATCCGCAAGGATTATCATAACGAAACAAAGATTCCGGCAGAAGAGCTTGATTGGTAAGAGAGGTGGGACGAGATGAAAAATCCATTAAACAGGCGTTTGCCAAGAGAGCTTAAAGGAGAAATGGGAAAATACATGGTGATTTTCCTGTTTATGATGTTGACGATCGGATTTACATCCGGATATTTTGTAGCAAACAGCAGTATGCTGCAGGCAAGTGAAGAAAGTTATGACAAATATAATATTGAAGATGGACATTTTGTTGTAAAGGATGAGATCTCAGCATCTTTGCAGCGCAAATTGGAACAGGAAGATGTCAAAATATACAAGGATTTCTATAAGGAAGAAGCTGTCGATACGGATAATGATGGGAAGAGTGACGGATCGATCCGCGTGTTTGCAGAGCGGGAGAAGGTCAATCTTATCTGCGTGATGAAGGGAAGTATGCCAAAGGGTAAGGCTGAGATCGCTGTAGACCGTATGTATGCAGATAATAATGATATTGCCGTTGGAGACACGATCTGCATTGGAAACAGTAAAAAGAAAGTAAGCGGCTATGTTGCCTTGTCGGATTATAGTGCTCTTTTTTCGGATAACAGTGATATGATGTTTGACGCGACCAAGTTTGGTGTGGCGGTTATGACGAAGCAGGGCTACGATTCTCTCGCTAAAGAGCATGAAAATTATCAGTATGACTGGAAATATAATACGGCACCAAAAGATAAGAAACAGGAGCAGAAACAGTCGGAAGATTTTATTAATGCATTGGCCGAAAAAACATTTCAGGCAGGTGTTACGATATCCTTAGCATTACCGGCATACGCTAATCAGGCAATTCATTTTGCAAGTGATGATATCGGTGGTGATATGGGAATGATGATCGCGTTATTGTATATACTGATCGCTATTATGGCGTTCGTCTTTTCGGTAACGATCCGTCATACGATCACACGGGAGTCCGCAGTCATCGGTACATTACGCGCCTCCGGATATACCAAAGGAGAACTAATGCGTCATTACTTAGCGGTTCCGATGACTGTCACGTTTCTTGCCTGTGCACTTGGAAATGTACTTGGATACACGTATTTTAAGGGCATAGTAGCAGATATGTATTACGGCAGTTACAGTCTGCCGACTTATGTGACGATTTGGAATGCAAAGGCGTTCGTTATCACGACAGTGGTTCCGCTGATCATTATGCTGATCGTGAACGTGCTGTCACTGCAGAGTAAATTGCAATTATCTCCGTTGCGTTTCCTGCGCCGAGACCTTGACCGCAAAAAGAAAAAGAAAGCGATGCGTTTGCCGAAGTGGTCGTTTTTTAACCGTTTCCGCATTCGTGTGATCACACAAAACCGTTCCAGTTACATTACGTTGTTTGCCGGAATGTTATTTGCCAGTCTTCTGCTGTTGTTTGGTATGATGATGATTCCGCTATTGTCTCATTACAAAAATGAAGTGGTAAACGGAATGCTTGCGGATTATCAATATGTTTTGAAAGCGCCCGTACGGACTTCAGATGATCAGGCAGAAAAATATTGCATGACCTCTCTGATATATAAAGGTTCCAAAGATGAGTCGATCAGCATTATGGGATTAGAACAAAACAGCAAATACTTTAAGCATAGACTGCCCGAAGATGGAGTTATGATCTCGGATAGTTTTGCGGAAAAATACGGTGTGAAAAAGGGAGACACCTTACAATTGCAGGATGAATATTCCGGTAAAAAGTATCGTTTCCGTGTAAAGGAAACCGTCGCCTATGCAGCGGGTCTGTCCGTATTTATGGATATTGATAAGTACCGTGATACGTTTGATGAAGAAGTGGATATGATGCAGCTTGCGATGAGTTATCCGGAAGTCCTGTTGGCGCAGCTTTCCACACCGGAAGAAAGTAAATATTTTACCGGGTATTTGTCGGATCGCAAATTGACCGATATTGATGAAAAATATGTGGATAGCTGCATTACTGTTGACGATATGACAAAGTTATCCAGACAGTTGGATGTTTCCATGGGAGCTATGTTTCAAATGATCAATGTATTTGCGGTATTATTGGCGGTACTCCTGATCTATCTGCTCACCAAATTGATCTTGGAACGGAATACTACGTCCATTTCGATGGTTAAAATTCTCGGTTATGAAAATAAGGAGATCGCAAGGCTGTACCTGTTAGCGACCAGCTGGGTCGTAGCTCTCAGTGCTCTGGTTGGTTTTGCCATAGCAACGTTATTTATGACCGTGATCTATAAAGCAATCATGATGGAATTTAACGGCTGGCTTACCTTATATTATTCACCGGATATTTATCCGAAAATGTTTGTTATGATCATGGTTTCTTATGCAGTTGTTGCAGCGACACAATATCATAAGATACAGAAGATCCCAATGGACGAAGCGTTGAAAAATGTCGAATAAAATGGATTATTTGCAACGGGTTGTTGACTTTATCCTTGTCACAGAGTATCCTAATGAAATAGATGATCATTAACGCAAACTTCCCATACGGGAAGTTATTGTCCGAACCACATATTGCTTATTATGTCGACAATAAATAGAATATTTTGCAGTCGACAAGCTAAATTGTGCTGTCATCCGAGAACTAAGATAATTGCCGCAGAACGCAGAGTTTTTGCGTGATTTCTTATTTTGTTAAGTCTCTGATGAATACATGCCCGAAGGATTGTTTGAGTCGTCCCGGTTTAGCAAGGTATCATCCATTTTTGGACGGGACGCT
>NZ_QUFB01000052.1 GCF_003478335.1 Clostridium sp. AM49-4BH
AGGAATGTATTTACTCATGATAGTTCTCCTCCTACTGCTGTCAGAGCACGACTATGAGCATAACACAATAATGTGAAAGATTAAATGCCACTTGTGCATAAGAGAATTCTACTGCATAAGGGGAGGGTGGAATTAAACATTTCAATTTTTAGGATGACTTTCCGGGTCTGTTTTCCTTGACAGATACAGGGAAAGCAGATATAATGAATAGGTAGTTTGTTGAGTAGTGCAGATTTAGATATTCAACATAGAATGAAGTAGATACTATAAATGTAAGGGAGAATGATCATGGGCAATAATATTTTAATCGTAGATGATGCTGCCTTCATGCGTATGATGGTTAAGGATATCTTGACAAAAGGTGGTTATAATGTAGTAGGGGAAGCAGAAAATGGTGTCGTAGCAGTACAGAAGTATGCGGAGTTAAAACCGGATTTAGTTACGCTTGATATCACAATGCCGGAGATGGATGGTATTCAGGCATTGAAGAAGATCAAAGAGGCTGACGCAGGTGCTAATGTTATTATGTGCTCTGCAATGGGACAGCAGGCAATGGTAATTGAAGCAATTCAGAATGGTGCGAAGGACTTTATTGTTAAACCATTTCAGGCAGATCGTGTATTAGAGGCAGTTAAGAAAGTAATTGGCTAAAGGATACATACGTGGAGGCAATGGGTACATTGCCTCTATTTTTTCTACAAAAAATTAAATACTACACTTGACAGTCCGGTATTTATGGATGTCGGGGGAATGGAGAATTATTATGGCAACAAATCCAGTTATTACGATGAAAACGACAGCAGGAACGATCACGGCAGAGTTATATCCGGAGGTTGCTCCGATCACAGTCAACAATTTTATCTCTTTGATCAATAAGGGATTTTACAATGGATTGATCTTCCATCGTGTAATCAATGGCTTTATGATCCAGGGTGGAGATCCGGATGGTATTGGAACCGGTGGACCGGGATACCATATCCGCGGTGAGTTTGCACAGAACGGTTATGAGAATAACTTGAAGCATACAGCAGGAGTGCTTTCCATGGCTCGTTCCATGATGCCAAACTCAGCAGGATCCCAGTTCTTTATCATGCATAAAGATGCACCTCATTTGGACGGTGCCTATGCAGCTTTTGGTAAAGTGACCGAGGGACAGGATGTTGTTGATGCGATCGCTACAGTAGCTACGGATGCTGGCGACAGACCGGTAGAGCCACAGATGATCATCGAAGTGACCGTTGATACTTTCGGCGTGGATTATCCGGAGCCGGAGAAATGCAACTAATAATAGTCGGATAAATGAGAAAGGATTGCTGCAGGCAGTTATGTGCTGCAGCAGTCCTTTTTTATTTTATCGGAAACTTCTCGTTTCCGATAAAGTAAAAAACGCTCCGCGAGGATGCGCATCTCGCGGAGAAGAAGTTAGCTGTAAACAGCACCGCTCGAGCGCGAAAGAGTCGCAAGCGACTCTTTGTTCCATTATAGGACACTTTTCGCTTTCCATAACACAAAAAGGACTGCGAGAATGTTTTCTAATTGTGTTGCTTCTGTTCACAGAATTTTGACATTAATTTGCTATACTATCGCACAAGGAATAAGATACCTTTAGTAAGGTGTCTAAATTGTAGGAGGAAAGAACAGTGATTGAAGTTAAAAATCTGGTCAAGAAATATGGTGATCACGCTGCTGTAGATGATCTTTCGTTTACGGTTGAGACAGGTAAAGTCATCGGTTTTCTGGGACCAAACGGTGCAGGAAAATCAACGACGATGAATATTATTACCGGATATATCGCACCGACATCCGGAGAGGTACTGGTAAATGGTATCGATGTGAATGAGGAACCGGAGAAGGCAAAGAAACATATTGGTTATCTGCCGGAGATACCACCGCTTTATCCGGATCTGCGGGTTAGAGAATATTTAACCTTTGTAGCAGAGTTAAAGAAGGTCGAAAGAGCAAAAAGAGATGTAACGGTACACAAAATCATGGGACGTACCGGTACATTGGATGTTTCGGAACGTCTGATCAAGAATCTGTCCAAAGGATATAAACAAAGAGTAGGTCTTGCAGCAGCAATGCTTGGTGATCCGGAAATTTTGATCTTAGATGAGCCAACCGTTGGTCTGGATCCAAAGCAGATCATTGAGATGAGAGAGCTGATACGAGATCTAAGTCATCACCATACAATTTTGTTGAGTTCACATATCATGCAGGAGATTTCTGCAGTGTGCGATGAGATCATTGTTATTAATGAAGGTCATATGATCGCCAAGGATACACCGGATAATCTTACACGTGAAATGGTCGAAAAGAACGGTATTCATTTGGTGGCAAAAGGAACCAAAGATAAGATTAAGACGGCACTTCGTACTGTTCCGGGCATTCGTGATGTCAAATACGACACCAAGAATGAGGAGGGAACGTTAGGTCTTACCTTGTATATGACTCCGGGTGCAGAAATTAGAGAAGATATATTCTATGCAATGGTTAAAGCGGATTGCCCAATCTATGAGCTGCATCCTTTGGCTGCATCTTTGGAAGATGCGTTCTTGGCTTTGACACGAGGTGGTTCCAGACAGTATGGCGGCAAAAAAACGAAAAAGCAGGCTGCCAAAGCAGAAGAAACTGCACAGGAAGCACAAACGCAGACAGTCGAAAGTGCATCTGCGACACAAGAGCAGCAAAAGGAGGAAGAATAGATGTTTGCCATAATAAAAAAAGAATTAAAACAGTATTTTTATTCAATGGTCGGATTTGTGTTTCTTGCATTCTTTCTGGCTATTGTGGGATTGTATACCTGGGCGGGCAATTTAAGCCAGGGAATTGGTAACTTTGAAATGACTTTGGGAAATATGACATTTATTTTTGTGATCTTAATCCCGATATTGACAATGCGTATTGTTGCGGAAGAAAAGAAACAAAAGACGGATCAGTTATTATATACATCACCGATTTCTTTAACTAAAGTAATCCTTGGAAAATATATTGCGGTTATGATCTTGTTTACGATTGCCATTTTAGTGATCGCACTGTATCCATTATTGATCCATATGTATGGTCAGGATGTCAGACTGTCTTTAGCATACAGCAGTTTGATCGGTTTTTATCTGTTAGGTGCAGCAAACATTGCTGTTGGCTTGTTTATCTCTTCCTTGACAGAAAGTCAGGTGATCGCAGCGGTTGTGTCATTTATTGTATTGCTTCTTAGCAACATGCTTACAAGTATTGCAAGCATGCTTCCTACGGACGCGCTCTCCCAGGCACTGATCTTAACAGTTGCGTGGATCGTGGTTTGTGTTATCGCATATAACATGATGAAAAATATTACGGTTGCTGCGATCTTAGCGGTGATCGGTGAAGTAGTTGTATGGGGAATTTATATTGCAAAATCTGCAGTATATGAGAACCTTTTATCTAAGGTTGCAGATGCTTTTGCGATTACGAGCCGTTACTCGGATTTTGAACTGGGTATTTTGAAATATGATGCCATTGTTTATTACATCAGCGTATCATTTTTGTTCGTATTCTTGACCGTACAGATCATCAAAAAGAAGAGATTTAACTAAGAAGGAGGTTTCGAATCGTGAGTATAGAAAATAACGAAAATAAGGAAGCCGCAACAACGGAGACAACAACCCCAAAAGCTCCCAAGAAAAGTGGTAGTATTAAGAAGTCTTTTCAGACGGGACAGTTTAAGTCGGGTGCCTATAGTTCGGTAGTTACAGTATTAGTCATTGCACTTGTGATCGTGTTAAATCTGGTTGTTGGAAAGCTGGATTTGTCCACCGATTTAAGCAAGGGCAATCTGTTTACGCTTTCCAAAGAGACGAAAAAGATCTTAAAGAACAGCCGGAAAGATATCACGTTTTATTATATGGTATCCAGTGGCAGCGAAAATGAATATATCGAAAATGTGTTGAAGCAGTACAAAAAAGCTTCCAAACATATTTCGATTAAGAAAGTTGACCCGGTAGCTAATCCGGCGTTTGCTTCGAAGTATGACATTACAGACGATGTATCTTCCAATGACGTTATTGTCGCAGTAGATGCCGACAAGACAGCTAAATTGGTAAGTGGATCGGAAATGTATTATACGGAGCAGGATAATTCCGGCTCTTATAGCAGCAGTTCTAATTCAAACTACTATTTAGATGCGGAGGGGCAGCTCACCTCAGCAATTCAGAATGTTTTATCCGGCAGTACAACAAAAATGTATGTCGCAACCGGTCATTCAGAGGTGGCTTTGCCGGATACGTTGACAAAGGCATTTGCCAAGATGAATGTGGAGACGGCAGATTTAGAGTTATTGACTGCCGAAAAGATTCCGGACGACTGTAATATTTTGATGATCAATGGCCCGACATCAGATCTGGCGGATAATGAGAAGAAGATCGTTCTTGATTATCTGAAAGCCGGTGGTAATGCCATTATCAACCTGAGTTATACAACAGAGAAAATGACAAATCTGGAAGAAGTATTAGAGTATTATGGCATTCAGAGCAAGCAGGGGATTATTTGCGAGACCTCCGGTAAGTATTATTACTATCCAAACTTTATTGTACCGGAACTGGGAACAGATGCTTCCGAGATGCTAGGTGATCTGCAGGGATATATTATCATGCCAAATGCGGTAGGTATGAATGTTATGTCTGAGATCCGTAGTTCTTTGACAATGAAACAGTTGCTTAAAACATCAGATAGTTCTTATTTGAAAGTGGATCCGTCTAGTGGAAGCTCCGAGAAGGAAAATGGAGATGTAGCGGGACCATTCTACGCAGGAATTTCTGCAACAGAGAAGTTAGACAATGATAAGGAAACGAAAATTGTGGCATATGCATCTGCCTCTACATTTGATGAGAAATATGCTTCCAGTGGCCAGCTAGAGAATACATCTTTGCTGAAATCAGCGGTTAATTCGATGCTTACTACGAAAGAAGATAAAGTTGCAATTGATGCCAAGAGTCTTGGAGTATCCAGTGTGAGCCTTACTCCTGTAATGCAATTAGTATGGGCTGCTGTGTTGATCATATTGCTTCCACTTGCATGCCTGCTTTGTGGTTTTGTAATATGGATGATGCGTCGAAAAAAATAATACGTAAAATATCAAAGAAATGAGTGATTATTGTGTCAAAAAAGAAAAAACAAACAATGACCATCGTGATCCTTTGTGTCCTTCTGGTGGCGGCAGGAATTGGGTACTATGGAGCCGGAGTACATCAAAAAAAGAAGGCTGCCAAAGAAGCGGCACAAGAAGATAAAGAGATCACGTTATATTCGTTGAAGGCGGATAATCTGGTAAGCATGCATGTGGTGTCCGACAAAGCGGACATGACTTATACCAAAGAAAACGGTGTGTGGAAAGATGCTAAGGATAACCAATATCCGATCGATCAGGAGAAGATCAACGATATCTTAGATGATGTAGCCGAGGTCAAAGCATCGAAACTGGTAGTTACGGATCCGGAGGATATTTCACAGTATCAGCTGGATAAACCTTCCTATCAGATCGAGCTGAAAGACAGAGCCGGAACGACAAAAACGCTGACGATCGGTATGGAATCGGTTGCTGCAGAAGGATATTATGCATATTGTGGGAATAAAAACAAAATATATGCAATACCATCTAATATAACTGATAGCCTGAGTTATACGAAACAGGAGATGATGGAGTTGCCGGAGCAGCCGGATATCAATGCTTCTTATGTAACTGCGTTTAAGGTTACGCCATCTAAGGGAGAGACTTTCGAGGCAGTTTACAACAAGAATCGTGCGCAGTATAAGGATTACGAAGGCTGGGATATTACACCGGTATATGGTAAGACGATGCCGGGAAGCACCAGTGTACTTCAGAATCAGTTTAGCGGTTTGGCAAGCCTTTCTTGCAAAGATGGTGTGACTTACAAAGCGACATCTTCTGACAAGAAAAAATATGGATTGGATAAACCATCATATGTTGTTGATGTGTCCTACTATACCGTAGAGGGTGACTCGACCGATCAAAACAGCACGACGGATAAAAGCAAGCAGAAAAAGACCGATCATGTTTATCAGTTTTCGGTTGGCAAAAAAGACAAAAGCGGCGATAATTATTACGTGAGTATTCAGGGAGAAAAAGGTATTTATCGTATGTCTGCTGAGACAATTGATGGAATTGTTGCGGTGACACCGATGAATATGTTGTGTAATACGCCGCATAAAACAAATGTGGATACATTGCAAGAGATCACGTTGACCCAGAATGGAAAGACGCATAAGATCGTAATGACCAAAAAAGAGGTGAAAAATGCGATCTCTGAGGACAATAGCAAAGTATATGATTACTATGTTAAATTAGATGGCAAATCGGTAGATCAGGAAACATTCCGAACAACCTATCAAACCGTCTTTGGAAATCTTGTTTATCGCCGTCCGATTTCCGATAAACAAAAGGTTACCGGGAATAAGTCGGTGGGAACGATCACGATCAAAACAGATGATCGTACATTGAAACTGGAATTTTTGCCGTACGATGGTGTGAATTTTTATCGGATCAAAGTGGATGGACAATGTCATTTCCTCGTTGATAAAAATGTGGCAGACAAAGTTTTTGAAAAATTGTTAGCTTCAAAGTAATGAGCCAAAGCAGCAGATTGCAGCAAAGAAAATTGCAGCATGGGAAGGAAATGGTTATTGCAGTGAAAAAATCATCGAAAAAAGTGATCTTGGCTGTTGTTATTGTGTTAGGAATATTGGTGCTGGATGCTTGGCGTTCCGGCAAGATCAAGTGGTATACGCTAGATGAGCAGGAGATGTCACAGACGGCATCTGACACCAAATCAGTGAAAATAACAAAACAAACTTCTTCCCGGCAGAAAAAACAAAAGAAGGTACGTGTACTGCTGTCCACAACAGGTTTTACGTCACTCTATCACGATAAGGTGTGCGTAAGCGGGACGAAAGGGCTGCAGGTACGTAAAGGAAACCACAAGGTAACCTATTCCGCAAAGGAACAGGTTACCTTTTTGGTGAAAGAAGATGGAAAAGATTCAAGGGATAAGATCACGATCCAGCCAAAAGACGGTGGCAAGATCACAGTGCATTCGATCAAACGACAGAATAGGACACCATCCTATCGTGGAGAGATCACACTGTTGCCGAAAAAAAACGGTTTTCTGGTCAGAAACAGTCTGCCGTTAGAACAATATTTGTATGCGGTGGTGCCAAGTGAATTATCAACTTCGAATGGAATGGAGCGTTACGTGCACAGGCGGTTTGCGCCAGAACGTATGCTAACAATCAGATCGCGGCACACCGCTACAAAAAATATCATGCAGATCTAGAGGATAGTACAGCGTGTCAGGTATATAACAATATTCCGGAAGATAAACAATCGAAAAAAGCGGTGGACACGACGAAAGACCAAGTGCTTACCAGTGATGGAAAGCGTATACAGACATACTATTATTCTACTTCGTGGGGGAAGAGCGCGAGTGGAAAAGAAGTGTGGGAAACTGATCGGGAAGTAGATTATTTACAAAGTTGTATGCAGCAGGATGGTGGAAAGAATAAAACATTGCGGTTGTCTGAGGAAAAACAGTTTCGAGAATTTATTGCGAAAAAAACGGATGCAGCATACGACAAAGATTCAAAATGGTACCGTTGGTGGATACGGATCAATGCAAAACAATTGAGCGCATCGATCGACAATGCATTACAACAATGCTATGCGACGGATCCGAATAAGATACTTATGCAGAGGCAGGACGGCACCTACCATAGCGCAGCATTATCGTCTGTTGGAACGGTTCGCGGGATCCGCGTAGAAAAGAGAGGGGAAAGTGGAATCGTCACAAAGCTGGTCGTGATCGGTTCAAAATCAGTCGTCTTAGTATGTAGTCAATATAATATTCGCAAGGTGCTTGCAGCCGGACAGCAGATCACTGCACATTTGACAAAAGGAACGGCAAAGCTGTCGCTGCTTCCCAGCGCAGCGTTTTATATAGACACGATAAAAGAAAAGGGTGAAACGATATTTGAATTGCACGGTGGCGGGTTTGGTCACGGGACCGGGATGAGCCAGACCGGTGCAGCGGTAATGGCGCAAAAAGGAAAAAATTACAGGCAGATCCTATCTTTTTATTTTGATGGGTGTGAACTGTCAGCCAAGTGATTCAAAATGCCGCCTAAAAACAGTAAATACATACATGCGTAAAGCCATACCATCAACAGTGCGATCGTGGTCATTGTGCCATAAAAATAACTGTAGTTGGAAAAATGATCTACATAGTAAGAGTAGATATAGGAAAAAATGATCCATCCTGCGGTTGTAAAAAGAGCGCCGGGTATCTGCTTTAGAAGAGACGTTTTGTGATTGGGAACAAAGTAGTACAGGATCACAAAAAATAAAAACACCACGACAAATCCAACAATGGGGCGAATGCTGATGATCGTGAGAAATTTTGATTGCAGCAGAGGAAAAATATGGCAGAGGTGGTAATATAATGTGTTGCCAAATACTAATATTGTTAAGACAGCGACAAAAAGAATGGCAAATAAAAAAGTATAAAAGAAAGCAAGCAGTCTCACCAACAGAAAGGGACGGCTTTCTTTGATCTCATACACATCGTTGATGCCGCGGATCAACACTAAAAAAGATTTGGAACCAAGCCATACAGCTGTGATTGCGGAAAGTGGAAGTAATGTTTTGGTATTTGGGTTATAAATCTGGCCGATCAGACTGGAAATGGTTTCGCCAAAGGAAAGCGGAAATATCATTTGAATGATATTTGCAAGATTACTTTCCGTGATCGGAGTGAAGCGAAGCAGAGAAAGCAAAAACATGGTAAACGGTAAAAAGGATAGCATCATAAAAAATGCGGCAGCTCCTGCGTGAGAGGAAACGCTGGCGTTTCGTGCTTTATCAGCAACTCGCTGATAAAGGGAATATCCCGGAAGTGCTTTTAATCTGTTTTGGATCATAGGAATCCTCCATTTTCACAATTTTAAGGTGTTTACAGAGTGGTAAATAGTATTATCTCAAACTCCAAGTCCACCTCAACAATCTCTAAGGTAAGTGTTTACAGAGTGGTAAATAGTATTATCTCAGACTTCACACATTCGGAGTTTGAGATATTGATCGATACCATCTTATAGTATAATATGCGAGAGTTGTTTTGACTAGTTCTAAAACATCGCTATAGCAGGCAAGAAAAAATTGTGTTACACTGTAGCACAGCATAAAATAAAGGAGGAAATGCACTATGCATACATTTCAAAAAAAAGACAAGACAGTATTAACAATGAATCCGTTTGATAAGATCGGCAAGCAATGGATGCTGATCACATCCGGAGATGAGGATAAGGCCAATACAATGACAGCCTCATGGGGTGGTGTTGGCGTACTGTGGGGAAGTGATGTGGTTTATATTTTTGTTCGTCAGTCACGTTATACCAAAGAATTCATTGACAAAACAGGACACTTTTCTATCAGCTTTTTGGGAGAAGAATACCGCAAGGCATTACAGCATTTGGGAACGGTATCCGGCAGAGATGGGGATAAGATCAGCGAAGCTGGTGTTTCTGTTGCTTATGAGAATGGGATACCATATATTGATGAAGCGGAACTGGTGCTTACCTGTACAGCACTCTCTGCAACAGATATTACTATGGATCAGATGTTGGATGCAGAAATTGAGCCAAAATGGTATGCGGATGGCGATCTTCATACGATGTATGTTGGGAAGATTGAAGAGATATTAGTCCGTTAAGATCGAACGTGATAATTTATATACAGAATGCCATATATTTGCCTTGTATATATAGTATTTAATAATTACCGGAAGTAAAAACAATAAGCCGCCTTACCGATCATGATCTGGTTGTCATTTGCAGAAGTTTAGGGCTTAGAATTACTGGTCAGGGATAGTCCTGAAATGTTGACAAATGAAAAGTCGCGTGCTAGTATTGTTTCTGGTGGCAGATCTGGGATCTGCCGACAATTTTATCTTTTATTTTAATGTGAGGAGGACACGTTATGAGATTCGCAAAAGTACCAAAGAGAGTATTATCACTCTCCATGGCTGCTGCAGTAGCAGCAACAACAGTAGCAGTACCAGTTGTATCACAGAAGGCAGATGCAGCAAGCAAGTATTCCGCATATCTTTGCTTCGCATCAAAGAGTTTCAACGGTGTTGCAGCTAACCATAATGAATCAAACCGCGCTAAGGGCGTATTTAATGGCGCAAAGGGCAATAAGAAGATTGCCGGTATTAAGGTTAAGAATGCTACATTCAAGAAAGGTAAATTCAAATTTACCGTATCTGTATCCGGTAAGAAATTAAAGAAGTTTGCTAAGGATAAGGGCTGGAATTCAATCTATGTTGATACATCTCTTGCAGGAGCTAAGAAGAAAAAACTTTCTGTTTCTAAGGTTACATTGAAGATGGATGGAAAGACAGTTAAGACAATTAAGAAACCTGTACTTACTCCGGATCCGGGCAAGAAGGATAAGTTCACTCAGATCATGGTTGTAAATACTTGGAACTCTAATGCTAATAAGAAATGTGCAGCAAAAAGCATCAAGAAAATGCCTAAGAAGAGCATGACAGTTACTGTAACAGGTAAGCTTAAATAATTCTTATCATTAGGAAATATAAGGCGGTCGATTGATGATCTATCATGGTACGTCTGTAAATGAATGTATGAGAGAACCGGTACCTATTCGTACCGGTTCTTTTCTAAGCAAAGAGAAAATATGGGGGACATATGGAAGACTACGGAAAGTTTTTGGAGATGGTCAATGAGATCAAAAATATTGCAGTAACACAGGGTGGGAAATTAACCAAAGAAGAGATTTTGAGTTATTTGGGAGATATGCAGCTTTCCGAGGAACAGTTGCAGGCATTGTACCAGTATCTTGGAGCACATGCTATAGAAATTGAGAATTATGAATATAAGCCGGATAAAGACATGCTTCGTGCTATGACAGAGAATGAGCCTGAAGAACAGCAGGAGGAGGTACTTTCCGGAGAAGATAAAGAAGATCGTTCCGAGAGAAATCGCAGACTCTATCGTGAGGAATTGGATGCCTGGAATGATTATAATGATACAGTTACGGAAGAGGAGATCGTTCGCTTTTTGCAGGGAGAACGTGCATTGCGTGACCGTATTATCGAGAGCAGACTGCATCGGGTGACGGAGATGACGAAAGAGTATCGCAAAAGAGAGGCACCGGTGGAAGAATTGATCGCAGAGGGCAATCTCGGATTATTAGAAGGAATGCTTGTGATCGAGGAGAATACAGAACGCTATCTGTTGGAAAATGGCAAAGCAGATCTTGCTGCATTTTGGGGGACGTTAGAGTTAGAGGCAAAGTTGGCAATGGAGCGTTATATTGATGAAGAACTGCATAATAAAGACCAGGAAAGTGCAATGCTTGCCAAGACAAATCTTCTGCATGAGGCAACCAAATATCTTGCTGAGGAGAATGGCAAGATTCCGACGGTACAGGAATTATCCTCGTATACACACATTTTGGAGGAGGAGATACTTCAGATCATGGGATTGTCGGAAGACACTAAGAGAGTGGCTGTAATGCCGGAACCACAGCCGGAGCAAATGGATGCAGAGAATGGCGACACGATCATTAATAATGATATCGGCCGGATTCTTCGTGGCAGAGGAAGAAATCAGTGAAAGAAATTGTAAAACCGTTAATGCAGTGGTATGCAAAACATGCAAGAACACTGCCATGGCGAAGTGACCCAACACCGTATCATGTATGGTTGTCAGAGATCATGCTGCAGCAGACGAGAGTGGAGGCTGTGATAGGGTATTATGATCGATTCCTTGAGGAATTGCCGAATGTGCAGAGCCTTGCTGCCGTCTCGGAAGAACGTTTGCTTAAATTGTGGGAAGGACTAGGCTACTATAATCGAGCCAGAAATCTCCAAAAAGCGGCGGTGCAGATATGTGAACAGTATCAGGGAAAGTTTCCGGAAAGTTATGAAGAATGGCTTGCGTTGCCGGGAATCGGTGCATATACTGCAGGAGCCGTCACATCGATAGCTTTCGGGAAAAAGGAGGCAGCGGTGGATGGCAATGTGTACCGCATTTACACCAGATTGTATGCGGATGATACAGAGATCAGCAAAACAGCATTTCAACGGAATGTACGGGAAACCGTCAAAGAGGCATTGCCGGAGGAGGCAGGCCGATTCAATCAGGCGTTAATGGATCTCGGTGCTTTGATCTGTATTCCAAATGGAGAACCACATTGTTCTGTGTGTCCGGTAGCGGAGTTTTGTAAGGCGAGAAAGCAGGGGACGATGCAATGTTATCCGGTGAAGAAGACCAAGAAAGAACGAAAACTTGAACAACGCACGATTTTTGTGATCGAGTGTCAGGGAAAATATATGATCCGTAAACGGCCGGAGAAAGGGCTTCTTGCGGGAATGTGGGAGTTGCCCGGACAGGAACAGCACATGTCTTTAGAAGAGATTCGGGATTGGACAGCAGAGTGGGATCTGAGCGGCGACATTCAATTGCTAGGCAGGGCAAAGCATATTTTTAGTCATGTGGAATGGCACATGTTGGGGTATGGAATCCATTTGCGGGACATCCCGGAGCAACTTCGATCGCAGGGAA
Source organism: Clostridium sp. AM49-4BH (assembly GCF_003478335.1). Taxonomy (GTDB): domain Bacteria; phylum Bacillota; class Clostridia; order Lachnospirales; family Lachnospiraceae; genus Butyribacter. Next base: position 12,628 of record NZ_QUFB01000052.1, read on the forward strand.
TATTCTGTGATGCGCAGACACTACGGGAACAGTACAGTATCCCGACGGCATTTGCCTACTATCTGCAGTCTCTTTGACACAATAAGCAATATGCGGATCGATCAGCATCTTTCGGTATGGAAAGTTTTAGCAAAGTGTTTTCTCAGGAGAAATATATACTCCTGTACGTATATTTGTACACTACAAGAGTAGTGCTTAGAAAAAAGAGAAGTTCCACAATATTTAGTGATTTCTGAAGAATAATCACAATATATTGTGGACTTTTTTGCGCCCTGGTGCTATAATACTCAAGTGTTGCATTTACGAAATAACGGTGTCATCTGTATGGGACAAGCGTTCGATGACCCGAAATTATAATAGTGGCTTAAATAATGAAAAAATGGAGGAGAAGGATGAAGGTTACAAAACGAGATGGGCGAGTTGTGGACTATGATAGAAATAAGATCATAGTTGCGATCCAAAAGGCAAATGCGGAGGTTGACCGATACGAACAGGTATCTGAGGAAAAGATCGATGCGATCGTTGCCGGAATTGAAAATAAGCATGTGGATAATCTGCAGGTGGAAGATATTCAGGACATGATCGAGCAGAAACTTATGAGTGAACATAAATATGCACTCGCCAAGAAGTATATTATTTATCGTTATACACGCGAAATGGTACGTCGTGCGAATACGACAGATGATTCTATTATGAGTCTGATCCAAAACAGCAACAAAGATGTTATGGAAGAGAATTCTAACAAAAACGCTTATATTGCCTCAACCCAGCGTGATCTGATCGCAGGAGAGGTGTCGAAGGATCTGACCAAGAGAGTGCTGCTTCCGGAGAAGATCGTGAAAGCTCATGAAGATGGTGTATTGCATTTTCATGATATGGACTATTATCTGCAAAGTATTTTTAACTGTTGCCTGATCAATATTGGCGATATGTTTGAACATGGAACAGTGATGAATGGCAAGCTGATCGAGAGCCCGAAGAGCTTTCAGGTGGCTTGTACGGTCATGACGCAGATCATTTCTGCTGTTGCGAGCAGCCAATATGGCGGACAATCTGTTGATGTGCGTCATTTGGGTAAATATCTGCGGATGACGCGTGAAAAGTATGAGAGACATTACGAGGAAAAATATGGAGATAAAGTGCCTGCAGAGGTGCGTAAGGCGTTTGCAGATGATCGAATTGCAGATGAGTTAAGATCCGGTGTGCAGACGATACAATATCAGATCAACACATTGATGACAACGAATGGTCAGTCGCCGTTTGTAACACTGTTTTTGAATTTGGACAAGGATGATCCATACATTGCAGAAAATGCGATGATCATTGAGGAAATCCTGAATCAACGTATCGAAGGGATCAAAAACGAGAAAGGTGTCTATGTGACACCGGCATTTCCAAAGCTGATCTATGTATTGGATGAGCATAACTGCCTGCGAGGCGGTAAATATGATTACCTGACTCGCTTGGCAGTGAAATGTTCTGCAAAGCGTATGTACCCGGATTATATTTCAGCAAAAAAAATGCGTGAAAATTATGAGGGTAATGTTTTTTCCTGCATGGGATGCCGCAGCTTTTTAACACCTTGGAAAGATGAGAATGGAAATTATAAATTTGAGGGAAGATTTAATCAGGGTGTTGTCAGCTTGAATCTTCCGCAGATCGGTATTTTAGCTGAGGGTGATGAGGAAAAATTCTGGTCACTCCTAGAGGAACGTTTGGCACTTTGCTTTGAGGCACTGATGTGTCGTCACCATGCACTGGAGGGGACTTTGTCAAATGTAAGTCCGATCCACTGGCAGTATGGTGCAATCGCAAGATTAAAGCCGGGTGAGACGATCGATAAACTGCTTCATAATGGCTATTCTACGATTTCATTGGGATATATTGGTTTATATGAAGTGACAAAACTTATGACAGGTGTCAGCCACACAGATCCGAAAGGAACGGATTTCGCATTGCGTCTGATGAAACGTTTGCGTTTGGCTTGCGATACTTGGAAGTTAGAAACCGGTATCGGTTTTGGACTGTATGGAACACCGGCAGAAAGTTTGTGTTATCGTTTTGCTGAGATTGATAAGAAACGTTTTGGTGTGATTGCGGATGTTACAGATAAGGGTTATTATACCAACTCTTATCATGTGGATGTGCGCGAGAAAATTGATGCCTTTGAGAAGTTTACTTTTGAAAGTCAATTCCAAAATATTTCTTCCGGTGGTGCGATCTCTTATGTGGAGATTCCAAATATGCGGCATAATCTGGAGGCATTGGAAGATGTTGTTCGCTTTATCTACGATAACATTCAGTATGCGGAGTTCAATACGAAGTCGGATTATTGTCATGTGTGTGGATTTGATGGTGAGATCATCATTAACGATGATCTGGAGTGGGAATGCCCTCAGTGTCACAATAAGGACCGCAATCGTATGAATGTCACAAGAAGAACCTGTGGGTATTTAGGTGAGAACTTTTGGAATGTTGGTAAGACGAAAGAGATCAACGCCCGTGTGCTTCATTTATAAAAGCAACGGTAAGTTCGGTATAGAGACAGAGAATCTGCTCTATAATAGTAGAAAGGCATAGAAATTATGAATTATGCAGACATTAAGCATTGTGATGTAGCAAATGGACCGGGAGTCCGTGTTTCTCTGTTTGTGAGTGGATGTACGCACCATTGTAAAGAATGTTTTAATCCGGAGACATGGGATTTTGCCTATGGCAAGCCTTTTACGGAAGAAACGGTGAAACAGATTTTAGATTATTTGGCTCCGGAGTATATTAAGGGGCTGACGCTTTTGGGCGGCGAGCCGATGGAAAAGAGCAATCAGGAGGGACTGCTTCCGTTAGTGCGTGCAGTACGACAGAAGTATCCGGATAAAACAATATGGTGTTTTACCGGATATGACTTTGAAAAAGATATTTTAGGATATATGATGGAGGAGTGGGAGACGACCAAAGAACTGTTATCCTATTTTGATGTGATGGTCGATGGTGAATTTCAGATCGAGCATAAGGATCTGGGACTTGCCTTTAAGGGGTCATCTAACCAGCGTACCATTATGGTACAAGAATCACTGCAAAAGGGAAGATTGTGCATATGGCAGCCGCAATAATCGATAAAAATGCTTAAAAATCACAGAAAAAGGCGGCAAATACCAGTAAAATTTGAGAATATATAAAAATATCCTTGAAATTTATAGGTAAATTGAGTACAATAGGGGTTGGAATGCGGGTGACCGTGTTTCAGGTAACCTATGGTAGCTTGCCATGTGGACAAGTGTATGTGCATTGTTGCACGTTACAAGCACACATGACAAAATATAATAAAATTTTAGGAGGAATTTTAACATGGCAGTTAAAGTTGCAATCAATGGTTTTGGACGTATCGGACGTCTTGCATTCAGACAGATGTTTGGTGCAGAAGGTTATGAAGTAGTAGCAATCAACGATTTGACAAGCCCTAAGATGCTTGCTCATCTGTTGAAGTATGATTCTTCTCAGGGTAAGTATGAGAAGGCTGATACTGTATCCGCTGGCGAGGATTCTATCACAGTTGATGGTAAGGAAATCAAGATCTATGCTGAGGCTGATGCTTCAAATTGCCCATGGGGTGATCTTGGAGTTGACGTTGTACTTGAGTGTACAGGTTTCTACACATCTAAAGAGAAAGCTTCTGCTCATATCAAGGCAGGTGCTCGTAAGGTTGTTATCTCTGCACCGGCAGGAAATGATCTTCCTACAATCGTATATAATGTAAACCATAAGACATTAAAGGCAGAGGATACTGTAATTTCTGCAGCATCTTGTACAACAAACTGTCTTGCACCTATGGCTGATGCATTAAATAAATATGCTGCAATCCAGTCTGGTATTATGTGCACGATTCATGCATACACAGGTGATCAGATGACACTTGATGGTCCTCAGAGAAAGGGTGACCTCAGAAGATCTCGTGCAGCTGCAGTTAATATTGTTCCTAACAGCACTGGTGCTGCAAAGGCTATTGGTCTTGTAATCCCAGAGTTGAACGGTAAGCTCATCGGTTCTGCACAGCGTGTACCAACCCCTACAGGTTCTACAACAATCCTTACAGCAGTTGTTAAGGGTTCTGATGTAACAGTTGAGGGTATCAACGCAGCAATGAAGGCAGCTCAGACTGAGTCCTTCGGTTATAACGAGGATGAGATCGTATCTTCTGATATCGTTGGAATGAGATATGGTTCTTTATTCGATGCTACTCAGACAATGGTTAGCAAAGTTGCTGATGATTTATACGAGGTACAGGTTGTATCTTGGTATGACAATGAGAACTCTTACACATCTCAGATGGTAAGAACAATCAAATACTTCTCAGAGTTAGCATAATTACTCAAAGTAGTAAGAATTGTGATTACATTGTCTATAACGGACAATGTACGGATATGATCCATATACGGGTCCGGTCTTTTGGGACCGGATCCGTTTTTTTCTTTTAGAAAACAGATGATAGTTGCGTGCACGAATCATCGTCTGTTATGAAATGGTCTGTGCACAGAAATGAGGTTAATATGTTAAATAAAAAATCCGTTGATGATATCAATGTAAAAGGCAAAAAAGTATTAGTTCGCTGCGATTTTAACGTACCATTGGATGCTGACTTAAATATCACAGATGAGAACCGTCTTGTTGCAGCACTTCCTACCATCAAAAAACTGATTGCAGATGGCGGAAAGGTAATCCTTTGCTCCCACCTTGGTAAGCCGAAGGGAGAGCCAAAGCCAGAGCTTTCTTTGGCACCGGTTGCTAAGAGATTGACAGAGCTTCTTGGACAGGAAGTTAAATTTGCAGCAGATGCTAACGTCGTTGGTGACAACGCAAAGGCTGCAGTAGCTGCTATGAACGATGGTGATGTTATTCTTCTTGAGAATACTCGTTATCGTGCAGAAGAGACCAAGAACGGAGAGGCTTTCTCTAAGGAACTTGCTTCTCTTGCTGATGTATTTGTTAACGATGCATTCGGTACAGCTCATAGAGCACACTGCTCTAACGTAGGTGTTACAGAGTTCGTTAAGGGTGACTGCGTAGTAGGTTACCTGATGCAGAAAGAGATTGATTTCCTTGGAAATGCAGTTAACAATCCGGAGAGACCATTCGTAGCAATCCTTGGTGGTGCTAAGGTTTCTTCTAAGATTTCTGTTATTGAGAACCTGTTAGATAAGGTTGACACACTGATCATCGGTGGTGGTATGGCCTATACATTCATGGCTGCTCACGGTGAGGAAGTTGGTAAATCTCTTCTTGAGGAAGACTATGAAGAGTATGCATTGAAGATGGAGAAGAAGGCAGAGGAGAAAGGTGTTAAGCTTTTGATCCCTGTTGATACAGTAGTAGCTGATGATTTCTCTAACGATGCAAACTTCAAGGTAGTAGGTCGTGGCGAGATCCCAGCTGACATGGAAGGTCTTGATGTAGGACCTAAGACAGCAGAGCTTTTCGCAGATGCTATAAAGGGTGCTAAGACAGTTGTATGGAACGGACCTATGGGATGTTTCGAGATGCCTAACTTTGCAAAGGGTACAATCGCAGTAGCACAGGCAATGGCTGACTTAGAGGGTGCAACCACAATTATCGGTGGTGGTGACTCTGCAGCTGCATGCAACCAGTTAGGTTTCGGCGACAAGATGACACACATTTCTACAGGTGGTGGAGCATCTCTCGAGTTCTTAGAGGGTAAAGATCTTCCTGGTGTTGTTGCAGCAGACGATAAATAATAATAACTATTAGGGGGGATGGTCCTGCACTTGGTCAAAAGTGCAGGACGTCTCTTATTATTTGTTATAAGAAATGAGGGAAGTGTATGAAGAAAATTATTACTAGGGGCATTGCTGTATGCGTGGCATTGTCCATGGCATTTACAGGTGCATCTTTTGCGCCTGCAAAGGTAGAAGCAGCATCGTTAGCGTCTTCTGCTAAGGGAAGTGAGACGATGATCACGCTTGACAAGTGGTACAAGACCTCTTTGCCGCGTAGCAGTGAGTCTTTCTATTATTTTTCTTTAGCAAAGAAGACTAAAGTTCGTCTGAAGGCAGCCTATGATGCAGGATATTTTGAGATCTTAAATCAAAATTACAAGCTGGTGTATGCCGGCACATCGGATGAAAAGATGAATGGACCGCAAGACTGGACATTAACGAAAGATATTACTCTTAGTAATGGTACATACTATCTGCATTTGTATACGAAAGACCAGTATTCCGGAGATAAGATGAAGTTTATCTTATCGGATCGCACTGCGCCGGTGAAGCCTAAGGTAACGAAGGTGACAAAGCGCAAAGTCGTAAAGGGAAAGACAACGGCGGGAAGTACGGTTTATGTTAAATATCGAAAGAAGATATATTCCAAAAAGACAAATGCAAAAGGAAACTTTACGATTAAGACTAAGAAGATGAAAAAGGGAACCCGTATTACGGTATGGGCGAAGTCTAAGAATGGGATTAAGAGTAAAGTGACAAAGTATAAAGTAAAGTAAATGGGGATTTCTTTATGGATCGTAAAGATGGCACCCATAAGTAAATTGTTGTAGAAAGGAAATAGGATCATGGCAAGAAAGAGAATTATTGCAGGTAACTGGAAAATGAACAAAACTCCTAGTGAGGCAGTTGCTTTAGTAAACGAGTTAAAAGATTTAGTTAAGAACGATGCAGTAGATGTTGTCTATTGCGTACCGGCAATCGACATTGTACCGGTTGTAGAGGCTGTTAAGGGCACAAACGTAGCAGTTGGTGCTGAGAATATGTATTTCGAAGAGAGCGGCGCATACACAGGCGAAATCTCTGCAGCAATGTTAGTAGATGCTGGTGTTAAGTATGTGATTATTGGACATTCTGAGCGTCGTGATTACTTCAAAGAGGACGATGTTCTTTTGAATAAGAAAGTAAAGAAGGCATTTGAAGCTGGTTTGACACCGATCCTTTGCTGTGGTGAGTCTTTAGAGCAGCGCGAGATGGGCGTAACAATGGACTGGATCCGTCTTCAGATCAAGTCTGATCTTGCTGGAATCACAGCAGATCAGGTGAAGAGCATGGTGATCGCTTATGAGCCAATCTGGGCGATCGGAACTGGTAAGACAGCTACTTCTGATCAGGCACAGGAAGTTTGCAAGGGCATCCGTGACTGCATCGCTGAGATCTATGATGAAGCTACTGCAGAGGCAGTTCGCATTCAGTATGGTGGATCTATGAACGCAGGCAACGCAGCAGAGCTGCTTGCAAAACCAGACATTGATGGTGGTTTGATCGGTGGCGCATCATTGAAAGCTGAGTTCGGTCAGGTCGTTAATGCGTAATGCGATTTTGGCACTATATTTGTAGATGCGTAATACAACTATGGGATAGCGCTGTCTTTGCAGATGCATAATAAGTATGTAACCGTAATATATTGTTGAAATTTATATTAGCAATTCTTAAAAGAAGTTGTTGCATCCACGAGGAAACTCGTGGAGCAGCAACTTCTTTGCTTTATAAGATTAGGGTGTCAAAAGGTCTGAATTTTCCTGACGGGCTATTTTCTCGAATCTTTGACCACAATATCTATCAACGATGCGCCGCATCGCCTCAAGATATTGTAGCGCAAATCTTCAAAAAAATATCTCCGTCATGAAAATGGACTTTTGACACCCTAATC
>NZ_QUFB01000053.1 GCF_003478335.1 Clostridium sp. AM49-4BH
AAAAATTAATCTTAAGTACAATAGCAGCGATAGGAATCGCCTGCTTTGCAGGAGGAACAGCAGATGCGGCATCGGTTAAAATTGATGAGAAGACATTTCCGGATGTTTGTGTACGTACAGCAGTAGCACAGTATGACAAAAATAAAGATGGAATTTTGTCCGATCAGGAAAGAGACAAGGTGACAGGGATCGACTTTGATTCGGCGCTTGCGCAGCACTATACAGAAGGTCATTGTGTTGACTTTGAGGGCATGCAAAATTTCACAGACATCAATTCGATCTATTTGGATTTGCGATATAAGGCAAAGAATAACTCGTACAAATACTGGAATTATCGCGCTGACAATTTGACGCAGTGTTTTCCAAATGCACAGAGAATTTCAATTTATTGGTATGGTAATCAGACAATATCGTTAAAAGGAACCGCTGTAAATGCAAGGAAAATTTCCCTTTATGCTTTGCAAAATGGAAAACTGGATTACTCTTTGTATGCACCGAATGCGCAAAATGTGGAAATATGTGGGAAATTTACGGATACTAAGAAATCCTATGGTCAATATTTCCCGGATGCATCAGAAGTGATATTAGAAGAGACTAATATTGGAGGCAACAATACGTTAGCTGGGTTCAAAGGTTTGCAAACATTGTACTTGTCAGGAAAAGCGATTACGTCTTTGAACTTTTCACCGTTAAAGAATAACCCGATTTATAGTTTGAGCGTTGAACGAGCTGCTTGCAGATCAATGGATCTTTCGCCACTCAAAACGTGTAAGTTGAAGGTACTTAGTTTAAAAGATTGTGGAGTGAATTCTTTGAACTTTCAACCATTGGCGACATCACCATTGCACAAATTATATGTGATCAATTGTCCGCTGAAAAAGATTGATGTGAGCCCGTTGAAAAACACGTTGACAGAATTATGGCTGGGAACATTGCAAAATACTTATTTTTGGGAAGAAATAAATCATAAGCAGACCAAGCCAAAATATCAATTGTTAGATCTGTCCAAGATGAAAAAGCTCAAACGTGTTTATGCCTGTGGCGTGGCTTCGTTGAAGACTGTGAAATTAAAAGATACCAAAACGAAACAGGGTATTCGCTCTTTGTTGGAGCTGCATTTATACGGCACCGGAATAAGAACATTGGATGCCACGGCAGCCAAAAATCTGAAGCGTTTGTTTGTAGGTGACCGGATCAGAAAATTGACTGTTGATAAATGCAAAAAACTGAAAGAAATTGGAATGATTAATCTCGGCTCGAAACAGGCAGCTACAATTAAGAGCAGCTCAGTGCAGCATATACAGTATCAGGGAAAAACATTAAAGAATTTAAGTTTTTCTAAATGTCCTAAATTATACACATTATCAATCAAATGCACTAAGGTTGGAACCGTAAATCTGAGGTCAAATAAAAGACTGCATTATATGACCTTGAACAGTAAAAAGACGGGAAAGGTTGTGTATCCAAAGGTTTCCACAAAGGGATGGCATGATTGCTGCGATCTGGTGGAAACGAATTATTATAAAAATCTGGATGAGTATAAAAATGATCCGGATGCAAAAGGAGTATATAAGGAGTATGTTGGATATACTTTGGAATATCCAACCAAGATATTAGATATATCTGCATGGACATCGCTCAACAAAACGGTGAAGAGATGTATGTTTGGGTATGGTGATTTTGATCATAAAAAGTGTGCGACAAAGAAGATCATCATCAACAAAAAGCTTCGAAAAGCAGACAAAAAATGGATCAAGAAGTTTGCTAAGAAATGGCACGTAAAAGTAGTTGAGAAATAGTGCAGTCCAGTATATGGGTTTAAGAAATTGTATTGAAATAATCAAGAAACGGATGCCGTGCAATGGTATCCGTTTCTGTGATATTGAGGTTAATTCTTAAGAATTCTTAAGATTACGCGGAATGTATTGACGGTGGAAATTAGATTTGCTGTAATAACAAGTGAACAGTCAAAGGAATTTTAGCTAGTAATCTTTGGTTAGGAATGGAGGATAAGTTATGAATTTAAGTTTTAAAAAGTGTATATTATTCGCAATAAGTCTGCTGATGGGAATTGGCTGTATGGGACAGAAGGCAGGAGCAAGAGATGACGTAGGAAGATATGAACCTAGTATTGTGGATTATGCAGTGCCATCCAGTAATGAATCCGAATGGATTAAGGATGGAATTTATGAATATTCATTAATACGTAACAAGACAGCAGTTAGACTAATGGTGTTGGATACATCTTCTGCCAAAGAGTTCATTGTTCCCAAAGTATTTCATAATTTGCCAGTGAAGGAATTGTTTTATGTTAGAGGGAGGAAATGGGAACATTTGATAGTACCCAACGGAATCGAGATTATTGATGATTCTGCATTATCCGGAATGTCTCATTTGCGTAAAGTTGACTTAGGAAAAGATGTTCAGTATATCGGACGACAGGCATTTTGGGGAAATCCCAATTTAACAGAAGTGACCGGTGGACAAAATGTACGATTTGTGGGTCGACAGGCATTTTATCTATGCAAAAGAATGAAAAATTTGCCGGATTTTGTGAAGAATCATAGAAAGTGTATATATTCACAGGCTGCATTTAAAAATGCACGAGCACTCACGAATATAAAGCTGTCTTCAAATGTGCAGTATACAAATGCATTATTTAAGGGATGTACCAGTCTGAAATCTGCATATATTCAAGGTAAAGGATTTTTGCCGAATGCAAAAACGTGGAAATATATGAATAAAAACAAAATAAATGAGGAAATGTTCAGTGGTTGTCGTTCTTTGAAAACTGTGAAGCTGTATAACGGTATAATAAGATTAAACGCTCGAATGTTTGCAGACTGTGTAAAATTGCAGAAAGTAAATATACCTAAGAAATGTACCTATATAGGAATAAATACTTTTCGTAACTGCAAAAGTCTTCGTAAACTAACAATTCCTAAATCCGTTAAAAAGATAGACAAAACAGCTTTTCGTGGATGCAAAAAACTTACTTTATATGTAAAGAAGGGAAGTTATGCGCACAAATATGCCAAGAAATATCATATTAAATATAAGTTGGTGAAATGAAGTCATTATATAAGATAGAGTAATTATAGGAATAGTGATTCCGATGCGCAGTCATGGTGGTGGTTGGCATGCCAACACTGCCAAAATGTGTTTTGGATTATCTATAATATACTATTTGACTGTAGTATTTGTCTCAGAGAGACTTTCTGATACCTTTGATAATCTGTGGTTCATGGCACTGATATCTGCAATTATTATTCTGTTATCTCCGGTTGATAGTATAAATAAACCATTAGATGGTGAGCAAAGAAAGATCGAAAAGAAAAAGGCTTGCAGATATATAGTTGCAATTTACAGCATCTCACTAATCTTAAAGTGGAATTCTTTGACATGTTATGTGAAAGAAATCAATTTTGCCTTGTTTATAGTACTTTGTTCCATGATTTTTGGAATAGTAAGTAATACAAAAAGCAATAGAAAACAAGACGTATGAAATGATAAAATTGCAAAATTGACCGTTCACCGGCAAAAAACGACCGTTCAAAAGTTTTTTGTTCGCAATTATAAAAAGTGTGCTAGGATATCGGCAACAAAAGAAAGGAGGAAATACAAATGGGAGAGATTATCACATTGGTAGGAGCTGTTTCAATTCTTAAGAATTCTTAAGATTGCGTTCAAACTATTGATTTTGTTATTAATATTTGATGTACTAAATATATCAAAGACAAAAAGTAATATCCCTTATACCGTTGTGTTGCGGTATAAGGGAAATAAAAAATTTCATAATAGCTGGAAGGAGTGATCATTATGATCCAATGGAAAAAATTAATATTAAGTACAATAGCAGCGATAGGAATCGCCTGCTTTGCAGGAGGAACAGCAGATGCGGCATCGGTTAAAATTGATGAGAAGACATTTCCGAATGCATGTGTACGCACTTTCGCAAACAAGCAGGACACAAATCACGATGGAGAACTTTCTGATGCTGAAATTAAAGCAGTGACTAAGCTGGATTGGAATGAGCAAAATCTGTATACATATGGAGTTACTTCCGGGATGGAAATAGATTTTACCGGAATGGAGATTTTTACAAATCTTAAACAGGTTACAATGGAACAGCTTTTTCAAGGGGGAAAGTATAACTGCAAATATTGGAATTGTAAAAATACGGATATATTCTCTGTGTTTCCGTATGTTGAAAAATTGAATCTATTTGCCACAGGACAGGTAACGCTTTCCACAGCAAACAGAAATCTAAAGCATTTGGAAATTGCTGCATCTAATGTTTCCGTTAATGCACCAATAACGTCAGTAGAACAATTGACAGTGTGTTCGACGTTAAATGGGCATACTAAGCTTGGCGGTTACAGTCAGGATTGGGGAAAATGTTTTCCGAATGCGAGAGTTGTGCAGATGAATTATGTAAAGGATTTAGAGAAAGAGATTTATGGATTTAAGAGAGTGGAACAGATATCAATTGCGTATTATGGTGGCAATAAAATATTTGATCTTTCGATTTACAAAGACACATTAAAACGCTTAGATATAGCTAATAGTTGGCAAGATTTGCAACAGAATAGCAATCCGTTGGAAGAAATGACAACACTAAAAACAATAGATATTTCTCATATGAGAAAGCTTGAAACATTGGAAGCATGTAATGCCGGCAGCTTAGAACGCCTTGTTGTCAAGGATTCCAAGGGGAAATGTGAACTAAATAAATTAAAAACGATTCATCTTGTGAATAACAAGATAAAATCATTAAATTTATCTGTGGTACCTGATTTAGAGGAAGTATATGTAGGCGGTAAACTTACGAATTTGAATATCAATCAGTGCAAGCGGTTAAAGAAGCTGCTCATTGACAGTAATTCTTTGAAGAAGCTTATTATTAAAAACAGAAGCTTAAAATATTTGGATGTAAGCAGTAAGGTTATACAAAAAATTAACGTTACCGGATGTCCAAATCTTATCGGGGTGACAATTGATCGGAAATCAAAGGCATCGATGGGAAATTTGGATCTAAGCAAAAATAAAAAATTGGTGTACTTTCATGCTAATAGAAATGCAAGATTTAAGAAGATTATATTACCTAAATTGAGCAATTCGAAACAGCTTAATACATCCTATAAACAGTATGATCGTGCTGAAAAATGCCGATATACCGGGTATGGTATTACAGTAGATGTTAGTAAATATCGTAAGATGCCTGTAAAAGTAAAAAAATATCAGGTTAAAACATTATGCAACTCAACAACAAAGAGACTTGTCATCAACAAAAAGCTTCGAAAAGCAGACAAAAAATGGATCAAGAAGTTTGCTAAGAAATGGCATGTAAAAGTAGTTGAGAAATAGTGCAGTCCAGTATATGGGACAAAGAAATTGTATTGAAATAATCAAGAAACGGATGCCGTGCAACGGTATCCGTTTCTGTGATATTGAGGTTAATTCTTAAGAATTCTTAAGATTACACGGATTGTATTGACGGTGAAAGTCAGATTTGCTGTAATAATAAGTGAACAGTCAAAAGTTTTGGTATAGTAAGATAAAAAATAATGTAAAAGGAGGAAGGGAATATGAGATTGAAAAAAGGAATCATAAATATTGCCTTGATATTAGCTGTTATTGCATGGGGCTTAAGTGTGAATCAGGAAAAGGTGCAGGCAAGTGATGCAGATCTTGGATTTGAACCATATGTGACAGACTATGCAACACCTGCAAAGCAGGAAACAGAGTGGAAGACAGATGGAATTTATGAATATGCGTTAATTCGTAACAAAACAGCGATAAAATTGATGATAGTGAAACCGCAACATACCAAAAAGATCATTGTGCCGTCGCAGTTTCATGGACTTCCGGTTAAAGAATTAGCATTTGTAGATGCAGGAAAAGCAGAAACACTGGTAATTTCTGATGGAATTGAGGTCATTGATCATCAAGCAGCAAAAGCAAATCCATACTTAAAAAAAATACACTTAGGGAGGGATGTTCAATACATTGGTCCATGGGCATTTGCATATAATAAGCGTTTACAGAAAGTGACTGGCGGAGAAAACGTGCGATTTGTTGGCAGATGTGCCTTTGATGGTCTGACTAAAATGAAGAATTTGCCGGAGTTCGTTTATAATGGCAAAAACTGTAAATATTATCGAGCTATTTTTCGTAACATGAAATCGTTAAAAAAGGTGGTATTGCCAAAAGATGCAGATTATACATTAACAATGTTTAAAAAATGTGTTGATTTAAAATATGCGGAAGTAAAAGGTGCTGGTTTCCGTATCAATAAAAGGATATGGCATGCAATGTTACCGGAATATATCAACAATGAGATGTTTTCGGATTGCCGCTCTTTGAAAACTGTGAAGCTATATAATGGTATAACAAAATTAAATTATGGAATGTTTAGCGGATGTGTAAAATTGCAGAAAGTAAATATACCTAAGAAATGTACCTATATAGGAATAAATACGTTTCGTAACTGCAAAAGCCTTCGTAAATTAACAATTCCTAAATCTGTTAAAAAGATAGATAAAACAGCTTTTCGTGGATGCAAAAAACTTACTTTATATGTAAAGAAGGGAAGTTATGCGCACAAATATGCCAAGAAATATCATATTAAATATAAGTTGGTGAAATGAAGTCATTATATAAGATAGAGTAATTATAGTGAAAGTACATGGCAGGTAGTATAAGCGTATAAATAAAAGAAACAACAATTTAGAATTGATGAACCGGGCGCTGATAGACAGCGTCCGGTTTTTTGAGGTTGTGATTATTTGTGCAATAGGTTTTAACATTGACCGTTCACCGGCAAAAAACGACCGTTCAAAAGTTTTTTGGTCGTAATTATAAAAAGTGTGCTAGGATATCGGCAACAAAAGAAAGGTCTGCTGTGTGCAGTGTCCGTTTCCTAAATTATTTATATAAAGGGTGGAGAAAATGTTTAGTGAATTTATAGCGCAAAAATTATATGAAGTAAACGTTATTGGGAAAGAAGAGGTGGAACTATACCAATATTGTTTTAATGCATTTATAGAAATCATGGGATTTATAATAATAGTAATTTTATATTCTATTTATATGGGAGAAGCAATGAAAGGTCTAATCTTTCTAGGAATAGTGATTCCGATGCGCAGTCATGGTGGTGGTTGGCATGCCAACACTGCCAAAGTGTGTTTTGGATTATCTATAATATACTATTTGACTGTAGTATTTGTCTCAGAGAGACTTCCTGGTAGCTTTGATAATTTGTGGTTCATGGCACTGATATCTGCAATTATTATTCTGTTATCTCCGGTTGATAGTATAAATAAACCATTAGATGGTGAGCAAAGAAAGATCGAAAAGAAAAAGACTTGCAGATATGTAGTTGCAATTTACAGCATCTCACTAATCTTAAAGTGGAATTCTTTGATATGTTATGTGAAAGAAATCAATTTTTCCCTGTTTATAGTACTTTGTTCCATGATTTTTGGAATAGTAAGTAATACAAAATGCAATGGAAAACAAGACGTATGAAATGATAAAATCGCAAAATTGACCGTTCACCGGCAAAAAACGACCGTTCAAAAGTTTTTTGTTCGCAATCATAAAAAGTGTGCTAGGATATCTGCAACAAAAGAAAGGAGGGGAATACCAATACGGCATAACATAGTTTTATTGATTATGCTACGGTGTGATATTGATGCCGCATGGGAAAAATTATCACATTGGTAGGAGCTGCTTCAATTCTTAAGAATTCTTAAGATTGCGTTCAAACTATTGATTTTGTTATTAATATTTGATGTACTAAATGTATCAAAGACAAAAAGCAATATCCCTTATGCTGCTATGTTGCGGTATAAGGAAAACAAAAATTTCATAATAGCAGGAAGGAGTGATCATTATGATCCAATGGAAAAAATTAATCTTAAGTACAATAGCAGCGATAGGAATCGCCTGCTTTGCAGGAGGAACAGCAGATGCGGCAAATATCAACTTGAATGAGAAGACATTTCCTGATCCGTATGTTTACCATTACGTGCAGGAAATGTGCGAGTATGACACGGCACATTCAACATATTATTTGCCAGAGGCAGAAAAAGCAGGTGTTACGTATTTTGTTGTTACGGGAAAGACATTCTTTCGTTACGGCTTAGATGGAGGGCAGGCGGTTGATTTTAGCGGTATGCAGAACTTTTCGAATATCACATCAGTAACGCTGGATCTCAGGTACAATATCGGAGGAAGAGTGCAGGGAGATTGGAATTTTAGAGCGGATAATTTCTTTCAATGTTTTCCAAAGGTAAAGGAATTAGTGATACGTTCGTATGGTGGACAGAAAGTGAAGTTGACCGGCACATCTAAAACGCTGGAAAGTGTAGATGTCTTATTGGATGATGAAGATGGCAGTCTGGAATGTACCGTCAGTGCGCCAAAGGTCAAACGTGTTTGCATTAATGGTAAATTTGCGGCTAAGAGCAAGCCGCTTGGAAAATGTTTTCCGAACGCAAAGCGTTTGGACATTACAACAGCTAACATCCAAAAAGTAAATGTAACAGGCTGCAAAAAATTAAAGCAGCTGCAGCTTACCGATACGACACAAAAAGCAATCGGACAAATCAATCTGAGTAAAAATAAGAAGTTAAAGAGCGTAAAGATCACAGGAAAGCTTCGCAAGACAAAGATTGTTATCAGCAAAAAGATGAACAAAAAACTTGTTCAGAAACTGAAAAAAACAACTAAGAAAGCTGGAGCAAAGCTCATTAAAAGATGAAAGAGAGGGTGATATATATGAGAAACGTAAAATGGTTTTTGGCAAGCGCATTGTTGGCGGCAGGAATTTTGTTTGGTGCCGGTAACCATGTAGATGCAGCATCCGTAAAGATTGATGAGAAAACATTCCCAGATGCTTGTGTCCGGGCATCCGTCGATAAATATGACATAAATAAAGATGGGATACTCTCTGATGAAGAGAGGGCTAAAGTAACAACCTTTTCTTATACGGATCTGCGGATTTCACAGAATTATAAGGAAGGCAGCAAAATTGATTTTACGGGAATGCAGCTATTTGGAAATATCCATTCTTTGAAATTGGACCTGCACTATCAGGCTGCGGGCGGTATTGAGAAAGAATGGGACTACAGAGGGGATAATCTGTCGGCTTGTTTTCCTAAGTTAGAATCGCTGTATTTGCGTGGCAACAGCAAAACAAAACTTGATCTGACAGCACTTAAGAACAGTTCTTTGAAATATCTTGTTCTTGAAAATATGCCGGCACAGCAAATGGATCTTACGCCTTTGAGTACCACCAAGCTAGAAACGTTGAGCTTGGAAGATTGTAAGATTAGTGCATTAAATCTTAAACCACTGACAAAAATAAATCTTAAAAAGCTTTATGTTATTAACTGCACTTTGAAGAGTATTGATGTCAGCCCATTGAAAAATACATTGCAGGAGTTGTGGTTAGGAGAGCCACAGCAAATGTACTTATCATTAGGAAAAGAATGTATGCAGACAAAGGCGAAATATAAAACGCTTGATCTGTCTCAAATGAAGCGATTAAAACGAGTATATGCGTGCGGTATACCGTCTTTGACAAAAGTGACATTGAAAAAGGGATCCAAGAGCGCATCTGCATTAAAGGAGCTGCATTTGTACGGTACAGCAATAAAGTCGATGAATGCTTCCGGTGCAATAAAATTACAACGTTTATTTATTGGAGATAAAACGAGCAAATTAAATATTAGCAAATGTACGCAGCTGACCGAACTTGGCATGATTAATAATGCCACGACCAATATTTCCATAAAAAGCAAATCACTGCAGCATATACAGTATTATGGAAAAAAAGTGAAGAAGTTAAGCTTTGTAAATTGTCCGAAATTGTTCAGTCTGAGAACAGCATGTTCTACAGTGAACACATTGGATCTAAGCCATAATAAAAATCTGCATTATTTGGATCTTTCCAACAAAAAAACAGGAAAAGTGATTTATCCGAAAGTTCAGACGAAAGGTTGGTCTGGCTATTATGAATTGGTTGATTCGTATTTTGCAAATCGATATACACGCGATATGGATATAGCAGATGGAGTTTATAACGTGTATACGGGATATTCTAGCCAAGGCGCTGTTGGAACGCTTGATGTGTCTGCGTGGAAGGTGATGAATAATTATGTACGCAAGAGACAGATCACAAATGAATATACTCTTCATAAAGGAAAAAATGGTGTACCAAAGAAACTCGTCATCAACAAAAAGCTTCGAAAAGCCGACAAAAAATGGATCAAGAAGTTTGCTAAGAAGTGGCACGTAAAAGTAGTTGAAAAATAGTGCAGTCCAGTATATGGGACAAAGAAATTCTAGCTAGTAATCTTTGGGAAAAGAAAGGGGAATAAATCATGAGAAAATTATTGAAATGTATGATGATTGGAGCGATGGCATTAACAGTAATGTCGCAAACAGGTAATTATAGTGAGGCGGCCTCCAGCCGTCAAATTAGTATAACGCAAAAGAATTTTCCTAGTAAGGCTTTGCGAAAGGAACTGCGTAAAAGTTATGACAAGAATAAAGACGGAAAGCTAAGTAAAGCAGAGATAAAGGGCATAAAATACTTAAACGTAGATTCTAAGAAAAGTAAAAGTATTTCTTTGAAAGGAGTACAGTATTTTACAAATTTGCGTTCATTAGACTTGTATGCTGTTAATGTTAAGTCTATTGATCTTAGTAAGAATAAAAAATTAAGATCTCTTAATCTTGCAGCGACAACAGTAAGAAAAATAAAACTGTCTAAGAATTTACACGATGTTTATTTTGCAGTAGAAAAAATGCCATGTACACTTGATTTTCATGGCTTTAAGAAACTGGATCGAATTCATTTGGATCAAGGCCATTATAACAAACTTAATGTTTCTGGTTCATCTGTACGACTTATTGCACAAGGCAATTATCCGGTTGCATTAAAAAATATATTGGCACAAAACTGCAAAAAATTACGTAGTGTGGATTTGGATGTTAGTCAGTTAAAGAAAGTCAATTTGAACGGCACGAATGGATTACGTGTATTAAAGTTAAACCGTAGCGGATCGATTAAGAAACTTAATGTCAGTAAAATGAAAAATTTACGAGAGCTTAGAGTGGGCGGTTCAAAAATAACAACGCTTTCAGTGAAGAAAAATAAAAAGTTGGAAGAGTTGGATATTAGTGACAGCAAAATATCTAAGATGGATCTTTCTGCTAATAAAAAATTAAAGGTTTTGAGATACCGGAATACGAAAGTTTCTAAGATGTTATCCGTTCCTAATCCAAGTGCTATAGAGGAACTTGATTGTAGTGAGACTAAGATATCCTCGCTGGATTTAAGAAAGTATACGGCATTGAAGCACCTAAATGCGTCACAGACCAAGATTACATCCTTAAACGTACAAAATTGCCGCGAATTAGTGACGGTATATGTACGAGGAACGACAAAGCTGTCGAAATTAGACTTGTCAAATCAGGCAAAGTTGAGGGATGTAACATTTGGAGACAGTGGAATAAAAGAATTGGATGTTCGCAATTCATTGTTAATCTGTGATCAGGATGACTTGGGATCCGGATTTGACTTTATGCCGGGATTTAAAATTTCATGTAAGATTATTGTCAATAAGAATTGGAAAGAATTAAATTACTATCAGAATCAGGCGAAAGAGTGTGGTTTTAACATTACATGGCAGATAGTATAAGCGTAGCAATAACAGAAACAACGAATTAGAATTGATGAAACGGACGCTGATTGACAGCGTCCGTTTTTTGGAAATGTGATTATTGTGTGTTAGGGTTTAACATTGACCGTTCACCGGCAAAAAACGACCGTTCAAAAGTTTTTTGGTTATAGACAGCAAAAATATGCTAGTATGAATGTAAATGAAAATAGCGAAGGAGATGGGAATATGTTATATAGAATAGCATGTTGTGATGATGAACAACAAATTTTAGATCGACTCAAAGAATGTTTTGTTCGTCTTGAGGTGCAGACGGACATAGAGACGCAGGTTGATTATTATACCGATGGACGGAACTTGATCCAAGCATATCAAGCGGACCATTCAAAATATGATATCATTTTATTAGACATGGAGATGCCACTTATTTCAGGAATGCAGGTGGCAGAACAGATGCGCCGGATCAACCGTGAAGTTATTATTATCTTTTTGACGAGTTATCCGGAGTATATGCAGCAAAGTTTTCGAGTGCAGCCCTTTCAATACTTAATGAAACCATTAGAAACGGATTCATTTATTAAGGAGATACAGAATGCAATGAATTATCTTAAAACAGATCACCATAAGATATTATTGCATACAGAGCAGGGAGAATTGCTGCAGAGTATTGACCAAATTTTATATATAGAAAAGCCGAAGGAACAGGATAAATTATGTGTGCATATGACGCAGGATAACTATATTGTGAAAAACACCTTGCAGGAACTGGAAGGGTTGTTATTTGATAAGGATTTTATCCGGGTGAGTCGTACACATTTGGTGAATTTATCTTCTGTATGGCGTTTAGAGAAGAAGGAGATTCATCTTGAAAATGGTGAATGTATCAGTGTAAGCCGCAGGAAAGTAAAGGAACTTCAGGAGCAATTCACAAAATATTTGGTGCGAAAAGGAGGAGCAATGTAATGATATTAATGGAGATTTTTAGTTATGTGATCGATGCATTGCTGATCTATGTATTTTACGATAAGTATTTTTCCAAGGAAAGGCGCAGAGAATTTGCTTCTACGGCGGTTATTTGGGGCGCTTTTGCGCTGATGGAAGGAATTAATTACGTATTTAATACAATGGCACCGTATATAGCAGTTAATATGCTGGTAAGTGTTTTGGGACTGTTTGCTATGACACTTTTGTATGATGCTAAAGTGGCAAAACGTATTGTTGCAGTTGTGGTATTTCAGGTGACAGCAATTGTATCGGAAATTTTTGCAAATGTTATTTTTTTAGTTGTACCTGAGAAATATTTCCAGGATATTAATGTGCTCGGTATGTTTATTTCGAAGCTGTTTTTGCTAGTGTTTCTTATGATACTTATGCTTTTGCAGAAAAAACAAAAAAACATTCCAACACATTATCTGATCACATATTTTGCAATACCGATTGCCTGTATATTTGTGTTATGCGTATTATATCGTAAATCCATGTATATCGATTATATCAGTTATATTGCGACGGGATGCATTATGTTGTTGAATATTGTGTCATATTAT
Source organism: Clostridium sp. AM49-4BH (assembly GCF_003478335.1). GTDB lineage: Bacteria > Bacillota > Clostridia > Lachnospirales > Lachnospiraceae > Butyribacter. The sequence goes on from NZ_QUFB01000053.1 coordinate 13,241, forward strand.
TTGTTGGATGAATTATCGGATTATATTATCCGGGCTAGCAAGGTGTTCCAGTTAAATAATCAACTTGAGACACAAAAGGAAAAATATGAACAGTTATCTACGGCGTTTCGATCCGGCAATCGATTGTTACACGACACCAATAAACATCTGCGCTATATCGGAGCCAAGCTGCAGTCAGATGATGCGCAGGGGGCGATGGACTATATTGAACGTATTAGCGGAACATTACAAGAAACTTATGGAAGCATTTGCACAGGTAATCTTGCAGTAGATAGTATTTTGAGCAATATGAAGACCCGGCTGCAGGAGATGAATATTCCGTGTTATCTTACTGTTAATATTGAGGAGGCACGTATGCGGGATATTCCTGAATATGATCTGGTAACGATTATAGGAAATATCACAGATAATCAAATGAAAGCAGTGCCGCTTGTAACAGATAGGGACAAACGATATGTGTTGTTTGAATTAGAAATGTTAGACAACACGATCCGCATTTTTGCTAAGAATGGAATGCCGCCACAACAGCCGGTTAAGATGCCTCATGAGGACTGGTTTCATGGAGTGGGGCTGCACAATGTCCGGGAGACGCTGGAAAGGCATGGCGGGGCATTGGTAACGGAGGTTCAGGACGATTTCTTTCTCACGATGGGCGTACTTCCGTTAGGAGAGGGGCGCAAGGCGGTTTATTACAAAGGAGTACCGGGGCGAGAGTGACCAAATTCTGTTAAAGGAATAAGATATCTATATAGGACTGAAAATAAGCGTGGGGGAATGCGTATGCAGATTAAGATCATATCTTGCGAAACGCTAAAAGAATATATGCAAAGGGATGATTGTATTCTGCTTGATCTGCGCGAAAAAGCAGATTATGAGCAGGGGCACCTGCCCGGAGCGGTGTATGCAGACTGGGAAACTTTGGAGCAAAATATAGATGCTATTTTAGAACAGCAGGAAAAAGAGATACGAGCCATTGTATTGTATTGCGACAGAGGTAATATCAGCTTGATCGTAGCCAGGGATCTCGTTCGTAAAGGGTATCCGGCAATCAGCGTGGGGGGCGGATTTATGCGCTGTGGAAGGACATTGGCTGGTTTGACAATTTGACTATTCCATGGCAGAATAATAGATAAAATTCTGAAAGCATTGTTTGGGATGTGCTGTGAGTGGGCATCTGCAATGCGAAAACGGGAAGGGGCTTATTGGTTTGATCCATGCAAAGAATGTTGGGTTTGAGTATTTTCGCAGGGACAGCGATGGCGAAGTGATAGAAGTGATACCGGCATTAAAGGATGTTTCGATGCAGGTGCAGCCGGGAGATTTTGTAGCGGTACTCGGCGCAAATGGTTCAGGGAAATCTACTTTTGCGAAGCATTTGTGTGCACTGCTCACGCCTGGAGAAGGAACGATTTTGGTGGCAGGAATGGACACGGCAGATGCGGAGAAACATTTGCAGATTCGCCAGACAGCAGGGATGGTGTTCCAAAATCCGGACAATCAGTTGGTTGCCGGTGTTGTAGAAGAGGATGTTGCCTTTGGCCCTGAAAATATTGGAGTAGAGTCGCGTCAAATATGGCAGCGTGTAGAAGAAAGTTTGCAAAGTGTAGGTATGAGCGCATATCGTTATGCGTCACCGATGCATTTGTCAGGTGGACAGAAACAGCGTGTGGCGATTGCGGGAATCGTGGCAATGCGGCCGAAATGTATTGTTTTGGATGAGCCTACGGCAATGTTAGATCCTAAGGGGCGAGAGTCCGTTATTAAGACGATCAAGGAGTTAAATCGCAAGGAAAAGATAACCATCGTATTGATCACACATTATATGGAAGAGATTGTAGATGCCGATTATGTATATGTGATGGGGGATGGACAAGTTGTGACGGAAGGCACACCGAAGGAAGTGTTCGTGCGAGAAGAGGCACTTCGCAGATGCAAGCTGGATGTGCCGGAGATTACGAAAATTGCGACAGCTTTGCAGGCTGCAGGGCTTCCGGTAGACAAGGCAACTTTGACGGAGGATGAGCTGATGGAACAATTGCTTCGTTAAAGCAGCAATGTGGCGTGTTAATCACGGAAATGAGCTGATGGAACAGTTGCTTCGTTAAAGCAGCGATGCAGGGCGTGTTGATCACGGAAATGAGCTGATAGCACAGTTGCTTGCTTAATGGCAGGCATGGAGGAATTAGTGATGGCGATGATACTAGAGCATGTGAATTATAGTTATGGTGTAGGCACCGGCAAAGAGTTTCATGCTTTGAAAGACATCAATTTGCAGATTGGTGACCATGAATTTATTGGATTGGTGGGGCATAGCGGCTCCGGCAAATCCACATTGATACAGTTGATGAATGGACTTTTGCGTGCAACGGAAGGTACCATTTATTGGGATGGACAAGATATTTATGACAAATCTTTTTCGATGCGGAGTCTGCGTGGACAAGTTGGTTTAGTGTTTCAGTATCCGGAATATCAGCTTTTTGCGGAGTCTGTTATTGTGGATGTAGAATATGGTCCTAGAAATTTAGGGTGGTCTAATTTGGATGTAGAATATCGTTCGTATGAGGCACTCAAACAAGTTGGAATTGGTGAAAATTTATTGGATGTTTCTCCACTCTCGCTTTCCGGGGGACAGAAGAGGCGGGTAGCGATTGCCGGCGTGTTGGCAATGGCGCCTAAGCTGCTTATTTTGGATGAGCCGATGGCAGGACTGGATCCAAGCGGCAGAGAAGAAATGCTTACATTGTTAAGTAAATTATATGAGGAGCGCCAGATCAGTATTGTGCTGGTGTCCCACAATATGGACGATGTTGCAAAATATGCGGATCGTATTTTGGTTATGAATGAGGGTGAACTGGTATTGGATGGCGTTCCAAAGAAAGTATTTCACTATCAGGACGAGTTGGAACAGATTGGACTTGGTGTCCCACAAATGACACACTTGATTCATCGTCTGGAGAAGGCAACGGGCTGTCGGCTTGGTGATGCGATCACGTTAGAGGAGGGATTACCTTTGATCGAGCAGTGGTGGCATGCAAAAGGTACGTCACGATGACAGACTGTTAGTGATTTGGAGGAATTAGATGTTACGAGAAATAACAATAGGGCAGTATTATGCGACGGATTCACTGCTTCATCGCTTGGATCCACGTGTTAAGATTGCCGGGACTTTATTATATATTATTTCCTTGTTTTTGGTACATCATTATATAGGATTGGTTGTTGCGGCGTTGGTATTTGGCGTGATGGTACGAATGTCTAATGTGCCGTTTCGTTTTATTGTAAAAGGTCTTAAGCCAATTATGATGATGTTGGTATTTACAGCCCTGCTGCATCTGTTTTGCACACCGGGCAAGGCGATATTTTCACTGGGAGTGCTTCATATCACGATAGAGGGTGTACAAAAATGTATTTTTTTGACGGTACGTTTGACCCTTATGATGATCGGATCTTCGTTAATGACGCTGACAACGACACCGAATCAGCTCACCGACGGAATTGAGCAAATGCTGAGGCCGTTGCGAAAGCTGCATGTACCTGTTCACGAATTTGCGTTGATGATGTCGATCGCGCTTCGGTTTATTCCAATCCTGATGGAAGAACTGGATAAAATTATGAAAGCACAGCTTGCCAGAGGCGCTGATTTTGAGAGCGGCAATTTTTTGCATCGCCTAAAAAATATGCTGCCCATTTTATTGCCGTTATTTGCATCGGCAATGCGGCGTGCTAATGAATTGGCGTATGCGATGGATGCGCGCTGTTATCATGGTGGAGAAGGCAGAACAAAAATGAAACCACTCCGCTATGGATATCGGGATATGATCGGTTATATTAGTATCGTGTGCTATTTGATCGTCCTGATTGCCGTGGATCGGATCGTGGCATTTTGATGTGGAAAGCTGTGGTGGAATGATTCTGCTTTGAGCGAAAAAATACGCCGGATGGTTTGATTGATAATAGAACATATCTGCGTAGGGCCGGAATGGAGATTATTGGCATGAAACGAATTAAATTAGTAGTAGCATATGATGGGACGAATTATCATGGCTGGCAGGTTCAGCCGCGTGAGATAACGATAGAAGGCGTACTTAATGAGGCACTGACTGCACTCACGGGGGAAGAAATACAGGTGATCGGCGCGAGTCGAACGGATGCAGGAGTACATGCGCGCGGAAACGTTGCGGTATTTGATACGGAATCCCGCATTCCGGGAGAAAAATTTTCCTATGCTTTGAATCAGCGTTTGCCCGAGGATGTCATTATTCAAGATTCTTGTGAGGTGACGGCTGATTTTCATCCAAGACATTGCGAATGCCGAAAAACATATGAATATACGATATTAAACCGCACTTTTCCATTGCCGGAATATCGCAACACCGCTTTCTTTTGCTATGGAGATTTGGATGTAGAACGTATGGATCAGGCGGCAAAGCAGTTCGTGGGGGAACATGATTTTGCTGCTTTTTGTTCTGCAGGAGCGCAAGTGCAGTCAACCGTCCGGACTATTTACAGTGCGACCGTGGAGCGGGAACAGCCGGAAGTGATCCGCATACGGATTCGTGGAAATGGATTTTTGTATAATATGGTGCGAATTATCGCAGGGACGCTGTTGGAGGTCGGTCGTGGCAATTTAGAGGTGTCCCAAATTGCGGACATCATAGCGTCAAAGGACCGTGCCAATGCAGGACCGACTGCGCCAGCCAAGGGATTAAAATTAATGCAGATAGAATATTTATAGGAGAGGGGAAGCGTAGTATGAGCAAAAAGATATTAGTGTACGAAATATCGGACACACGATTTGAAGCTTTGAAAAAGACATTGCGCCCATTGGGTGTCAGCGTATATAAGGTTGCGAAATCGCAGTATGGTGATCCGATTGGAGAGCTTGCTCTTGGTAAGGCAGGGCAAAAAGCTGTGGGAACGGTTCAAAGCCACACTAATATACCGGGAGCTGCACCGATTCCGGCAGTCGGAATGCCATGTATTGGTGAGATGCTTATATTTAGTGGGATTTCCGGTCGGGAGATGGATGCTGTATTAGCTGCACTGCGACAGGCGGATCTGGTCGTTCCGTTGAAAGCAACTGTTACAATGTATAATTATTCTTGGAATGGATACGCCATATATCAGGAATTATCCAAAGAACACCGAAAGTTTACCAAATAGTTTCCGTGGAGAATGGCTGTTGCAAGTAAGGTTAATAAAATAGTTTGTGGGACGAAGTGTCAGCCATAGCAAGAAAAGTGACTAAAATAGTTGCGGCAACTTTGTGCCATAAATACACAGGTTGCCGTTTTGTCTCGTGGTAGTGCCGGTATTAACGCTGCCCTTTAGTCAGTGCAGTCCTCGTGTGCATGGAGATATTTTTCTTTGGTCGCCAATCCTCCGCGAATATGCCGCTCCGCTTTGTTCACATTCAGCACGGTGCGAACCTCGTCGGCTAATGTGTGATCTATGGCAGGAAGGCGCTCGGTGACATCCTTATGTACGGTGCTTTTGCTTACACGAAAAACACTGGCAGTTTGACGGACAGTGGCACTTTTTTCGACAATATAATGACCGATTTCCAGTGCTCTTTTTTCAATATCTTCTCTCAAAATGCTCCCTCACAATTGTTGTTTGTACAGTCTATGCACAGGGCAAAGATTGTATTACAAGCATACAGAGAGATTTCAATAAAGGCTTGCGAGAAGATAGTTGTTAGACGGTTAATGTTGCAAATAAATCAAGGAATTCTTGCTCGACCTGCGCAAAAGGAAGTGTCTCAAAAGCAGGATCTGTCACGAGAAGAGGAGCCTGTTCCATGAGTTTTTCTCCCATATAATGATCAAATTCATAATATAAGCAGGCGTTATCAATGTCCGTGATCTGGGACATCTCTTCGTCGGAAGGTATCTGTCCCAAAAAACGAACATAAATAGCGTCCTGCATATTTTTTTCAATGCGGCGGTACTCGGACAATTCGCCTTTTACCGGTCTGGTGATGTCCGATAAATAGGCCTCGCTTCCGTCATGCAGCAGACATGCGAGAACTACTCTGGATGAGTAGTTTCTCGCAATTGCTTCTCTGGCACAAGCAATACTGTGTTGCCCAACGGAATAAAATTCCGGAAAATGCCCGTTTGCGCGGGTCATAAGTGACTGTGCATGGGCAATGTCCTCAATGCGAATCTCTTCCTGTTTTGGACACAAAGGATTCATTTGTACTTTGCTAAATGTTGTAATATGCATATTCATCCTCGTTTCTGCACCTGTTGTCTGCGTTACTTATCAATACCTCAAACTTCCCATACCTCAAATCCGCCATGACCACATATTGCTTATTATGTCAGTAATAAATAAACCATTTTGCAGCCAATACATTAAATTGTTCTGTCATCAGAGAACTAAGATAATTGCCGCAGAACGCAATGTTTTTGCGTGATTTCTTATTTTGTTAAGTCTCTGATGAATACATGCCCGAAGGATTGTTTGAGTCGTCCCGGTTTAGCAAGGTATCATCCATTTTTGGACGGGACGCT
>NZ_QUFB01000054.1 GCF_003478335.1 Clostridium sp. AM49-4BH
CGAAAAATTGGTACATAAATTGGTACATAAACGAGATGCCAAAACCCGCAAACCCCGTAAAATCAAGGTTTACAAGAAAGGAAAGATAGAAAATGAAACTAGGAATTGTGGTACTATTGCCGATTTCATGTTCCTATTCATATATCCATGAAAGCCTATAAAGCTATATACTATCGGCGGTTGGGCAAATTCAATGTAAGATATATGCCTATATAAATTTATGTAAATTTATGGCAAAATTGTGTAGTGATTGTGTAGTAGATTAGAGCCTTGATTCATATTAAAATATAATTTTGATTTTGCAAGCAACAGCTGATATTTATTTCGGATGTACATCATTGATATTTCATTAAAAATATAGTATTCCTTGTGTAATATTATCTTGGTTGCAGATTGGTTGTCATATTGTTCCCATATGGTTGATTTATGGTTGCATAAGTAGTATAGATTAGTTTAGTATAGTAGAGGTTAAGATAAGAATAGGAGAGAGAAGAATAGAAAAGTATAGGGAAAAACGGAAATTGAAACAAGAAGAGCTGTAATAGTCAGTACAGTTGGATTTAGGTATGGTATATTTTTGTTGTTTATGCTTGCATTCTGTTTGGAAATCTGTTATTGTAAAGTTACTCCAAGTGATGAGCTTGGGTTTGAGGAAACTCGGTGAGTTCAATTATCGTGTTACATTCTGGTGAATGTATCAGGTGCGATATTTGGGCTCTTTTTTTGTTTTATGGAGAATTTAAAGGTGGTGAATGTTTTGGGTGGTAAAGGATCCGGAAATAGAATGGTAGCAAAAAATCAGGCATGGAAAAAGTCTCCTGTTATTGGCGATAATGGCATTACTGCCACGAAAGAGGAAATCAGCAAGATAACGGCTCACGCTCTGGAAATTGCTTTGTGGGACGAGATAGACACGAAAGACCCGGAGCAGTTAAGAGACAGAACGCTGAAATATCTCCAGTATTGTATTGATAACAATATCAAGCCCGGAAACCTTGGATTGTATAACGCATGGGGCTTAACCAAGGGAGAGGTTAGTAACATTCAGCGTGGGGAGCCCAACTCGGCACGCACTGGCGTCATTAAAAAAAGTCGACAAATTATGTCTCAAATTCGGGAACAGTTGATGTCTGATGGTAAGATCAACCCCGTTACAGGGATCTTCTGGCAGAAAAATTGGGATGGTTTGAAGGATCAGCAGGAGGTTGTTCTTGAACCACGAAGGCAGATTGAGGCAGATCAGACACCAGAACAGGTGCAGCAGATGTTGGAAGCCGATATTCCTTTGGATGAAGGTCCTCCGTAAAATTGATAAAAAAAATGCACCACAATTGAATGTGATGCATTTGATGCGTTGAGCTTAAAGTAAGCAAATATGTTTGCTAATGGCTTGTTCTATCTTAGGCGGTTGAATTCCGATGTAGCGTTGGGTGATAGCTGCTGATGAGTGCTGTAGCAGATGGCGCACTAACTCAATGTCGCAGTCGTTATTTTTATAGATTTCAGTTGCATAAAACTTGCGGAAACTATGCGTACTGATGTTATCATAGCCTAAATAATCACATACGATTTTGAGTTGCTTTTGCACAGCTCTGTCTGATATGTCAAAGAGTTTGGCTTGGCTATTGATCCCATGGTCCGTTGCGTATCGCAGGATATAGTTATAGATGTCAGGTATAACGGTAAATGTTCTGACTTTGCCGGTCTTTTGCTCGCATATGTCAAGGCGGTACCTGCTGCCATCTTTGATAATGTCTTTGATATGCAATTGCAATATGTCGGATATCCGTAATCCTAGATTTGCTTGCAAAACAAGGATAGTAGCTAGGCGTTCGTTTGGTTTGAAAGAATGTTTGTTCCAGACAAAGCCGCTTCGGATGGTTGATATGATGGTTTTGTATTGTTGCTGGTCCAAGGCTACTGTTTTTTTGTTCATGTGATCACTCCTTTTGAGTTCGTATTTTGCAAGTGGTTTAGTTCGTATAAATAGTATAGCACAGGATGTAAACGCTGTAAACTAAGGAAAGTTCGTTTTTTGCATATTATACGAACTTTGCAAGAAGAGGGGGGGCGGGGGTTACAGGCGAGGGCGTCAGCCCTCTGCTCAGCCCCTCAAGGAACGAAAAAACAAAAAAGGAGATGTAATATGCAGGCTTTGAAAATTGCAACAATCATATTCAACATAGCGATGTTGCTGTGGATGATTGTGTTGGATTGCAAAGAAAAAAATACGGGCACAAGTGTAGGGTTCAAGATCTTGTCGCTTGGCTTTGGTGGAACAATCGTATATTTGATTATGAATTAGCAGAAAGGAAAAGGTGATGAAATGAAAAAGAAATTGTTGGCAGTGTTATTGGCAGTGGCATTGACCATGTCATTAACAGGATGTACGGAAGCGGAAAAAGTGTCAGAGAATGTCTCTCAGGAAGCAGATAACTTCAATGTGCTGCGGAGATTAGCGGTAATCAATTCAAGAACGGACAAGGTAGAATTTGAACTCATCGGTGCATTTTCTCTCGAAGTGGAAAACAAGAATAAAATCAATGTGATCTGTGAAATGGAGGATGGATCATACAAAAAACATATCGTTGGCCTGAATCAGGAAACCATGTATGTAGTGGAAGATATTGGTGGTGCCAAAGTGAATAAGTACAAATATGAGGTCAATTATATTCCTGAATCTGTCGTTCCGTTCACTGTGACAAATAAGAAGTAGACAGTGTTAAGCATGACACGATAAACATGAATGCTAACCGGTGAAAATCGGTTAGTGGCATATAGTTCAGCGGTAGAACGCTTGATTGTTAATCAAGATGTTGCAGGTTTGAGTCCTGCTATGCCTGTTCCCACTGGTTTGAATCCTCTCTTACAGTGGGATATTGTGGATCTAGATGCCAATCTAGTTTTTTTTACACCTTTTCCCTGTAGCAAGAGCAGTGAATGTGTGTCAAAAGCACAGCGGGGATTATTTGAAAAAAGGATATGGAGGAGGGTGGTACATACGATCGTAACAAAGCATGCCAAATATCGTATGAAACAGAGATGCGGTATTGGGAAGAACTCAATCAACAAAATGGCAAAGAAAGTGTATCAGTTAGGTGTGCGGCATGCAGAGACATCAGGAAATCTGCAAAAGTGGGTTGACAGTTTGTATTTTTACAATAAATCTGCCAATCAGATCCGGCTATATGGAGATATGGCATACATATTTCACAACCAGAAGTTGATTACGGTTATTAAGGTGCCGGAGAACCTTGTTCCTGACATCGTTGCAATTAGAAGATTCAAAGAAGAGAAAGGCAGGAGAAAACATGAATCAGATCGAAGAACACAAAAAATTGGTTGAATTTCTGCATGATGTATATGTGCGGAAGAATCATGACTACGGAGACAGCTTTTCAAGATCATTTGGTAAATATGGGGTTACGGCAGCACTGGTCCGCATGGAAGATAAATGGAATCGATTGGAAAATCTTGCTGGCGGCGCAAAACAGAGAGTACTGGATGAGGGCCTCCGAGATACCTGTCTTGATCTGGCGAATTATTGTCTGATGACGGTAATGGAATTGGATCGAAAGAATGGGGCAGAAAAACAGAGCATATTTGAGGAACAGGCGAAGAGTGAGACTGCAAAAGATCACATTATTGTTGATGATCTGATGGATGGGATTAATGAAGCCATTGAAAAGGGCACTGTTGAGCTCGTAATACCTGATAAGTTGGAAAGAGAAAAGAAATTAATTGATGAGGGTAAGGTGATGGCTCTTTATAAAGCAAAGTGGTCACAGAAAAAGATTGCTGATGAGATGGGATGCTCACAGTCGAGGATTTCACAGATCATTCGGGCCCAGAAAGAGTGATGTCGAAATTTGTCGGACGAAAATGGTTCTTTGATAATTGAATATTGGTGGTTGGTATGATATACTTTTCTTATCAATTAAGAAAGGGGATTGCTTATGGAAGAAGTAAAAACTTTAGCTATGCTACAGGAATTATCGGAAAAAATTGATACTATGATTGATTTATTGAGAAATATTGAATCAAATACAAGCTCAACAGAATCAAATACTGATGATATTTTTTATGCAAAGTCTGAGTTACAAGATATTAACACTAATTTACAGAAAGTGCTAAATAAAATTGATTAAATACTTACCAACCATTAATATTCAATAACGAATAGGTGGTTGGTATTTTTTTTGCCTAAAACCGTTGGTGTGATACTTCCGACAGATAAGCCATTGCAGATGGTGCAATCCCCTGTCGTGTCAGAAACTCCTTAATTAGCTGATAAAGTCGACGAAGCACAGCAGCCAACAAACGGAGTTTACCTAGCCGTGATGGAGTAGGTCCCAAGCATATGGATGATGGTAACTTGGGCAAAATGCCATCGCAAGCAGAGTTCCCATAATGGTATTGGAGCAGATTGCTAATCTGTCGGTCGTTAATTCGGCTTGTGGGTTCGAGTCCCGCACTCTGCGTTGTGTCAACACTTGTGCAGAAACCAATGTCGGCAATGGAAGAACAGAAACTAGCTGTTGGCATTATCAATTTACTCTCGGCAAACGTCATTAGGGGACGGTTCGAGAACGGTATAAAGAGTCCGTATGAACTGTACAAATACAGCAACAAAAGCAGTTCAAACCGTAAGTAGATGCTGTGAACTTGCGGTATCGGATAGTAGTTCAGTTGGGAGAATACTTAGTTCGCTAAGAGGTCATGGGTTCAAATCCTGTCTATCCGATTTATTTGGTCAATGGTACGCGGCAGATTTTAAGGAGGATGTATGTGCATGACAATTATCGAATATGCAGAAAAATTAGAATATAAACTTAATTCAGCGCAAATGATGCTTTTGAATAAAATGCAAGAAGCGAAAGAACATGATCTGCAATTGTTTATCTGTTGTCCACCTCGTATGGGAAAAATGAAGATTGCAGATATAGTTGAAAAATACAATAAATAATACATTACCGGCTACAAACGGTTGTAGTCGCTAACCTGAAACAATTACAGGCAGATTTGCGAAGGCATCTCTGCTTTGATGGAGGTGTCTTTTTTATGTCAGAACAAAACAAGAAAATTATAGCAGGCCTGCATCGAAAAGACCTGACCAATATAAAATTTGCTAGCGCATTGCTTGATATGGCGATCGAGGAAAAGAAAGATGATCTGAATTTTGCATTGCAGCAGGCAAAGGAAGTACAGCAGATTGCGGCAAAGGAGAGTCGAAAGAAGAATAGCATTGAGTTCGCAACCCTGTATTGGAAAGCTACGCTGATGCTGGCACCGTATTTCTTTGAAGATTTTCTGTATTACATGGAAAAGGATCGGGCACCGGACAAGAGATTTTATATGCCACGCCGACGAACACTGAAAGTGGTAGTTGATGATTTGCAGGACTTGGAAGATGGCAAGTTGGATTTTTATGGGTTATCCATGCCCCCTCGTGTCGGCAAGTCCACAATATGCATTTTCTTCATGGCATGGGTCATGGGAAAGCGTCCCAATAGCCATAATGCGATGTCAGGACACAGTGGTATCTTGGCAGATGGATTTTATGGTGAAGCACTTAATCTTATGGAATTGGATGTACCGGAAGAAAAAAGACAGTATCATTTTCTGGATATATTCCCACAGACATTTTTGCAAAAGAAGTCAGCGGAAAAGAAAGAAGTGACTTTGAATGATCCGGATCGTTTTGCCACATTAACCTGTCGTGGTATTGATGGTACATGGACGGGTGCAGTTGATATTTCTTGGGACGGTTATCTGTATGTCGATGATATGGTCCGTGACAGGCAGGAGAGTTTGTCTCCGTCACGATTAGAGGGCAGATACCAGGATTATCTTAACTTGCTTGTTGATCGTAAGAATGACGGTACAAGAGAATTGATGGTAGGTACTAGATGGAATATTCTGGATCCGCTTGGCAAAGTAGAGAAACAGTACAAGGATAACCCACGATACCGTTTCAGAAAGATTCCAGCACTTAATGAGAATGGGGAGTCCAATTTTGTTTACGACTATGGCAAGGGATTTTCAACGGAATATTTCCTGAATGTGAAGAGTCGTTTGGATAAGAACGAATGGGAGGCGAAATATCAGCAACGCCCATTTGTGCGTGAGGGATTGCTTTTTGCAGAGGATGAATTGCAGACGTACAATGGCGTGTTACCGCCTGAGAGTAGTTTGATCCGTGTATTGGCTGCCTGTGATGTGGCTTGGGGCGGCGGTGACAGTCTGTCGATGCCGTTTGGGTACGAATATGATGACGGCTATATTTACATTCCGGATTGGATTTTTAACCGGGGGGATAAGACGGTAACACAGCCGATTGTGGTTGGAAAAACATTGTATCATAAACCGCAGATGGAACATTTTGAGGGAAATAACGGTGGTGATGAGTATGCGGACAAGATTGACGACATGCTCCAAAAGGAGGGATACAAATGCAGCATATCTTCCAGCAAGGCACCAAATACCATGAGCAAGCTGGCAAAGATCATTCAGTATGCACCGGACATAAAGAGAAGATGTAAATTCCTTGCGGCCAATAAGAGGGACAAAGAATACCATGATGCGATGGATGAGTTAAATATGTTTGTGCAGATTGGGAAGAACGATCATGATGATGCAGCAGATGGAATTACACAGTTAGTAATGCTTGCAAATGGGGCTACCATTTGTAAAGCGAATGTATCACAGAGAACATTTTAGGAGGGGTTCAGATGACGAAGGATATTTTGAAGCAGTATAGATTTTTATCGGAAGTGATCCGTAAGGACGAAGAGAAGCTGCAGCATTATAAAGATAATCCACCGGAGGCATATCTTGGAAAGGTGCAGTCTTCCAATAAGCAGTTTCCATATCAGAGAACCATGGTGACGGTGTGTGGCAGTGAGGTAAAGGACAGGAAATATTGGAAAGATAAACAGTATGAGTTGATCGTGAAACTGCATAACGAACGGACTGAACTGGAGAAACTGCAATTGGAGGTTGATATTTTCCTGACGACTATTTTTGACAGCAGGGATCGCTTGATCTTCGAGTATCTTTACCGGGACGGTATGACACAGCAGGAAGTGGCTGACAAGCTGTATATGGATCGGAGTACGGTGTCGAAAGTGGTGGATAGGTATGTAGCTTAGAATGCGAGGTATGAGATTATGGGTGTATCTAAATTGTCAGATAAATGTCGTAAATGTCCAAAGAAAAATGAATGTAATCATAAGAAAATGGAAGCATTGGCTTATTTAGAACCATGCGGGCAATCTTCAGGAGTAAATGCAAGTCAGCCACTAGCAAGAGAAACAATGCAAATAAATGTGGGTGGTGTAATACAGATTGTTTATAAAGACGATATCGAAAAGGCTATTGAAAGAGAATTGTTCAAGGACAGATTTATGCAGTTTGGAGCATAGAAAGTAACTTTCACACAATTCACACTCAAATAATGCTAATTTAATAGTATGAAACAGTATCAGAGAGCCAGACGGTCTACAAACCGCCGTGGCTCTTTTTCTATGCATTTACATAATGCAATGCAGAAAGAGGTGGATTGTCGTGCAGTTTGGAAGAAAACAGATCTTTACAGATGAGATGCAGATCACGAAGGATAATGTTATAAAAGTGCTTCAGGATGCCTTGATTGTACATGAGCAAAACCGTACAGCAATTAAGTTCCTGTTGGATTATGAGCGTGGTATCCAACCGATTGATGATCGAATCAAAGAGATTCGTCCGGAAATCAATATTAAGGTAAAGGACAATATGGCTGCGGAGATCACAGAGTTTAAGTTGGGGTACGAATGGGGATCGCCAATCCGATATGTACAGCGAGCCAACAAGGGAATCCGGGAAAATAACAAAGATGCGGACAATGTCGGTATTGCAATGCTCAATGAGATGATGGAGGAAGAAAACAAGCCATCTGCAGATCAGGAGCTGGCGAGGTTTATTGAAATCTGTGGAGTTGGATATCGGCTGATTAAGGCAAAGCCGGATCAGTATCGGTTTGGAAGTTCGGTTGTGGATATTCTGACGTTAAATCCAATGAATACTTTTGTCGTGTATTCCAATGATGTGTATCGCAGACCAATTATGGGCGTGTCATACATCACCGATCAGAGTGGAAATTCGACTTATGGTTGTTATACAGAGGATACCTATTATGAGGTCGAAAATATTATTAAGATGAATAAAGAAAAAAAGCGAGAAAGATGGTTTGTGTCCAATGGAAATGGGAGAAAGAATATACCGGCGGCAATCCCTATTGTTGAGTATATCAACGATTATGACCGGATGGGATGTTTTGAGCGTGTAATTTCGGAGATTGACGCCTTAAATATCGTAACATCGGACAGAGTGAATGATATTGTCCAGTGTGTGCAGTCATTGTTGTGGGTACATAATGCGGAACTGCCGAAGGATGAGAATGGAAATTCTGCTGTGAGAAATGGTGCATTGATCGAAACAAAGTCTACCGGCAATGGACATGATCCGAAAATGGCATATTTGTCGAAAGAAATGTCACAGGACGGGATCCAAACACTGATACAGAATTTTATTGATCGCATCCACGAGAAAACGAATGTGCCGGGACGACAGGAGCAGGGCGGTGGTTCTACCGGATCGGCAATGAATTTATCAAACGGATGGCAGGCAGCGGAGCTTTCTGCATTGAAAAAGTCACAGTTGACTAAGAAGTCAGAGAAAGAATGTATTCGCATTATGTTGGAGATTTTCAACAATGACGTGGATGTGCCGGAAGAGGTGCGAAATTTGAAACTCGCAGATATTGAACCGAAGTTTGATAGAAACAGGACCTACGATCTGGCAACGAAAGTCAATTCCTGGGCAACTTTGATTCAGAACGGCGCTGATCTACTCAAGGCAACAGAGCTGGCAGGCTTTACGACCGATGCACAGCAGTTTGTGCTGGACAGCGAGGAAATGGTCAATAAGCTTTTGGAAAGTAAATTGAAAGGATCAGAGCCTGTGGATACAGCATCGGAAGGTAAGGTTAATGATTCGGACGAACAGACAACAATGGATGGAAAGAATATGCCGGATATGTCAGATCAGCCGCAGGCAACTCCATTTGCCAATGCGTAGAGTGGAGGGATGAACGATGGGATTAACAAATTTTGATGAGTTAAATACTCTTTCAACGACCGAAACAACCAAGGACGATCGACACAAAGCTACCCGGAAGAAAATACCGATTCATGATTATTTTGAAAATATGCAGATCAGTGAGGAAGAGAAAGAAAAGCGTGTCCGTTTAGCAAATTTGCTGCTGGCGGATGTGCTTTTTTTATTTGCCTTGTCAAAACGAAACCAGGATAAACAGTATCTTTCAGAAGCATTTCAAAAGAGATACTTATCATCGGTGCAAAAGGTGGCAGAGCCGGATCAGAAAATGCAGCGATATATCCGGAAGGTATGTGACAGTATTGTAGACACAACATTAAAAGGTGGATCATTGACTACCAGAAAAGCGAATAAACCACAGGATCCCTATGCGGTTTCTGTGGATCGAGCCACCAATGTAGCGGAGAATGAAGCTAATGCAATTTTGAATGGGGATGAATACATTACTGCTGTGAAAAATGGCTGTACTAAGAAGAGGTGGAAGTCCTACCGGGATGAGAGAGTCAGGGCAGATCATGCGGATGTAGATGGACAGGTTGTCGATATCAGCCGCCCGTTTCGTGTTGGAAAATATGTGATGATGTATCCGAAGGACGATTCTTTGGGAGCGGGTTTGGAAGAGATTGTGAACTGCCGGTGCTCAGTGGAGTATTTGAAATCTGACGATAGATTAAATAAATTTAAGCAAGAATTGTCAGATGGGATAATAAATACAAATATCAAATGGCAGAAACAAAGAGAACATATTACAGGAACAAAAGAAAATGAAAGAAGAATAAAAAACGACATAGAAAATCAAAAAACTCCATGCAGTATGTTCTATGATACTATAAGTGTAAAAGAATTATTGTCTCAACATGTGGGAACGGGCGTGATTAAATTCACAAAAGGCAGTGTTTATCCTAAAGAATACATACGGCTTGATGTTCCGATAGGAATTGTGTACAATGTTGGCAAGAATATGTATCAGAAAACATGCAAGATGGTTGTTGTTTATAGCAAAAAGGGTATTCATGCATACCCTGTAAAGGATTGGTGAGTGGTATGTACAACGAAGATATGCTTGTAAAAGCAGAAGTTCTTTCAAATGGGGGAACAAAAATTAAATTGATTCTGAAGAATGGTAATACGATCAATGGCTTTTCAATTGGAATTGAGCCTGCATTTGATGAAGAGGGTGAAGAATTAGAATATAATGTTTTGATTTTTGATCCGGAAAATTCCGATGAATATATTCAAATAAAGAATGAGGAGATAGAAAATGTGGTAGTATCGCTGGAGTAATAGAATTATTTGGAGAGGATGGTGAAGATGTGGACCTCAATAGAATTATTGAAGAAGAGCGAAGATAAAGTGGTGTATATGTTTGGAATTGATGAATTAGATGGAATTATGGAAATTGATTTGGTAAACATAGAAAATTCAAAGATCGTTTGTATGCCGTCAAATGGATTGGTAGATAGGAGAACAGCTAATAATGCGTTTGGCCATATGCTGTCTTTATCTCGACGGGGAGAATTCCCGTTAAAGGAAACATATGCAACTGGTTAAAAGAAAACATATGAAAAGGATGGTGGAAATGAGATTATATAACATATATTATCTATGTAATGCGTCTGTGGATGGCATAAGGAACCTGAACTACAAACAGAATCACTATGCTAACGGAAAGAGTGACTACACATTGGAGAACTGGAAAGGTGCTGTTCAATCATATGATGTCATTCGGAAAATACCTTTTTTGAGCAATGAGGTGAAGGAACTTATTGATAACGTTCCAGCGTATGTGTATTCAGATGCAAGCCCTAAGGTAAATAACGAAACTGCTGAGATTGTAAAACAATCCAATGTCAAGCTGTTAGCCAAATTAGAAGCTATTATAGAATTGTATCAATCTATGGATGCAGGGGAATCACAAGAGGGAGTTGATATTAAAATACCGGCTTGTTCTACATTGGATGAGTACATCGGGTATTTGAAAGATATAAACTTTATTTTGAATCAATGTCCCATGATTGCAAATAGCAGCGAACAGGTTGTGTTCAATACCGTTGATGTTGGCTCTATGTGGTTGTCGTTGTTGGTGAAAGGAGCAGTTGGTTCTCATATCATATTGAATATATTGGCAAAGCTATCAGAGGTTTCTATAAAATTTTTATCTGATTATAGAGTTCTGAAAATGCAAGATGAATATCTTGTTGCAATGCGTCAGAAAAATGAGATTGGTGAGGAAGTGTTAGACACATTTAAGAAACTGAAAGAGACAATGATGGACGAAAAAGTGTCAGAGTTTGAAAAAGAATGTGATACCAAAATTACAGATCCGGAAGAAAGAGACAGAACGGCTAGAACAATTGAAAAATTGGCGATATTGGTTGATAAGGGTGTAGAAATTTATTCTTCAATAGAAACGCCCGATGAGATTAAAGTAATGTTTCCGTTTACAGAAAATGCACCTCTTTTGCCGGAGGGATTACAAAAACTGATTGAAGCGAAGGAAGAAAACGATAGATAGTAACGATATGGGGAAATAACAAAAGAGCCTTTGAGGCTCTTTTTTATTTGTGGTTAATTATTTTGCATGACTCTGCCATACGGAGCGTCTATTACTTGATAGACTATCGACTTCTTGAACTAAAGTATAACATCGTCGTTCATAATGTGGTTTTAATATTTTATATTTCGATACATATCGAAATTTTAACTCATTGATATAATAGTTGACCAATTTGAGAATTTCTTCTTTAGCACATTCATTCTCATCGTCATCTGCATATGGATCATAATCTTGCGTCCACATAGGAGGCATATCAACTGTATCTTCATTTTCTTCAGTATTATCTGCAGCAAATAAATATATGTATTTACACCCAACTTTTTCTGCAATCTCCAATAAATGAGGAACAATGATTTCCCAGAAGATATATACACCAAGCTTGAAATCTAATTGGATTTCTGATTTGTATTCTTTGTTTCTACCGAGAAATTTAATATCAATTGCAGGAAATGTTTCGTGTACCTGCTGGATATGATCTTCCTCTCCAGTTTTTGACAACGCTTCTCTTTTTTCCTCCAATAGTTGAACTTTATCTTCTGCCAAACTAAACAGCTGTGATACTCTATCTGGTTCATTAACAACTTCCCATAATTTGTTCATTGATTCGTTTAATTGTTCGTTTGCATATTCTTCATCTGCTTTGCTTAAATTCTTTTCTTTCAATTTCAGCAAAGCATCGACATATTTATCAAAAGGTTCCTTTTCAGCCTGACTTAAATTCCAGCTGTTAAGGTCACTAAATAATATTCCACAATTTAGCGCAAAAAAGAACACTATCTCTTTTGTCTTCTGATCTCGAACTAAAAATACTTTTGTATTTCTAGTGCAATCATCATCCCAAGCATTATGTGTCAAATAATAGGAAATTTTCTCGCCTTTTGTAGCTTGGACAAAAGCCTTGATATCTTTTTGGTTTTCATTCGTTTTTCTTAATGGTTCTGTTTTTAACCTTTTAAACAGAAATTTTTTTTGTTCCTCAATTGATAATTTCTTCATTGCATCTCTCCGTAAATAAATAATCCCACAGGCGCTTTATCCTGTGGGATAGATGTTATACCAAAACAACACCTTTTCTTCTAAGAAATTCTCGTGTAGCATCAGCTTTCATTGCTGCCAAACTCATCTTTTTATTTCCAGCTTCACCAGCAGCTAGTCCCCTGCGTGCCTGAAGCCAAGAATGTTCTGCATGCGACAATGTACTTAGTTGCCAGGCATCATATTTATCATACCTTTTATAAACTGACTCTACTAGCTTTTTCGCTGAATCGCACAATTCTTTATATGATCCATTGAACATATGCCCCGTCAAATATTCGTTTCTAACATTTACAAGGACGGGTCCATATTTCCACGCCTCAAAATCATCATTAAACAGAGGGCTTCCAGAGATCATCAAAGACTCCCGTTGCGAAAAGTACATCATTTTATGCATCTTCATTTGATCCATAGTGCAACCATGTTTTTTTACATGTAAGTCATTCAAATATTTGGCTACAGCTAAAGTTTGTGTCATATAATCTCCTCCTCTCCATATTTGTCATTGTATTAGTATACTACTTTCATTTATATTATACAATATTTTTTGGCTTTTGTTTGTAAAAAATTCAGCAGACGCATGTTTTTTAGTAAAAAGGGCTTGACTTTTGTGTCACCATAATTTATTATTTATGTGTCACCAAAAGAAAGGAGGGAATAAATGTCACCAAGGACAGGAAGACCAACATCTGAACCTAAAAAACATGAAACTAGAATACGAATGTCAGACAGGGACATTGAAAAACTAGAATTTTGTTGTAAAGAAACTGGTATGACGAAAGCGGATGTTATTAGAAAAGGAATAGAGATGGTCTATAAAGAGTTAAAAAAATAAGAAGTTGCACCGCTACCAACGAACACAACTTCTTATAACTCAAAAACTCCAAAAGGAATTTGATAAATCTATCATATCATCTTTCTTTTGGAAATGCAAACTAAATGAAAGGAGATATAATTTAATGCAGGAAGTATCAGAAGTAACAATGCAGACACCAATAGAGATTGCTTTAGGTGTCGATAAGAATGGAATGACAACAGCGAGAAGGTTGTATAATTTTTTTGGACTCGCACAAGGACAGTTCGCAAGATGGGCTAAAACGAATATTGTTGATAATGAATTTGCCACAGAAAATGAGGATTTTTGGAGGGTCGACATTGATGTCGAGGGTAATAAAACAGTTGATTATAGACTTACAGCTCACTTTGCAAAAAAGCTGTCATGTAAAGGTAATGGAGCAAGAGCAGAGGAAGCAAGAGAATATTTCACAACAGTCGAAGAAAAGACAAAAGAAGAAGTTGTAAACAGAAGTCAAGCATCGCCACTTCTTCAATCTGTAGCTGGAATAATTGACAGCTTAATAAAGCAGGAAGCGGAACAAAATAGATTAAAAAAACAACAGGAGAAAATAGAAAAGAAATTAGACGTTGTCGTTGCTACATATGAGAAGAATGACAGTTCGGATGATTTTAAGCAATGGTGTAAGAACTGTGCTGGAAAGATTGCTAAATCTCCAAAGTTAGAACAGTTTTCCAGTAAGGAAGTGTTTGGAGTTATATGGAATGAAAGCTATCAGCGTCTTACGGAAAAAAGACCTTGCAATTTAAAGACAAGGTTGACTAATGAAAGAGGAAAGGCTTTTGAGAGAGGAAAATCATCGTCATGGATTAAGCAGCATATAACATATTTAAGTATAATAGCTGATGATAAAGACTTGAAGCCAGCGTACGAAAGTGTTATGCGAGAAATGATGATGGTATACTGTGTGGAATAGCAAAGATCCAGGAATAATAAGGAGCAATATTATGAACAAATCAGAAGAAAAGGTTTTGGAAGCAAGTGTTTTACTGGAAAGGGCAAGGGTACTATCAGCAATCTTGACGAGACAGTATTTTGGACAGGATGTAGCGACGCCTGCAGATTTATGGAAAATTTCGGGATATTTTTTTGATGATGCAAAGGTGGTTGCAGAAACTATTACTGATATGGTGGGAGATGCGGAGGAACTGTTGAATCAAGCACTTTAACGAGACTTTTGGAAAGCAACAACGCTGATGGTAGCGTAGGAATATTGGAGTGATACAAAAGAGGAGTAGATGGCCTCGCCCAAATATGGGGGCAAGGTATCTGCTCCTTTAAGATATCTCATAAAAATACTATCACTGCATGGAAGCGATGTCAAATATATGTATGGCAAAAACAGACTTTCACACAATTCACATTTCCAATGTGTTATATTTTGTATAAGGAGAAATCCGAAAATTTAATATGATCAATGAAAGGCGTTTACCTCACAACTGAGATAAGCGTCTTTTTGTTGTGCGCTAGAGAAAGCGCAATACAAGTTTCGCGGACAATTGGAAATCAGAGAAGATTTTAAAACGCAATGATGATCAGAGAAGATCTGAAAACGCAGAAATGAGGTAGTGATATGAGAAAGAAAGAGTTTATCCCGATGAATTTACAGTTATTTGCAGAGCCTCCTGCAGGCGGTGACGGTGATGCCGGAGACACATCTGCGACAGGCGGAAAGTCTGGCGAAGGATCAAACAAAGATGATTCGGATGCTGGCGATGACGATGTCAGCCTTGCAGAACAGGTGGCACAGCTTAAGGTGCAGAATGCAAAACTGAAAAAGGCAAATGATAAGGCAACCAGCGAAGCGGCAAGCTACAAAAAGCAGTTGCGTGAGAAGCAGACTGCGGAGGAGATTGCTTTGCAGGAAAAGGCAGAGAAAGAAGCCGAGAGGGAAGAACAGTTTCAGAAGCTGCTTCGTGAAAATACTATTACAAAGTTTGAGAAAAATTTCCTTGCACTTGGATATCCTGCGGATCTGGCTGCAAAGGCAGCGACAGCACAGTGTGATAACGACACGGATGAGCTTTTCAGCATTCAGCAGACTTTTATCGAGGCAAAGGAAAAAGCAATGAAAGCCGACTGGATGAAGTCTATGCCGAAACCACCGGCGGGAAATGATGACTGCCCGGTATCAAAGGAGCAGTTTAGAAAGATGAAGTATTCCGAGCGTGTTGCTTTCAAGCAGAAGTACCCGGAAATGTACAAGGAATATGTAAAATAATTGCATGAGATTATGGAGGTAAAAGATTATGCCAATGACGAAATTAGCAAATTTAGTAGATCCTGAAGTTATGGCAGATATGGTGTCAGCCACTCTGCCAAAGAAGATTAAGTTTACACCGATTGCCCATATTGATACAACTTTAGTTGGTCAGCCTGGCGATACGATCACGGTACCAAAGTATGCATACATTGGGGATGCCGAAGACATTGCCGAGGGTGTTGCTATGGGAACCACGGTTCTGACAGCATCTACCACAAAGGCAACGGTAAAGAAAGCCGGTAAAGGTGTGGAGATTACAGATGAATCTGTACTTTCCGGTTATGGAGATCCGTTAGGTAATGCAACGGATCAGCTTGCAAAGTCGATTGCAGCAAAAATGGATAATGATGGTTATGATGCCTTATGTACTGCAAAATTGGTATATGATGGTACAGAGAAAGCGATTGCTTACAATGGAATTGTGGATGCAGATGCGAAGTTTGGCGATGAATCTGACGATGCATTGGAGAAGATTCTATTTATCAATCCGGATCAGGAAGCAACTCTGCGTAAGGATGCAGACTTTATGGATAAAAACAAATATCCACTGGACGTAGTTATGAACGGAACCATTGGAAAGATTGCAGGCTGCCAGGTCGTGAAATCTAAGAAGGTTAAAGTTGTCAAATATGAAAAGGACAATGATGCCGGTACAATTACGATTGTTGAAGATGAAACTGCAGAGTCAGGAACCAATAAGCATCTTGCAACTATTGCAGTAAATTGCATTGATAAGCTGGCAGTTGGCGATAAGGTCAAAGCGGTAGATACGGATTTCTATGCCTGCCCGATTGTAGTTGTGGATACGGAAGATCCAAACGAAGATCCGGATGCCGATGGTGTAGATGTCAGCGAAGCAGCTCTGACATATTACATGAAGCGTGACATTATGATCGAGGACGATCGTGACATTCTGAAAAAGACAACGGTTATCACTGCTGACAAGCATTATACTGCGGTACTTTCGAATGAATCTAAGGTAGTTCTTGCAAAATTTAAGGCGTGAGTGGAGGTTGATTATGGGAATGTTACTTCGGAGATACCATAAAGGGGATGGTGGAATGCCATCTCCTGTTGATGCGATTGTAGAAGAAAATGAAACTGTAGATGTTGATGTAGAAAAGAAGAAGCCGGGCAGAAAACCAAAGGCTACTACAGAGGAAAAGGAGTAGGTTATGGCTGATGAAGAGAAGGATGTTCTGACAGAAGAAACGCTGATCAATGAGATTCTGTCGGAATTGAAAATTGAATTGGAAGTAGAGACTGAGCAGGATATTCTTCTCTTGCAGTCAAAGATTAAGGGGGCTGTGCGGGAGGTAAAGCAGAAACGCAATTATGCAGGGCGTTACACGGAGGAATATGTGGTTAATGACCTGCAGAACTACTTTTCCAATATCAAGAATCTTGCCATGTACGATTATGGCATGATTGGCGGCGAGTTTCAGAAGTCCAATTCGGATAATGGAATTTCTGTCAGTTGGGAAAGCAGAGACAGCGTTTTTACGGGTATTGTACCGATTGCGCAGGTCTATTAGAGAATCAAGTGGTACGCTTGGCGATTCCTTAGAATCTCTCCTTATGTCAAGCAGGACGGTATCTATGTGGAGGCTGGGAGCGATACCAATTATGGGGAGAGATATTTATGCGAAAGCAGTTAAAGAGAAATAAGCGCAAAATGTATTATGCGCTGTATGATAAGCAGATGCCGGTAGGCGATGATGCGCTGGAGTGTAAAGCCGGATACAAGAAGCCGGTGGCATTCCGGGCAAGCCTTAGTACGGGACAGAGCAATGCGCAGGAGAATCCATTTGGAACATCGGTGGATTATGATCGCATTATCTGTAGTACAGATATGAATCTGCCGATCACGGAAACAACGCTTTTATGGATTGGAAAGGAGCCGTCATATCTTGATGATGGTTCTGTGGATCCGTCCAGTGCAAATTATAAGGTGGCGGCACATCCGTTGGATGGAATGCAAAGTCTGCGTATTGCCGTGAAGCTGATTGCACAGAGTGTTGTGGAAGATATGGAACAAGAAACAGATAACACTACAGAAGAGCCGAAGACAGATCCGGGTAGTGATTTAGAGGATTGGTAAAGGAGAGAGTGAGTTATGCCAAATGATTCATTCTTAGATTTATGTAAGGACATTGTTGTTAAGTATTTTAATGAACACCATGATAAGACAGATGCCAAAGGAACAGATATTACAAAAGATGATGTCTTTGTAGTTTGGAGCTGCAAGACTTTACAGAATAATAAGGCACTTGTCAGCACAACAGTTTCTGACGGTATGTATTATGAGATTACTCATAATGGAGATAAAAACGAAACATATGTAGATGCCTACAAGAAATGGAAAAATTTTTGTGTAAAGTAAAGGAGAGAGCGAAAATGAAGAAGTATATTGGTACAAAGATGATTGAAGCAAAACCTATGAACAGAGGTGATTATAATAAATACCGCGGCTGGACTATCCCAGAGGATGAAAATCCAGCAGATGAGGGATATTTTGTAAAGTATTCTGATGGATATGAGAGTTGGTCACCTAAGAAACAGTTTGAGGAAGCATACAGGGATTGCAAAAGTATGACATTTGGTATCGCTTTGGAACTTTTGAAGAAAGGCTGCAAAGTTGCTCGTAAGGGATGGAATGGGAAAGAACAGTACATTCAGTTAGCAACAAGCATTTCTTATAAGTCAGCAGATGACGAGATTGTAAATTGTGAGCATGATGCAATCGGCAATAAAGCAATTGCTTTTGTCGGAACATCTGGTGTACAGATTGGATGGCTTGCATCACAGGCTGATATGCTTTCAGAGGATTGGTTTGGCTAACTTGAAAAAGTAAATTCCAGTGCAGGGGTAAATTCCACCTCACCTTAAAATTACTTGATTTTTTAGAATTTCAGAGAGCTAAATATCTATAAAACTGTTATAAT
>NZ_QUFB01000055.1 GCF_003478335.1 Clostridium sp. AM49-4BH
AAATTGTCTTCAATGATAATTTATTTATGTGCGAAGTTTGCTTTATAACCCATCTTAGAACTTGTAATTTTCCCTTATTTGATATAAAAATAATGTTATATGGTGCAAAAATAGGCTTTTTCTCCGAAAAATGGCTGTATAAGCCTTATAATGCATTTATATAAGTAATGATTATTGTTGGAAAAGAGGGAAGTTACTGTGAAAAACGAACTTTACGAAAAATGGGATGATATTTTAGAAAATATGAAGACGGAATTTGAGATATCTGCTCCTATCTATCGCACTTTCGTTAAAACCTTAAGCATTTACCATGTGGAGGGTAATAAGCTTACTGTTTTGATCGATGACGTAAAGATTGGAAACAGTAAATCCTTCGTTGAACAGAGATATTCGCTGTTTTTGGCAATCTCGATTGAAGAGTTTACTGGGATTCAATATGATATTTCTTTCGTATCACGTTCAGAATTAGGTCAGCAAAAAGCTGATGATCCTGAAAAGAAAGAAAAGAAGCATAATAATCCAACGATCAATTCCAAATATACGTTTGACACCTTTGTCGTTGGTGATAACAACGATTATGCACACGCAGCAGCATTAAAAGTTGCTGAAGAGCCTGGTGACACATACAATCCGCTTTACATTTATGGTGGACCGGGACTTGGCAAAACGCATCTTATGCATGCAATTGCTAATTATATTCAAGAACACGATGCAAGTAAAAAGGTTATATACGTAACCAGTGAAACCTTTACAAATGACATTGTCGATGCTGTCCGTGACAGCCATCATAATGAACATACAATGACAAAGCAGGAGTTTCGCAATAAATACCGCAACGTTGATGTTCTATTGATCGACGATATTCAATTTATTATAGGTAAGGAATCTACTCAGTTGGAATTTTTCCATACCTTTAATCATTTATATGAATCGCAGAAGCAGATCATTATCTCCTCAGATAAACACCCTTCTACGATGACAACATTAGAAGAGAGACTTCGTTCCCGTTTCGAAATGGGGCTGACTGTAGATATTAAGGCTCCTACCTACGAAACGAGGATGGCTATTTTAAGAAAAAAAGTTGCTGAAGAAAATATAAATATTGATGATTCTATTCTCGATTATATTGCCAGCAACATTATTTCCAATATTCGAGAGCTACAGGGAGCAATTAATAAAGTGCTATCCTTCTCAGATTTTTGTAATACAGAAATCACCTTGGAATCTGCTAAAAAAGCATTGGTAGACATCATCAATCCTAATATGAAGCGGCAGATTACCATTGATTATATTATGGAGACTGTAGCAGATCATTTTCATATTACAATGAAAGATCTCCTCTCCTCCAAAAGAAACTCCAATATTGTTTATCCAAGACATATTTGTATGTATCTGTGCCGGCAATTGACAAATAGCACATACGAAGAGATTGGAAGCAAAATTGGTAATCGTCATCACTCAACCATTCTTCATGGGGAAGAAATCATCAAAAAGAAATTAGATGAGGGTGATGAAGAGTCTATCAAGACGATTGATGTTTTGACCAAAAAGATCGATCCTCAATAACAAGTAACATTATAATAGGTAGAAACACCGTTTTCTTTCCTATCGTTTTGTTCCGATAATAGCTTATTCTCTGTGAATATGTGGATATATTATTGACATATCGACATTTTTTGTGAATAAAGCATAAGCTCGATTTAGCAGCAAATTTTCGGATTGTGTATAAAAGAATGGTTTTTCACAGAAATCAGAAACTTATTTATGAACTTGTCCTAAAGCTTCGATTCAATGATTTCTAAGGCTAAAACCACTTTTCCTCAAATCCACAACCCCTACTACTGCTACTACTGAAAAATATTTAAATATTATTTATTTATTTTTCTCTGATTTTTGAAAGGAGTTATAAACATGCATATCATATGTGACAAATCCAAACTCATTGAGGGAATGAATATTGTTATGAAAGCAATTCCCGGTAAAACTACAATGATGATTTTGGAATGTGTAGTTATAGAAGTAAAAGATAATCAGATCAAATTGATTGCTAATGATCTTCAATTGGGAATTGAAACTTTGATTGATGGTGAGATTAAGCAGGAAGGATCCGTTGCAGTTGGAGCTAAGGTATTTTTTGAAATTATACGTAAACTCCCATCCGACAATGTATCCATCACGGTAGATGAAGACTATCATATGAATATTAGTTGTGGTAAGGCAAAATTCAATATTATGGCAAAAGCAACGGACGAATTTCCGTATCTGCCTAATATTGTCAAAGATAAAAACGTAAATATCTCTCAATTTACACTCAAAGATATTATCCGTCAGACTGTGTTTTCTATTTCTGATAATGAAAATGCGAAAGTCATGACTGGTGAGTTATTTGAGATTCACGACTCTGAGTTGAAAGTTGTATCCTTAGATGGACATCGTATTTCTATTCGTAAAGTAAAATTGAATCAGTCCTATGATGATGTTAGTGTTATCATTCCGGGTAAGACGTTGATCGAAATCAGTAAGATCATCAACGGTGGAATGGACGATGAGGTTTCTATTTTCTTTACAGATAAACATGTATTGTTTGAATTTGAAGATACGATCGTTTTGTCCCGTCTTATCGAAGGAGAATATTATAAAATTGACAAGATGCTCTCTACGGACTACGAGACGAAAGTAACTGTAAATAAGAGGGAAATGTTAGAATGCATTGATAGATCTACGCTTCTTTTGAAAGAATCCGACAAAAAACCGGTTATTATTGATGTTCAGGATGATTATATGAAATTTGCCATGAATTCAGCAATCGGTTCGATGGATGAGGATATTGATGCTTCAAAAGAAGGAAAAGATATTTTGATTGGTTTCAATCCTCGCTTTCTCATGGATGCACTGCGTGTTATTGATGAAGACGAGATTACAATGTATATGATCAATCCAAAAGCACCATGTTTCATTAGAGACCAGGAGGAAACCTATATTTACTTAATTCTTCCTGTCAACTTTAATGTGTGATAATAAGGAGGAATGCTTAAATGGAGGCAATTGAGATCAGTGATGAATTTATTAAACTTGGTCAGGCTTTGAAGCTGGCTGGATTAGTATCCTCTGGTGTAGAAGCTAAAATTGTGATTCAAAATGGTGAAGTTACTGTAAATGGGGAGGTTGATACAAGACGCGGACGTAAATTGTATCCGCAGGATAATTTTTGCTATCAAGGGCAGGAAGTTACAGTAATAGGTGAATCATAATGAAATTAGAATCCATTGAGGTGGGTAATTTTAGAAATTATGAAAATGCCAAGTTGGAATTTCATCCAAAGACCAATATTCTTTATGGGGATAATGCGCAAGGAAAGACAAATATATTAGAGTCTATCTATGTTTGTGCAACGACTAATTCTCACAAAGGAAGCAAAGATAAGGAATTAATAAGGTTTGGTGAAGATGAAGCGCACATACGTATGTTTCTCACTAAACGAGAAATGACTCATAAGATTGATATGCATTTGAGAAAGAGCAAAGGAAAAGGAATTGCTATTGATGGTGTTCCGATCAAACGCTCTAGTGAATTAATGGGTCTTGCACATGTTATATTTTTTTCTCCGGAGGATTTAAAGATTATAAAAAATGGTCCGTCCGAGAGAAGAAGATTTGTAAATATGGAATTGTGTCAGTTAGATCCTTTGTATTTGTATGATCTGGCTGAATACAATAAGGTGCTTATGCAGCGTAATAAACTGCTAAAGCAGATATCCTTTTCGCCATCTTTGGAAAGTACTTTGTCCATATGGGATGAGAAATTGATCGAGTATGGAGAAAAAATCATTGTAAGACGGCAGCAATTTGTGGATGAATTAGATAAAATTGTTCTTCAAGTTGCAAAAAATCTTACCGGAGAGAAGGAAATTATAAAAACATTGTATGAACCGGATGTCTCTGCAGGAAACTTTGAGAAAGCTCTAGCTGAATCAAAGGAAAGAGACATGAAATTTTGTTCTACAAATGTCGGACCACATCGTGATGATCTGTGTTTTATGAATGGAGAATTGGACCTGCGCAAGTTTGGTTCTCAGGGACAACAGAGAACTTGTGCATTGGCATTAAAACTTGCAGAAATTGAAATTGTAAAAAAATCATCACAAGATTGTCCAATATTATTATTAGACGATGTTTTGTCTGAACTCGATAGAAATAGGCAAAACTATTTGTTAGATAGTATTCATGACATACAAACCATAATCACCTGCACCGGTTTGGAAGAGTTTATTGATAGCCGTTTAACGCTTGACAGGGTTTTCCGAGTGAAAGAGGGAACAGTGACATTGGAAACAAGGTAAAGAAATGGAGAAAACTATGGGAACAGAAGTGAAAAATGAATATGGAGCGGATCAAATTCAGATTTTGGAAGGTCTGGAAGCAGTACGTAAAAGACCGGGAATGTATATTGGAAGTACGTCTACCCGTGGTTTGCATCATCTCGTTTATGAGATCGTTGATAATGCGGTCGATGAGGCTTTAGCCGGATATTGTACAGAAATCGAAGTGACGATCAATAAGGATAATTCCATTAAAGTTATTGATAATGGACGTGGTATCCCGGTAGGTATCAATCACAAAGCAGGTCTGCCTGCGGTTGAGGTCGTATTTACGATCCTTCATGCCGGTGGTAAATTCGGTGGTGGGGGATACAAGGTATCAGGTGGATTGCATGGTGTTGGTGCTTCGGTTGTAAATGCTCTTTCGGAGTGGCTGGAGGTTACCATTCATCAAAATGGCAAGATGTATCGTCAAAGATATGAACGCGGAAAAGTAATGTATCCACTGAAAGAAATTGGAGAAACAGATCATACCGGTACAGAAGTTGTATTTTTGCCGGATAAAGAAATTTTTGAAGAAACAGTATTTGATTATGATACACTACGTCAAAGACTTAGAGAAATGGCATTTTTGACAAAGGGATTAAAGATTATTTTGATTGACCGTCGTTTGGAAGAACCAAAGATTCGTTCGTTCCACTATGAGGGTGGTATCAAAGAATATGTGTCTTATTTGAATAAACAAAAAGATGCTTTGTATGAAGATGTTATTTATTGTGAGGGACAGAGAAATGATATTTATGTTGAAGTTGCAATGCAGCACAACAGCTCTTATCAAGAAGGAACTTACAGCTTTGTAAATAATATTACAACGCCGGAAGGTGGAACACATTTAACAGGTTTTAGAAATGCATTAACTAAGACGTTTAATGATTATGCAAAGAAAAATAAAATTCTGAAAGATAGCGATGCAAACTTAGCGGGTGAAGATATTCGTGAAGGATTATCAGCTATTATCAGTATTAAAATATCAGAACCGCAGTTTGAGGGACAGACAAAGCAGAAATTAGGTAATAGTGAGGCAAGAGGTGCCGTTGAATCGGTGGTAACCGAGCAGCTTACTTATTTCTTAGAGCAGAATCCTGCAATCGCTAAGATTATTTGTGAAAAAGCTGTCGTTGCACAGCGTGCCAGAGATGCAGCACGTAAAGCCAGAGATCTCACAAGAAGAAAAACTGCCCTTGAGGGAAGTGCTCTTCCCGGTAAATTGGCAGATTGCAGTGATAAAGATCCGAAAAACTGTGAGATTTACATCGTAGAGGGTGATTCTGCAGGTGGAAGTGCCAAAACTGCAAGAAATAGAGCAACTCAGGCGATTCTTCCATTGCGTGGTAAAATTTTGAATGTAGAAAAATCACGCTTGGATAAAATTTTGGTCAATAATGAGATTAAAGCAATGATAACTGCATTTGGTACAGGAATCGGCGATGATTTTGATATTAGCAAGCTTCGTTACGATAAGATTGTCATTATGACAGATGCCGATGTAGATGGTGCACATATTGCAACATTGATGCTGACATTTTTATATCGATTTATGCCGGAGCTGATCAGACAAGGACATGTTTATCTGGCGCAGCGCCATTGTATAAAGTCGAAAAAAATAAAATGATTCGTTATGCTTATGATGATAATGAATTGAATGAAATTTTGACAGAGATTGGACGAGACGGCAACAACAAGATTCAACGTTACAAAGGTCTTGGTGAGATGGATGCTGAACAGCTTTGGGATACTACGATGGATCCGGAAAAACGTATTTTGCTCCGTGTTAATATTGGAGATAATTCGGAAGCGGAAATTGATCTGACGTTCAATACACTTATGGGAGATAAAGTGGAACCGCGTCGTGAATTTATTGAAGCAAATGCAAAATATGTGAAGAATTTAGATATTTAATGGTTGAGTAAGTATTGGAGGACAAGATGGACGAAAATATTTTTGATAAGATTCATGAAGTGGATCTAAAAGAGAAAATGGAAACGTCATACATTGATTATGCCATGTCTGTTATTGCTGCAAGAGCTTTGCCAGATGTAAGAGATGGTCTAAAACCTGTACAAAGACGTATTCTGTATGCAATGGATGAGTTGAATAATGGACCGGATAAGCCTCACCGTAAATGTGCACGTATCGTTGGTGATACAATGGGTAAATATCATCCACATGGTGATAGCTCTATTTATGGTGCATTGGTAAATATGGCACAGGATTGGTCAACCAGATATCCTTTGGTAGACGGCCATGGTAACTTTGGATCTGTCGATGGCGACGGAGCAGCCGCAATGCGTTATACAGAGGCAAGATTAAGCAGAATTTCTGTTGAAATGCTTGCAGATATTGGCAAGGATACAGTTGACTTTATTCCTAACTTTGATGAAACGGAAAAAGAGCCGACAGTATTACCATCCAGATATCCAAATCTACTGGTGAATGGTACTTCCGGAATTGCCGTAGGTATGGCAACTAACATTCCACCACACAATTTGCGTGAAGTGATCAATGCCGTTGTACAGATTATTGATGATATCAAGGAAGATAAAGAAACAACCATTGAAGAGATTATGCAGATCATTAAGGGACCGGATTTTCCAACAGGTGCACAGATTCTTGGTACACGTGGTATTGAGGAGGCATATCGTACCGGTCGTGGTAAAATTCGTGTCCGTGCCGTGACAGAAATTGAGCCTATGGATAACGGCAAAAATAGGATCGTAGTAACGGAATTGCCGTATTTGGTCAATAAAGCACGTTTGATCGAGAAAATTTCAGAATTACATAGAGATAAAAAAGTAGATGGTATTACGGATCTTCGTGACGAGACAAGTCGTGAGGGAATGCGTGTATGTATAGAACTCCGCCGCGATGTTAATCCAAATATTGTATTGAATCAATTGTATAAACATACGCAATTGCAGGACACATTCGGTGTCATAATGTTAGCTCTTGTTAACAATGAGCCGGTTGTTATGAATATTATGCAGATGCTTCAGTATTATCTGAAACATCAGGAAGAAGTAGTTACTCGTCGTACAAAATATGATCTGAATAAAGCAGAAGAAAGAGCACACATTTTAGAAGGTTTGCTGATCGCTTTGGATCATATTGATGAAGTAATTAAAATCATTCGTGCATCCAAGAATACTGCGGAAGCTAAAAATTCATTGATAGAACGCTTTGAACTTACTGATGCGCAGGCACAGGCAATCGTTGATATGCGTTTGCGTGCTCTGACCGGTTTGGAAAGAGAAAAGATTGAAAATGAATATGCAGAATTGCAAAAGAAGATTGAAGAATACAAAGCAATCCTTGCAGATCGAAAGGTATTATTGGGAGTGATCAAAGAAGAGATTATTTTGATCCGCGATAAATATGGTGACGAGCGTAGAACATCAATCGGTTATGATGAGTATGACATTTCCATGGAAGACATGATTCCACATGAAAATACGATCATAACAATGACAAAGCTTGGATACATCAAGCGCATGACCGTTGATAATTTTAAGAGTCAGCATCGTGGTGGCAAAGGAATTAAGGGAATGCAGACGATTGAAGATGATTATATCGATGATATGATCATGACAACGACGCATCATTATATCATGTTCTTTACCAATACGGGACGCGTTTATCGAATTAAGGCTTATGAAATACCAGAGTCAAGTCGTACAGCAAGAGGAACTGCTATTATCAATCTGCTGCAGCTTATGCCCGGAGAGAAGATCACAGCGGTCATTCCTTTCAAAGAATACGAAGAAGATAAATATTTGTTCATGGTTACGAAGCGCGGTATTGCTAAAAAGACACCGATATTAGAATATTTTAATATCCGTAAATCAGGACTGCAGGCAATCAATCTTCGTGATGATGACGAGTTGATTGAAGTTAAGATCACAGATAACAAGAAGGATATTATCATGGTAACAAAGCATGGACAGTGTATTCGTTTCCATGAAAAAGATGTCAGAACTACCGGCAGAAATTCTATGGGCGTTATTGGTATGAATTTGTCTTACGATGATGAAGTTGTAGCAATGCAGTTAAATACACAGGGAACACAGTTGTTACTGGTATCTGAGTATGGAATGGGCAAATGTACCAACATTGAAGAATTTACACCACAGCATCGCGGCGGTAAAGGAATTAAGTGTTATAAGATTACCGAAAAAACCGGTAATGTTGTTGCTGCAAAGGCAGTAAATAGTGATAACGAAGTAATGCTTATTACAACAGAGGGAATCATTATTCAGATCATGGTGGATGAGATTTCTATCTTGGGACGAATCACATCAGGAGTCAAACTGATCGATCTGGATCCGAATAAGGAAATTGTTGTAGCAAGTATTACAAAGGTTAGAGATGTTATCCCAGAGGATATAAATTAATACCGAAGCAACGATAATAGTTGGTCCGGCAGTAATGTCGGACCAAAAGTGTTTAGAAATGAGGAGAGTTATGAGAACAATTACAACAGACACTATTATTCAAAACATCAAGGAAATGTGTATTGAAGCAAATTATTCTTTAACGTCGGATGTAAAAGATAAATTATATCGGGCAGCAGAAGAAGAAAATTCTCCCTTGGGCAGACAGATCCTTTCGCAGTTGAAAGAAAATTTACAGATTGCGAAAGATGATGAAATACCGATTTGTCAGGACACAGGTATGGCAGTTGTATTTTTAAGAATAGGACAGGATGTCCATATTGAAGGTCAAAATCTTGAGGATGCTGTAAATGAAGGAATCCGGCAAGGTTATATAGAAGGATATTTAAGAAAGTCAGTTGTATCGGATCCTATTTTGCGTGAAAATACCAAAGACAATACGCCGGGTGTTATTCATTATGAGATCGTAGCAGGTGAAAATATCGAAATCACGGTAGCTCCGAAAGGATTTGGCAGTGAAAACATGAGTCGTGTGTGTATGCTTAAACCGGCAGATGGAATTGAAGGTGTTAAAAATGCTGTTATTGAGACAGTTAAAATAGCAGGTCCAAACGCATGTCCACCGGTAGTAGTTGGTGTCGGAGTAGGCGGTACATTTGAAAAATGTGCTATTTTAGCCAAAAAAGCATTAACAAGAGATTTGAATACACATAATGAAATTTCATATGTTGCAGATTTAGAAAAAGAATTATTAGAAAAAATTAATGAACTTGAAATTGGACCGGGTGGTTTAGGTGGAAAAATGACAGCGTTGGGTGTTAATGTTGAAGTATATCCAACACACATTGCTGGTCTTCCGGTTGCGGTTAATATGTGTTGTCATGTTAACAGACATGTTCATCGCATCATATGATGAGTCAAAAGTTATGAAAGAGATAAAGTTTGCAGGCTGAGAAAGGAATGTAGGATTATTATGGAAAAATATATCAATACACCAATTGATGATAAAATTGTTTCCGAGTTAAAAGCCGGAGATTATGTATATTTAACAGGAACCGTATATACTGCTCGAGATGCTGCACACAAGAGACTTTATGAGGCATTGCAGCGCGGAGAAGATATTCCGTTAGAGCTTCAGAATAATATTATATATTATTTAGGGCCATCTCCTGCCAGAGAAGGTCAGGTTATTGGATCTGCCGGTCCGACAACGAGCAGCCGCATGGATAAATACACACCATTATTGCTTGAAAAAGGACTTAAAGGTATGATCGGTAAAGGAAAAAGATCCGATGAAGTAATTGAGTCCATGCACAAAAATCACGCAGTATATTTTGCAGCAATTGGAGGAGCAGGAGCTCTATTATCCAAATGCATAAAAAAATCAGAAGTAATAGCTTACGAAGATCTTGGAACGGAGGCAATTCGTAAATTGGAGGTAGAAAATTTACCAATCATTGTAGTAATTGATGATGAAAAAACTAACTTGTATAATAGATAGTAACCATGTATAATAAAAACAAGTTGAGATTCTAAATTTAACATCTGTTGATATAATAAAAAGGGAAAGTTTTACTGTGGAGTGCATGCTGCAGTTGCTTTTGCTTTTTGTTTATATACAATTTTTTAGCATACTTTTATGGGGAGGAAAGTTGCTTAATACAAATAGAAAGGGGGACGTAGCAAAAACAGTGGTTCTTTAGTATACAGGGTGCGAAAAATGTTTATTAAAGAAAGGGGATCAACAAGATGAAAAGAAACAAAAGAATAATGGCAATCATTATGACCATTGCTATGGTTCTGACATCGGCAAATCTGCCTCAGATCAGTATCAAAGCAAAGGCAGCAGTGACACCACCGGCAGAAAATATGAAGGATACAAGCATATTGACGGTAAAGGGAGATGATTTATCATCCAATTTAGGAAGTCATGTATCAGGAGAGGCTTATAATGGATATCTCCAGTCTATGACAAAAGATTCAGCAAAGGCGGATTATTACAAAATCACATTTAAGGTAGCAGAGGGAACAGCAGAGGATACAAAGATCGTGACATTCCAGCCATATGATACTTCATATCAAGGATGGCAGGATAACATTATCAAATTATCCGATGCACAGTATGATGAAGAGAATGCACAGTATGTTGCTTATATCAGTGGTGACAAGATTCGTGATTCTTATACGACAGGCGGCAAATTTAATGGTATTAATGTCAGCTTTTGTCAGGCAGAGCCTGCAATTACATTAACCGGTCTTTACACCAGCAAAGTGGTAGATCCGAATGCGACACCTTCTCCTGAAGAAGTAAGATGGGAAGAAGAGCAGAAAGTTGTTGTATGGGGTGATGATTCTAAGACAACATACGGACACGAGATTATGCAGGATGTCAGCGTACAGGATATTGTTGCAGGTCTTGGCGATGCAGGAAGCAAATTTGCATTCAGCAAAGTAAAAGGACAGAAAGTAACTGTATATATTAAAGTGACAAAATGTTCCAGATACTCACGTATTAAGATCAGTGGTGGTAATCTTGCAGCCAACAGTGTTACTTCCAACAAAGAATTGATCGGTGTTGACAATACGACCAATATGAAAGAAAACGGTGGCAGCGGTTACAAAAATAGTGCACATTTTCTTCATGCCGGATGGGGAACTACAGGTGGTTATGGTTCCGGTATGGGGCAAAAAGAAAGTGCTATTTACAAATTTGCAGATTCTAGTGTAAAAACAGGAACGGAAGAATCTGCAGGTGTTCGTCTGAGAAGAATGACTACAGATGTAGAAGCATATATTTGTGGAATTAAGTTTGGTTCTGTAGGATCCGTTACAGTATCTCAGCCGGATGCAGATGGAAAAGTAACATTCAAAGAAGGATTTGATGCTTCTAATGTTGAATCTTGGAACAAAGATGATACTGACGTAGAGCCAAAGCCGGAACCGGAACTTCGCGCTGATGAAGCAAAGGCAATCCAGACCATCATTGATACCTTCAAAGGCTACAAACAGTCTGAAATCTTAGATGAAACAGTTTGGAATACAATTAAGAGTGATATCAAAGATGCAGAAGCATTAGTAGCAGATGAGACATCTCTTTCTAAAGATATCAAGGCTTTAAGAAAACAGATGGAATCTTATAATGCGACGGTAACTGAGGAAATTGACCGTACCGCTACAAGAAATGGTTTGAAAGAGTCTATTGACTATTGCAAGTCATTGAAAGAAGGAGATTATTCTAACAAAGATACATTTGCGAAACTTGCAGATGCTATTACGACAGCAGAAAAAGCATATACTAATGTTTCAGACACAAGATTAAATTATAAAGCAGCAAGAGATACTTTGGAAAAAGTACGTGTTGCTTTGACAAAGAACGTTTCCACGGAAAGTAGTAATCCGAAAACCTTCCGTATTCTTGATAAGAAAACGGTAATCAAAGAAATGGGTGCCGGTATCAACTTAGGTAATACAATGGATGGAGGATTATATGATTCTTCAGAAACAGGATGGCAGGCATATAAGACAACCAAGGATTATATCAAAGCACTTCATGATGCAGGATACAATACAGTTCGTATTCCGGTAACTTGGGGATCACATATTAACGATGATTATACAATTGACGAAGCATGGATCAATCGTGTACAGGAGATTGTAGATTATTGTGTAGATCAGGATATGTACGCAATTGTTAATATCCATCATGATGGTGCAGCTAACCATGATGATCGTGGTAACAATACTCCAGCATGCTGGTTGGACACATATTCTCAAAATATTGAAAAGGTATATCAGAAATATGAGGGAGTATGGAATACTATTGCAAACCGCTTTAAGGATTACGATGAGCATGTAATCTTTGAGAGCATGAACGAGGTTACAGATGCACATGGAACAGCAACAAATGAAGACGATGCAGTGTTAAACGCATTGAATCAGTTGTTCATTAACACAGTACGTGCAACAGGATCTAATAATACAAAGCGCTGGTTAGCAATTACCGGACGTTTTGCAACAACAGCTGCTATTACAACAATGCCGGAGGACACATTGGCAGATAGCGGTGATCTTGGAACAACAAGATTAATGTTTGCAGTTCATATTTACAAATCTAATAACAATGTTAGATGGAGTTATGATGATTTGAAACAGTGGCAGAGTTCTATGAGTTCCAGCTACAAAAATGTTGGAAATCTTGATGTAAATATGCCGATTTATGTTGGTGAATATGGTGTTAGAACCAAAGCACAGAACGGATCTGCTACAGGCTATAACAATGCAGAGAGAGCGCTGAATTATGAAATGTGTGCAGCAATCGCAGACTTTTATAATGCAGTTCCGGTTGTATGGGATCAGGGAACAGGTAACTATTTAGGCGTTGAGACAGAGCAGGGTCTATTCACAGACTGGAACAGACCGGAGTTAAAACCGGTATATGACGATGTTGTACACGGAACGATCCGTGGAACATTGGAAGCAGGAAAGAGCACTGATCTTTCCGAAAGAATGTCTGCGATTTATACAAGTTATGGTCATGCAACGACATCAGACAATAGCGTTTCTAAAGATCCTGAGATCGAGAAAGCTACAGATATTGCGTTGAGTGATACAAAGGTAGAAATCAAAGCAGGCGAGAGAAAAACAATTACTGCAACACCAGACTCTTCTAGAGACATTGTTCTTTGGAGCACAGCCGATGATACAGTAGCAACAGTTTATGATGGAGTGATCCATGCAAAAGCAGGCGGTGTAACAACAGTATATGCTAAGTCACAGTCTGGATCTGTAGAAAAGGCAATCAGGTAATTGTACAGTCTACAGGTGAAGAAACAGCAACAGCGATCAAAACAGAAAAAGCTTACTATGAGATGACAGAGGGTGACACATTAACATTAAATGCGTCATTAACACCAGCTGACAGCAAAGATGCTATTACATACACATCTTCTAATACATCTATCGCAACAGTAAGCAGCTCTGGTAAAGTAACCGCAGAAAATGCAGGAAAGACATACATTATTGTTAAAGCAGCAAGTGGTGTAAGTACAATTGTTGCTATCAAAGTTAATAAGAAGTCTTCCAGCGGTACAGTAAATGTAACATTAAATGCACTATTTGCTAACGGATTAACAGAAAAGAGTGAGCCGGTAACAATGAATGGTGATGGACAGTATACTTTAACATTTGATTTGGATAAAGATCTGTCAGACGATGGCGTAAAAGCCGGAATTACCAAGTTAGAAGATCTCACTGCAATCTATATCCGTGATACAAACACATTGAAACCGGTCGTTTCAGCAGCATCGATTCGTTATGATAAGATCACTGTAAATGACAAAGAACTTACCTTAAAGAAACTGGATTCTATGGATGCAGACGGATTCAAGAATTTGCTGAAAGACAACGGACAGCTTGATTCTAATGATCCGATCAATGGATGGGATGGTTGCGCAGTAGAAGAAGTATCCATCAATTCCAGCAAACACAGTGTAAGTTTTACAGGTGTAGATAACCCAACAAAGATCTCTGTAACATTTACCATTAAGGGAATGAAATTCTTCCCAGGTAAAGAAAAAGAGAAAGAGGCTACAAAGATGGAATCTGTTACGGCAAATAAGATTGTTATGCCGGAAATTGGATCAAGTACAGAAATCGAATTAAATATGACTCCGGTTACAACAGATTCAGAAGTGACGTTCTATTCAACAGATAGTGCTGTAGCGGTAGTTGATAATGCAGCACATACGGTAGATGCAGACGGAAAGATAAAAGTTAATGTAACAGCCGTAGGCAAAGGAACAACTACAATTGTCGGCATCACTGAAAATGGACTTAAGGTATTCTATACGGTAGGTGTAGGCGATATGTCTGCTGATGATTTAGCAGAGCCACAGGATCCAACACCAAGTGGATTAGATGGCAGTGAACCAGAACCAACGCCGACAGTAGAGCCAACAGCAACGCCGACAGTAGAGCCAACAGTAACGCCGACAGTAGAGCCAACAGCAACGCCGACAGTAGAGCCAACAGCAACTCCAACCAACAAACCTGCAGAACCGACATCACCTGCAAATGGAGCTAAAGACCAGAAGATTACAGCACCGGCTAAACTGACGAAAGCAATCGGCAGCAAAGCATTTGCAATTAAAGCAAAGACGGATGGAAATGGTAAATTGACATATAAGTCATCCAATACTAAAGTAGCAGCGATTAACGCTAAAGGTGTTATCAAAGTAAAAGCATATGGAACAACAAATATTGTAATCAATGCAGCAGCAACGAATAATTACAAAGCTGCGCAGAAAGTATGCAAATTAACAGTAACACCAAAGGCTGTTAAAGTTACTAAAGTGACAAGAGCAAAATCCGGCAAGAAGATTTCTTTGAAATGGAAGAAAGACAAGACAGTCAAAGGATATCAGGTTACATACTCTACAGATAAGAAGTTCAAGAAGGGAGTAAAGAAAGTAACTGTTAAAAAGGCTAAGACTGTAAAGAAGACTATATCAAAGGGAATCAAGGCAAAGAAGAAATGCTATGTAAAAGTACGTTCTTATGTCAAAGCTGGCGGAAAGACAATCTATGGACCATATTCAAAGGTTCGCAAGGTATCTGCAAAATAATTAGTCATATCATGATGATAAAATTGCAGATATAATAAGAAGAGGCATGGTTTTATGTAAACATAGAATTATGCCTCTTTTGTTATCTTAAAATTAGAGGATTAACAATCTAAAACCATTTATAACATTTATCAGAAAATATAGTTCTATGAAAATAGTGTTTCAACATTTTATTTATGAAAACTACCCATACCGGAAGTAACTGTAAAAACCATATATTGCATATTTGTGCGAGCACAAGCGCACTTTACCCTTATTTACACTTACATCATAATATAAAATGAAAAAGAAAAACATCTATATATTGTAGTAGAGAATGAAAATTATAAATAGATATAGAATAAAGAATAAATTTGTAAAAAAATGCAATAAAATTCAAAAATGTTGTTGACATAATGGCAACAAATTGATATACTAATTCTTGCTGACGGTAAAGAAAACGTCGTGAGGAGAAATACTCAAGAGGCTGAAGAGGCGCCCCTGCTAAGGGTGTAGGTCGGGCAACCGGCGCGAGGGTTCAAATCCCTCTTTCTCCGTTAGAAATTCTACTTTTTATAATAAAAAAAGAATTTCAAAAAAAATTAAAAAAAGTTGTTGACAAGCTCTTCACAGTGTGATAATATATATCTCGCTGACGCACGAGAGAGCGAACAGCAAAGACCTGATAAGAGGTCAGAGAAACTTGATAACTGAATAGTAAAACAACCCTGAAAATTCTAAATAAAGGATGAGATGAAAACACATCCTAAAATAAAGATTTTCAATTCTGATCATTCATAAAACATGCTTTATGAAGATCGCGCGAGACCAAGACGAAAGTCAACGGTAAAAACGGAAGCCAAAGTGAAAACTAAGGCAGGAACTTAAACATGAGAGTTTGAT
>NZ_QUFB01000056.1 GCF_003478335.1 Clostridium sp. AM49-4BH
GATCAAACTCTCATGTTTAAGTTCCTGCCTTAGTTTTCACTTTGGCTTCCGTTTTTACCGTTGACTTTCGTCTTGGTCTCGCGCGATCTTCATAAAGCATGTTTTATGAAAATCAGAATTGAAAATCTTTATTTTAGGATGTGTTTTCATCTCATCCTTTATTTAGAATTTTCAGGGTTGTTTTACTATTCAGTTATCAAGCTTCTCTGACCTCTTATCAGGTCTTTGCTGTTCGCTCTCTCGTGCGTCAGCGAGATATATATTATCACTCGATGAACAACTTGTCAACAACTTTTTAAAACTTTTTTCAACTTTTTTTGATTTTTTATTTTTCTTTTCAAGAAAAAAGCGACGCAACCCCCATAAATACGGGCATTGACGACTTTTCATCTAAAGCTTTTCATGCCTGAAGTTACTGACCGATCCACATGTTGCTTATTATGTCAGTAAAATTATGGCTATTTTGCAGCTGATAAAATAAATCCAATATATAATGACCTCCGGTTTGTAACATTGCGGATTTACCTGTATACCACGAATCAGAAACATACAGCGATAACAGGAATCACCTCATACAAAAGGAGGTCACTAACTCAAACTTCCCATACCGGAAGTTATTGTACATTTTGTGCTTACGCGATCGGATCAGCTTAATGAAGAGTTTCTCATTGCCCCATAAAGTTCCGGTAGAGGCTGCATAGAATATCCACCGTCCCTTCGACTCCAAGTTTGGAGCTGTTGAGAATAAGATCGTACGTATTCTTTTTGCCCCAGTCTCCCTTTGTAAAATAGTTATAATAGTTCTTACGGCGCATATCCATCTTGCGGATAAATTTCTTTGCCTGGGTCTCATTCATGTCATCAACATCCATCTCTCGCGTGATACGGTCTGCTAAAGGTGCTGTAATAAACACACTGAGGATGTCAACGTCGTCGTCTTTGAGAATGAAATCAGCGCACCGTCCCACGATCACACTGTCCTCTTCCTTGGCGATCTGCTGAATTACTGCACTCTGCAGGTGAAACAGCATCTCTGTTGCCGGTTGTTCCTGTTTTACATTCTCATTTCCCTCATAAATCAGTTTGTAATAAAACGGATTGGTAGCCTTTTCATCAGAATCATCCAGTGAACTCGATGTGATTCCACCATGTTCTTTGGCTAATTCCAAGAGATTGCTGTCATGGAATCCTATACCAAGCTTTTTGGAGACCAGTCTTCCAATCTCTTTACCACCGCTTCCACACATTCGGTCAATGCAAATAATTTTATGTCTCATATCTATCACCTTGCCTTTCCAAGTCGTAATTGCTTAAAATCTGCTACGCACATTGGTTTTGCATAATAAAACCCCTGCGCTATATCGCAGCCACAGTTTGATAAAAATTCTGCCTGCTCCTTAGTCTCTACACCTTCTGCTACCATACCCAGACCAATATCCTGGCTCATTTTGATCGTGTGTTCTACTATTTTTTGTCCACGATCGGATGCAATAAAGTTTTGTAAAAAGACACGGTCGATTTTAATAACATCAAATTGCGTATCTTTAAGCATATTCAATGTCGAGTAACCGGATCCGAAATCATCCATTAGCAGAGTATATCCATTTTCTTTGAGTAATGCTATACCCCTTTCCTGCATCTTACTCTGCTCTGTTTCTGTGATCTCAATCTCAAGATAATGTTTTGGTATTTGATACTTCTCTATCAGATGATTCAATACCTCCACAAAATAATCATCTATCAAATGTCTTCTAGAGACATTGACGGAGATCGGAAGCATTTCTTTTCCCTCGCGTTGCCATTCCGCAAGGAGTTTGCATGCCTCCTCCCACATAAACTCATCTAGAGGGATCACAAAACCATTTTCTTCAAATATCGGTATAAAATCGTTGGGTGGTATTAAGCCCTTCTCTGGATGCTGCCAGCGAACAAGAGCTTCTGCACCTACCATTTTGCATGTCGAAATACTGTACTTTGGCTGCAAATACATGACAAATTCATGGTTTTCCAACGCTTGATGCATAGCATCTTCTAAAAACTTACGCTTACGTGCATCCGTACGCATAGATTCATGATAGAACGCAACTTTGTGTAGTGCGTCTCCCTTAATGCTTTGCCTTGCTAATGCTGCCCCGTCTCCATATAATCGTAGGTTGGTATTTATATCTGTAACGAAACAAACACCAAACGCGAGTGTATATTTAACATTTTCATAACCGGACAATCTCTGCTCGAGCATACTTACAAAAGCTAATATATCTTCCTTTGTTTCATATGGTGTAGCTATCATAAATACATCCGCCGTAAGGCGAACATATAACTGCATCTCATTACAAATATATTTCAATGTGTTTTCGAAATATTTCAAAAGATCGTCACCAAAATCTTCTCCGTACATTTCATTGATCACTTTGAAACGTTCGACATCTAACTGGATAAGCGCAAATTTACATTTCTGATGCTTCCGCATCAATTTCATGACATCTTGCGTAAACACGTTGGGATTACGATCGTTTGTAACCGATTGTGCTAAATGAATCCGATATTTCTCTTCGGCATCCAACTCTCTCGCCTGAAAAACAATTTTCTCAATGCTTCCATCATCCCTTTTCATAAAATTGCATTTTAAGCGATAATATATACATTCTCCATGCATATCTAATATATGCATATGTACCGTACGACAATTTCCTTTAATGACGTCTTCGTTATTATGGCTTTCCACGCCACGGTCAATTTCTTGCAAAAAGTTATCACATAGTCTGCTGTCTGATTCTGCAACGACATCTCGTAACGCTTCAATTCCTTTCTGTGCAAATAATGCTGCCGGAAAACTTGCATTTCCGTTTGTCAATACCTGCCATCCATTGTCTGTATCCCAACAGGCAAAAAATACATCGGTATCAGCAGTGAGGACGTCCACTATACTTTCTTTATCCATTGCATCACTCCCCTATACATTTTGTATCGGTGTGCACACGCTGTCGTAATCCCCATATTGGTATCTCATATTTTACCATATTTTCAAAAAAACTGGAACAAAAAAAGAAGAGTAAAATATACATTTTTCTCTTCTTGAAAATTAAGTTATTCAATTTTCCCATATCCCACCGTTCCCACAATCACTTTGCAATAACAGTACACCAAGAAGCACTAAAGCAATATTTTGCTAAAGCGCTTCTCGTAATGACTGTATTTTATAAACTACTCATCGTCCTCTGTCGATGTGAAATATACTTCTTCAGATTCCGGAGCTTC
Organism: Clostridium sp. AM49-4BH; assembly: GCF_003478335.1. Lineage (GTDB taxonomy): Bacteria > Bacillota > Clostridia > Lachnospirales > Lachnospiraceae > Butyribacter. Next base: position 3,259 of record NZ_QUFB01000056.1, read on the forward strand.
TTCTGCTTTTTCCTTGGACTTGTCTTTATCCTTTGCATCATCCTCGGATTCATCGCCTTCTTCCAGCCTTCTCATTGCTGCAAGACGCTGTTCTTCGAGATAGTCCTCTGCCGCCTCATCACAGTCAAGCTGTACAGAACGATAACGTTTCATACCTGTACCTGCAGGGATGAGCTTACCAATGATTACGTTCTCTTTGAGACCTACCAGTGGATCCACTTTTCCCTTAATAGCGGCATCTGTCAAGACCTTTGTAGTCTCCTGGAAAGATGCTGCGGACAGGAAGGAATTGGTTGCCAGCGCAGCCTTTGTAATACCAAGCATTACCTGCTTGCCCTCTGGTGGCTCTTTACCTTCTGCCTGGAGTTTTTCAACTTCATCCTCAAAATCTAATGCATCTACCATAACACCCGGCAGGAATTCGGAATCACCGTTGTCTTCGACACGGATCTTCTTGAGCATCTGACGTACAATAACCTCTATATGCTTATCATTGATCTCAACACCCTGCAGACGATATACACGCTGCACTTCGCGGATCATGTAATCCTGCACGGCACGTACACCCTTGATCTCGAGAATATCATGTGGATTTACGCTACCTTCTGTGAGCGGCTCACCTTTCTCCAAAGTCTGACCCTCTAATACCTTGATTCGAGAACCGTATGGGATCAAATATGCTTTCTGCTCACCGGTTTCTTCATTTGTAATGATCACTTCGCGCTTTTTCTTAGTATCGCGATAGATACTGTTCCGCCAAATTCAGCGATAATTGCAAGTCCCTTCGGCTTACGTGCCTCAAACAACTCTTCGACACGAGGGAGACCCTGTGTGATATCGTCACCGGCCACACCACCTGTATGGAACGTACGCATGGTAAGCTGTGTACCCGGCTCACCGATGGACTGTGCTGCGATGATTCCGACAGCCTCACCAACCTGTACCGGCTCACCGGTTGCCATGTTGGCACCATAACATTTTGCACAAACACCGATATGTGACTTACAGGTAAGAATGTTACGGATCTTAACCTTAGCCTTATCGCCTGCATCTACAATTGCCTTTGTATTAACAATACGAGCAGCACGCTTTGGTGTGATCATGTGATTTTTCTTAACAATAAGCTCGCCTTCATCATCGTAGATGTCTTCGCAGGAGAAACGACCTGTAATACGCTCTTCCAATGACTCGATAAGCTCTTTACCATCCATAAATCCGGTTACTTCCATTCCCGGAATCATATCGCGGTCTGCACAGCAGTCTACCTCACGAATAACCAATTCCTGAGATACGTCAACGAGACGACGTGTCAAATATCCGGAATCGGCTGTACGAAGCGCTGTATCCGACAATCCCTTACGGGCACCATGTGCGGAAATGAAGTACTCCAATACATCAAGACCCTCACGGAAGTTAGACTTGATCGGCAATTCGATCGTACGACCGGATGTATCCGCCATCAAACCACGCATACCTGCGAGCTGCTTGATCTGTGCCTGAGAACCACGGGCACCGGAATCAGCCATCATGAAGATGTTGTTGTAGCGATCCAAACCGCTCATCAACGCTTCTGTCAACTGATTATCGGCTGCATACCATGTATTGATAACTGCTTTGTAACGCTCTTCTTCTGTAAGAAGACCCATATTAAACTTATCCGTGATAAGCTCTACTGTCTTCTGTGCTTCAGCAAGAATATCTTTCTTAGCCTCCGGCACGGTCATATCGGAAATGGATACCGTCATTGCTGCACGTGTGGAATATTTATATCCAAGTGCTTTGATGTTGTCCATTGTCTCTGCAGTACCTGTTGCACCATGTGCAGCGATACATTTTTCAAGGATCTGCTTCAACTGCTTCTTACCTACATGGAAATCAACTTCCGGAACGAGGAAGTTCTCGTCCTTGGAACGATCCACAAATCCCATGTCCTGTGGCAGGATCTCATTGAAGATAAAACGACCCAGTGTAGATTCAATAATTCTACTTTCCTCTACGCCATCTTTATTGATACCAAAACGGCGAACCTTGATCTTCGCATGAAGTGTAAGATCTCCGTTTTCGTATGCTGTAATTGCCTCGTTCACGCTCTTGAAGAACTTGCCTTCACCGAGAGAACCAGGTCTTTCCTGTGTCAAATAATAGATACCAAGTACCATATCCTGAGAAGGTACGGCAACCACACCACCATCAGATGGCTTTAACAGGTTGTTTGGAGAGAGCAGTAAGAAACGGCACTCTGCCTGTGCTTCTACAGAAAGTGGCAAATGGACAGCCATCTGGTCACCATCGAAGTCGGCATTAAATGCGGTACATACCAATGGATGCAGCTTAATCGCTTTACCTTCTACAAGTGTAGGCTCAAATGCCTGGATACCAAGACGATGCAGGGTAGGAGCACGGTTCAACATAACCGGATGCTCGCGAATAACATCCTCTAATACATCCCATACTTCCGTCTGAAGCTTTTCAACCATCTTCTTAGCCTGTTTAATGTTGTGTGCTGTGCCATTGGATACTAACTCTTTCATAACGAAAGGCTTAAACAACTCAATTGCCATCTCTTTTGGCAGACCACACTGATAAATCTTAAGTTCCGGACCTACAACGATAACGGAACGACCAGAATAGTCGACACGTTTACCGAGCAGGTTCTGACGGAAACGACCCTGTTTACCCTTCAGCATATCAGATAAGGATTTCAGCGGTCTGTTACCCGGTCCGGTAACCGGACGGCCACGACGACCATTGTCGATCAACGCATCTACAGCTTCCTGAAGCATTCTCTTCTCGTTGCGAACGATGATATCCGGTGCACCGAGTTCGAGAAGTCTCTTCAAACGATTGTTGCGGTTGATGATACGACGATACAGATCGTTCATATCAGATGTTGCAAAACGTCCACCATCCAACTGTACCATTGGACGAATATCCGGCGGAATTACAGGGATAACCGTAAGGATCATCCACTCCGGCTTGTTATCGGAACCACGGAATGCTTCGATAACTTCCAAACGTTTTACAATACGAGCACGTTTCTGACCGGAAGAGTTGCGGAGTTCCTCCTTGAGGTTTGCTGACTCTTCTTCCAGATCGATACTCATCAGAAGTTCCATGATAGACTCTGCACCCATGCCGGCGCGGAAACCGTCTCCATAGTTCTTTCTAGCTTCTTGATATTCTGCCTCAGACAAAATCTGCTTTGGCTGAAGGTTTACACCGTCCTGCACTTCCAATACGATATAAGATGCGAAGTACAACACTTTCTCTAAGTTTCTTGGAGAAACATCCAAGATCAATCCCATACGGCTAGGTATTCCTTTGAAATACCAAATATGAGATACCGGTGCTGCTAATTCGATATGACCCATACGCTCACGACGAACGCTCGCCTTGGTTACCTCAACGCCGCATCGATCACAGACAACACCTTTATAACGGATCTTCTTGTACTTACCGCAATGACACTCCCAGTCTTTGCTTGGTCCGAAGATCTTTTCGCAGAAAAGACCATCTTTTTCCGGCTTGAGTGTTCGATAATTGATCGTCTCCGGCTTCTTTACTTCGCCGCGTGACCACTCACGGATCTTTTCCGGAGATGCCAGACCAATCTTGATTGCATCATATACGATATGCTTCTCTTCCTTTACATTACTTTCTGCCATAGTAATCCTCCATCTACCCTTTCGGGCTACTCTATACGATCAATCCCTGTCTCTATACTAATGAGGGCTCATCCCCAAAGTCTGCCGCAAATTCAGCTTCCTGCAGCTCTTCTGCGGTACCCTCGGTATAACCTGCAGCTTCAAAGGACTCGCTACTGCTAAACGCAAAGTCTGCGCCACCATCGATCAACGGTGTGACATCTTCGCTGTTGTCGTTCTCTTCAACATTTTCACCCATAATAACTTCGTTGCCATCTTCATCTAAAACAGTAACATCAAGCGCCAATGCCTGAAGCTCTTTGAGCATAACCTTGAAAGATTCCGGAATGCCAGGATCAGAGATGTTGGCACCTTTAACGATTGCCTCGTAAGTCTTAACACGACCAACAACATCATCAGACTTCACAGTGAGGATCTCCTGCAAGGTATAAGCGGCACCATATGCCTCCAGTGCCCAAACCTCCATCTCACCGAAACGCTGTCCACCGAACTGAGCTTTACCACCCAATGGCTGCTGTGTTACTAAGGAGTAAGGACCTGTTGAACGTGCATGGATCTTATCATCTACCAAGTGGTGGAGTTTGAGATAGTGCATGAAACCAACGGTTACTGCTCCATCAAAGTATTCTCCGGTACGACCATCACGCAAACGAACTTTTCCGTCGCGGTTGATCGGAACGCCTTCCCACTCTTTGCGGTAATCCTGATTGTCGATCAAGTACTGGAACACCTCCGGATCCAAAAGATCTTTGTACTTGTCTTCAAAAGGTACGATATCTGTCAAGCGGCTAACTTCTTCTTCGTCACCAGCCTCTTGTGCTTCTGCAATCTTCTGCTCTTTTTCTGTCTGATCAAGTGGTGTATTCACATAATCATTTGCGAGCTCTAATGTATCCATGATGTCATACTCGTTAGCACCATCAAATACCGGTGTTCCGACATTAAAGCCAAGTACTTTGGCAGCGAGACTCAAGTGAATCTCCAAGACCTGACCAATGTTCATACGAGATGGCACACCCAAAGGATTCAATACAATATCAAGTGGACGACCATTTGGCAGGAATGGCATATCTTCTACCGGAAGAACGCGGGAAACGACACCCTTGTTACCATGACGACCAGCCATCTTATCGCCGACCTGAATCTTACGTTTCTGTGCAATGTAAATACGAACAGATTTATTTACTCCCGGTGGAAGCTCATCTCCATTCTCTCTTGTAAATACTTTGGCATCTACGATAATACCAAACTCACCATGTGGCACCTTCAAAGAAGTATCACGAACTTCTCTTGCTTTCTCACCGAAGATCGCACGAAGCAGTCTTTCCTCAGCAGTAAGCTCTGTCTCTCCCTTAGGAGTAACTTTACCAACCAAAATATCACCGGCACGAACCTCTGCACCGATACGGATAATACCGTTCTCGTCAAGGTCTTTGAGCGCGTCGTCGCCGACACCCGGTACATCACGGGTGATCTCTTCGTCACCAAGCTTGGTGTCTCTCGCCTCTGCATTGTACTCATTGATATGAACAGATGTATAAATATCATCCTGAACCAATCTCTCACTAAGCAGTACGGCATCCTCGTAGTTATAACCTTCCCAAGTCATGAAACCGATCAGTGGGTTCTTACCTAATGCGATCTCGCCACCGCATGTAGATGGACCATCTGCGATAACCTGTCCTGCTTTTACCTCTTCGCCCTTATCAACGATCGGACGATGGTTCATGCTCGTTCCCTGGTTACTGCGCTGGAATTTAGCCAGCTTATATGTCTTTTCGCCTGATTTAGACTTAATAATAATCTCGTTCGATGCAGAACGTGTAACAATTCCGTCTTCCTCTGCGATAACGCAGTTGCCGGAATCGACAGCCGCCTTCATCTCCATACCTGTACCAACTGCAGGTGCCTCTGTAACCAACAACGGCACTGCCTGACGCTGCATGTTAGATCCCATCAGCGCACGGTTCGCATCATCATTCTCCAAGAATGGGATCATTGCTGTTGCGACGGAGAATACCATCTTAGGAGACACATCCATAAGATCGATCTTCTCTTTCTCAAACTCAGAAGTCTCCTCACGGAAACGACCGGATACACTCTTGCGCACAAAATGGCCTTCTTCATCCAGCTCTTCGTTCGCCTGTGCAACAATATAACGATCTTCCTCATCTGCAGACAAATAAACAACATCGTTGGTAACACGCGGATTAGCCGGATCTGTCTTATCAACCTTACGATAAGGTGCCTCGATAAATCCATACTCATTAATACGCGCATAAGATGCCAGAGAGTTGATCAGACCGATATTAGGTCCTTCAGGAGTCTCTACAGGACACATGCGTCCATAATGTGTATAGTGTACATCGCGGACCTCGAAACCTGCACGATCTCTGGACAAACCACCCGGTCCCAATGCAGACAAACGTCTCTTATGTGTTAATTCAGAAAGCGGGTTGTTCTGATCCATGAACTGTGACAACTGGGAACTTCCAAAGAATTCCTTCACAGCAGCCGTTACCGGCTTGATATTGATCAGAGACTGTGCCGTAATTGTCGTAATATCCTGTGTGGACATACGCTCACGAACGACACGCTCCATACGGGATAATCCGATACGATACTGATTCTGCAGCAACTCACCAACCGCACGGATACGGCGGTTACCCAAGTGATCAATATCATCATCATTACCCATGCCATACTCTAAATGCATGTTGTAGTTGATTGATGCAAAGATATCTTCCTTTGTGATATGCTTTGGAATCAATTCACTGATATTAGCAGCGATCGCTTCCTTGATCGCATCCTCATCATCCTCGTTCTCATCTAAGATCTCACGCAATACAGGATAGTAAACACTCTCTGTAACGCCAAGCTCCTTAGGATTCTCGATGTCAACATACTCTTTGATGTCAACCATCATATTGGACAATACTTTAGCAACATGGCCTTCCAATTCAGCCATCACATAAGGAACTGCTGCATTCTGTAATGTTGTTGCAAGTTCCTCTGTTACCAGAGTACCTTCCTCATACACCTCACCTGTTGTTGGATTTACAACATCTTCTGCAAGCTTGCAGCCAACAATACGGTTTTTGTAATGTAATTTCTTGTTATATTTGTAACGTCCAACTTTGGCAAGGTCATAACGCTTCGGATCGAAGAACATACCATTTAATAAGTTCTCCGCACTATCTACGGACAACGGCTCGCCCGGACGTAATTTCTTGTAAAGCTCTAACAGACCATCTTTGTAATTGTCCGTTGTATCTTTCTCGATACTTGCCAAAATCTTTGGCTCATCACCGAACACTTCTTTGATCTGCTCATTGGTTCCAAGACCGAGTGCACGCAAAAATACAGTGATCGGAACCTTTCTATTTCTATCAACACGGACAGAGAAGACATCATTCGAATCTGTCTCATATTCCAACCATGCACCACGGTTAGGAATAACAGTTGCGGAATACAACTCTTTACCTACCTTGTCATGACTGATTGCATAGTAGATACCCGGTGAACGAACCAACTGGCTGACGATAACACGCTCAGCACCGTTGATGATAAACGTTCCGGTCGCTGTCATAAGCGGAAGATCACCCATGAAAATCTCGTGCTCTTTGATTTCCTCCGTCTCCTTGTTGTGAAGTCTGACGCGCACCTTAAGTGGTGCAGCATAAGTAGCATCACGCTCTCTGCATTGATCAATGTCGTACTTCTTCTCATCTCTGCAAAGCTCAAAATCAACGAACTCCAGGCTCAAATGACCACCGAAATCAGCAATTGGGGAAATATCCCGGAACACTTCTTTCAGTCCTTCGTCCAAGAACCACTGGTAAGAATTCGTCTGTACCTCAATCAGGTTAGGCATCTCAAGGACTTCCTTCTGACGGGCAAAACTCATTCTCACGCCTTTGCCTACTTTTACTGGATGTATTCTGTTCTTCTCCATCGACGTTTCACTCCTTAATTTTATAGAGTACCATGTGCTGTACAATCCTACTATAAGAAGAAACTCCAAAAACTCTTTTCATTTTCTTCAAACTATGCTATAATAACCTTGCATAAGCCTAATAGTCTAGTCAGCCACAATAGTGCATTGTTCATCTTATCACCAAACGGACAAGATGTCAAGCACCTTTTTTATTTGGGTGGAAATACACGCTGGCAACCGGCTAAATATTATCTCACACGGAGGATTATTATGACCATACATGATGATGGAAAACGCTTAACACTGTCCCAAGGGGGAACCACTCTCCGGATGGAAGCCTGGGGCGAACATTCCATTCGCGTCCGCATGACCAAAGAGGCGGAAATGAACACAGAAGACTGGGCACTCACAGAACCAATTCCAGACCTCACCCCGGAGATCCACTATGAAACCGTGGATATGACACCGGCCTTTTACCGTACTGCCGAAGAACGTGCTGCACATGCTGAGACCGGTACCAAAGTGACATTTCGCAACGGAAACCTCACTGCTGTGATCGATCCTGAAGGTGTTATTTCCTATTATAACGAAAAAAATGAGCTGTTAACAAAAGAGCTTTGGCAAAATCGCAACCGCATCGACCGCTTTTGTGTGCCGCTGCGTATCGATGCCAGAGAACTAAAGCCGATCACCGGCACTACCGATTATACATTAGCCATGCGTTTTGAAGCATTTGACGACGAAAAGATCTTTGGCATGGGACAATATCAAGATGACTTTTTGGACAAGAAAGGCTGCATTTTGGAACTGGCGCACCGCAACAGCCAAGCAAGTGTTCCATTTATGATCTCAAGCCGGGGATATGGCTTTTTGTGGAACAATCCAGCCATCGGTACGGCATCTTTTGCCAAAAATAAAACCGAATGGACTGCCTTAAATACCAAAAAACTCGATTACTGGATCTGCGCCGGCGATTCACCTAAACAACTGACAGAACTTTACAGCGCCGTTACCGGCCGTGTTCCAATGATCCCGGAGTACGGCATTGGATTTTGGCAGTGCAAGCTGCGCTACCGTACCCAAGAAGAGCTGCTTGCTGTTGCGCGCGAATACAAACGCCGCGGTCTGCCGATCGATGCGATCGTGGTGGATTTTTTCCATTGGACTATGCAGGGTGATTTCAAGTTTGATCCAAAGGACTGGCCGGATCCGGAGGCAATGATCCGCGAATTGCGCGAAATGCAGATTGAACCGGTCGTATCCGTGTGGCCGACGATCGATGAACGTTCCGAGAACTATGGTCCGATGGCAGATCAAGGGTATCTCATCACGTCTGACCGCGGTTTGTGCGTTAATATGACTTGGATGGGAACTACGACTTTTTATGATGCTACACATCCGGGCGCACAAAAATATGTTTGGGAACGCTGTAAGGAGAATTATTACGATAAAGGCATTCGCTGCTTTTGGCTGGATGAGGCTGAGCCGGAATATGGGCCGTATGATTTTGATATTTACCGCTACCACAAAGGTCCTGCTTTACAGTGCAGCAACATCTATCCTCTCATGTACGCCAAAGGTTTTTATGATGGATTACGGGAGCAGGGGCAGGAAAATGTGTTAAACCTTGTGCGCTGCGCCTGGGCCGGCAGCCAAAAATATGGTGCTCTGACGTGGTCGGGCGATATTCATTCCTCGTTCCGTTCTATGAAACAGCAGGTGCAGGCCGGGCTTAACATGGGACTTGCCGGCATTCCTTGGTGGACGACGGATATCGGCGGTTTCTTGGGTGGCAATAACGAAGATCCGGCATTTCGCGAGTTGCTGGTTCGCTGGTTTGCGTGGGGTGTATTTTCTCCGGTATTCCGTCTGCACGGAGAACGCTCTCCATACTATGAACGCGACGTAGAATATATTGATGGTGTCCGCCAGTTCAGTTCGGGACAAGATAACGAGATCTGGACTTGGGGAGAAGAAATCTATGAAATTTTGAAAAGTTACCTGTTGTTGCGTGAACGTCTTCGCCCATACATTCGCGAATGTATGCGTGAAGCACACGAGTTGGGAACTCCGGTAATGCGTCCGCTTTTCTATGAGTTTCCGGAGGATGCTGCTTGCTGGAATAACGCCGACAGCTATATGTTTGGACCGGATCTGCTCGTAAAGCCGATCACAGACGCCGGTATTACGCAGACTGACGTATATCTCCCTGCGGGGCATCGTTGGACAGAGGCCGCTACCGGGACAAGTTATGACGGTGGTCAGACCGTTGCCGCTAAAGCAACACTGGAGATCATTCCCGTCTTTGTGCGCGATGACTGTGCGTATGACATTTATGAATAAAATTTTCACTAACATAAAACATAGAGATGTGTGGCGGTCTTTCACCGCCGTCAACACCTCGGAAAGGACTATTTTATGGAACACGTTTTAGATGTAAAAAAACTTGTGAACGAACTGACACTAGAGGAAAAAGCAAGTCTTTGCTCCGGTGCAGATTTCTGGCATACCAAAGCCATTGACCGCTTAAATATTCCTGCTGCAATGGTCTCCGATGGACCGCACGGCATCCGCAAGCAGGAAAGTCTTGCCGATCATATGGGCGTTGCAGAAAGTATTAAAGCCATTGGTTTTCCGACTGCATCAGCTATGGCATGCTCTTTTGACCGCGACCTGCTGCATAAAGTCGGCGACGCTCTTGGCGAAGAATGTGTCGCTGAAGATCTTGCCGTATTACTGGGCCCGGGCATTAATATGAAGCGTTCTCCGATCTGCGGACGTAACTTTGAATATTACTCCGAGGATCCGGTCGTGGCAGGTGAACTGGGTGCTGCTTTTGTCAATGGTGTTCAGGAGCATGGCGTAGGCACCAGCTTGAAACACTTTGCTGCCAACAACCAGGAATGGCGCCGCATGAGCATCAGTGCAGAGATTGATGAACGTACTTTGCGCGAGATTTATCTGGCAGCTTTCGAAACGGTAGTCAAAAAGGCGCAGCCTTGGACGATCATGTGCAGTTATAACCGTATCAACGGCGTTTACTCTTGCGAAAATGATTGGCTGTTAAATAAGGTTTTGCGTGACGAATGGGGCTTTGAAGGTCTGGTTATGACCGACTGGGGTGCGATGGACGAGCGTGTTCCGTCTCTCAAAGCCGGATTGGATCTTGAAATGCCGGATTGCCACGGAGAAACAGACAAACTCATCGTAAAAGCCGTACAAAGTGGAGAACTGGAAGAATCCGTATTAGATACTGCTGTAGAACGCATTCTTACTATGGTAGACAAATATCTTACTGCCAGAAAAGATATTGATCCAGCTTCTATGGTACATCCACTCCCATCCAGCGTCGAACGCGGATACGATGTTGCTGCTCATCACGCACTGGCAAGAACCACTGCCGAGCAGTCCGCTGTTTTGTTGAAGAATGAAGATATCCTGCCTTTGCAAAAAGACAAAAAGATAGCGTTTATCGGTGAATTTGCAAAAGTGCCCCGCATTCAGGGCGGTGGTTCCAGTCATATTAACAACACATCGGTCGAAAGCGCTTTAGATGCCGCCGGAGATTCCGTATCGTATGCACAAGGATTTCATATTGACGAAGAAACTACAGATGAGACGCTGCTTCAGGAAGCGATCACCCTTGCAAAAGAAAGCGATGTTGCCGTTATCTTCGCCGGTCTGCCAGACTCTTTCGAGAGCGAAGGATTTGACCGAACCCATCTGAATATGCCGGCAAATCAAAATGAATTGATCGCCCGCATTAGCGAAGTACAGCCTAATGTAGTCGTTGTTTTGCATAGCGGTTCCCCGATCGCCATGCCATGGCTTGACAAAGTTGCAGGTGTTTTGCAAATGTACCTCGCCGGACAGGCAAGCGGTGGCGCTGCTGTCAATCTGCTTTTTGGCGATGCAACTCCTTGTGGCAAACTTGCCGAGACCTTCCCACTGCACTTAGAGGATAATCCTTCCTACTTAAATTTCCCTGGAAATCGTGAGAAAGTCTGCTATCAGGAAGGCGTTTTTATCGGCTATCGTTATTATGATAAGAAAAAGATGGATGTCTTGTTCCCATTTGGATACGGACTCAGCTACACCGATTTTACCTACAGCAATATGAAAGTAACCGTAAACGGCAAAAACGCCGCCGACGTCGATGTTATCAAAGAAACCGATGAAATTGTTGTCAGTGCTGACATTACAAATACCGGTAACTGCGACGGTGCTGAAATCGTACAGCTATATATTAAAAATCCTGTCGTATATGAAATCCGTCCTGAAAAGGAACTGCGCGACTTTGCTAAAGTATTCCTAAAAGCCGGCGAGACAAAGACAGTGACTTTCACGCTGAACGCTCGCGCATTTAGCTACTATGAAACTCGTATTCACGATTGGTATGCAGAAAGCGGCGATTATGAAATTCTGCTTGCCTCATCTTCCCGCGACATTCGTTTGCAGGATACTGTATCGATCACCGGCAGCAAAAAGATTCCTTTTGTCGCAGATTACGTAACAACTTGCGAAGATGTTGAATTGTTTGCAAAAGATGGCAGTGCTTTGGATGAAATGCTGCGGAGGAGTGGTTTCGCTGAGGCGACCGATCACGATGGCGATGATTCTATGGGAAGTGGAACTGCCGATATGATGAAAGCAATGTTTACCGGAACTCCACTGCATTCCATTCTTTCCTTTAGTAGTGAGGAGTTGACCTATGAAGATATTCAGGATACGATCCGCAAGTTAAACGAAGCTGAGAAGAACAACAATTATTGATTCAAACTTCCCATACCGGAAGCTATTGCACAACCACATATTGCTTATTATGTCAATAACTTTATAACATTTTGCAGCCGCCAAAGAGCGGTTTCTGCCATCAGAGAACTATAGTAATTGCCTTGCCGCATTTTGTTTTTACAGTGATTTCTAGATTTTGTTGTCTCTGATGATTGATTTACATGCCCTTCGGAAACTCGAAGTCCCGGAAGCAAGGTATTCATCATTTTTGAAAGGGACTTTGCGCTCGTCGTTACTTATGTCTCGTATTTCAGAGACATTAAGTAACGTGACGTAGCGCATCGTAGCGAAAGCGTCCCGTCCAAAAATGGATGA
>NZ_QUFB01000057.1 GCF_003478335.1 Clostridium sp. AM49-4BH
TTATAACAGTTTTATAGATATTTAGCTCTCTGAAATTCTAAAAAATCAAGTAATTTTAAGGTGAGGTGGAATTTACCCCTGCACTGGAATTTACTTTTTCAAGTTAGCCGGAAAGTCATCCTTTCAAGAAATGAAATTTCCTACCCTGCCGTTAAAAATACTTTGGATTGCCCCATAAATTTCGACGGCGAAGATCAATATATTCACTATACGCCCGGTCTAATATCTGCTTTTCATTAGAAAACTTTAACAGATGATAAGCCTCGTGAAACTTATAATATCCGGAATCCACAAAATATTCTTCCTGTTGCGGTCTACTGTAATAACTGTCTGCCATCATCAAGTACCAATGTACATCTTTGACAACAGTGTCTCCTGCCGCAGCAAACGAATACTGGCTCTTCCCAACGTAGCTGATGATACTGGCATCAGCGCCACTCTCTTCCTTTACTTCACGGAGTGCCGTTTCTTTATACTCTTCGCCAAGTTCCACAGTCCCTTTCGGCAGACCCATCCTTCGTAACGATTTCTGTAATTCTTGTACAAAAGCAATATCTTGCCTCTGTGTATCACCACACCGCCACAACTGGTTGCTTCTATCATTGCATTTCCTCCTTCGTGCGGTTACTTTTCTTGCGTATAGTATACTATCATTCTACCATAAATGCAATGCTAACCATTATTTCGAAAGGTACTCCCGAAACATCTTTTTTGCAATCGGAACCGCGTATTTTCCGCCGGTTCCTGCACCTTCCACAACAATACTGACAACTAATTTTGGATGATTACTCGGTGCAAATCCGACAAACCATGCATGTGTTGTACCATCCGAATCCGCCTCTGCAGAACCGGTCTTTCCTGCCACCTGATACGCAGATGTCTTTAGCAGCGTTCCCGTTCCTTCATTTACCACTTTTTCCATCATTCCGGTCATTGCTTCCGTAACCCATTCATCCACGAGTTTTCCCTGTGACTTCGGCTTATACTGCTTAACGATACGTCCATTCGCACTTTCTACACGGTCTACCACATATGGTTTCATCATCTCGCCACCGTTTGCAACCATCGCAGTGATCATTGCGTTTTCTAATGGCGTGATCAACGTCTTACCCTGTCCGATCGCTGTCTGCGTCACTTCTGCAGCATCTGACTTGGCATTCAACGCAAATCGACTCTTGTTAGCCTCAAACTCCACAGATGGTTTTTGATTAAAATAAAGCTTTTCACAAAACTTACGGTAGGAATTAAGATCGAGTCTTGTTCCAATGTCTGCAAAGGCACCGTTGCAAGACTTTGCAAATGCAGTTGACAGGGACAGTCTTCCATGCCATTCTCTGCTATAGCAGTTGATCCTGCTGCCGGAAAACACTTTGGTTCCTTTGCAGCGATAACGATACTCCTTATAGCTATCCGGATTTTCCATCATATATTCCATCGCTGTCACAATCTTAAACGTAGATCCCGGCGGATAAAGTCCCTGCGATGCACGATTGACTAATTTAGATTCTTCCCCATCGTCCCGAACCAGCGATTGCCAGTTTTTTAAGACAGTGTTCGGATCATAAGCCGGTTTAGAAACCATCGCCAAGATCTTGCCTGTATCCGGCTCTAAAGCTACGACTGCTCCACGGTAATCTCCAAGTGCATCGTACGCCACTCTTTGCAATCCCGCATCCAACGTCGTATAGACCGAATCGCCCATATTTTTTCACCGCGCAATGTATTGCCAAGCTGTGCAAAAGGATTCATGTGTGATGTCAGCATCGGATAACACTGCGACAGCTCAATTCCTGTCATACTATTATCCGTTCTCCCCACAACATGACAAAATTTCTTTTTTTCCGGATACGATCGGTATTCGTTGCCGTCATCATCCGTCACAGTCTCCGCAAGCACCTCACCGTCCTGTGAATAAATACTTCCCTTCGTAATCTTTTCTGCTAATATCTTCTGGCGTTTATTGTGTGAATTATTAATTACTTTTTCACTGTCCACTGCCGTAAAATACGCCAAATATCCCGCCATCGCCAAAAACAAAGTCACAAAGGCATATGTGATAAATAAAATCTGTCTATTGCCTCGTTTGCGCTCTTTTTGAAGCTGCTTCTGTGCCTGTTTATCGGACCTGCGTCTGGCTGAGGCGCTTTCTCTTGGCGGATGTGTTTCGTCCACGCTGTTCTTTCTGATATTGCTCCTTCGACCCATCTTGATCCTCCTCTTCAAAATTCAACACATACATCCCTTGTATAATGCAAAACAGTATGATCGTGCTCATCACAGAACTTCCGCCATAACTTATCAACGGTAATGTAACTCCTGTCGATGGAATAAATTTAGTAACTCCACCAATCGTCAAAAACACTTGAAAAATATATTCTACCGCTAATCCAAGGGCTGTCAGCTTATAGAAACGTCTTTTCATCTTGAGTGCAATGTTTACAAACAATACAAAGCAGCTGATCTCTACCAATATCAGACAGATTGCAAAAATAACACCCAACTCCTCGCAGATTGCCGAAAAAATAAAATCACTGGATGCCACCGGAATAGAATTTGGCATTCCCTCTCCAAGACCCATGCCAAACCACCCACCAGTGCCTATGGCAAATAGTGATCTTGCAACCTGATATCCCTCATTGTCAATCGTGCTCCATGGATCCTGCCATGCAAGCACACGAACCTGAACATGTGAAAAGAGTCTCCACGCCACGACTGCTGCCAAAGTTCCCGCTGCCAATGCTGAGATCAAATACAACGAATTTTGACTTGCCACATACAATACGATCACATAGGTGATAAAAAAAATCAACGCTGCACCAAGATCCTTTTGCACAACAAGTATCAACACATGTGCAGCCGCCGCTACAGAAACCTTGACCACATCAACAAACTGCACAGAGCGCGCTAACAGTGCTGCTACAAAAAACACAAAAATAATCTTTACAAATTCTGAAGGCTGCATCGCAAAACCTCCGATCTGAATCCAGTTTTTTGCACCATACCGCTCCACACCGATCACAAAAACAAGTGCTAACATTGCCAGACCGATTCCAGCATACCACCACCCAAACCGGTCAAAATAAGAAAACCGTTCGATCATCCACGGTATAAACAGACCTGCCACGCAGATCACCGACGCAAAGATCATTTGCCGCATTGCAAAATCCATATTCAATCGCTCGATCATCAAAAATCCGATCGTAAGCAACATTAACATATTGTTCATCACTAACTTGGACAGGTTCTGATACACATAGGAATACGCCTTGTCCACCAACACCAAAAAAACGACCTGTGCCACATAGAAAAGAACAATTTTTATCGACAGACTGTTCAAAAATAATACTAGCGAACAGATAAAATGTATCGTAAACATGATCTTTTTCTGTCGTCTGTATATTTCCTCTTTGCGCTCCATGTTTTTGCCAATAAATACTGTAAAACAATGCCATGTATAAACCGCAAAAACAATAATGATAATATATTTTGATATTCCCACTAATACGGAATGCAGTACCGCGATCGCATCTACATTACCAAATATACTCATTAATTTCTGCGCCGCTTCCTTTTTATCCATACCGATAACCATACCCTTCCATTTCTGTACAGACCGACTGTCTGCCGACACTGGTCTGCCTTTTATTACTGTATTCCCTACTGAATCCCTGCATCGAAATGTCCACGACAGTGATCCCGGATGATTTCATCCTTTAGCACTGCATGTACCTCTTCTGCCGTCTCTGTGGTAAATTCAAAGCGCACCTGATGCACTTCTTCCCAAAATTCCCGCTCCATAGAGCATGGTATTTGAAACGGTTCCTCCCGATATATTATATTATAACAATATTTGCAACAGTTGCGTACAATATACCGCCTTCCCTTTTCTCCCGCAAATACTTTTGCCATCGCCTTACCAGAGTTTTTCAGACAGGCTTTTATATTGCGGAAAATACACTGTGCCGATACCATCAACGGAATCCTGCCATAGCAGATCCACTGCATATCCCTTCCGGCTGTTACAGCCGCAAGTTCACGCTTTGTCAGCTCCCACGGTGCCGTAAACTGTGTAATTCCCTGTTCCCGCCACCAGACAGCTGCCTCCGAATTCATAATATACATATTGGCATCCAGACGAATCCTCTCCGGTTTTACTCCTATATCACATAACAGTTGGTATCCCTCTTGACTGCGAACCAGATAACCGTCCGGTGAAACATTCTTTAATAGTGCTCGATACTCCGTGATCGCCTGCGCACGGAGTATCGTCGCAACGCAAGTACCGCCCGCTTCTTACTTTCCTTAATCCGCTGCAACAGCACCTCGATCACTGCATTATCAAACCATTCTTCCCTCAGGATCACTTCCTGTATACAATCGTGCTGTAAGACGGCATACAACTGCTTCTCATCGGATACCGCCGCACTTTGCTGCACATCCTTTGGGTCTCTAAGTTCCGAAATCAAGGCATCTTCTTGTGCGCCTGCCTTGATCTCTGCCTGCATCTGCCTGATCCGCTCTTCGTCAACCTCCCGGCTGCCGAGACGTTCCAAGCGATCCTGCAGACCCGTCAAAGCATTTCTTCGCAGTTTCTTAAATTCCCCAATCGGGACAAAGACATCCGCTCCCAGATCAACGTCGAGACTTCCCCATTCAAACGGTGTCTCCCCGGTCTGGGATAACACTCTGACAACGTCTTCTTTGGCAACAGCACGCTTCACCGCATTCTCCGCAATCATTCCTGTTACCGCAAATATTTCATTTTCATATTCACACTGCAGGAGGATTGGCTCTCCGGCAACAATTCGGATCTGCCCATTTATAGTAAGCTTCGGTGTGCTCTCTACGAAATCTTGCCGTATTTCCTCTAACAATACCTGATGTCTGGTACGAAACACCCGATCACCCTTCGCAATCCGGCAGCCTTTCTGATAGCGCGTCTGCACAAGCTCACCCGCATGATAGGAAGATCCCGTCGTGTATTCATAGATACTGACACCGTCCGCACCGCGAAATTCTAACACATCCTGTGCAAATATCGGACGTTCCAATCGATAACGCACCTGATGTTTATCCACATCCTGCACTGTTCCCACACAAACGCCTCCATGCTTTGGACGCTTATCCGCTAACATCTGCTCCGGCTTTTCCTCGAGATAGCCATCAGTAAATCCTTCTCGATTGTATATTTCGGCAAGCTTACGTAGATCATCTTCCCACTCTGCCGCATGCTCCTGCTGCCAGACCCGATATTTTGCAGAACCCAGTTCCAAATACAGATCCCGGTATTTGCGATACATAGCTGTCACATACGCCGTATACTCCGGCCGCTTCATTCTGCCTTCGATCTTGAACGAATCGATCCCTGCCTCGATCATCTCTCCGAGCAAAGGTAGTGCGCACAACTCCTTTGGGCTTAACAGATAACGTTTGCTGCCATCTATATCATATTGCATTCTGCACGGCTGTGCGCAGCGTCCTCTGTTGCCACTACGACCACCCTGCATACTGCTCATCAAACATTGACCGGAATAGCAATAGCACAATGCACCATGTACAAACACTTCCAACTCCATCTTCGTCTGCTGCCGCATTTGCTGCAGTTCCGTCAGCGACAGTTCTCTTGCCGGAACGATCCGCGTTACACCGTAAGCAGCTAATCGATCATCCACTCCCATACCGGAGGTCAAGGTCATTTGCGTACTTGCATGAATATCCAGATCCGGGAAGCACTGGTGGATCACTCGTAAAACGCCCATATCCTGCACGATCACAGCGTCAAGCCCCGCCTCGTAATACGGCCGCAAAAACGTAGGAAGGCTCTGCAATTCCTGTTCCTTCAACAGGGTGTTTACCGTCATATAAAGCTTTACTCCGTACAAGTGGCAATATCGTATCGCTGCCACCATTTCATCCTCTTCCGGATTCTGAGCATATGCTCTGGCACCAAACTTGGACCCTCCCATATACACAGCATCACAGCCTGCGGCTACTGCCGCTTTAAGGCTCTCCATCGATCCTGCCGGAGCAAGGATCTCAGGCACTCCTATTCTGCGTTTTGTTCTATTCTGCATCATCCAGTTCTCCATACTTTAAGAAAGAAGGGACTGTTGTGCATAGACCCAGTCCCTCTCCAATTATCGTTATATTTATTACCGTCTTTTCTTGCGACTGCTGCGCGACGTTTTCCTGGCAGGCTCTTTCTTGCCGATTGTTGCTGCTATCTCTTGCCCGATTTCTTCCGGACTTTTGGCCTCCTCAGCAACATTGTCTGTCTGTTCCACTGTTACCGCCGCTTCTGTATCCTCTGAATGCGTCACATCTTCGGCGACATCCTGTTTCTCAACGGTCTCCTCTTTGTCTGCATTTTCCGGAGCAGTCTGCTGTGTAGCTGTCAACTCTGCAGATGGTTTAGTATCTGCAGCCACATCTACTGTCTCTTCCTTTTGCACAACTTCTTTAGCAATCTCTTTCCGCAGCTGCTCTAACTCTGTCTCCAAGCGAATCGCTCGATGTTCTTCGGATTCTTTTTCCTGCTCAAGCTTCTTAACGGTATCTTTGGCTTCTTGAAGTTCCCGCTGCATCGATATCATCTCGTGTTTCATATCAAACAGCTCTTTTTCCATATCTTCATTATCCTGCTTAAGCTCCCGGATCGTGTTCTGTGCTTTCTGATAATCATCGGAAAGATTAATAGCAAGCAAGACATTCTTAAGCTCCGTCTCAAGTCTTGCATAACCCTCCTGTGCACGAAACTCTGCTATCTTGCCATTGATATGCATCGCAATGCGCTGTAAATAATCACTGCTTTCATAACCACTTAACGTATATGGCTTACCGCCGATCACCACCTCGACATCAATCTTTTTATTCATCGATCTCCTCATCCCTTTCTTCCGGTGCCTCTTGTGGCTCTTCCTCTTCCATTGCATTCACACCGGTAAGTTCCGCCTTATTGTGGCGAATAATATCCAAATGACCGCGAAGTGCTGTCTCTAGTGCTCTGGAATTGCTTACTGCACTCTCGCATGCTCTGGCGATCGCTTTTTCTGCCATCTCTAACATATCTGTCGTATAATAAATAGCTCCATTGCCAATTTCTTCGGCCTGACGTCTTGCCGTATCAATGATCGCCTGTGCCTCTGCATTCGCACGCGCTACCGTCTCTTCTGCCTGCTGATATGCTTCCTGCATGATCGCATGTTCCTCTACCATTGCTTTGTACTGCTCCTGCGCATCCAACTTGATCGCATCCGCTTTTGCCTCAGCATCCTCCAAAATGGCATCTCGCTGACTGAGCATTTTCTGATAACGCGTAATCTCCTCCGGTACATCACGGCGCAGATCATCTAACAGATCATACAGATCATTCTTCGGCACAACAACCTTGGACTGTGATAACGCCTGCGGTTTACAACTCTCAACAAATGCATAAATATCTTCGATTTTTTGTTCAATTCTACTGCTTACCATATGTACCTCCTTGCGGCATATTGCCTGTTTATATTATCTGTTATCTGTGTTCCTATCCAACAAAAACTGCTGTACAGAAGGCGGCACCAATCCGGTGATGTCTCCACCAAACTGAATAATTTCTTTAACACCACTGGAACTGATATAAGAATGTTCCGGCGAAGTCGCCAAAAATACCGTATCTACCTGTGCATTCAAATGACGGTTTGTCTGTGCCAACGGCAATTCATACTCAAAATCTGCCGCAGTACGCAAACCGCGGATCACTGCGCAGGCATCCATCTTATCTACAAAATCAATCAACAATCCATCAAAAGCTTCTATGCGCACGCCCGGAATCTCTGCTGTCAACTCCTGCAGTAGAGATACCCTCTCTGCCACTGTGCAAAGCGGCTGCTTGGCTGCATTGCGAAGCACACCAACAATAACTTCATCGAACATTTTGGCAGAACGCACGATCAAATCCATATGTCCTACCGTCACCGGATCAAAACTTCCGGGAAATACTGCTCTGTTCATAGTCTTCTTGTCCCTCATTTTCTGATTCTCTACGCCTCTGTCTCACTAGATACCCGCAAAAAGACATGACGATTCGTCTTATACTCTTTGATACGCTCTACCTCGCAGCCCAGCTCATACATATAATCTACATCCGTATCTAACGCTGTCTCGACGATGATCAAAGATCCGGCCTTCACCAGAGAAGACTGCAGCAAATATGGTACGATCCGCTCTTCCAGATCCAAATGGTACGGCGGATCCATAAATATAATATCAAACGGTTGTCCTGCCTGTTCCAAACGGCGCAGAGCCTGCATCACGTCCATCGGCATGACCCGTGATCTGTCATCCATCTTCGTATGCTGTACATTCTGCTTAATGCAGCGGACCGCCTCCCGATCTTTCTCTACCATAACCGCTTCCTTTGCGCCACGGCTAAGCGCCTCGATCGCTATTCCACCACTTCCGCTAAACAAATCCAAAAAACGGCATCCTGCAATGTCCCATTGCAATATATTAAATAATGTCTCCTTAATGCGATTCGTAGTAGGTCTGGTATTCTTTCCAGACGGAACGATCAAATTAAAGCCTCGCACGGAACCAGCCACTACTCTCATATTAATCCAATCCTCATTTCTCGTATTATATATATAAAGTGCATCTAAAGTGCATCGTAATAAGTGACCTTGTAACGTCACTCTGCTGCACCCCATTTTAGCATAATCATGCGATGTGGTCAAACAACTTCCACATCTTCCCGCTGAATTTTCATCAAATCTTCACGACTTGGTGCAGACAGTCTGACAAGACGATTTGCCTGATTGATCACGATCTTTTCAAACAGATTACGAATTCCTCTGGCATTTCCAAATACATTCCACTCTTCTTCCGTTTTTGCCTGCAACGACAAAAGCACCGCCTCTCTGGCAGATTCTTCCAATTGCAGTCCAGCCTTATCGGCCATTGCATCTAGGATCGCTATGAGCTCTTCCTTCGAATAATCCGGAAAATCGATAAATTTGTTAAATCGCGATACTAAACCCGTATTGCATTTCAAAAATGACTGCATTTCTTCTGTATAACCTGCCACAATGACGATCAGATCATCTCGGTGGTCTTCCATCAATTTTACTAATGTATCCACTGCTTCCATACCAAAATCATTCGGAACATCAGGATTGACCAGGGCATATGCTTCATCAATAAAAAGAATCCCCCCAACTGCCTGCTCGACCAATTCGTGCACCTTAAGTGCCGTCTGGCCGACATATCCTGCCACAAGCCCGGATCGGTCCGTTTCAATAAAGGTTCCCTTGGATAAGATCCCAAGCTCCCGATAGATTTTTGCCACCAATCTCGCCACTGTCGTTTTGCCGGTTCCCGGTGCACCGGTAAATACCATGTGATATGACATATCCATTTGCGGAAGTCCCATCGTTTCCCGAAGCTTGCGAATACGGATCAAGTTAACCAGAGACCGGATCTCATCCTTTACCCCCTGCAAACCAACCAACGCATTCAGCTCATCTAACAGGCATTGCAGACGCTCCTCCTGCTCTTTGCGTTCTGCCTCCTCACGTTCCTGAATACGTTTTTTAACTGCCTGAAACTGCTTACGCGCCATTTCCTGCTGTAACTGTTCCTCCAGCTTGTCCTGCCTTACATTCCATTCATTGCTCGCCTGTGCGGCTGCCGGTGACTCTGCCATCACTTCTGCAGACTGCTTTTTTACCGGGACATGCAGCCATCTTGTATCATCTAGAATGTCCGTCCCATATAATTTGTGAAACAGATACTCTTCCGTATTCCAAGCATCCTTTGTATCCACAAATACACTTACCCTGTCATAAAATTCACGTACAAACCGGCGCGTCAGAACACTTTCCCGATCCACCATATACGCCATACACAAAATGATATTGACAAAGGAATCCAAAAACTGCTCTCCGGTATGCTGCATATATTCATCGTCATAAGCTGCACACAGCTGTAAAAGCACCGGCGGAAATCCGCAAAACCGTCTGCACTCCTCAATCAACTCTCCGTTCACAGGGATCTCCGGTGAAACTGCTAATAGATTGGAATCCGTGATAATAGCAATATACTCTCTTTCACTTTCTGTCACAATGCCCTCTGCCGCTGCAAAAGTCACTAGTACAGACTGCACGTAACGATCTAAGATCATTTTAGCGGACTGTTTCATAACCTGTCTTGCCTGCTCCCAGAGACCGCTGCGTTCCAAATTTTCACAAAAAAGGCATAGCCGGTCATAGTTTGACCGCCCAATCTGCAGTAATCTATCTGTCGTATACCCTGCCTGCACCATATGCAACCTCCCTTACCGTTCCAACACACAATTAAATTAAGTGTACTATTTTTACCTTCAAAATGCAATGTTCTTACAAAAAGATCTCGTCGGTGTAGGTTTGTATTTTTTCACGCAATCCCCGATACTTTTTGCACATTTCTATTATATCCGTCCGCTCAAATCCAGCCGCCGCTTCATTTGCCTGTTTTAGTATTGCTGCATCCTGATAAATATCTGCCAGCTTAAAATTCAAGTCTCCACTCTGTCGGATGCCAAACAGATCCCCGGGGCCGCGCAGTTTCAAATCTTCTTCTGCAACCAGGAATCCATCATTGGACTGCTCTAGCACCTGCAGTCTCTGCTTCGTTTCTTTGGAAGGTTTGCCCATCATAAAAATACAATAAGACTGCGCCGAACCTCTTCCGACACGTCCACGAAGCTGATGTAACTGCGCCAAACCAAACCGTTCTGCATTTTCGACCATCATCACTGTGGCATTTGGCACATTGATACCAACTTCGATCACCGTCGTAGATACCAAAACATCAATCGCTCCAGAGACAAATCGCTCCATGATCTCATTTTTTTGTGCCGGTTTCATCTTGCCATGCAGCACTTCGATCCGTATCTTAGTCGACATCTCTTCCCGCAGTGTCTGAGCATAATCCGTGACATTTTCCGCCTCCATATTCTCGCTTTCCTCCACCATCGGACAGATCACATATGCTTGATGCCCTTTTTCTACTTCTTTCTCAATGAATCGATACGACTGCGGACGATATCCGGTATCCACAACACAGTTTTGAATTGGAAGTCTACCCTTAGGAAGTCCTTTGATAACTGAAATATCCAGTTCTCCGTATAAAATGATCGCTAACGTGCGTGGGATCGGTGTGGCACTCATGACCAACATATGTGGTGTATGCCCTTTTGCATAAAAACTTTCGCGCTGACGCACACCAAAACGGTGCTGTTCATCGGTGACAATCATCGCAAGATCCTTATACTCTACCTTATCCTGAATGAGCGCCTGCGTTCCTACTACAATATCAATCTCTCCCGCTGCGATCTGAGCCTGCATATCGCGCTTTGCCGCTGCCGTCATAGAACCGGTCAAAAGACCGACTCGAACCTGCAAGGGATCAAACATTTCGCAAAATGTCTCATAATGCTGCTCTGCCAACACTTCTGTCGGCACCATGATCGCCCCTTGATGTCCCTGCTCCACAGCTATTAGCAACGCAATCTGTGCAACAATGGTTTTACCGGATCCAACATCGCCCTGGATCAATCGATTCATCACAAATCCTGATGAAACATCTGCCGCGATCTCGTCCACTGCCTGTTTCTGTCCCTCTGTCAGCTCATAAGGAAGGTTCTCTAGCAGTGCAAATACTTTATCCCCCGGATGCAGTATATAGTCTGATGGTTTTTGATGACGATTTTGTTTCATCTGATGCATTGCCAGCGTAAATAAAAAGAACTCCTCAAAAACCAAACGGTTCCTTGCAGCAAAAAAATCCGCTTCCTTTGACGGAAAATGAATATCCTGCAACGCTTTTTTATGCAGTACAAGATTATATTTTTTACGCATATCCAGCGGAAGGAACTCTGCATCCAACTCAGCCTGCGATAGTGCTTGATCTACAGCTTTTTTGATCGCATTGTTTGTCAGTCCCGCTGTCAATGGGTACAACGGCTGCAAGCGGTACAACATACTGCGGTATTCCTCATATTGCAGCATTTTGGGCTGCTGCAACATCAGACGTCCCCGTTTGGATATAACTTTTCCTCGCAAAAGATAATGTGTTCCCATTTTAAGAGAACGGAGTAAATATGGCATATTAAACCAACTCACTGGAATAGAGCCACTGGAATCCCTCATCGTACAGCTTACAATCTTAAGATTACGCACATAACTGATCTTAGGCTTAGCTGCCAGGCTTACATCCAGAACGATCACATTTCCGTCCACCGCTTCCGATACCGGCTGTACCGGCTTATACACATCATATTGTCTGGGATAATGAGCAAGCAGATCTCCGATCGTATAAATTCCCAGCTTTGCATACAAGCTTTCTGCTTTTTGTCCCACCCCTTTTATATTGCGTATACTATCCCTCTCTCGCAACGATGTCTCCTCCCTCCGTAGCTCGAAAATCATCCATCACTTTACAGTTACTCCGGCTTTAGAAGATTTAGAGTCTCTATTGAAAAAGGATCATCACGCTGCTCTGTCCGACCAGTATGACAACCCTTTCTCGAAAACGTTTCTTAATACTCGCTTATTACTCTACAGAAATAAAGTAAGAATATACCGGCTGACCACCGTACTGTACTTCTACTTCAACATCTTCATGTGTTTTCTCAATATCCTCTGCAAGCTGCTCTGCCTGTTCCTTCGTTGCATCACTGCCATAATACAGACTGACTAACTCAGAATCCTCGTCTAACAGAGACTCGATCAATTCCTTTGCTGTACCTTGCAGATCACTGCCAACCGATACGATCGTCTTATCAGTAAGGCCCATAAAGTCACCCTGCTTAATATCTTTGCCATCCATATTCGTATCACGAACCGCATACGTAACCTGACCGGATTTGATCAATTGCATCTCTTCTTCCATAGATTCTGCATTTTCTGCAGCAGATCTTCCACTGACAAAACTGATCATTGCAGCAATTCCCTGCGGAATATTTTTGGACGGAACGACGTACACTTCCTTATCTTCTGTCAGATTCTTTGCCTGATTTGCTGCCAAAATAATATTTCCATTATTTGGCAAAACAAAGATATTATCTGCATTCACCTGCTCAATTGCAGATAATACATCATCCGTACTTGGGTTCATTGTCTGTCCGCCTTCGATCACATAATCCACTCCAAGATCACGGAAAATATCTGCCAATCCATCTCCGGCTGCTACGGCAATAAAACCATTTTCTTTACGTGGCTCCTCTTTCTTTGGTGCGCTTGCCGACTCGGCCACTTTCTGTGCATCTCGTATCACCTTTTCCTGATGCTCCTCACGCATATTGTCAATCTTCATGCTGGTCAAAGAACCATACGTAAGTGCTTTCTGAATCGCCAGACCCGGATCATTGGTGTGTACATGTACCTTTACAATATCATCATCAGCTACTACTACAACGCAGTCACCGATCTTCTGCAAATATTCCTTAAGCTGACTCTCGACTACATCTTCGCCGCGCTCCAGCATAATGATAAATTCCGTACAATAACCAAAGCGGATATCCTCTTCTTCAGAAGCGCCGACAGATCCATTAACCACGCGGGTTGCTGTACCTGTATTCACTGTGAAATCCGTTGCCTTACCCTTCAAGGCATCGAGCGCACCGCGAATAAATGTCATCAAACCTTCCCCGCCAGAATCAACAACTCCCGCCTGCTTCAGTACCGGCAGCAATTCCGGTGTCTGCAGCAATGCTCCCTCCATTTCAGCAGCGACTTCATCGCAGAATTTGATAATATCGTCCGTATCTCCGTTCACTAACAGATCCATCGACTTGTCCGCTCCTGCCTTTGCAACGGTAAGGATCGTACCCTCTTTCGGTTTCATGACTGCTTTGTATGCCGTTTCTGCAGCATGCTGCACGCCATTTCCTAACGCTGTCACATCGATAATATCTAATCCCTTTAATTCTTTGACAAAACCGCGAAAGATCTGGGACATGATAACGCCGGAATTTCCTCTTGCTCCTCTAAGTGAACCACTGGAAATCGCTTTACCCAATTCGGTCAATGTCGGATTCTGAAGATTGGCTACTTCTTTCGCTGCAGCCATTATGGTCATCGTCATATTCGTTCCGGTATCTCCATCCGGTACCGGAAATACATTCAATTCATTAATATATTCCTTCTTCGCCTC
Organism: Clostridium sp. AM49-4BH; assembly: GCF_003478335.1. GTDB lineage: Bacteria > Bacillota > Clostridia > Lachnospirales > Lachnospiraceae > Butyribacter. The sequence continues at coordinate 14,173 of NZ_QUFB01000057.1, forward strand.
TAAACCCTTTGCTCCTGCCAAAAACATTTTCTGCAACATCTTTGCATCAATTGTCTGAACGCTCACTGCTTTAATCCTCCTTGTGTTTGCAAATCGGTAAATTAATCTTCATCTACAATACGAACACCTTCAACGATGACGTTAATCTGTTCTACTTCCATTCCGGTAAAAGTTTCTATCTTATAACGTACATGCTCAAGCACGTTTTGAGCAACTGCGCGGATACTTACACCATATGCTACAATAATATGAAGTTCCACTTTGATACGGTTGTCCACAACATATACATTCACACCGCGTCCTGCATTCTCTTTCTTTAGGAGCTTGATCACGCCATCTTTTACATTAACGGCCGCCATGCCCACAATACCAATACATTCTGCTGTCGCAGCCCCGGCATATTTTGCTAAAACATCACGGTCAATAATAATGTTGCCCATTTTTGCATTCATTTTGCCTTTCATAAATACTCCTCCATTTCTATGCTGTTACATCTTAAATATGTTTTATTCAAGATTTAAAATCTTTGTCATATACTAACATTAAGATACACTGTATTAGTATATCCTATTCTACACAATTGTGCAAGCGAGGGGCTTTATGCGTCATATGATTGGTTTTATATTGTTTTGGATCGCCATCGGCATGACAATCATGTTTTTTATTTCAAACGCTGTTATTGCCGTATTGATCATCCTGCTCTGCCTTGTTTTAGGCTATAATTTATTCTGTTCGTATTAATAACTCAAACTTCGCACATCAAAAAATACCATGTTGTCACATATTGCTTATTATGTAAGTAAAATAATAGCTATTTTGCAGCCGAAAAAGTAAATTATTCTGCCATCAAGAAACTAAGACAATTGTCGCAGAACGCAGAGTTTTTACGTGATTTCTTATTTTGTTAAGTCTCTGATGAATACATGCCTGAAGGAAGGTGTGAGATGTCCCGGTTTAGCAAGGTATCATCAATTTTTGGACGGGACGCTTTCGCTACGATGCGCTACGTCACGTTACTTAATGTCTCTGAAATACGAGACATAAGTAACGACGAGCGCAAAGTCCCTTTCAAAAATGATGAATACCTTGCTTCCGGGACTTCGAGTTTCCG
>NZ_QUFB01000058.1 GCF_003478335.1 Clostridium sp. AM49-4BH
TACGTCACGTTACTTAATGTCTCTGAAATACGAGACATAAGTAACGACGAGCGCAAAGTCCCTTTCAAAAATGATGATTACCTTGCTTCCGGGACTTCGAGTTTCCGAAGGGCATGTAAATCAATCATCAGAGACAACAAAATCTAGAAATCACCAAAAACGTAAATGCGGCAAGGCAATTACTATAGTTCCCTGTCGGCAGAAACCGCTATGTTGTGGCTGCAAAATTCTTAGTATTCTTTGACATAATAAGCAATATGTGGCTTGTCCACCATTTTGGTCTGCGAAGATTGCGTTTAATAAAAATGCAGCAGAAAAGAACCAGTCTCCCCTGCTGCAAATAAACTTATTCTGTTTTTAGGCCCGTTTCAAAGGTCCAGCTCCATTTGCCAAAGCTTCTGGTAAATGGATTGACGCCTCGTATATCATTATCGAGCAAGATTCCACTATTGGTTGAATGGATTCGCCAATATTTACTTTTGGAATACGCCCGTATGATCGTTCTTCCACGGTAAGTATATTTGTTTTTACTTACTTTTTTGATGGCTCCTTTTTTCACATATCCCTTTTTTTCAAGAAAATTTTTTACCTTCTTTGCGGAAGAAAACTTTCCATAGTATAAAGCGATATGGGTTGGATTGCCATTTTTGCCATATAACATAACATCCCCAAATTCCAAAGTACTGACAGCCGAATGATTCTGTGTATTACGACCGATCGCACCCTTTGAGCGTGTCTTGTTCCATAAAATTCTGCCGGTCATTGTCTTCTGTCCGGACAAATACGCCACTTTTGATCCCTTCACCCAGTCTCTGGTCGTCAATGCCTTCACCTTATAACTTTTGAAAGGCAATGCCGTCTTCGCAGAAACAGATTTCATACGGCCAATCGCAGCACGTACATATCCACTGCAATCACAGCGTATTCCATCTACAACCGCACCATAGCGTTTTCCTAAAAAACCTTTGGATAACACCTTGCGATAACATTCCAACTTAATCGTGCCATATGCGTTTGGCTTGGCTGTCGGCGTTGGATGGAATTTCATCGTCGGCGTTTTGGTTACCTGTGCAGATGCCGGCGTCGATGTTGGAACCGCCGTCGGATCCATCTGAGGTATATTCGTCTGCTGTGCAGCCGGCACAGGTGTAACCTCAACCTGCGCCGCACGCACAAACTGTCCTGACGAAACAGCCTGTCCCCATATACTGCTGATCGTCATTGTTACTGCAAATGCTAAGCCCCATACAAATCCCCTCTTATGATCTGTTTTTGCTTGCATAACCTTCTCCTATTACTGCATCTTTGGAAGCTTAGCAAGACTTGCTGCAATCTCTTCATCCGTAGGGATGTAGTCTCCCATCTTACCATCATTAAACTTCTCGTATGCATACATATCAAAATATCCGGTACCGGTAAGACCAAACAAGATTGTCTTCTCCTCTCCGGTTTCTTTGCATTTCAGCGCCTCATCAATTGCAACACGGATCGCGTGACTGCTCTCCGGTGCCGGCAAAATACCCTCAACTTTGGCAAATTTCTCTGCAGCATCAAATACAGAAGTCTGCTCTACGCTAACTGCTTCCATCAAACCATCATCATATAACTGTGAAAGTACAGAACTCATGCCATGGTAACGAAGACCACCTGCATGGTTTGGCGAAGGCATAAAGCTGCTGCCAAGTGTGTACATTTTAGCTAACGGACAGATTGCTCCTGTATCACAGAAATCGTATGCGTATTTACCACGTGTGAGTGATGGACAAGATGCCGGTTCAACTGCGATAAAACGATAATCTTTCTCTCCGCGAAGTTTCTCGCCCATAAATGGTGAGATCAGACCACCAAGATTCGATCCGCCACCTGCACATCCAATGATGATATCCGGTGTGACATCATATTTATCTAATGCAGCCTTTGTCTCCAAACCAATAATAGACTGATGCAGCAATACCTGTGCCAAAACGGATCCAAGTACATAACGATATCCATCCTGCGTTGTAGCAGCTTCTACTGCCTCAGATATCGCACATCCAAGGCTTCCGTTGGTATCCGGGAACTCTGCTAATATCTTACGTCCTACTTCGGTCGTATTGGATGGTGAAGGAGTTACCGATGCTCCATATGTACGCATAACCTCACGACGGAATGGCTTCTGCTCATAAGATACTTTTACCATATACACCTGACAATCCAAGCCTAAAAATGCACAAGCCATCGACAATGCAGTTCCCCACTGACCTGCTCCTGTCTCTGTCGTAACACCCTTCAGCCCCTGATTCTTCGCATAATATGCCTGTGCGATTGCTGAATTTAACTTGTGACTTCCCGAAGTATTATTACCCTCGAATTTATAATAGATCTTAGCCGGCGTCTGCAAAGCACGCTCTAAATGATACGCACGAACTAACGGTGCCGGACGGTACATTTTGTAAAACTGCAGGATCTCCTCTGGAATATCAAAATATGCCGTTGTATCGTCAAGTTCCTGCTTTGCCAGTTCTGTACAAAATACATGGCTAAGCTCTTCTAAAGTGACCGGCTTGCCTGTAGCCGGATTCAAAAGCGGTGCCGGCTTATTCTTCATGTCAGCACGAACATTGTACCACTGCTTTGGCATCTCATCTTCGTTCAAATAAATCTTGTAAGGTATCTTCTTGTTATCCATGTTACTTAGTTCCTTTCTTCATACTTTTTCTGTCAAAATCACGATGGTTTATCTCCTATCCGGTTCTAAACCATCGTGACCTTAGATCGCTATCTTTGATTATACCACAAATATTGCTTAAGAACAATGCCCCGTAATGATCCACGGTGCCGGCTGCTGCTTAAAGGCATGATTGCTTCCGAGCCGTGATACAGCGATCTGTATCGTATCTACATCGCCAATGCCAAACTTCTCCAAAATCGCTGCCGCACTTGCTGCCACCTGAAAATCCAAGGTGTATATAACAACACGGATCTGTGGATTCAACTTTGTCAGGTATGCCAATTCTTTCTCCATGCTTGCAGATGCCACCATAAATACAAGCGACGGTACCGGACAGTCTTTCATACTCTCTTCATCCACCCGGTCAATGATCGTCACATTCTGCAGACCGAAATAATCTACATTGTCTTCCATCGTGTCTCGGTCCGCACCATTGTACTCAACTGCCACGACCGTTCCCTCTGCTGCGATCAACGCTGTCTCAATGGCAATGCTTTCTCCACCGATAACACAAACATCATCCTGCGTATCCACCATCATTTTATTCAAAATGACGGCACGGATCTCACTGCCGACATAATGGATCGAACCTTTGCGGAACATGTCGTTCCCCATACCGATCTTAGCCGTATTGCGTGCATTAGGATTGACGATCAGCATTCCTGCCGATGCATTGATTCCACGATCGATCATGTCCTTCACTTTTTTGTTGTAAATCTGACCGCTCGGTTCTGAACCCTCGTTATACCAGACATCACATTCCCCCAGTCCGGCATTCCAAAGACGGTAAAAAATATCATTGATTCCTGCATTGGTAAAGATTAACGTCGTTTTGTGTGACTCTACCGTTGGAATCACATTTTTGTTCTTACGCGTAATATCAATGATCTTCACATGCTCCAGATCAATCGTCGTATTTCCTGCATAATACTGCAGCCACGACAAAATGATCTCATTTGTAAACACCTGCTTCTCCATGGTCATACCTCCTCACGTTATCTCGTAATGATTGTGCATAACGGAGTTTCGAAGAAACTCCTATGATGAGCAATTGCACTCATAGTATCTAAATCATTCATCCTATAAGAATATATACTTACAGATAAATAACACTGCCAACACATACATTAATACTGTATTTTTCTTGTGCTTGCCACAGAGCAGATTAATAACAACATAGGAAATGATACCGATAGAGATACCCTCTGCGATGCTGTACATAAGCGGCATTGCCAAGATTGTCAAATATGCCGGTACTGCTTCTGTCAGATCATTAAAATCAATGTCAACAACGGCTGATAGCATTAAGAATCCTACAAAGATCAATGCCGGAGCTGTTGCAAAGCCCGGAACTGCTGTAAATACCGGTGCAAAGAAAATTGCTAATAAGAACATGATCGCTGTCACTGCGGATGCAAGACCGGTACGGCCACCTGCACCAACACCGGCAGAACTCTCAACATATGTTGTCGTTGTAGAAGTTCCGATCACCGCACCTGCACTTGTTGCAATCGCATCTGCCAAAAGCGCCGGCTTAATGTTCGGTAATTTTTCATTCTCATCTAACATGCCTGCCTTGGAAGAAACACCAACGAGTGTTCCTATCGTATCAAACATATCTACGAACAGGAAAGAACATAATACAATAATAAAATTAAGAATACCAACGCCATGGAAATCAGCTTTGAAACACTGTCCAAACGTCTCACCGATCTTGCTGAAATCTGTCATGTGCATGGATGGATATAACGAATAAAATCCTTCCTTTACATTTACCTGATAAATACCAAGAGCCTGACTGAGCATTCCCAAGATCCAAGTTACAAGAATACCGATCAGGATCGCGCCCTTAAAGCCTTTGATATAAAGAATGACTGTGATGATCAAACCGATCAGGGCAAGCACCGCACAGATTCCCTGTGTATGCCAATTGCCGGCAAAATCACAATAGGTAACCAATGTAGAACTATTGGATACTACTAAGTGTGCTCCCTGCAGTCCGATAAATGCAATAAATAATCCGATACCTGCACTTACACCTTTCTTCAAGGTACTTGGTATCGCATTAAAAATAGCTTCTCTGACGTTTGTTAAGGATAGAACTATAAAAACAATACCCTCAACAAATACTGCCATCAATGCCACTTTCCAGGAATACCCCATATTGCCACATACTGTGTATGCAAAATAAGCATTCAATCCCATTCCCGGTGCCAGAGCAAATGGATAGTTTGCTAAAAGTGCCATTGCCATGGTTCCCACAAAAGAAGCCAGACAAGTTGCGATCAGCACGGCTGTGCTGTCCATTCCCGCTGCCGAAAGCATTGTCGGGTTGACTGCCAATATGTACGCCATCGTCATAAAGGTTGTCAATCCTGCGATCACCTCGGTGCGCGCGTTTGTGTTGTTCTCTTTCAAATGAAATAGTTTCTCGATCATTTTTACCTCCATAAAATAGTATTTTTCTCATTATAACTTTTTTATGGACGTGAAACAATCCCTATTATTTATATTTTAGATTTTTCGTAATCAATAAACATCATAAAGAAACCTAAGAATAATAAGATAGAACTGCACCAAATCGCCTGTTTATGGAATAATTTGATCAATCCATTCCCGAATACAGCACCTAATATAAAGCTGACGATAATGCCATAATACAATCCGGCCTTACCGAGAGAATCTCTATCTTTACTATGGAAATAATTAAATAAATTCTGCGTACCGGTACGCATATTCCCAATACACATTGTAGTCGCAACACCATTTCCATGAATCTTGCGGAAACTTTCCACCTGTATGCCACAAGCAAACGAAGTCAAAGAATTGGCCAGCAGATTAAACGATGTTGGAATGAAACCAACTCCCAATAATATCACTGCTTCCAACAATACTGACATCTGTCTCCAATGCAGTTTTTCAATATTTCTGGTATGTACATATTCAGCTAACGCAATGCCGATCGCAAACGCAACAACAGGAACAAGATAATGTATTGCCAAACGAATATTTCCCTCTGACAGATTAACACCAAACAACAGCATATTACCGGTTTGCGCATTTGCAAACACCCGATCTCTCACAATATAGGAATACGCATCCATCAGACCCCCTGACAGTGCTAATAAGATTCCAAGCCGTACTGACTCTGACATTTGTTTGGAATGTTTCATCTACCTCAACGCCTCCTATGCTAAACTCTCACAGCATTATAGAACCGTGCATTTTATCTGTCAAGATGTCAGATTCATGGATTGCAAAACATCTGCATGCTGTTGTACAATAAACACATAGCTCAAACTTCCCATACTGGAAGTTATTGTTCGAACCACATATTGTTTATTATGTCAGCAATAAATATGATATTTTGCAGCCGACAAACTAACTTGTTCTGCCGTCAGAGAACTAAGATAATTGCCGCAGAACGCAGAGTTTTTGCGTGATTTCTTATTTTGTTAAGTCTCTGATGAATACATGCCTGAAGGAGTGTCTGAGATGTGCCGGCTTAGCAAGGTATCATCGCTTTTTGGACGGGACGCTTTCGCTACGATGCGCTACGTTACGTTACTTAATGTCTCTGAGACACGAGACATAAGTAACGACGAGCGCAAAGTCCCTTTCAAAAATGATGATTACCTTGCTTCCGGGACATCGAGTTCTCCGAAAGGCATGTAAATCAATCATCAGAGACAACAAAATCTAGAAATCACCAAAAACGAAAATGCGGCAAGGCAATTACTATAGTTCTCTGACGGCAGAAATCGCTATGTTGTGGCTGCAAAATACTTAGTATTTTTTGACATAATAAACAATATGTGGCTGTGGTAATCTGAGATATGGGAAGTTTGAGTACATAGATAATTGCAATATTGTGTACCACAAACAGCAGGAGGAATGTGAAAAACATGAAAAATATTATTTTAACAGCAAATGGAACGCAAAAAGCAGATCTTGTATTAAAGAACGCTTCCATTGTAAACGTATTTACAGAATCCATTGAGGTCGGTGATGTTGCGATCACGGATGGCAAAATTGTCGGCATTGGCCGGTACGAGGGCAAAATTGAAAAAGATATGACCGGACGCTTCGTGTGCCCTGGTTTTATTGATGGACATATCCACTTAGAAAGCTCTATGGTCACCCCTTCGGAATTTGCAAGAGCTGTCATCGCACATGGCACAACCGCCGTGATTACCGATCCACACGAGATTGCCAATGTTGCCGGCTGTGACGGTATTACCTATATGATGCAGGCAACCAAAGATCTCCCTCTGGATGTCTTCTTTATGGTACCGTCCTGCGTACCGGCAACAGACTTAGATGAGTCCGGAGCCTGTCTGAATGCCGATGATATTACACCTTTTTATAATGATCGAAGGGTTCTTGGTCTTGCAGAAATGATGAACGCTTTCGGTGTCAATCAAGCCGATGGATCTGTCTTATCCAAGATCAAAACAACATTAGAACATGACCGCATTATCGACGGACATGCACCATTGCTATGCGGCAAAGAATTAAATGCCTATACAGCCGCAGGGATCCGTTCAGACCACGAATGCTCCAACATTGCAGAAGCCAAAGAAAAACTGTCACGAGGTCAGTGGATCATGATCCGTGAGGGCACCGCTGCCAAAAATCTTCAGGAACTTATGCCGCTATTCGAGGCTCCTTATTATAATCGGATCCTGCTTGTAACGGACGATAAACATCCTTTGGATCTTCTAAATGACGGTCATATTGATGCTATCATCCGCAAAGCAGTTCACTTAGGTGCAGATCCAATTCGTGCCATTAAAGCAGGCAGTTTGAATGCTGCCACGTATTTCGGTTTACGTGACACAGGTGCCATCGCACCGGGTTATGATGCCGACATCGTTGTTTTGAACGATCTTACAGATCTGCATGTACAGGAAGTCTACAAACAGGGAACGCTCATCAGCGAACGCGGGCAAATAACGACGGCTGTAAACAGTAATACGGATTCCATTCCTGAGCGTGTCATCCATTCTTTTCATGTGGAAAAGATTACGCCAGCGCAGCTCGTAATCCCAAAACAGGGCGAACACATCCGCGTCATCGAATTGCATGCAGGAGAGCTTCTTACCTCCGAACGCACAGCCAGCTGGAATACGGATACCAGCGCAAAAGACTGGGCAGATGGTATCAATCCGGACGATGATATTATAAAAATCGTTGCTATCGAACGCCACAAAAATACCGGACATCTCGGCAAGGGCTTCTTAGGAGGCTATGGTCTCAAAAAAGGCGCAGTTGCAACAAGTATCGGACACGACTCTCATAACTTGGTCGTGGCCGGAACAAACGATACTGATATTGCCATAGCAGCCAATGCAGTGATTGAAGCAGAAGGCGGACTTGCCATTGCCTGTCAGGGTGAACTGAAACATACTTTACCACTGCCGATTGCAGGTCTGATGTCAGATCAGCCTTTAGAACAAGTCAACACCGAACTGGAAACGATGAAAAAAACACTTCATGACTGGGGCATCCCTATGGATATCGACCCGTTTATGACACTCAGCTTTGTCAGCCTGCCTGTCATTCCGGCATTGCGTCTGAATACGTATGGTCTTATTGATGTCAATTCGCACAAAGTAGTAGACGCCAGCTTTTCATAGACAAACCTACAAGTTTTTCATCAACAAACCTACAAGCTTTTCATCGGCAAAAGAAATTTTTATTTGACAATCATTCTGTTATGCGTTATACTTGAATGGTTGTTGGGATCTTAGCTCAGCTGGGAGAGCATCTGCCTTACAAGCAGAGGGTCACAGGTTCGAGCCCTGTAGGTCCCATAAGCAGTTATTTTACTGCGATGCCGCAGTGGCGGAACTGGCAGACGCCCAGGACTTAAAATCCTGTGGGTAGTGATACCCGTACCGGTTCGATTCCGGTCTGCGGCATTTTTCATTTTAATTATTTCCTGATATAACGTCTCTGTTTTATACAGAGACGTTTTGTTGTTTTTAAGATCTATTATTTTATTTCTCACTTGCCTAAACTTCACAGTTTCAATGCTACTGGATTCAAAGAAACCATTTCCTTTCGTAAAATAAAAATTACATAGCATTTACATAAATATGATAGTAGTGTATTTTTCAAAATCGTATAGTAAAAATGTACCGTAAATACAACATAATGTATGGTACAAAGATCGAACAGAGGAGTGAGTCAGTATGCCCAAGGCAAAAAAAACAGATAAACAAAGAATTTATATTTTAGATACTAATATTTTCATGGCTGACCCAGATTGTATGAACCGTTTTGGAAAACATATGATCGTCGTACCGGATATGGTTATTGAAGAATTGGATGACAATAAAAAGGCATCTGGTGACAAAGGCTATAATACCAGACAGTCTCTACGCAATTTTGACAGTTTGCGCCGCAAAGGAAATCTCATCAAAGGTGTTCCCACAGAAAGCGGTGGTTCTATTCGTATTACATCGGATTACGATCATGTTATATTGCCTTCAGGCTGGAAAGATAAGCCGGATAATCGAATCCTGCAAGTTGCAAAAGGGATGAAAGAAGAATCTGAGCAGCCGGTTATTCTTGTATCCAAAGATACCAATGTACGAATCAAGGCAGATATCCTAAAAGTTAAGGCGGAAGATTATAAACACGAAATGATCGATGAGGACCATTTGCGATACAACGGAAGAAACGAAATCTTACTAACGGATAAAGACTTTCAAAAATTGTTACAGGGAACTCCTATTGAATTAAAAAAAGCAAAGTTTGAACGATGTAATAAAGATCGCGAATTGTTAGAAAACGAATTTTTGTATATTACCAATCAAACTACTTACGGTACGTTATTGGCAAAAGTACGAGAAAATTTTATCGTTAGTCTGCAATACGACTCCATTCGTCCCTTTGGTGTTCAGCCCCGAAATGTTGGCCAGCGCTTTGCAATAGAAGCACTGCTTGCTCCAGCTAATGAACTGCCACTGGTGATCCTGAAGGCTCTGCCGGCACCGCCAAAACATTCCTTACATTAGCATGCGCTTTGCAGCAATGTGCCGAGGAAAACATATATCGAAAAATCACGATCGCAGATTGTCTGCGGAATGGAGATTACAATGAAAACGAACAAGATTACATACGAACAGATCAAAAAATCACCGGAAGTCAATGCATATATCCAACAAGGCAATGCCTCTTTACAGACACAGGGATATACCGATCACTCTTCGATCCATGCTTCCATTGTTTCCAAACAAGCTGCCCGTATTTTACAAAAGCTTGGTTATGATAATAGAACGGTGGAATTGGCGCGGATTGCCGGCTATATGCATGACATCGGCAACTGCATCAACCGCAAGGATCACGCCCACCACGGTGCTGTACTTGCCCATTCTATCCTAAAAGATCTTAATATGGATTACGATGAAATTGCATTGATCATGAATGCAATCGGAGAACACGATGAAAAAACAGGTCATGCAACAAATCCTATTTCAGCAGCACTGATATTGGCCGACAAAACGGACGTGAGACGTGACCGGGTACAGACAAAGACTCCAGAAGCATTTGATCAGCATGACCGGGTAAACTATGCTGTTACCGGTGCAGCGCTGCATATCCGTCCACAAAAGGAGCAGATACAATTTAGCATACAACTGGACGAATCTATCTGCTCTATGATGGATTATTTTGAAATTTTTCTCCAAAGAATGCTGATGTGTAAACGTTCTGCTGAAGTCCTGCATATGCGATTCAAAATGACCGCTAATGGCAACAAGATCTGCTGATCTTTAATGCAATAACTCAAACTTTATATACCTTGCTAAACCGGGATATCTCATAATACATTCCAGATAAAATAACAGAACGCCTCTGTAAATTAGAGACGTTCTGAAAGGAAAAAGTTAAAATGAAAATGCCGCAGACCGGAATCGAACCGGTACGGGTATCACTACCCACAGGATTTTAAGTCCTGGGCGTCTGCCAGTTCCGCCACTGCGGCATCGCAGTAAAATAACTGCTTATGGGACCTACAGGGCTCGAACCTGTGACCCTCTGCTTGTAAGGCAGATGCTCTCCCAGCTGAGCTAAGATCCCAATAACGACCCAGAAGGGACTCGAACCCTCGACCTCCGCCGTGACAGGGCGGCGCTCTAACCAACTGAGCCACTAGGCCATTATGATAAGCTGAAGTATCCTCTTATGTAATTCTCTTCAGCTCATCCAGTGGACCCTCAGGGACTCGAACCCTGGACCGATCGGTTATGAGCCGATTGCTCTAACCAACTGAGCTAAAGGTCCAAAAACATAAGATCATACTATGTCAGATACAACGTCTCAACAGAGACGCCGAACAATATATATATTATCATATAATTTCTCTGATTGCAACTCTTTTTATTCTATATTCGCATTATTATATCCGCATTGTGCAAAAAACTCTCTCTTGGTCTAATCTTTCAGAGAATCATTCTCATACATACTAATCATATCTTTCGAGGAATCGTAATATGTATTCCGAACAATCTTCTTTCCAAGGACAGCCGAAATGTTCCTCCATAGTTTGCTACAACATGCTGTACATTTTTGATGCCATATCCATGCCGGCCATCTTCCCTCTTCGTTGTGCGTAGTTCATTATCCACTATTGTCACAGGTCCTTGATAGGTGTTTTGAATATCCAACGACAATGTCCCGTCAATCAGACGCATCGTAAAATATATCGTATGTTCTTCCTCACATTCTTCACTCGCTCTAATCGCATTATCCAATAAATTCGCTAATATCACAACAACATCCTGATCTTCCAGCCAAATTCCCTTCAAATCATTAAAACGACATACGATCAAAACTTTCCTTTTGGCAGCTTCGTTATATTTTTGATTTAACACAGTATTCACAATCACATGATTTGTATTCATCCACTCCACATTATAAGACAATTTCTGGTCTATATTGTGTAAATAATGTTCCAATTCTTGATACTTCTGTTTCTCACATAAAGAAGTCAGACAAGTCAAATGATGGTGAAATTCATGAATGCTCGCTTTCTGTATTTCATTATTTTGACATATATTTTTATACAACTTCATCTGCGCTTCCGTGTCATTTTTAAATTCCAAATGCAGCATCTTCTCTGCTTTCTCTTGAACAATCATATCCAAAAAGTATACTACTACAAAATTAATCGCTATCAAGCATACAGCAAGCATTCCATATACTGTGACCTGATGGACCGATTGAATATTAGGCAAATCTGCTACAAGCAATGCAATCATCAAAAAGGTCACCACTGGAAACGCCATAAAGCGAAGCCATATCCTGTTTGCTACTGCATTTACCTTGCGCCGTATAAATATCTTATTGACGATATAGATCAAACAAAACAAGATACTTTTTGACAATAAAGCAAGTAACATCTGCGTCGACGATAATGAAATAATCCTATTTTCCAAAAACATACTTGCCAAAACAATAAAACAAAAATCAACAACCAAAATAATACTTTGATATATTGTTGCAAGCACAATACTCTTTCTCCAATCTGTCGAAAAGAAAACTGCAGCATTATACTCAAAACAAGCACTATCATCAATAATTTAATCACAAAATACTTAGCAAATATTGTTGATATCACATCCAGCAAAACCACCGATATAACAACGGTTGCTATTGTACGCTTTACTGTGATTTTATCTCCTGCTTCACAAAAAGTCTGTGCGTAAAAAAAATAAATACTGACTTCAATAATAATTAATAAAAGTCCTTGAATAAATCCTAACATATCAACTCTCCTCTACCTGATAAGTTTCCTATGTATTTCGCTTTCGCCTTGGAATTGCCTGATCACGAAACAGTTTGCAAACTTCTGTTTTTCTCTGTTTTGATATTGTCAAAACTGTTCCGTCTAAAAGTTCAACTTCTTTAGAATTATAGGCATATACATACTTCATATTTACCAAGTAACTTTGATGAATACGAACAAACCCATTCCAATGATTTTCCTGTTCCCAAATATTGAGTGTACATCTTGCCAAAGTAAATACATAATTGCTTTCTGCTTGAATATGAAATTTCAAATCATGTAGTATACTTTCTATATAAATAATATCTTCCGTTTGGAGGAACATATCTAACTCTGTAAAATGATATTTCTTGACCTGTTTTATTTCTGGATTTATATCAAGACATGCATCTAACGCTTCCTGCACCGCCTGCGTCATCGTATCCTTATTCTTGATAATATAACGAAATGCCGCCACCTTAAACGCATCTAGCGTATACTCTACGTGAGAAGACACAAAAATGACCTTTGACTGTTCATTCAATTTACGAAACCATGCAGCAGCCTCCAATCCATTCATCTCTTTCATTTCAATATCCAAAAATACAATATCATATTTCCTGCATCGTACTCCCTTTTCCACAAACTCTTCACCAGATTCAAACAAATCTGCAGTAAATTCAACTTTTTTTGAATCTATGTATCCTTTGACCACGTTAAAAAGTTCTTCTAACATGATCGGTTCATCATCACAAAATGCAATACTTAACACTTTCTTCCTCCAAATTACATATGTATATTCTGCTTCGCAGCCGCTTGTTTTTCTTTGAGGCTCATAACGTCATTCGACTATTCGCCTTTTTATCAAACTCGCAAATACGCTCTTTCAGAGCTTTTTCGCTTGTTTCACAAGCTTATTTGCTCGTTAATGAGCCCAGAAAAACAAATGTCTGCTTCGCAGCCGCTTGTTTTTCTTTGAGGCTCATTATATCATAAACATACTATGTATTTTGGTATATGCCAAAAATATAAGGTTATATGTAAAAAATAAATTTTCTTTGCTAGATTGCATATATATTTATTATCTGTCAAATAACTTACCACTGTCCTTTTCTCTCTTAGGTTCATCCGTACAACTACGTTTCTTTCACTTCCTGTCCCAGTCCGATTGCCAACACCATAAGTGCTGCACAGGTGATCATAGCCATAGCCAAATACAATACCATGCCTCTATTCCCAACAATCCATAATATTATAACGATACTGCTTTCTACTGCTGCAATGATTCTAGCACGCCATTTAACATGAAGAATCTCTGTCTTAGACATAAACATATTGGGATGATTTACAGTTCCAATGATCTCTATAACAATACCGGATACAACAAATACACCAAATATTCCTACTTGTATTAATGCTGCTACATTATGTAATAAATAGTAAATCATTACAAACAACGCAATAGAGCAACTATAACAAGATATAAAACGTGATAAATGATAGCCTCCTGTCCGCCTTCTCAAAATATACAAAAATGTCAGATATCCAACAGTTTGCCACAATATATGGAAAAATATCCCTATACATATTATTGTTACAAACCATATTATAGATTCAGCAATGCATAAAATACTGTATACATACTCTTCTTTTTGACATTGTTCAACGATATTAAATTCTATCATCTCGTCTACTAATTTTTCTACAAAACAATACATCTATCTACCTCTATTTCAGATGTATTCATGCAGTTTCTTATAATCCAACTTTCCATTCATCGTACGTGGCAGCTCCTCTATCTGAATATACTTCACACTGCCACGCAGGATCGGATAGCGTTGCAGCACACGTCGTT
>NZ_QUFB01000059.1 GCF_003478335.1 Clostridium sp. AM49-4BH
AAATTATTAGCAATATAAACAGATATTTGCAAAGTGATTTATATAAAAGCAATTTTTCAATCGACTCGTATGTAAATCGTATGGCAGATATAATTATAGGAGATTAGCTAATGCAGGAGAAAAAGATTTCTATTAATATTTTTTATAATATATTAAATCAGATCGTCTCGTTTATTGTTCCCCTGATATTATCGCCATATGTTGCACGTGTATTATCGGCAGAACTTGTTGGAGACTATTCATATGCTTTGGCAAATAGTTCCTATTTTGTTTTAATAGAGGCGTTAGGATTTTCTCTTTATGGAATGCTACAGGTATCCGCAAATAGAGGCGATAAAAACTATATAAGTACTATATTTAAGGAAATAATGATTGCGAAGATTTTTCTTATGGTAATATGTATTATTGCTTATACAATATCATTTGTGTGGCTTTCCAGTGATAATAAGATTTTGTGTGCAATTATGATTTTAAATATTATTTCCACAGGAATAGACTCGACATGGTTTCTAACGGGAATGGAGAATTTTAAGGCCACCGCATTAAGGAATATTGCAGTTAGATTAGTAAATGTTTTTTTGATTATTTTCTTAGTTAAATCAGAAAAAGATTTTCTGATTTATGCTGTCATTATGCAAGCTTCGAATGTTATAAGCTATATCGTAGTTTTACCAATAGTAAAAAAAATATATTATTTCATCTAAGGTGTCTTTTAAGAATATATTAAAACATACAATAAAATCCTTTATTTATTTTGTTCCAGGAATTGTAAATACAATATTTACTTCGGCTGATAAGACGGTATTGGGGGCATTTGCCAATAGTTATGAAGTCGGTGTATATGAACAGGCATCAAAAATATGCACTTTATGTGGGTCCGTGATTAATTCAATCAGCAACGTTGTATTGCCAAGAGTTACATATTTGAATAATAATGCTAGCAAAGATAAATCAAAAAAAATTATGTTTAAAACGTTGCGTTATGCATCAGTTGTTGCAATTGCAGTGACAGTGGGCATTATTTGCATATCAGATGAATTTGTCCCCGTGTTTTTTGGTTTGGGATATGAAAAAAGTGCTGTCTTACTAAAAATTTTAGCTTTTAACGTTTTGATGAGTATTTTGGCTAATTATATTGGACAACAATGCCTAATATCTAATGCTAAACAGAATCAGTATAATATAGCAATTAGTGTAGGCGCGCTCTTGAATGTTATACTAAATTTTTTTATGGTTGAGAGGTTTCAATCAGTGGGGGTATCTGTAGCTTCGGTTGTTTCTTCTGGTGTTTTATTTTGGGTAGTTTTAATGTTCAGCCGGGAAATAATTAGCTTAAGGAATATTATACAAATGGACTGGAAAGCAACTATTGCAGCAATAATAATGTTTATTACTATATATAGGTTAAATTTTACACATTTATTTGTTACTTTAGCAGTAAAAATTGCAGTTGGTGCTGTCGTTTATATTGCAATACTGGTAATTTTAAGAGAAGAAACTATCCAAGAAGTTTTTGTAAAAATCATTAGTAAAAGGAGAACCTAAATGTTAACAAACAGTAGAATTGCACATGGTGACCAGCTAGGAGCGCAGATGACAACATTGGCGAATCTCATGTATTTATCGGAAGTAAACGATCAAGAATTGGTCTTTTATAACGAATTAAAAAATTTCAGAAGAGGTTACCAATTTTTAGATGTCTTTAACTGTTCTGGAATTAAATTAATTGAGAGTAGAAATTCACTTATCCGAGCCTTGACAAAACGTATCAAACGAATAGATTCTTCTAATTGGAAAAATAGCATGAAAATGACATATTTTTCTAAATTCAAATATTATAAAGACAGAATAGTATATGAATTTATAAAGAAAAGCTATTATAATTTTAAGCAATTTAAGGACCTTTCCGGTGCGGTACATTGTGATAAAACATTATTGATACTTAAGGACTCAAATAATTACGATGTGATAGATGGTTTTGGAACATATCAGGATTGGAAAAGTGTGGAAAATAGGGTCAAAGCAGAATTCTCGTTTAGACAGGGAATAGTAAATGACGGTGACTCAATTTTTAGAAGATTGGATCTTAAGGGATTACAGCCGGTAAGTGTTCACTTTAGGCTTACTGATTATTTGGTGCTTTCTTCTCTTAATTTGAAATTGGATTATTATAAAAAGGCATTAGGCTATTTTGATGATACTAATTGCATTTATCTTGTTTTTTCTGATGACATAGAAAAGGTAAAAGGATTGGGTTTATTTAATAATAGAAATGTGATTTACATGGATGGCGGTAACAGTGCAGCAATTGACATGTATCTCATGACAAAGTGCTCTGGTGGGAATATTATAGCTAATTCGACATTTTCTTTTTGGGGTGGATATTTGAATGATTCTTCCGATAAAAAGGTGATATGCCCAAGAAATTTTGTTGACGAAAATACAAAGGAAAACTATATTAACGGCAATTATTATCCGGAAAGCTGGATTGCTATATAATCTAATCATGAATTTGGAGGACTGAATATAATGAAAGTAGTGTTATTAGCTGGTGGTTTTGGAACCCGAATTTCAGAAGAGTCGCAGTTTAAACCAAAACCGATGGTAGAAATTGGTGGACAGCCAATCTTATGGCATATTATGAAGGAATATTCTTATTATGGCTTTAATGAATTTATAATTTGTGCAGGCTATAAACAGCATGTGATTAAAGAGTGGTTTGCAGATTACTTCCTTCATAATAGTGACATTACATTTGATTTTACAAATGGCAAGAATGAAATGACGATTCACCAACAGCATTGTGAGCCATGGAAGGTGACAGTTGTTGATACAGGACTTCATACTATGACAGGAGGAAGAATTAAACGTATTCAGCCATATATAGGAAATGAAACTTTTATGATGACTTATGGTGATGGTGTATGTGATGTGGATATTAAGAAGTTGGTAGAGTTTCATAAAGCACATGAAAAGGTTGCCACATTAACAGCAGTTATGTTGGAGCAACAAAAAGGAATCCTTGATATTGGTGGAGACAATGCAGTTAAATCGTTTCGAGAAAAGAGTCAGATTGACGAGGCACCAATCAATGCGGGATACATGGTTCTTGAACCAGAAGTTTTCAATTATATTGAGGGGGATCAGACAGTATTTGAACGCGAGCCTTTAGAAAGACTTGCCGGGGAAGGTCAGTTAATGTCTTATATGCATAGAGGATTTTGGCAGTGTATGGATAATAAACGTGAGATGGATGAATTAGAAAAATTACTCTCTAAGGGAGTGGCACCATGGAAAAAATGGGAGGATTGATTGATGAATAAACGAATTGATTTTTCTTTTTATAAAGGAAAAAAGGTGTTTGTTACCGGTCATACAGGATTTAAGGGTACATGGCTTTGTAAGATTTTAGTAAATGCCGGGGCGATAGTAACCGGTTATTCGACAAATCCACCAACAACCCCTTCATTATTTGATATATCCGGGATTTCAGAGGAAATTCACTCAATAATTGGTGACATCAGAAACTATGACGCACTTAAGGCAGCGTTTGACGAGGCACAGCCAGAAATAGTTTTTCATTTAGCGGCACAGCCTATTGTACGCGATAGTTACAAAGATCCGCGATATACATATGATACAAATGTTATGGGAACTGTAAACATTTTAGAATGCGTTCGTCAATCGCATTCCGTAAAGAGTGTGTTAAATGTCACAACGGACAAAGTGTATCATAATAATGAATGGGAATGGGGATACCGAGAGAATGAACCGCTGGATGGATTTGATCCGTATTCTAATAGTAAAAGTTGTTCTGAGCTAGTAACACATAGTTACAAGAATAGTTTTTTTGCAGATAATAGTGTTGCAATATCTACGGCACGTGCGGGAAATGTTATTGGTGGAGGTGATTTTGCAAATGATCGAATCATTCCAGACTGCGTTCGTGCAATGGAAAAAGGACAGGTGATAGGGGTTCGAAATCCATATTCAACTCGGCCATATCAGCATGTGTTAGAACCTCTTGCTGTTTATCTTATGATTGCTCAAAAACAGTATGAAGATATAACGTATCAGGGCTATTACAATGTGGGACCGGATGATTGTGATTGTGTTACCACAGGTGAGTTAGTGGATCTTTTTTGTAAATGTTGGGGACAAGAAGCAAAATGGGAAAATCAGGCGGAAGATAATGCACCACATGAAGCTAATTTCTTGAAACTTGATTGCAGTAAAGTAAAGTCGACATTTGGCTGGAAGCCTTGCTGGCATATGGAAGAATGTATGGAAATGACCTGTCGTTTTAGTAAGGTATGGTTGGCGAGTGGAAATGTAGCTGCGGAAATGAACAAAGAAATAAAAGAATTTATGGAGGAGAGATAAATGGCTACTTGGAAGAATGAAGAAGAAGCACGTGAGCAGATTAAGGCATTGGTAACAGAATATTATCATGACTTTAAAGAAAATAAAAAGACTTTTCAGGAAGGAGATAGAATAACATATGCAGCTCGAGTGTTCGATGAAAAGGAAATGTGTGCCTTGACAGACGCAACACTTGATTTTTGGTTGACTACCGGACGATTTGCAGATCGCTTTGAAAGAGAATTTGCAGAATGGATCGGAGTAAAACATGCTCATCTTGTTAATAGTGGATCTTCTGCAAATCTCATTGCATTTATGGCACTAACAGCACCGGAGTTAGGTGATCGTCAGATTAAGAAAGGTGATGAGATTATTACAGTTGCATGTGGATTTCCGACTACGGTTACTCCTGCAATTCAGTATGGTGCGGTTCCTGTGTTTGTCGATGTTACAGTGCCACAATATAATATTGATGTTACTAAATTGGAAGAAGCATTATCTCCAAAGACAAAAGCTGTCATGATTGCACATACACTTGGTAATCCTTTCGATTTGTCGGCAGTTAAAGCATTTTGTGATGAACATAATTTATGGCTTGTTGAAGATAACTGTGATGCATTAGGAACAAAGTATACTATTAATGGTGAGACGCGTTTTACAGGTACATGGGGAGATATAGGTACATCCAGTTTTTATCCGCCACACCACATGACAATGGGTGAGGGTGGTTGCGTATATACGAATGATTCAAAATTAAATCGATTAATATTGTCGTTTAGAGATTGGGGACGTGATTGTATTTGCCCGTCTGGTCAAGATAATTTTTGCGGACATCGTTTTGATGGACAGTATGGAGAGCTTCCGAAAGGATACGATCATAAATATGTATATAGCCATTTCGGA
Organism: Clostridium sp. AM49-4BH; assembly: GCF_003478335.1. Classification (GTDB taxonomy): domain Bacteria; phylum Bacillota; class Clostridia; order Lachnospirales; family Lachnospiraceae; genus Butyribacter. The sequence goes on from NZ_QUFB01000059.1 coordinate 5,266, forward strand.
TATAATTTGAAAGTTACGGATATGCAGGCAGCGATTGGTTGTGAACAATTAAAGAAGTTCCCATCATTTATTGAACGCCGTCGTCATAATTGGGATCGTTTACATGCTGCATTGGAACCTGTTTCAGATAAGTTGATTCTTCCTGAACCGGCAGAAAACAGTCATCCATCATGGTTTGGGTTTTTGATCTCTGTAAAACCAGATTGTGGATTAAATCGTAATGCGATAACACATTATGTTGAAAATCATAATGTGCAGACAAGATTGTTATTTAGTGGTAATCTCATTAAACATCCATGCTTTGATCAGATTCGTGGTACGGATGCGTATCGTGTTTCTGGCGATTTAACCAACACTGATTTCATTATGAATAATACATTTTGGGTTGGAGTATATCCTGGTATGACTGATGAGATGATTGACTATATGGCCAAGATAATCATTGAGGCAGTGAATCAGTAATGACATGAACTAGGAAGAGATTTTTAGAGTTTAGAGAATTATCAGAGTGTCGCATGGCATCTTGAACCTTGCATTGCTCACCGTAACATACAGGAGGTGATAGCATGAGAATAACAACCATTCAAGAGATGGAAAAGGCTGCTTTGGAGATTCGTGTGAATCTATTGAAACTGTGTAACAAGGAAGTAATTCATATTGGTGGAGATTTATCTATTGCGGATATTATGACTGTTCTATGGCAATATCAGATGAATTATAATCCACGAAATCCTCAGGATGAGAGCAGGGATCGTTTTGTATTATCGAAAGGACATGCATCGGCTGTTACAAGTTTTAATCAAGCTGCTATTGGCTGCTTTACAACTGAAGATGTTATCAACGAATATGCAACAGATCAGGGGCGTTTTTCGATGCACTCCTGCAATCTAGTGAACCCCTTTGTTGAGGTTTCTACTGGAAGCTTAGGTCATGGTATGCCCATAGCTTGTGGAATTGCAGCAGGGTTGCGTCTTAAAGGAAATAATACTAGCCGTGTTTACACGATTATGGGAGATGGAGAGCAGTCGGAAGGATCCATTTGGGAGGCTGCGTTAAATGCAGTAAAATATAATTTGGGAAATTTAGTTGCTATTGTCGATTTTAATGGATTAGAAGCTGATGGTTCGATTGAAGATGTAACCGGATTAGGAGACATTGCCGCGAAGTATAGAGCGTTCGGATGGAATGTGGTTGAAATCGATGGGAACAACATTTCAGAAATTAAGAGGTGTTTTGATCAGCTTCCGCCAGTAACTTTTGATGTGCCGACAGTAATTGTTGCACATACAATTAAGGGGTGCGGTGTTGAATATATGCAGAATGAAGTGCGTTGGCATGCTGGAAAAATTACTGATGAACAGCTAAAAGAATCTGTTGAATCCCTTTATGAAGCATATGATAGAAGGTGGAATATATGAGTGAAAATAAAAGCTTTCTCCGTAATATAATTGGCGAATACATGAGTAAACTGGGTAAGAAAAATGACAAAGTTGTTGTTGTCAATGCAGATTTATCTGGAACTTGTAGAAATAAGAATTTTGTCGAAGAAAATCCTCATAGGGCATTTAATACGGGCATAGCAGAGCAGAATATGATTTCCTTTGGCACTGGTTTGGCATGCGAAGGATTTATTCCCTATGTGTTCTCAATGGCACCATTCTTAACTATGCGTGCATGTGAGCAATGCCGAACCGATGTGGCTTATGGAAATCACAATGTTCGTATGATTGGTGTGTATGCTGGTGTATCTGGAGGAATTTCAGGTGCAACGCACTGGGCAATTGAGGACTGCGGTATTATGACATCTATTCCTAACATTGCGGTATTTGAAGTGAGTGATGCCAATCAGGCTAAAAATTTATTGGACTATTCGTTGAAATATAATGGTCCCATGTATATTCGTAGTAGTGTAGAACCGACGGAAAATATTTATGATGAGGATGTTGATGTATGTGCAGGTGGTTCCACATTGGTAATGGATGGCGATGACGGAGCTTTCCTCTGTTCGGGTGTTATAGTTCAGTATGCGGTAGCCGCTGCAAAGCGCATTCGTGAAGAAACTAGAAAGAAAGTTCGGGTTATTGATATGTATTCAATCAAGCCGATCGATAAAAATGCAATTTATGAAGCAACAAAAACGGGAAACGTTATTGTTGCACAGGATCACAATATTTATGGAGGGCTTGGTAGTATGGTATCGCTGGTAATTGCCGAGAATAATTTATCCACAAGATTCAAGGTGTGTGGAGTTCCTGATAAGTTTGTAGCAATGGCTCATGCAGGATATTTATACCATTATTTTGGTATTGATGCAGAAGGTTTGAAAATGGAAATGATTAAAATGCTGAAGGGAGAATAGATGGATGAAAATTGCTATATCCGGAGCAACTAGCATGATTGGGTCAGCTCTTGCGAATGAATTATTAGGGCAGGGGCACGAAGTAATTGCAATTGTCAGAAATGATTGCAAAAAATTAAGTGTCTTAAATAAAAGTGATTTGCTTACAATTGTAAAGTGTGATATGTGTGATTATCGTACGTTGGACATTTTGATAGACGGAAAAGTTGATGTCGCTGTTGCAACAGCATGGAACGGAACTCGTGGGAAGGATCGGAGCAATCAGAAACTCCAAAAGACAAATCTGCAATATAATGTCGATTTTTTACAGGCAATGATACACCTTGAATGCAACAAATTTATTACAGCTGGGTCTCAAGCTGAATATGGATTGTGGACTAAACAGGAAAAGTTAACGGAGAATGTTGATCCACAGCCTAACACGGAATACGGAAAATATAAGTTAGCATTTTATGAGTATGCAAAAGATTACTGCCAGAATCATAATTGTGTTTTGGTAGAACCAAGGTTTTTCAGCTTATATGGACCCAATGATTATGCAGGTACTTTGGTGATTTCTATATTGAGGAAAATGATTTCTAACGAGCCTTGTGATTTGACGAAATGCATCCAAATGTGGGATTTTCTGTATATCGACGATGCAGTTAAAGCTCTTTGTATGCTTATAGAATCAGATAATTCCGAAGGAGTTTATAATTTTGGCTCAGGATATTCGGCTCCATTAAAAGTATTTATTGAAAAGATGATAGCTGTTACACATAGTAAAAGCGAGTTGCACTATGGAACAGTGCCATACCCTGCAACAGGGATTGTAAACGTAAACCCTGATATATGCAGGTTAAAAGGTATCGGATGGAATGCACAATGGAAGTTTGAAGATGGAATAAGAACGATAATGACAACGTTACAAAGACCCGTCTCTTAAACGTGGGGCTAATTATCACGGAACCTTGGAATAGAACTATTGGAAAAGCTGGGAATTTTGGAGAGAACCTCAGAATAAGAACTAGAAACCACAAGAAAAAAAGGAGAACCAGAACCGGAGAATACGTGATTATGGATTATCAAGGAGTAGAAGAGTTATTGGCCATTTATTGTGAAGCAAACAAAGAAAAAATATACAAACAGAATCCGGAAGATATTAAGCAAGGTATGCGAGAATATTTGCGAGAAAAATTAATGTCGAATTGTACGTCAGAGGATGCACAGAAAAATAAAGAAGAGATGGTGCAGATACATGAATGGGTTGAAGACTTTTATAAAAACATGATTAAGAAAAAAAGCATTATAAAAAAGATTAATACCCCAAGGAGCACATACCAATGACCAAAAGAAAACTTAAAAAACTATTCCTCGCCCAGAGTTACCTCGATTCGTGGGACGAGTATCAGCGCAGTTTGCGCAAATCCAGTTATATCACATGGGATTATGTGATATTAACAGCTTCCAATGAGGAGCAGGCGTTAGCCTATGAGCAGCAGATTTTAGATCGGTTGACGTTAGGCTTGCTGCCGGAGAAGACAGTTTATAAGGTGTTACCGGATCCGGATGGTAAGCGTGTTGGATCTGGTGGAGCAACTTTTAATGTATTGAAGTATATTGCTGAGCAGGATGGAGATGCAGGGGAGAATCATTTCCGGGGCAAGCGGATCTTGGTGATCCACTCCGGAGGAGACAGTAAGCGTGTTCCACAGTATTCGGCTTGTGGCAAGTTGTTTTCACCGGTGCCGCGGGAGCTGCCAAATGGCAGACCATCGACATTATTTGATGAATTTATAATAGGGATGACTTCTTTAGCAGGACGTTTCCCAGATGGAATGGTTGTTCTATCGGGAGATGTGCTGCTTTTATTTAACCCGTTGCAGATCGATCTACAGTATCACGGTGCGGCAGCGATTTCGATCAAGGAAGATGTTGAGACAGGCAAAAATCACGGTGTTTTCTTAAATGACGGTCACGACCAGGTAGCACGCTGCCTGCAGAAACAGTCGGTGGAGACACTTCGAGCAGCCGGTGCGGTGAATGAGAATGATGCGGTTGATATTGATACCGGTGCAGTGGTGTTAGATGCTGAACTACTGAATGCGTTGTTTGGTCTGATCAGCACAGATGGCGTCGTCTGTGAAGAGAAGTTTCATAAGTTTGTGAATGAGACTGCGAGAGTAAGTTTCTATGCGGACTTTTTGTATCCGTTAGCTGGCGAAGCGACGTTGGATGATTTTCAGCGGGAGACTCCGGAGGGGAGCTTTTGCGAAGAACTGACAGAGTGTCGTAATCAGATCTGGGAGGCACTGCATGCTTTCTCAATGAAGCTGATCTGTCTGTCTCCGGCGGAGTTTATTCATTTTGGAACTACGAGAGAGCTTAGAGAGCTTGTGACGGTTGGCGTGGATGATTATGAATTCCTTGGCTGGCAGAAGCGTGTTTTGACGAATATGCAGGATGCGGACGAATATGCGACGAATAATGCCTACATTGCGTCAGATGCCGTGATAGGACAGGGATCCTATATAGAGGATAGTTATATTGGACCGAATACGGTCGTTGGAGCCGGTACGATCATTTCGAATGCCGGCATTGAGAATGTGACATTGCCGGAAAATATGGTGTTTCACACGTTGGCACTCTCGGATGGCACTTTTGTGACGAGGGTGTATGGTGCGGAGGATAATCCAAAGGGAACCTATGAGAAGAATAGCCTATGGATGGGGATACCGATACAAAATATATTGGCGGCGTACGACATTTTGCCGGAGCAAATATGGAATGGACAGGAGCGTTATTTGTGGTTTGCTGATCTCTATACGGTAGAGGCAGATCGTGCTGCCAGTGTTGCAAGTGCGATGCGTTTATGCCGTATTGTGGCAGGAACAGCGAAGCGGATGATGTGAAGAGTTGGTTGGAGTCAAAGAGACTGAGTTTGTGCAGCAGTTTTAATGCAGCGGATGTACGCGCTATTGTTCCGTGGAAACGGAGCATTGAGAACCAGGTGCTTGTGACCTGTTTCGTGGATCGATTGATGCAGGGAGAGTATTACGAGGATGCATTGCGTGTCTTTGGTGATGCAGGAATTAACGAGGCGCAATATCAGTTGTTGATGGAGCGCGCAGAGCATAGTGCATTTTCGGAGAAGATTCGCATTTATTATGCGTTGTCCAGATATATGAGAAATCATCGCCAAAGCTTTGCAGGAGCACAGTATGATGCGTTAGAGAGCAAATGCTTTGATGAGATCCAGCGCGTGATCTACGAAAATGGCAAAGATAAGATTCCGGATTTTGATGATTTTCATATTGCGAAGGAGGAAGTGCATGTTTCGCTTCCGGTTCGTGTGAATTGGGGCGGCGGTTGGACGGATACACCACCACATTGTAACGAAAAGGGTGGTGTTGTATTAAATGCGGCGATTAAGCTGAAAGGTAATTATCCGATTCAGGTGACGATGCATCGAATTCCCGAGCTGGAGGTACAGTTTGAGAGTCAGGACATTGGTGTAAGTGGTGTTGCAAAGACGGTAGAGGAGATTCAGGATTGCCATAATCCTTATGATTTCTTTGCCCTTCATAAAGCAGCATTGATCGCATGTGGCATTATTCCGATCGAAGGTCATTATGAATTGACGGATATATTGGAGAAGCTGGGCGGCGGATTTTATTTGTCGACGCAGGTGATCGGTGTGCCTAAGGGGTCTGGACTTGGCACAAGTTCCATTCTATCGGGGGCTTGTGTGAAGGCGATCTTTGAATTTTTTGGACAGGAAGTACAAGATGCAGAGCTTTATGATATTGTGCTTTGCATGGAGCAGATCATGAGTACCGGTGGCGGCTGGCAGGATCAAGTCGGTGGCGTGACAGCGGGAGTTAAGATGATTACGACAGAACCTGGGATCAATCAGGTGATTCAAGTAGAAAATGTGGTACTGAGTGAGGCAACCAAGAAGGAGCTGCAGGAGCGATTTGCGCTGATCTATACCGGACAGAGACGTTTGGCGAGAAATTTGTTGCGGGATGTTGTTGGTGGATATATCGGTGGGCGTAAGGAATCTACCGATGCGTTGGATCAAATGCAGCGGACAGCGGCATTGATGCAATTTGAGTTGGAACGTGGTAATGTGGATCGGTTTGCGGCACTTTTGAATGAGCATTGGGAACTTAGCAAGCAGCTTGATGCGGGATCGACGAATACGTGCATTGATCAGATATTTCTTGCTTGTGAAGATCTGGTGGATGGACAGTTTATTTCCGGCGCAGGTGGTGGCGGTTTCTTACAGGTGATCATGAAGAAGGGCGTTACGAGAGAACAGCTACACCAGAGATTATATAGCATATTCCAGGATAGTGGCGTTGATGTTTGGGATACGGAGTTTATCTGGGAATAAGGGAGGAGTTAAACGATGCTAAAAGGAATTCCGAAAGTGCTGACCCCAGAGATGTTGAAAATACTATGCGAGATGGGACATGATGACGAAATTGTCATCGCAGATGCACATTTTCCGGCAGAAGCGATGGGAAAGCGTGTTATTCAGTACCCTTGTATTAGTGCACCGGAGATGGTGGAAGCTATTGTGAAAGTTATGCCGTTAGACACGTATGTAGAGGCTCCGATCATGGTGATGAGCCTGGTGCAGTCGGATATAGATAAAGGAATGCTGATACCGACGATGTGGGAAGAGGTTCGTGCTCGTTCCAGTGAGATTGAGGGATTCGAGGTGCAGCTCGGAGAATATGAGCGGTTTGAATTTTATGAGCATGCCAAGAAAGCCTACGCAATTATACAGACGGGCGAGGAACGGCAATATGGCAACTTTATGCTGCGCAAGGGTGTTGTGCTGAACTAAAGCATTTGTAGAATTATGGAGCTTGCAATGTGATAGAGAGAAGGTGCGGTATGAGCATAGAGGAAATGGGCTATTTCACGGATCGTGCAGTGCGTTCAGACCGCATTATCTATACACCGACTCTATTTGCAAAAGAAGCACTGTTATATTTGCAAGAGGTTGGTTCGCTGCAGGCATTAAAGCCACATCAAAGTCATAGAGAATCGTTGGACTCTTTCTTGTTTTTTGTCGTAAAGAATGGTCGGGGAGAATTGCAGTTTCGCGGACAAAAATATTCGCTTTCTGTGGGGGACTGTGTGTTTATTGATTGCAGACATCCGTATTACCATAGAAGTTCTAAGGATGCTCCGTGGTCTCTAAAATGGATGCATTTTAATGGCAGTATGGCAGCCACTATTTATGATAAGTATTTATCCCGAGGCGGAGAAAATGTTTTTCCTTCTAACCGGATCGATCAATATATGGATGTGATTGATGCGGTATATCGCGTAGCAGATTCGGAAGATTATATTCGTGATATGCGGATTAATGGGTATCTGCAGAATTTTTTGACATTGTTAATGGAGGAAACATATCATCCGGAGCAGGAGATTGGCGGAGCAAAGCAGGAAAGTATTCATCTTGTAAAAGAATATTTGGAATCGCATTATGAGGATAAGGTGACATTAGATGATTTGTCGCAACGTTTTTACATCAATAAGTATTATTTGACGAAGCTGTTTAAGCAGACCTATGGTGTTACGGTGAATTCGTATTTGCTGCAGATTCGTATTACGCGTGCAAAGCAGCTGCTGCGATTTACGGATCTGTCAGTGGAGATGATCGGGGAGAAGTGTGGGATATCGGATCCCAATTATTTTAATCGGGCATTTAAGAAGATAGAAGGATTGACACCGAGAAGATATCGGATGATGTGGTGAGAAATGGCTGGTTTTTATCGTATAGATGTAACGGAAACTAGGCATTGACATTAGACGATGACGCAGTTAAGATAATCTTAAGTACAAAGGGAACAATGGACGATGTGAGTCCCGAAATGAAACGGATTTTGGATTATATTGATGGAAAAGGTGCGTCGGACAAATTTACAGAGGAGCTGGAGGAAGCAGTGTGTTCGGCCCGCCAAAACGAGAGATGGAGGTTGGACTATATGACATTAGAATATGAATATCGTCAGCGCTACCTAGAGGGAAAGGAAGAAGGCTTAAGGAAAGGTGAAGAAACGGGAACAGCCAAAACAAGGGAACGAACGATTCAAAAGTTACATGAACGGGGTGATAGTATTGCATCTATTGCGGACATTGTAGAGTTGGATGAGGAAGAGGTAAAACGTGTGATAGATGCAATGAAACGGTAATGAACTAAAACTTTATACCGGACGTTACTAACCGATTCACATATTGCTTATTATGTCGATGGACTAATTATATTTTGCAGCCGCTATATAGTGAGTTCTGCCATCAAGAAACTATAGCAATTGCTTTGCCGCAATAGGTTTTCACAGGGATTTCTAGATTTTGTTGTCTCTGATGATTGATTTACATGCCTTTCGGAAACTCGAAGTCCCGGAAGCAAGGTATTCATCATTTTTGAAAGGGACTTTGCGCTCGTCGTTACTTATGTCTCGTATTTCAGAGACATTAAGTAACGTGACGTAGCGCATCGTAGCGA